>CAJUKD010000011.1 GCA_910587235.1 uncultured Muribaculaceae bacterium
GCACGTCCGGAAACATGCGTATAACGCGAATCCAACAAAACAGGCTGCGCCGTAACTTTTAATTACAGCGCAGCCTGTTGTTTGTCGTCGACGTCGAAGAAGAATTACACGGTAAGGATTTCTTTTTCCTTGGCGGCGAACACTTCGTCGATTTTTTTCAGGAATTTGTCGTGGGCTTTCTGCACTTTTGCCTCAGCGTCCTTTTCCACGTCTTCGGGCATTCCCTGCTTGATGGCTTTTTTCAGTCCGTCGATGGCGTCGCGGCGTGCGTTGCGCACCGACACCTTGGCTTGTTCGGCTTCGCCTTTGCACTGCTTTACGAGCGCTTTGCGGCGATCCTCGGTCAGCGGCGGAATGGACAGACGGATGACTTCGCCGTTATTTTCGGGCATAATTCCCAGTTCGGAGTTGATGATGGCTTTCTCGATTTCCTTGAACATGGCTTTTTCCCATGGGGTGATGACAATGGTGCGTGCGTCAGGAACGCTGACGTTAGCTACGTTGGTCAGTGGAGCCGGGCTTCCGTAGTATTCCACGCGTATGCCCTCGAGGATTTTTGCATTAGCTTTTCCTGCGCGTATGCGCGAGAGTGTTTCGTCGAGGTAAGCGACGGCCATTTCCATCTTTTCTTCGGCCGGAACGAGGTAAGTGTTGACGTCGGTCATATTCTTTAGTTTATAGTTTGATTTAGAGTTTAGGCGTGTTGTCAGTAGACAACGGTTCCGATGGGTTCTCCGTCGATTACCTTTGCGAGGTTTCCGGGGGTGTCCATGTCGAATACTACAATAGGCATTCCGTTTTCGCGGCATAGGGCGGTCGCTGTTGCATCCATGACTTTCAGGCCCAGGCGCAGGACGTCGTCGTAGGTGATCTGTTCGAATTTTGTCGCTGTGGGGTCTTTCTCGGGGTCGGCTGTGTAGATGCCGTCGACGCGGGTGCCCTTCAGCATTATGTCGGCTTTGATTTCTACGGCGCGCAGTGCCGAGGCTGTGTCGGTGGTGAAATACGGGTTGCCGGTGCCGCCGGCTATGATGGCTATTTCACCTTTGGCAAGCGCTTCGGCGGCGCGCATAGGGCTGTAGTGCTCGCCTATTGGGAACATGTTGATGGATGTGAACACGTGTGCGCGCACTCCTATGGACTCCAGGGCGGAATTGAGAGCGAGGGAGTTTATGACAGTGGCAAGCATGCCCATCTGGTCGCCCTTGACGCGGTCGAAGCCTTTGGCGGCTCCCGAAAGGCCGCGGAAGATATTTCCGCCGCCGATAACGATGCCGATCTCGATTCCGCGTGCCGCGAGCTGTCTGATCTGTTCGGCGTATGAGTTAAGCCGTTCGGTATCGATTCCGTAGCCCTGATGTCCCATCAGCGATTCGCCGCTGAGTTTGAGCAGTATTCTTTTGTATTTGGGTGCCATTCCGGTTTTTGTTTGTAGTTTCGGTTTAACAGGTATTTTTGTTTTCACAAAGATAATGTTTACACGCGAATCCGCCAATAAAAATTTTTATCGTGGACTGCGGGTAGCTCTCAGGAAGAAAAAGAGGAAAAGGACGGCGGCGAGTATAAGGCTGACTGAAAAACTGAGCACAATGCCGTAGATTCCCAGACCGCATGTGAAGCCGAGCAGGTAGGTGGAGGGAAGCCCGACGATTATGTAGCTTACCAAGGCAATGTAGAGCATGGGCAGCACGTGGGCTGTGCCGCGCAGAGCGTTGGCGAAGTTTATCTGTGTGGCGTCGGCTACCTGATAGAGCAGAAGCGGCATGAGCAGTCCGGCGGCCATGCTTACCACTGCCGGATCGGAGCTGAACGCACCCATGACAGGACGCCCGAAAAAGATAAAAGTCAGGCATGACAAGGTCATGACGCATAGCAGCACGCGATAGCCGGCCCATGCCACGCGACGCATTCCCGCACGGTCCGACAGGCCTGCGCGGTGCGATACCATTACGGCTGTGGCGGCACCGAAACTGTAGTAAACGCAGAATCCGAGTGTGCCTGTTATGACTATAATCTGGAACGCGGCCAGTTCGACTGTGCCTATCCATCCGGCCATGACAGCCGCGCCGGAGAATGCGGCGGTTTCGAAACTCATCTGCATGGCCACGGGAAACGACGTCACTATAATCTTGCCCGTCGACGGAGCCTCGGCCTTTGCCCGTCCGCTGAAACCGGCATGGTAGCGGCGGTTGGATTTTACGAAGAAGAACGCCGCCATGATGGCAAGCGGACAAAGGCTGCGGGCTATAAGAGTGGATATGCCGGCTCCGGTCAGTCCCATTTCAGGCGCTCCGAAGTGCCCGTAGATAAGGATGTAGTTGCCGATGATGTTCAGCACATTTGCCGACAGGATTATATAGGTCGGCAGGCGGGTGTTGCCGACGGCGTAGCTCCATTGGGCGAATACGTTGAAAAGCGATGCGGGCAGCAGTCCGGCAAGGTAGATCAGGTAATATGGTCTGATAATTGACAGCAGGTGCTGCGGCTGTCCGAGGCGGTCGATGTAGAAATAGAGCACGCCCATCACCGACATGATGATGAGCGTGAAAATGATGTTGATCCTGAGTCCGCGGCGTAGGGTGCGGCCTATGCCATCGTTCTCGCCGCGGGCATACATAGCGCCGATAAGCGGCGTCAGGCCGTATGTGAAGCCCATTATGCAAAGCAGGGCCACATTGAAAACATTGTTGACGAAAGCCGCCGATGCGAGAGCTTCGGTCGAGTAGCGGCCGACCATTATGTTGTCGGCAAAACCTACGACTATGTTGCCCAGCTGTCCGGCAAGTATGGGCAGGGCCAGGCGGAATATGGAGCGGTACAGGCGGCTGTCGGCAGGCATCAATCTCTTGAGTTACCGAAGAAACGGAGCAGATATAGGAAAAGGTTGATGAAATCGAGGTAGAGCGACAGCGCGCCCAGAGTGGCGAGGCGTCCCAGATGTTCGCCGGGCATCTCCATGGCCATGCGTTTGATCTGCTGGGTGTCCCATGCGGTCAGGCCGACGAATATGATTACGCCTGCGATGGAGATGATCCAGTCGAGGGTTGAGCTGTGCATGAAGATGTTGACCAGCGAGGCGATGATCAGTCCGATAAGAGCCATGAACAGGAACGATCCCCAGCGGCTCAGATCGTTAGGCGTGAAGTAGCCATAGACGCTCATTGCGCCGAATGTACCGGCGGTGATGAAAAATGTCTTGGCTATAGAGCCGGGGCTGTAGGCCAGGAAAATGGTGCATAGCATGGCGCCGTTGACAGCGGCGAAGAGGTAGAAGAGCGCCGTGGCTACGGCCGAACTCATGCGGTTGATGGCACCGCTGATCCCGAATACGAGTGCGAATTCAGCGATTACGAGCGCCCACATGAACCATCTGTTGTTGAACAGGAATGTCAGGTAGCCGGTGCTGGAGGCACAGAACAGGGATACCAGTGCGGTCACTATAAGACCGAGCGTCATCTTGACGTAGACACGCTTCATGGTGCCGGCGACGGTACGCTGCAGGGCTACTGTGTCGTAGCCGTTGTTGTAGTTCTGATTGTTGTTGAACATTGTTGTCTGTCTTTAAAAAATTATAGATTGTCAATTGTAATCACATGCGCTCGGGCACACGGATACCGAGCAGAGCCATGCCCGAGCGGATCACTCGTGCGGTGGCGTCGCTGAGAGCCAGACGCAGGGAACAGATGGCGGCATCTTCCTCACGAAGGATCGAGCAGTCGTGATAGAACTGGTTGTATTGTTTTACAAGCTCGTAGACGTAGTTGGCTATCAGGGCGGGCGAATAGCTGCGTCCGGCCTCGGCCACGACTGCGGGATAGTCGCCAAGACGCTGTATAAGGGCGATTTCCTTTTCGTTGGGAGTTACGTTCATGTAATCGGCATGCTTGAATCCGGCCTCTTCGGCGCGACGGAGTACAGAACGGATGCGTGCGTAGGTGTACTGTATGAAAGGACCTGTGTTGCCGTTGAAATCGATCGATTCCTTGGGGTTGAACGTCATGTTCTTGCGCGGGTCGACTTTAAGCAGGAAGTATTTCAGCGCGCCCATACCTACCGTTTCAGCAATATCGGCGATTTCTGCATCGCTGAGTCCGTCGAGTTTGCCGAGCTGCTGCGATACTTCGCGGGCAGTGTCGACCATTTCGGCCATCAGGTCGTCGGCGTCGACCACTGTCCCTTCGCGGCTTTTCATTTTGCCTTCGGGTAGTTCTACCATGCCGTAGCTGAAGTGTACCAGGTCTTTGCCCCAGCTGAACCCCAGACGGTCAAGCAGTAGAGAGAGTACCTGGAAATGATAGTTCTGCTCGTTGCCTACGACATATATCATTTTGTCGATCGGGTAGTCGCGGAAGCGGAGTTTCGCCGTGCCTATGTCCTGAGTCATGTAGACCGAGGTGCCGTCGCTGCGCAGCAGCAGCTTGTGGTCGAGTCCGTCGGCTGTAAGGTCAGCCCATACCGAACCGTCCTCGCGGCGGTAAAGAACTCCTTTATCCAATCCTTCAAGTACTTTTTCTTTTCCTTCGAGGTAGGTTTCCGATTCATAATATATTTTGTCGAAATCCACACCCATGCGGCGGTATGTGGCGTCGAAACCGTCGTAAACCCATGTGTTCATCTCCTGCCAGAGGGCGCGTATTTCAGGGTCGCGCGCTTCCCAGCGGCGCAGCATCTCGCGGGCTTCGGCCATAAGTGTGGATGCGGCTTCGGCCTCTTCGTCGCTCATGCCGCGGGCTTTCAGTTCGGCAAGTTCGGCTTTGTAGTGCTTGTCGAAAGCGACATAGCAGTCGCCCACCAGATGGTCGCCTTTGACGCCTGCGTCGGCAGGCTTGCGGCCGTCGAACCACTTCTGCCATGCGAGCATGGACTTGCAGATGTGTATGCCGCGGTCGTTGACTATGTTGGTCTTTACCACGCGGTTGCCGCATGCTTTGAGAATCTGCGAGAGGCTGTAGCCCAGCAGGATGTTGCGCAGATGACCGAGGTGAAGGGGTTTGTTGGTGTTCGGCGACGAATATTCCACCATTACCAGAGGGCTGTCGGCCGTCGCGGCTATGGTGCCGTAGTTCTCGTCGGATTCGATGCCTGCGAGTACGGAGTTCCAGTATGTGGGTGTGATGACAAGGTTTAGGAAGCCTTTCACCACATTGAAGCGTTCCACGGCAGCTTCGTTTTCCACCAGCCATCGGCCGATTTCCTCACCTGTGGCTTCGGGGCTTTTGCGGGCGGCTTTTACCCAGGGAAATACAACTACGGTAAGATTGCCTTCAAATTCTTTGCGAGTTGCCTGCGGAACGATTGCCGCGGGGTCGGTATCAACGTCGTAAAGAGCTTTTACCGCCTTGGATACTGATTCCGATATGATTTTATCGAGTGACATAATTAATATCTGAGTTGTAAACTTTTAACTTTATACTGTAAACGTTTATTCGTATTTGTCGCCGAATTTCACTTTTGCGTCGGTGACCATGCGTTTTATTTCCTGTTCGCGTTCTTTCGGACAGATGAGCAACACGCCGTCGGCGTCGGCGACGATGTAGTCTTTCAGCCCGTCCACTACGATAAGTTTTTCGCCCCGTATAGCGAAAATATTGCCGGTGGAATTGTATGTAAGCACCGAGCAGTTCTGCGTGACGTTTGAGTCGCGGTTTTTTGGCGACATGTCGTAGAGGGCGCTCCATGTGCCGAGGTCGTTCCATCCGAAGTTTACGGTTTCGACATAGACATTGGATGCGCGTTCCATCACGGCGTAGTCTATCGATATGCTTACGCATCCCGGGAAAGCCCGGTCTATGAATTCCGTTTCGGCGGCGTGGTCGGCGAATGTGCCTTCGGGGGCGGAGTCGAAAACGGCCGCGATGTCAGGCACATGGTTGCGTATGGCTTCGCGTATGGCTTTCACGCTCCACAGAAATATTCCTGAATTCCAGAAAAATTCACCTGAACGGACAAATACTTTTGCCAGTTCGATGTCGGGTTTTTCCGTGAATGTCTTCACTTTGCAGATTCCTCCGTCTATGGCATCGTCGACCTGTATATATCCGTAACCGGTTTCGGGGTGTGTCGGTTCGATTCCGAGTGTAAGAAGCGCGTCGTGGCTTTCGACGAATTCAAAACCGGTGCAGACACTGGATTCGAAATCGTTCTCGCGGGTTATTACATGGTCGCTGGGGCTTACTATTAACGAAGCTTCCGGGTCGCGTGCGGCGATGTGCCATGCGGCCCAGGCTATACATGGAGCCGTGTTGCGGCGTGCCGGTTCAAGCAGGATCTGATTTTCGGTGATCTCAGGCAATTGCTCGCGGACAAGGTCGGCATAGCGTCTGTTTGTCACCACAAGGATGTTTTCTTTTGGGACTACCGTGCTGATACGTTCGAAGCTCATCTGGAGAAGTGTACGCCCTGTGCCCAGAAAGTCGATGAATTGTTTGGGGAGGCGTGCGCGGCTGTAAGGCCAGAAGCGACTTCCAATGCCGCCGCACATGATTACGCAATAACGGTGTCTGTTCTTGTGCATTGTGAAAACATTATGTTTTTATGCGTATGTACGCATGTGTTCGTAAGTTTTGGGATGCTAAATTAACAAAAAAGCTTTACCTTGCCAAATCCGTGGCGTCCGATTGTTCTGATAGGACAGTTTAAATGTCTAAAAGTTTAATGTTTATGAAAAAAACGGATCTTCTCCGGACGTGTGTGTCGGGCGAAGATCCGTCTATCCGGAATGCGTGTTCGTTTTACTCGCTGTGGCCGACCTGCCAGGTGTCGCCCGAGAGTATCATCTCGCGCAGTGAGTTGAATCCTTTGGATGCACGCACGGATGCGACTTGCTCGTCGAGGCAGCGGTTATAGACCGGTGCCTCGACATCGCGGATCACGCCGATGGCAAGGGGCAGTTCTCCAAGGCCGTCCATCATCGCAAGTTGCTGGTGCAGGAAGTTTGACGCTGTGTGTGCGTCGTGAACCAGAATGTCGTCAAGTGTATATCCGTTCTCTCCGACGGTTACTGCTCTCAGAAGGAAACCGTCGCGCACGAGTCCGCGTTCGTTGTTGGCTCCGAAGAGCATTTTCTCGCCATGGCGCAGGTGGATCGTACGTTCTTCCCGTACTTCGCGGTCTGTGATGCGGTTGTGTATCCCGTTGTTGAATATCACACAGTTCTGAAGTATTTCCACGACAGAGGTGCCTTCGTGACGCGCGGCGGCAGTCATGACTTCCTGGGATGTTGCCAGGTCTACGTCGATGGAGCGGGCGAAGAAGTTACCGCGTGCACCGAACACCAGTTCTGCCGGTATGAAAGGATCTTCAACAGTGCCGTAAGGGCTTGATTTGGATACGAATCCGCGGTCGCTGGTGGGTGAATACTGTCCTTTTGTGAGTCCGTAGATTTTATTGTTGAACAGGATTATGTTTATGTCGATGTTTCTGCGTACGGCATGGATGAAGTGATTGCCGCCAATGGCAAGGCCGTCGCCGTCGCCTGAAATCTGCCATACGGTCATTTCCGGGTTGGCGATCTTGAAACCTGTGGCTATGGCTGCCGCGCGTCCGTGGATCGTGTGGAAGCCGTATGTATCCATGTAGTAAGGCAGACGTGAGCTACATCCTATGCCGGAAATGACGGCTGTGCGGTGAGGTGGCACTCCGAGTGCCGCCATTGCCTTGTTGAGGGTGTTTAGGATGGCGTGGTCGCCGCATCCGGCACACCAGCGTGCGGGTTGCCGATTGCGAAAATCCGCGGGACTATACTGGGGGCTGTTGTTGTCTTCCATTGCTTAATCCATGAATTTGATAAGTTGTTCCTTTATTTCGCCTACTGAGAAAGGCTGGCCTTGTATCTTGTTGATACGGCGGAAATTTATATCCGGGAATTTTGCCTGAAGGTAGTCGGCGAACATGCCTGTGTTCAGTTCGGCTACGACCACGCGGCGGTAGCGGCGCAGCACCTCGGCCGTGTTTGCAGGCAGAGGCCTGATGTAGCGGAAATGTGCCAGAGCGACGCGGCAGTGGTCGGCGCAAAGTTCGTCGGTGGCCGACATCAGATGCCCGAACGTTCCGCCCCAGCCTATCAGCAGGGTATCGGCTCTATGGTCGCCTTTTACTTCGAGAGGCGGAATGTCGTCGGCAATGCGTTCGACTTTTTCCTGACGAAGGCGCACCATGGTTTCGTGGTTGGCGGGATCGGTAGATATCGCGCCCGTTGCAGGATTTTTTTCAAGACCTCCGAGGCGGTGTGTCAGTCCTTCGGTGCCGGGGATAGCCCAGTAGCGCGCGCCGTTGCCGCTGCGCAGGTAGGGTGTCCAGTCCCGGCGTTTTTCTTCGGGAACATAGGGAGTGCGGATGGCGGGATAGTCGCCGTCGTCGGGGATTCGCCATGCCGATGAACCGTTTCCAATGAATGCGTCGCTCAGAAGTATGACGGGGGTCATGTGTTCTACTGCGATTCGGCAAGCCTCGAAAGCCATGTCGAAACAGTCGGTCGGAGATGCGGGTGCGACTATGGGTACCGGAGATTCTCCGTTGCGGCCGTAAAGAGCCTGAAGCAGGTCGGTCTGTTCTGTCTTGGTCGGGAGGCCGGTGGACGGTCCTCCGCGCTGTACGTCGATTACAACCAACGGAAGCTCGGCGATTACGGCCAGACCGATGCCTTCGCTTTTAAGTGCCAGTCCGGGACCTGAAGTTGAGGTCACGGCAAGATTGCCGGCGAAAGAGGCGCCTATGGCCGAGCATACGCCGGCGATTTCGTCTTCCATCTGTACGGCTTTCACCCCGAGATCCTTGCGCTTGGCAAGTTCGTGAAGAATATCGGTGGCCGGAGTGATGGGGTATGATCCTAAAAACAGCGGACGTCCGCATTTTTCAGAGGCCATTATAAGCCCCCATGCTGTGGCTGTGTTGCCGTTTATGTCGGTGTATGTGCCGGGGCGCGGGTCGGCTGTTTCGACACGGTATGTCGAAACGGAGGCATGAATGTTGGAGCCGTAGTTGAAACCTGCACGCAGGACTGTGGCATTGGCCTCGAACACTGCGGGTTTCTTTCCGAATTTTTTGCGCAGATGATGAACTGCGCTTTCAAGCGGGCGGTCAAACAGCCAGCATATAAGGCCTAATGCAAATATATTGCGGCATTTGAGCACACTCTTGTTGTCGAGTCCCGATTCGGCCAGTGCGGCACGGGTCATGGTGGTGACCGGCACTTCGACAATCTGAGCTTTTATACCCAGTTCTTCGAATGGCTTGTCGGTGGCGTAGAGGGCTTTGCGAAGATCGGACTCGCGGAAGGAGTCGATGTCGACGATTATTACGCCGCCGGGTTTTAGGAAGCGATGGTTCTGCTTGAGGGCGGCGGCATTCATCGCCACAAGCACATCGCAGCTGTCGCCGGGTGTGTGTACGCCGTTGCCTACACTGACCTGAAAGCCCGATACACCGCTGAGTGAGCCTTGTGGGGCACGGATTTCTGCAGGATAGTCGGGGAAGGTGCATACCTGATTGCCAAGACCTGCGGAAACATTGGTGAAGATGTTTCCCGCAAGCTGCATGCCGTCGCCGGAGTCACCGGAGAAACGGACGACGACTTTGTCGAGGACTTTAACGTTTGTCTTCTCTAACATGGATACTGGGTATTATGGTGGAGCTGAGTATTCAGTTTTGCTATTAGTCTAAGGTTGTGCCGGCCGAGGCTTGTTGTGCCGTCGGAAGACCTTACAAACTTACATAAAAAGTTTGAATCATTAATCTTTTTCGTCGCTAATTATGGAAAAATGACAAAAACAGCCGCCGCGTGTCCTTTTGGATATGCGGCGGCTGACTGTCAGAGGGTCTGGAATGTTCAGCGTACGATTACTTTTGTCACTGTAGTTGAACCTATGGAAACCATGTATACACCGGGAACGACACTTGCGCGAATGTGGTCTGTGCCACGGTTGTACATCGGGATTTCCCGACCGTCGGCACCGCAGATTCTTACGGTGCGTTCGCCGGCGCCTGTGACTACGATTTCACGGCCTTCGACGCGAATGACGGCGTTAAGCGCTTCGGCACCGCATATTCCCGAGAAGTCGGGGTTGGCTACATCGGATGGGCGTGACTCGCCTTTGTCGTAGACGGCTGTGACGATATAGTTCGAAGCTCTTCCGTCGGGGTCGGTGAATGTGAGTCCCGTGACGGGTTGTTCGTTTATGCGGAATCCGTCGCGGTAGATATTGTAGCCTGTCAGACGTGTGAGGTCGACCGGACCGTTTTTGGCTATGAACGTGAAGTCGTCGAGCAGGAGCATGTACTCGTTTTTGGAAATGCACCTTATGGCAAAGAATTTTGTTCCTGCCGGGGCATCGAATTCATAGCGCTGCCAGTTGTTGGAAATGAATGAATACTGTGCTATGCTGTTGAAACTATTGCATTCGTTATTGCTGTCGGAGAGCAGTATCTGGAATGTTTCGCGGTAGGAGTTGTGATAGCTGCGAGCATAGAAGCTGAGGGTCTGTGCCGAGCCGTTGAGTTCGGGAGAGATCAGCCAGTCGTTGACGTCCGAACCTGTGTCGCCTTTGGCAGGCAGGTTTGAGAGCATCTTGTTTCCTGAATGAGCGGCGAAAGATGCGTTCAGCCCGTTGTTGTCAAGGACGAAGAATGCCAACGGGTCGGTGCCTACGGGGAATTCTATTTCCTCGAAGCTTGCGGGACGATGCCCGTCGCGGTCTATCGACAGCCATTGTCCGATGTTCTCTTTCTCCCATGAGTCGTAGTCTTCGAATGTTTCGAGCAAAGCCACCGGACGTGTGTGATGGTCTGCCACAGGTTCCCAGTTCAGTTCGACGCCTGATCCGCTTGTATAGCGTGCTTTAAGACCTGCGGGTACGGGATAGTCGGGCAACAGGATCGTGGCGTTCATCACCGGTGAAAGGTCGTCGTCGGGATATTGGTCGGCATCGTATACCACTTGTGCCACTATTTCAGCTTTTTCCGGGTCGAGGTTTGTGAACCGGTGTGTGAATGTGACGGTGGCGCTTGACATAGGATTGATAGCCGGACCGTCGACGCTACCTGCGGGATCTCCATCGATAAAAAGGTCGACACGGTAGTTTTCGGCGCGTTTAGTGCCGAGGTTTTCTACAATGGCGCGTATCTTTGAATCGGTGTTGATATCGAAAATTGAAGAACAGTCGAATTCGCGGACGGTGAGGTTGTGGTCGAAGTTGTTGAATACTCTGAAGTTGTCGAATGCGGCAGAACCCATGGCTCCGTTTTCACCCTGTATGCAGGTGACCCAGAGTGCGATCTGGATTTCCTTACCGGCGTATTTGTCGAGAGGCACGACTGCGCGTTCCCAACTGCGGACATTGGTACGGCCGAGGTTAGTGACGGTAGCTATTATTTCTTTGCGGCCTTCGGATGTCACTTCTACTTCATAGGTGTTTGCGTCGCTCGGATCGGTGACAAGGAAGTAGAACGACAGAACCGGATGCGGACCGTCGTTTATACGGATTTTACCGCTTGTGATGGCCGAGCGGGCGCCTATGGTCTTGGCTCTGTAGACCACGTAGCCGTCGTCGGCATCCTGTGAAACAATGCCGTCCTGCGATGTGTCGGAATAGAAACCCCAGACACTGTACTCTTCGGGATCGTGGCTTATTGTGCCGATAATGTGTGTCGGAGTGTGGCCGGTGAAGCTTTCGGTGTAAGGCATTTCGTAAGCCGGCCCGGGAACAACGATGTCGGTGGCTGCCGCTGACGACATTCCGGCGTCGGTTACCGCTACAATGGCATAGCTTTTGAACATCTGTTCTGCGCCGTCGGGCACGGCCTGATCGATATATTCGAGTTCTTTAAGGCCGGAGGCTATGGATATTATGTTGTTTTCCTTATCGGTGGAAAGGATGCTGTAAGTGACGATATCGAGATTGAGCGGTTCTCCTTTGATATCGACTGACGGCGCATCCCAGCTTATGCGTACCTGTCCGGGCACTTCTGTCAGCTCGGCCCGTGGGTTGGGAACTTCTTCCGCGCGGTTCACGCCTATGAATGCTTCAGCCTGGGCTTCGTTGCCGCGGCCGGCTCCATTGTAGGCGGCGATGGTGTAGATGTGGTCGCCGCGGGTCATGGTGCGGTCGTCGTCGGTCCAAGTCATGGTGAGCCCGGGGGCGAGTACGGGCTGTATGGTGTGCACGAGCTCTCCGTCGCGGAGGATTTCGATCTTGTCGATGGATTCGAGTTTTTTTCCTGATGCGGTGAGTACAGGTGCCGTGAACTTAAGGTCGGCTTTAATCGAGCCGTCCCAGTGTCGTGTGACTGTGAAATCCGTGGCTGCGGCCGGGCTTTCGGTGCTTCGTGGTGAGGATATTTTGATGTTGTCGGCATAGAGGTAGAATGAATTGCCGACGGTCGTTGCATGTATGCCGAAATAGTATATGCCGCTTTCTTTGATGACTACGCTTGCGGTGTAGTTCCTCGTTTTTGCGGTTTCGGTCACAACTGTCGTTTCTTCAATGACCGTTGTAGACATTCCGGCTACTGTCGGCTCTGTGCCGAAAGCCACCTCGAATGTTTCCGGATAGCGGTTGCTGAATGTGCCGGCGTCGAAAGAGAAGTCGTACTGGTTTCCGCCTTCGAGGTATATTGGCGGAGTTATCAGCCAGTCGTCCTTTCGACTGTCGGACGACGGGTAGTAGGCAGCCCAGCAGTTGCCGTTGGCGTTGGTGTTGTATTTCTGCCATGTCTTGCCGTCGTTGGCGGCATCGATGACTGTATAGTCGCTGAACGGGGTGTTGTCGGTGCGGTCGGTACCGAAGTCTTCGCTGTATGGAGCGGAGTATGCTCCGACGATTATCACGTTGGAGATGGCTTCTGCGGTGGTGTATCCTTCGATGTTGGCAGATACGCCGTAGCTGAGAGGTGATGCACCGTTCTCGGGTGTGAATATGTCGCTGAATGAGGTCTGGCTCAATGCGTTTGCCACTACGGTGCTTTCGGCTTTTGTGTAGCGGGTGACAGTGTATGTCACTGCCGAGGGGTCAATGTATCCGCCGTTCTCTCCTGTGGTGACGGGTGTCCACGATAATGAGTAACGGTTTTCTCCGAGAGCGGTCAGGGACAAGTCGTGGACAGGTGACGGGCTGTCCGCTCCGATGAAGCGTACCAGACGTGTTTTGGGTCCGTTTCCTTTGTCGGAGGTGGTTTCGACTGCTATATTGTAGGTCGCTGCTTTTTCGACGGTCAGGGGCACGGTGACGTGTTGTCCTGCTTCGGCTGTGCCTGTTGTATAGATTGTGCCGTCGACGATTATGTTGTAGCCCAAGGTGCCGGATATGGGGGCACCTCCATAGTTTTCGGCGGGCATGTCGAATGCGATTGTGGCACTCAGGGATGCACCGTCAAGGAGTAGTTCGAGATTTGAAACAGCGGCCGGGGATTCGAGTCCGGATGCTGCGCGGGGTATGTAAAGACCGGTTATGCCTTCGCCGCCGGGCAGTTCGTAGAGTAGTGTCGGTTCTGCGGTTTCGGTGTTTATATCGTAGAGGTAAGACTGTCCCACGCTTGGGCAGCATACATAGTACATTTTACCGGTGAGCGGGTTGAAGGTTGCTGAGGAAATATATCGCGGGCGCAAGCCTGTGTCGCCCACAGTCGTCATTTCGCCTGTGCTTTTGTTGACGGTCGACAGTATGCCGTTCATGTCGATTGCGTAAAGCACGCCCGAGGGATCAACGGCACAGGCATTCCAGGCTGTGGATATGGTGCTGATGCGGGTTGAGCGTCCCCGGAGCGGGTCAAGCACTCCGAATGACATCTGAGAGCCGTCGGCGCTGTAGAAGCATCCGTAAATTTGTTCGGTAATCTCGTCGTAGGCCATATCGGTAGCCATGGATGTCAGGTCGCCGTCGACGCGCCCTTTGAGTTCCCACGTCGATGCGTCGTAGATATAGCTCAGGGGGACGATACTCGTGCTTTCGTAAACGACGTAATTGGTCACTATATATTCTCCGGCGGCATATACGGCGCCACCGTTGGCATACATTTTGTTGTCCAGATAAATCGCTTCGAGCTGTTGAGGAACGGTGTTTGTGGGAAGCTCGTAAACACCGAAGCGGGCTTGTGAACCCGGCCAGGCCTCTGAGTACACAACTGTTCCGTAGATAGGTTCGGAGCCGGCAGCCGGTGCTTTGGCGATGTTGCGGCGTGCAGTATTGAAACCGGGAACACGGAATAGTCCGTGTTCTGTCACTCCGCGGGTGGGAATAAGCAGATCGTTGGATTTGCTTACAGGGCGTAAAAGCGACGGAATTTCTGTCGTCACACTCGTTTTTTGAGCCAATTGGTTGCTTTGGGCGGAAATGCCGAAGCCTTGCACCGTCTGGCAGGCCAATCCCGCCAACAGCACAAGTAAGGACAGTTTTCTCATTGCGTACATATCCGGACTCTGATGTGTTTTATGCTCCTATCCCCGCAGATTAGAGTCCTTTAGCATCTGCGGCCGATGGATTTGCGTACATTGTCGTTGACAAAGATAAATGAAAAAAAATATAGTGTTATTGATATATATTAATAATTGTGCGTCTTGTGAAAAAAAGATCCCAAAGTTTTCGATTGGCTTGGGATCTTTTTTGTATTGTTGTATCCTGTCGTTATTCCACTATGATAGCGGTAGCATTTTCCGGCGGGAAGCCGCGCATAGATACTCCGACAGGATTGTGGCTGGTCGGGTCGCATATATAGAAGCGTTCGCCGTCTATGTCGACATAATCGCCTTTGGCCATGCTCCCGGCCGGGAAGTTTACGGCCGATGCGAGATGTCCGGGATAATATATGAGTGCGGTCTTGAGTCCGAGGATATCGCGGATAAGTCTGACGAACAGTATGGCATGGTCCTCGCAGTCGCATTTGGGATAGAACAGGGTTTCATCGGGGAAGAAAGCGCGGTCGCCGCCCCATATTTCGTCGTCGTAGCCGTAGGGGAGCGACTGTTGCGCCCAGTTGAGGATTAGTTCTGTGGCGGCGAGTTTGTCGAGGTTCTGCGTGCGTGCGCGCAACATCGGATAAAGGGTTGATTTCGCACGGTCGCAAAGCGGAGTCCGGGCGTAATAGGCCCATCGTGTCATGAAGTTTTCGGCAGTGGCCGATGTCGGGTATGAGGTGTAGAAGTCCATCAGTGCGGCGTCGACGCTGACATCGGTCTTGACGTCGGGATATTTGTAAGATGATGCCGCCATGGTGCGTGGCGCTGATGCTTTGCTGTCGAGTCGCGGAAGTTTTACGTCGAGCGACAGGGCGCGCTCTCCCGGAAATTCACGGTTGTAGGTGAAGCACTGCTCGAAGTCAGGTCGGAAAAAGGAATAGAAGCGCAGGCCGCCGTTGGAGAAGTATCGGCGGTTGAAGAGCACGTTCGGTGTGCCGAAAAGTACGTCGAGATGGCCGTCGACACGTGCATATCGCATCTTGTAGCCCGATTGGCTGAGAATGAAACCGGTGAGCATGGCGGCACGGTCACTTCCGGCACCGAAGCGTTTTTCCGACAGGGCACGCACCATGTCGAAGTAGGCCCAGTCGCACAGATTGCGCTCGTCGCGTATTTTGAGGCAGTCGGCGATAAGGTTGTTGTAGCTGCTGCCCGAAAGTACATTCCAGGCGTCGGCCACGGAATTTTCCGATGCGTCGGTGAGGCGGAAGTTCTCGAAATCGCGCACGCGCAATGGGGTGGAGTAGAGGTCGAAATCGAAGTATGTCGGTGCCGGAACAGGAACTTCCTTTATAGGTTCCACGGGTTTGGGTTGCGGCTTCGGTTCGGGTGCGGGAATGACGACCTGTTCTTTGATGGGCAGTCGGCGGTTCTCAATGGGCGCTTCTTTCTTTTCGTCGTATTTTTTCTCGTATTCGATTATGGGCAGGGGCTTGACGTCCTTGTCGGGAATGGGTTCTCCTTTGACAGTGCGGAATTCTTCCCATGCCTTGCGCAGGAAGTCGGCGTATTCCTGATTCGCTTTCTGGCGGAAGTTGCTGTATTCCTGACGGGCGTTTTCGCGGAAACGGGTGTATTCGTCGTCGGCATTTTCGCGGTGCCGGCGTGCTTCGCGCCGGGCTTCGATCTGCGCACGTCGGGCGGCCGCCGCCGATTGTTTCGACTGTGATTGTGCCTCTGCCGCCGGAACTGTCGTCAGGACAAGGCTCAGAAGCAATAGTGATGTGATGATAGTGTTTTTCATTTCTTTTCGCTGCCTATGAATGGGAAGTCATAAATGGTGTATATTCCGAAGTCCGGGTCGGGTTCGGGCTGCCATGTGCGTACGAATATAAGCGGTCGTTCCGGATCGGTATAGTTCACGGCCAGCATCAGGTAGCCGTGGTCGGAGTAGTTCGATGAATAGTATTCCTGTTCGACCTGTATGCCGTAGATTTCGTCGTTGGCGCTGGGGCGCATGACCTGGCATTCGTTGAAGCGTATGTTGATGAATTCCTTGTTGCCGAATCCGCGGGCGAGTTTCTTCAGATAGGAATCCTTGGTCTCGCGGTTATAGATTATGCGTTCGTCGTTTTTGTAGCCGTTGTCTTCGGTACGTGTGGAGGTCTTGATGACGGTACCGGTTATGATTTTGGCGTTGTCGTCGAAGATGCTTTCTATGAAGTCGAGGCGTTTTAGGGCGAAGGCTGTCTTGTAATTCTCGAGGAATTGTACGATCAGCATGCGCGATTCTTCGGGGAATGCGCTTTTGCCGAGAATGTCGTCCTCTGTGGTTTTGTCAAGACCGAATGCGATGTTGTCGATCAGCGAGTTTTCGTTGAACGTGAATACGATGTTCTCGGTGAAGTGTTTGCGCTTGCCTCCGTTGAATGAGAACGAAAGCTGAAGACCGCGGGCCACCACATTGGCGCCCATGCGGGTGAAAGAGAATTGCGGTTCGCCGACGACGCGTGTGTTGCCGTACTTGAGCAGGCGGTTGTAGATGCCGAGGCCGTTGGGCGTGAAGTGGGACCGGTCGGGAGTGTAATTCTTTTGTTTGATCGAGCGCACTACGTCGTTGAGCACGGCGCTGTAGGATGCCGCTTCGGAGGCAGGGATTACTTCGGGGCGCTTGAACATAGAAGGATCGATCTGCGTGAACGAGTTTGTAGGTGCGGATGCTACGGCAGGTGAAGCCGTGGGGTGGCCGGAGGCCGACTCTGGCTGCGGTGCTTTTGCTATAAGTTCGGGCTGTGGCTTTGACGGGACGCTTTTTAAGGAGCGTTTTATTTTCATTTCAGGTACTACGGCGAGCACTCCGGCTACTTCGGGGTCGATCTGCGCTTGTCCGCGGTATTCGAGTTCGATATCGATGTTGTATATTTTATGGCTTGTTCCTGGAGAGAGCACCATGCGGTCGAAACCGTCGGTTGCGGTGCAGAGATTGCTCCATACTCCGCCGTCGTTGTAAGTATAGTCTATGGAACTTACCGGTTTGCCGCAATAGGTGAAGAGCAGATCGACTTCGTCGCCCTCCTCGGCTGTCACAGCCACTTTAACATCGGAAAGTATGTCGTCGATGCGTTCCGGAATCCATGTTACCAGGGTGTGGCCTCTATATTGCTCTTTTGATGCGAACTGCATGGATTTGGTGAGCGCGAGCGCCCAGCAATAGCTTTTCAGGGCCACGTCGATTTTTCCTTTCGTCAATGCGCGTTCGGCGCCGTCGATGAATTCCTGTATCTTCATGCGGCGTCCGGCGTAGATTTTGTTTAGATCGGTCTTTTTTATGAAGCGTCCGATGTGGTATGGTTCGCGTGAAAGCACGAATGTCTGAGTGCTGTCGAGCGAGCCTTGGGAGATGGTGTTGATGGTTGCGGCAAATGTGGTGTTGTCGGAGAGCAGTTTGCCGTCTTTTTCCATGCGCTTGTTGTCGACTTTGTTGTTGACGCTTACATTGACGCTTATCTGCGACAGCAGTCCGGCCAGAGCCTGCTGGTCGGCTTCGGCGTATGATTCTCCATTTCCCTCGCCGAAGTAGTAGTTGCCGCTTGTGGTCACTTCTGTCCACGACTGGGCTGTGGCGGACACCGGTTTGCAGACGAGCAGGAAGAGAATTATGCGTAGGAGTTTTTTCATTGATAGATTCCTGAAAAGGATGGATTGGTATGCTTATGGAGAAGAGTATAATAGAGAGTATAGGAGGCTTTGCCTGTGTTTTTCAGCGAAAGGACACAATGATGTTGTGTCCCTTCGCTGTGTAATGTCGGCCTGAGGCGGATTTGTTATTCGGCACTGCCGCCGCGCATGCGGTTGAGCTGCTGTTCTACCGATTTGCGGAATTCCTCGTGGCGCACTTCCATTTTGGCGCGGTCTTCGTCGGGGATAAGCTGCTTGACACGTGCGCTGTAGTTGTCGGCCAGTTCGGCGGCCATTTCTTTGACAGAGCCTTGCCATTCGATACATACGTAAACGTGGTACTGTCCGTCCTTGAGGCGGTATGTGTCTGTTTTGATCACTACAAGTCCAGGCAGAGTACTGTCTGCGATCTGCTGGGCGAAAGCGTCGGATGTGGTGCCTTGATCGTTGGCCTGCTGGCCTTTTTTACCGTCGGAGCTGTACTGCTGTGCGGCGTCGTTGGCCTGACGGGATGCTGTTGTCACTTTGCTGCTGAGCATGCGGGCGAAAGCGGCACGGGCCTGAGTTTCGGCGTAGGTCTTGGCGAACGACTGGTTGAAGTTTGTGCCTTCACCCCAGGCGCGGGTTGCGGGACGGTCTTCGGCCATCTGCTGGGAGATGGTCATTTCCACGAGGCTTTCGTTTTTCATGCTGGCTGCGTTCTTGGAGCCGCCGCAGCTGCCCATGCTTAGTGCGAGGGTAGCTATAGCTATCATGCACAGTGTTTTGTTCATTTTTTTCATAATAAATAATATTGATTGGGTTAAGTTGTTGATGTGTGTCTTTTATTAAAAGTTGGCGATTATTGCTTTCGGAACTGTGACGTAGACATCGTAGTCGTCGGCTACGAAATCCATTCGAGAGAATGATGTTTCCGACCATGAGAACGACTGTGTCCATTCGAGATTCCCGGTGCCGAGTTCGGTCAGGATGATGTCGTTGTAGCTGTTGTTCCCGTCGTAGAGGCGGCATACAAAAGGATAGTTGTGGTCGGGATTTGTTGAGATGTCGGAGTATGGATGCCATTCATAGTTGAGGTAAACCAGAAATCCGATAGGACTTTGCAGGTTTCCGCTGAGAATGGTTTTTGTCGATGATGACGGGTAGATGTTGAACTGTGCCAGGGAGCTTTGTGTGCTGACATATTCTGCCGATTCCCAGAGCGACGGATTTTCGGTGGGGAACGGGAGGTTTACAGTCTGTCCGCCGTAGAGTTGCGCCGAGGCTTCAGGACCTGTATAGCGGTAGACGGTGCTTCCTATTTTCACTCGTGGAATGACATTGTTGTAGAAAGAGCGCTCTCCGGAGTACTGTAGCGGATTCGGCCAATAGAGGGTCGACATCGATTCGCCGGATTCGATGGAGAGCGAGTATATGCCGTAATCGAGCATGTATTCGTCTGCGGCTCCGCTGAAGTTGATCCGAGCGGTTGTCGGACGCAGACCGCCGGAAAGGTTGAAATGTCCGTTGCGCACACTGAGGTTGCCTTCGCCTATGTATGCCGGATCGGAGGAGGATATCGCGAGCTTTGTGTAGCCGCCGTAGACGTTGGAACTGCTGTCATAGGTGCGGCTGTGGAAGATACGCACCTGACGGCTCTCGGAGCCGCTGTAGCTGTTTCTGTTGAAAATCCAGCCCTCGCTGTCGCTTATGTGGCAGGCGAAGCCTAGACAGTCATCCGGATTGCGGCGGTCGAAGATGAATATGCAGTCGCCGTCGTCCCAGTGATGGACATTCTGCCCTGATGCGTCGTAGTCGTTGACACTTATGCGCAGGGTGATCGTGTCGCTGTCGGGCGCCGGTTCGTCTTTGTCCTTGTCGCAAGAGGCCGTGGCAATGGCTGCGCCGGCAAGCAGCACAGCCATTGCGAGGCGGGAGAATGTCGTGGCGTTCTTCATATTTAAAAGGCGGTGTCGTGCGTGTCAGAAGTTGGAGATCGTGAAGTCGGTGAGCGTTACGTAGACGTCGTTTCCACCTGATGAAATAACTTTGATGTTGCCTATCGAAGTCTGGTTGAACAAGGATGTTATGTGCCAGTTGGTTCCTGACATTCCGTCGATTTCGCACAGCGGATGGGTGGTCTGTTCGCCTCCAAGTGTCATCGACAGCACGAACGGATATGGATTTGATTCGGTCTGTGTCAGGGTGCCGCTGTAGGGAGTCCACAGCAATTCGGTAAAGAGGTGGAATCCGATGGCGCTTTCGAGAGTCTGCGACATAAGTGTGTGGGTGACGGTACCAAATATGTTCTTGCGGCTCATGGATGTGGTGTAGTTCACGTACGGAGCCGACATCCATGATTCCTCGCTGCCCGGTGTACCCGGAAGTGTCAGCAGTATGCTCATTCCCGCTTCAGGCTCGCGTGCGTCGGCTTTGTAGCGGTAGACGGTCTGGCCGATTTTGATGCGCGGAACAATGTTGTCCATGATATAGACATAAGGACTGTACCACAACCCGTCGTTTCCATGGGTCCATTGGGAGCTGCTGAATTCGTTGTTGGCCGTCGCCGGTGTAAAGAAATCGTTAGTGTTCATCCGGTAGGTACCGTTTGCATAGTTTGCATAGAAGGCGACAGGCGAGTCGCTTTTGAAGCGCATGCGTGCGCATGCAGGATTAAGGACCATGCTTACGCGGAACAGACCCTCTACGATGCTGTACTCGCCGCTTCCTTTGAAGATCGGTGCGGTATTTGTCACGAGAATCTGGGTGGCCGGTTCATTGTCGATCGGCGAGAAAACGCCCACACATGCTCCGGAGGTGACGCCTGACTTGGAAGGCTCGAAGGTCCAGCTGCTTGTGGCCGACGAGTAGATGGCGCGTCCGAGCACCGTAGTCTGATCCGATTCAAAGAGTATGACGGTGTTCCCGTCCTGCCATGTCCAGGCAGCTCCGGCGCGGCTGTTTTTGTCATCGTTCCATTCGCCTATGCCGCCGGTCCATTCCATAGGATATGTCTTGCCGGGAGCGGCCGGGGCTTCGGGGGCGTCGGTTTCGGAGCAGGAAGCCATACCTGCGGCGGCAAGCCCGATAAGGGCTGCCGCGATGAGGTTGTGGTTGAAATATGCTGATTTCATATTGATTGCTGAGCTTTTATGTATCGGTTGGTGTTAAAGGTCCCAGTTTACTTCTTCCCCGAAATCGCCGGGAAGGAAGTTAGTGCCTTCGGGGAACTGTACGACGGGGATTTCAAGAACTTTAGATTCGCCGGAGGGCACGTTGAGCAGGCGTATGCTGATGGTTCCGCGTCGTACGGATGCACCTGTATTGGGTGTGGCGATGATGTTGAATGTGTTGTTCAGCTTGTTGGCCGAGAGGATGTACCAGAAGTCGGCTGACGCTTTGGATATTTCGTAGTCGCCGTCGACGGTTATGGTATAGGTCTGAGTCTGTCCGCCTGCGGGCATAAGCGAGATTTCGGTTACAGAAGCAGAGAGCTGGCGGCCGAGCTGTCTGACGGTATAGCGCACTCGTTTTGTTTCTATTGCGCCGCTGCCGGAATTGACCTGCTGTTCGGCATTTATGACGAACAATGCCGCACGGTCGTTGCCGGATGGGTTGGGCTGTGCCGACAGGCGGTAATAGCGCTGGCTGCCTTCGTTTACCATTTCGTAGGATAGCCAGGACGGTGCCGTATGGTTCGATTCGGAGATCCATGCTTCGGCAGTGGAGCCTACGGACGAGTACACGTCAAGACGTATGGTTCCGCCTGTGGCGTTTACGGTCCCTGAGGTGTTGTCGATTATCAGGTAGGGATTTTCCTGCACGACAATCAGTTCGGTCGGCAATGCTCCGGGCTTCGCCGAGTCATAGACATAGATTGTTCCCTGACGGTAGTCGCTGCCGCTGTTGGTTGTCACGCTGATTGTGATCTGGGCTTTGCCTGTGCCGCTTGTCGACGAGAGGCTTATCCAGTTGGCCGACGGTGCAGCCTGCCATTCGCCTATGGTGTTGAGGGAGATTGTGCGGGAGCTTGCTGCCCATCCGAAGCTGATGGCATCTTCGGGAATGTTTGAGTATTTGCCTGTTTGTCCGCAATGTATTGTCAGAGCTGATGCCTGTGAACCGCGTACGGAGAATACTACATCGGCCGAGCGCGATGCCGCTCCGGGGTTGGCGGTAGCCGAGAATTGCAGAACTCGCTCGCCTGATGTGCCGGAATTTGGCGATATGGTGATCCATCCGGGTTTGCTGCTTATCACCCAGTCGACGTTGGCGTTGAGAGTGATCTGGCTTGTCGAGCCGGCGGCGTCGAAGCTCAGGCTTGTTTCCGATGCTTCGAGCTGCTGGCCGTTCTGGTTGAGCGTGACGGTCAGGCCTGCCGATTCGGGCTGTCCTTCGGGATAGATGTTCACGTAGCCTATTCGCGAGCCGCTGGTGTTGTTGGGGGCTATGGTTATTGTGATCTGGCTCCGGCCGGCCTGTCCGCTTGCGGGGCTGACCGATACCCAGCTCTGGCAGACTGATGGAACAGTGGCGCGCCATGCGCTCTGCGAGGTGAGATTGACAGTCAGTGTTCCTCCGGTCACGGGGATGTCCTGAACTGTTTCTTCGTTTATGCCGAAAGAAGAGCCTTCCTGGGATATGGTGAAAGAGATTGAGCTGGTAGGGCGGTCGACGCAGCGAACGATAACGGTGATTTCACGGGCGTTGGTGCTCGTGTTGGGAGCCACGGTGACGCTCATGTTTCCGTCGGTGATATCGGAACCCTGCACCCATGCGAGATTGCTGAAGGTTGTGTTCAGCTTTTCGGGATTCTCGACATTTGTCAGTATGGCCACATTGACTGTTCCGCCTTCGCGTCCGATGGTATAGGAGTCGGCGGCGCCGTCGGCGAAGCGTATGTAGGGTTGCGAGCCGTTCTGCGACACGCTTATCAGCGATCCGACAAGCAGTTCGTCCTTGCCGCTGACCATTGCGATCACTGCCGTGCGTGCTTCGGAGGTTGAATTTTCCTGCGTGGTGAGTATGAGTTCCTGGTCCTCAAGCGATCCATCGCCGGAAGTCGCATTGGCGCCGAGCCAGTCGGGCATGTCGTTCAGGTTCCATGATTCCGAGGCATAAAAGTATGTGCTTGCCTCGCCGCCCTCGAATGGGAAGTTGAAGTATGTGTTGTAGACCGTGACCTGATATTCTTTGTCGGAGAATTTGAATTCATAATCCCCGTAATTTTCCTTCAGGATTTCTTCGGGGTTGTAGTCGTCGCAGGCGGTGAATCCGGCCATTGCGACGGCTGTCAGCGCGGCGGCGCATATATATCTTAGCGATGCTTTCATATTGGTTGTCGTAGCTTAGAAGATGATTACAGCTGATAGGTTCACTCTGAAGCCGGTGCCCCAGCCTTTGATTTTCGACGAGTACTCGGAGAACTGGCTGTAGGCATCGCCTTTGGCAATGGCGAAGTAGTATTCGGGCGTGAGGCTAAGTCCGAAATTGTAGCCGCAAGCCCAGTAGAGGCGCAGGGCTGCAAGGCCGCTGGCGCAGTATGAGTTGTACCATTCGTCTTCGTAGCTTACTCCGAGGTTCGATTTCATAATCACGTGGCGGTAGCCTATCATCGGTGTGATGTCGAATGCCGATGGGGTCAGGATGCGCCAGCCTGCGCGTGCGCCTATTATCATTGTAGCTTTGGGTTCGGAGTAGGAGCCTCCTACGGGTTCCCAGTAAGTGGGCTGTCCGTCGACTGACGAGCTGCCTTCGACGGGGCGGTAGGCTGTCAGCCCGGCTATGTTGTTTGCGAAGGGCAGGTTGTAGAACATTTCGAAGTTGAAGCCGCCGAGGTGGAAACCGGTTGTGAATTCGGCGTCGAATAGGTTGCCTCCGCCTATGCCTGCGCTGAAGTAGTAGTCGTTGCGCTGGTGCAGGCGGCGCTTGTGCTTGATGGTGATGCTGCGGTGTTCGGCGTCGAATGTGGTGGTCTTTGTGTAGTCTTTGTAGAAGTATCCGCCGGGAGCGGTGATGGTGTATTCGCCGGGCTTGCCGCGCAGTTC
This sequence comes from uncultured Muribaculaceae bacterium, assembly GCA_910587235.1. Classification (GTDB taxonomy): domain Bacteria; phylum Bacteroidota; class Bacteroidia; order Bacteroidales; family Muribaculaceae; genus CAG-873. The sequence continues at coordinate 24,091 of CAJUKD010000011.1, forward strand.
GTAGTAGCCGTTCTTCACTTCCTTGCGCATTCCGTTGACGTAGATGTAGTTGTCCTGGGGAGCGTTGATGCGCACGGTGATTATGTTTGTCATCCTGGCGTTGACAGCCACAGGTTCGCCTTGCTTGAGGGTGACGGACTGTGTCCAGGGCTGGTAGTCGGGATGTGTCAGTTCGACTTTGTGGTTGCCTATTATAAGATCGGAAATCACAAGCGGAGTTTTGCCGCGCACGGTACCGTCGACTTTAATGGTGGCGCCGGAAGGAGTTGAGGTCAGTTCCAGAGAGCCGAAGATGGGCGATGGAGCGGGCATGTCTATGACGACGGGTTTTTTGATGTCGGTCACATTCACCGGTTTGCGGCTTGGTGTGTGGCCTTCGAGCCTGGCTTCGATCACGTGGTTGCCTTCTTCGAGCGGACCGTTCCATTCGCCTTGTGCCATAAGTTTACCGTCGACGTAGATGCCGGCGTTTTTGGGTACGCTTATCCGGGCGCGTGCGAAGTTGCCGCTGAGGATAGGAGTCAAGGTTGTGGTCTGGCCGTCGTTGATGTCGAATGAAGCCTCGTAGGGGTTATACAGGTTTTTTGCGATTTTGAGTGTATAGCCCTGTTTTGAGTCGAGTTTGTATTTATTGACGGAACCTGTGCCTATGTGGCGGTTGTCGACGTATATCTCGGCGCCTTTCAGCTCTTCGGTAGCGGGAATTGTCAGGTAGCCGAATGCCGGACGGAGTATCAGCCGCACGGGCACGGCCTGTTTGGGGTCATTGACTGTGACCCGTCCCACTTCGTCGTGATAGCCGGGTGCTGTGGCTCTATATTCGTATTCGCCGAATCGTACCGATTTCGAGGCATGTCCGTTGCTGTCGAGTTTCCATGGCTCGCCGGCAACTTCAAGATATGTATCGCCGCTTTTCGGGTCTATGGTGAATTCAAGGTACTGCTTGGCGTCGGTCAGGAAGAGTTCGCCGAGTTTTATGCGGTAGGTCTTGCTTGATTCTATTTTGGTGCGACCGAAGTTGCAGCGGTCGCCGTCGACGTTGGGGCTGTCGTAGCTGATGTCGACAAAGCGTACGCCGGGCGATACCCAAAGCAGATAGATCGTTTTGCCGTTGACTTTTGCCGTTTCTTTTTCAAAAGGCGTACCGCCCATGTCGAAACTGTATTCGCCGGAATCGGTTGCCGGTTCGACTATTATGACGGCCATCGCGTTGCCGTTGGCGTCGAGCTTCTTGCGGGCAAGTGCGGTGTTGTCGTTTTCGTCAAGTGTGATTGGGGAAATTTTGATTTTTTGCTGTTGGGCCGACAATGTACCGAATGCGAGAACAGTAGCGATAAGTAATGCGATCATACGTATCGTGCTTCTGCGGCCGATTAGATAGAAAGGTCTATTCTCCACAATTAAAAATGTGATTAGGTTTAAAATCAGTTGTCTAAGGTGGTTTTTGAATGCCGAATCCGACATTTCGGGTAAAGATACGTTTTTTTTGTGATTGTACAAAAAAATTAACATTTAAGCTTGTTTCTGTAAGCTTGTGCCCTGATTGTTTTAAGGTCAATATGAAAGACCGGCGTAGCGCCGGCGGCACGGTGGAGTACATAAACCCGTGACTTGATGGAGCTTTATGGAAGAATGAAAAATAGAAGCTCGGCGAGCCGATATCGTGATTCGGGTTCACAACGTCGGCTCGCCGAGTCTTGGGTGCTTGTGTGGTGGTGTCAGAGCACGCCTTGCGCCATCATGGCGTCGGCCACTTTCATGAAACCGGCAATATTGGCGCCGCGGACGTAGTTGACGTAGCCGTCGGCTTCGCTGCCGTAGCGCACGCATTGCTCGTGGATTCCGCGCATGATTTCTGCCAGTCGCCTGTCGACCTCTTCGGCGCTCCATGAGAGTTTCTGCGAGTTCTGGGCCATTTCAAGTCCGGAGGTAGCTACTCCGCCGGCGTTCGCGGCCTTGCCCGGGGCATAGAGTATGCGTGCCTCGATGAAGCGGTGGACGGCTTCGGGTGTGGATGGCATGTTGGCACCTTCGCTGACGGCGAAACATCCGCCGGCAAGCAGGGCTTCGGCGTCGAGCACGTTCAGCTCGTTCTGTGTGGCCGAGGGCATTGCTATGTCGCACTGCACCAGGCGCCAGGGCGAACGGTCGGGATGGTATTGCAGTTCGGGGAAACGTTCGGGCACTTCGTGGAGGCGTCCGCGCATGTAGGTTTTTAGCTCGAAGATATAGTCGAACTGCTCGCGGGTCAGACCGTCGGGGGCTATGATCGAGCCGCCGGAGTCGCTCATCGACACGACTTTGCCACCAAGTTCCATTATTTTTTTCGCTGTGTATGTGGCCACGTTGCCTGAGCCGGAGATGGCTACCCGACGGCCGGTGATTTCGAGTCCGCGTGTGGCCAGCATGTTCTGCAGGAAATAGCAGTTGCCGTAGCCGGTGGCTTCGGGGCGGATCAGGGAGCCGCCGAAAGCGATGCCCTTACCTGTAAAGGTTCCGGTGAATTCGCGGGCCATTTTTTTGTAGTAGCCGTACATGTAGCCCACTTCGCGTGCGCCTACGCCTATGTCGCCGGCCGGAACGTCGGTGTCGGCGCCTATATGGCGCCAGAGTTCGGCCACGTATGCCTGGCAGAAGCGCATGATTTCCATGTCGGAGCGGCCTCGGGGCGAGAAGTCGCTGCCGCCTTTGGCGCCGCCCATGGCAAGGGTGGTCAGCGAGTTTTTGAATGTCTGCTCGAAAGCCAGGAATTTGAGGATCGACAGGTTGACGGAAGCATGGAAGCGTATGCCGCCTTTGTATGGGCCGATGGCGTTGTTATGCTGTACGCGGTAGCCCATGTTGTTTCGGACGCGTCCGTTGTCGTCGACCCACGACACGCGGAAAGCGAATATGCGGTCCGGTATGCACAAGCGTTCGATAAGGTTATAGCGCTCGAATTCGGGGTGCTCGTTATAGACATCCTCGATTGATGAAAGCACTTCTTCTACTGCCTGATGGTACTCCGGTTCATTGGGGAATCGTCGCTGGAGGTCGGCGATCACTTCTTTTGTGTTCATTTTGCAAACGTTCTTAGAAATTGACGCGCAAAATTACATAAAACTCTGCTAAATTCAAAATTTATGTCGGGATGCCCGGCGACAAAAAAAACGCTCCGCGGTGAGGCGGAGCGTTTTTCGGTTCTGTAACGTGGATGGTGTATTATTTCACCAGCACTTTGCTTACGTTGTTGCCCTGGCGGCGGATGTAGAGGCCTGCGGCAGGTTCTTCAACACGTACGCCCTGGAGGTTGTAGTATTCAACGGGGGCGTTGGCGTCGATTTCAACGTCGGCTATGCCTGCTTTGCCGCCCTTGATCACGAGGTTCTTGATTTCCCATGTTCCGGATTTGCCGTCTTCGCTGCGGTACATGAAGCCGAGCTGGATGCGCTTGCCGTTGTAGTTGGCGAGGGCGATGTCGCCGGAGTTTACGAATGTCCAGGACGCATTGTCTGAGCATGTGGGGATTTCTACTGCAGTCCAGATGCCACCTTCTTCGCGGATGTTGAGAGTGCAGTTTGCCTTTGCGAAAGCAAGGTCGGGGAATTTGTTGTAGCAGTGTTCGAAAGCGAGAGTGTTGTCCTGTGTCAGGGTGATGACGGGCGAGATCAGCCAGCTTTCCGAAGCATACGATACGCCTTCCTTGAAGGCGGAAGCTTTCATGTAGCCGTACTTTGTGTCAGCGGTCCATACGTAGGTGAGAGCTTCGGGAAGTGTCACGTTTTCGATTGTGAACTGGCCCTGGCCTGCGGCGAAGCTTTCTTCAAATACGTTGTCGGAGGGGGTGGGGGTGGGATCGACGGGACCTTCGCCGCCTTCACCGTAGATGGTAACTTCGGTGAAACGGATCTGGCCGTTTTTTTCTGCGCCATCGCTGCCCATGGTTGCTTTTTCGCCTACGGTGAATGTCACGCTTGAGCTGCTGCCTTCCCAGGTGATAGCTACGTCGCCTACTGCCTGAGCGGGATTGAGGTCGCCTGTGCTGGGTGTGAATGTGGTGTAACGGTAGCCGGCGTCTTTAGCAAGAGTGAAAACGATTTTGGAGATGTTTTCACCGCTGATTGCTATGGAACCTTTTGCATAGAGGCGGATGGCGTTTGTGCCGGCGTGCAGTGAGGGAGCGGTTGTTCCGTTGTTCTTCTCGATGTCGATGGTGTAGCCGTCGATGTTCTTTGCAGTGCCGATGGCTTCTGCAAGCTGTGTGGCTGTGATAGTGGTCTGGGCGTAAGCGCCGACAGACATGGCCACTGCTGCGAGAGCGAGTAAAAATTTTTTCATAACTGATTTGTTTGGTTGTTAATGATATTGGTTGTTATTTTTTGTCGACGTAGCGGCGAAGGAGAATTTCGGTGGGGAAGTGGTCGGAGTATCCGCCGAGATATGAGCCTGCGGAATAGGTGCGTTTTGGATAGCCCACACGGTTGCCCTCGGTGTCCTTGAGGAAGTCCATGTTGAGCACTTTGGCTTCGAAGAAATGCCAGCGGCCGGCGTCATCGCCTTCAGTGAGGTTGCCGGAGATGATGATCTGGTCGAAGAGGTTCCACTGGCTCTTGTAGGCCAGTGTGCCTATGCCGCGGTCGAGCATGCGCCAGAACGGGTTGTAGAATCCGTGGGGATCTCCCTGCAGGTCTTTTATGTCTTTGCGTGCGCCGAGCACTTTGGCGCAGGATTTGTCCTGCGGGTCGTCGTTGAGGTCGCCCATTATCATTACGCCTATCTCGGGATCTACGTGCCAGAGCGAGTCGGCGATTGCCTTGCTGAGGGCTGCGGCCGCTTCTCGGTTGGGCGAGGATTGTTCCTGTCCACCGATTCGCGAGGGCCAGTGGTTGACGATCACGGCCACGCGCTGGCCGAGAAGCGAGCCTACGACGCACATCTGGTCGCGAGTGCGGAACGGTACGGCTGTCAGGCGGTGGTTGGTTACGTTCTCCAGACGGAAGTAGCGGGGATTGTAGAGCAGGCCTACGTCGACGCCGCGGGCGTCGGGGGAGTCGTGGTGCACTACTTTCAGGTTCCATTTGGCTATTTCGGGCTGTGCCACGAGGTCGTCGAGCACCGAGCGGTTCTCGATTTCCGATACACCGATGATGGCGGGCCCGTATGGCGTGGTGCGTGTGGTGAAGTTCGATATTGCGTAGGCGAGATTATGCAGTTTCTCGCGGTATTTGCGGCCGTCCCACTGTCGCGGGCCTCCGGGAGTGAATTCTATGTCGCGGCCTTCAGGGTTGTTGGGGATGGTGTCGAAGAGGTTTTCAAGATTGTAGAAAGCCACTCCGGCAACCTGCACACGGCGACCGGCGCTGCCGTCGGCGGGACGGGCGCAAGCAAATGCCGCGGCTACGAGCAGGGCAGCGGCTGCGAAAAGCATTCGTTTCATTGTGGAACGGTTTTTATGTTTGGGACTCCAAAGATACGAATTATAAGTACAACAGCGAGTGAAAATGTCAAAAAAAATATTGTGTGCTCCGAAAAAAATCTGTGAAGGATAATTAAAATGTTAAATGTGTCGGCTGTTTTAACTTAAATCAATAATTTGTTGTCCGGAACTTGCCCAATTTAAATAAAAATACTTATTTTTGACGCTATTTTCACTTGTCGGAAAAGCCTCGGAATTGCTTCCGGCTTGTTCCGTTAGCCGGAAATAATTGAGTAATATCAACCAAAACCCAAAATAACAGCAACTTATGAGATTTAAACTGTTTCTGCTACTGCTGCTGACGGCAACAATGCCGCTTTTGGCGCAGTCGACGGCGACCATAGTCGGCGTCGTTGTGAACGGTAACACCGGAAGCCCCGTGAGCGGCGCGACGGTGGCCCTTCGCGACCAAGGAAAAAGCACTACAACATCATTCAACGGCGACTTCCGTCTGCACGCCGACGCCGGCACCGAGGCGGTGCTCGTCGTGTCCTGCGACGGATTCGGCAGCTATGCCGCCGACCTCAGCATCGCCCGCGGGGTCAACGATCTCGGAGAGATCCGTATTCTGCCCACAGGCACCGACGACGAGGAATACTTCGGCGATGTCAACGACCTTATGTTCGACGAAGCCGTTGTCGACGAGGACGAAGGCGCCTCGCAGAGTGTATCGAGCCTCTCGGGAGCCAATGACAATGTGTACTATAACACGGCATCCTACAACTTCGGTCCTATGTACTTCCGCTACCGCGGCTATGACTCGATGTATCAGAGCGTGTATATCAACGGAATACAGTTCAACGACCTTGTGCGCGGACGCTTCAACTTCAGCACGCTGCTCGGCATGACCAGCCGCGCTTTCCGCAACAAGACCACTACTGTCGGACTCGACGCCGCCAACTATGGCTTCGGCGACATAGGCGGCGCGGTGAACTACAACACTGTCACCGATCTCTACGCACCCGGATTCAACGGTACGCTGTCCTACACCAACTCCAATTATATGCTGCGCGCCATGGCCACATATTCTTCCGGTCTGAACAAGCACGGATGGGCCTACACCATAAGCGCCATAGGCCGCTGGGCCAAGGAAGGCGTGATGCCCGGCACATTCTATAATTCTGCAGGCCTGTTCCTGTCGGTAGAGAAAGTGTTCAACGCAAACAATTCGCTGACGCTTACCGCTTTCGGCGGTCCCACCCAGCGCGCTACCGGCCGTGCAACCTATCAGGAAGCCTACGACCTGGCCGGCTCGAACCTCTACAATCCCGACTGGGGTTATCAGGACGGCAAGAAGCGTTCGTCGCGCATCACGGAAACATTCGATCCCACCGTCATCCTGAACTGGCTGTACAAGAAAAAGAATACAACGGTGAACACCGCAGCTGCATTCCGCTCGGTCTACTACAACCGCACCGCGCTGCAGTACTACAAAGCCACCGACCCCAACCCCACATATTACCGCTATCTGCCCTCTTATTATCAGGACAGCCCCGAGGAATTCGATATGTACACCGACCTGTGGGAAAACAGCGAGTACTTCCGCCAGATCAAGTGGGACCAGCTCTACGCTATCAATAATCTCAACAACCAGCACAATGTCGGCTTGCCCGAAGATCAGCATTCCGGTTCGTCCTACATCATGGAGAACCGCATCAACCATCAGCTTAACGCCATGTTCAACTCTTATGTGAACACGCGTCTGAACAACTTCATGAGCCTGCAGGGAGGTGTATCGTTCAACTACACCAAGAGCAGCAACTACAAGACCATACGCGACCTCCTCGGCGGCGAATTCTGGCTCGACATCGACCCGTACTCCGACCGTGAGATAGCGCTTGCTCTCGGAAACCTGCAGAACGACCTCGACAACCCCAACCGCCGTGTCGGCAAGGGTGACAAGTTCGGCTACGACTACGACATCCATGCCTTGCAGGCATCGGCATGGCTGCAGAATGTCATCAACCTGCCCCACTGGGACGTGAACTACGGCTTCAAGGTAAGCTACACCCAGTTCTACCGCGACGGCCACATGCGCAACGGACGTGCGCCCAACAACTCGCTGGGCAAGAGCAACACCCTGCGCTTCGACAACGGAGCTTTCAAAGCCGGTGCCACATATAAACTCGACGGCCGCAACCAGTTCGCCGCACACTTCGAGTACGGAACCCGCGCCCCGCTTGTCGACAATGTGTTCATCTCGCCCCGCGTCAAGAATACCATCGTCGACGACGTCGAAAGCGAACGCAACCTCGCCGCCGACCTCTCTTATATCTGGAACTACCGCCGTTTCCGCGGTTCGGTGACCGGATTCTACACCGATATCGACAATGCCATCGAACGCAACGGTTTCTACGACGAACAGTACCAGACCTATGCCAATTACGTCCTCCAGGGCGTACGTCGTGTCTACAAAGGTGTTGAAGTCGGCATGGCATTCAAGATCACACCCTCGCTGACCGCTACTTTCGCCGGCACATACGCCCGCTTCCAGTACAAGAACAATCCCCGCGGCACGCGTTCTTTCGAAAACGGACTTTACGCCGACACGACGCAGACCGTCTACCTCAAGAACTACTATCTCGGCTCCACACCGCAGTATGCCGCCAACCTCGGCCTTGACTATGCAGCACCGAAGAACTGGTACTTCAACGTCAACGGTACCATACAGGGCGACGCTTACGTGAATCTGGCTCCCGCCTACCACGAAGCGATGCCCGACCTGTGGAACTTCGCCGGCGACAACCCCGAGCAGCTACAGGCCAAAATCGAGGAAATGACACGCCAGGACAAGATCCGCAGCGCGTTCACACTTAACGCATCGATAGGTAAGGTGGTGTATGTCAACCGTAAGGTGGCGCTCAACTTCAACCTCAATGTCAATAACATCCTCAACAACCGCAACGTCGTGACCTACGCCTACCAGCAGGGTCGCGTCGACACCAAGGAATACGACAGCAGCAAGTACCCCAACCGCCTGAGCTACGCACAGGGCATACGTGTCTACTTCAATGTCGGCGTCCGTTTCTAAATCAGTTTCCGTCACACAAACAAAGAAAAGACAGATGAAAAACTCATTATTATATATAGCGGCTCTCGCCCTTGGCGCAGCGGCTCTCGGTGCCTGCGACGACAACTTCGAGCGTCCGCCGATGGTCGTGCCCTCGTGCGACTGGGAGGCAAACACCTCTATCAAAGAGCTGAAAGAAATGTACTGGGCCAATGTCAGCGGCTCGCCCGTGCAGATCGGCCTGACTGAAAAAGGCGATTCGATGATTGTGCGCGGACGCATCGCTTCCTCCGACGAAGCCGGTAACGTCTACAACAGTATCGTGCTTCAGGACAAGGACGGGGAATATGCCATCAATTTCTACGTAAGCTATTCCGACAGCTATCGCCGCTACAAGTTCGGCGAAGACGTGGCCGTTAATCTCACCGGCATGTATGTCGGAGGTTATAACGGCCTGATGCAGTTCGGCACTCTTAAAGATGGCGCCATGGCTACCATGGATGAAGAATTCTTCAAGGTGCAGGCGCGTCCGAACGGATGGCCCGAACCCGAAAAAGTCGATACCGTCCTATGCACCATGGACGATATAATGGGTGCGACTGCCGCCGCCGACCAGATGATGTGGCAGAGCCGCCTGGTGCGCATACAAGGTATGACCCTTCAGGATCAGGGACAGCCCTGGGCCGAAGCCGAATCGACCAACCGCTATGCCACCGACGACAAAGGACAGCGTATGCTTATGCGAATCAGCAACTACGCTACTTTCAAAAGCGAGCTTATCCCGACAGGTACGGGTGACATCGTAGGTGTCCTGAGCTACTACAACGGATGGCAGCTTGTGCCCATCGACGGCGACGCTTTCATCGGTTTCACCCCCGCCGTAGTAGGTCCGGTAGAGCCACTGCCTGAAGCCAATATCACCATTGCAGCCCTCAAAGCTGAATATTGGGACAACAGCAAATCCGATTACGTATCGACTATCACCGCCCGCGATGGCGACATCCCCACCATCATCGAGGGTACAGTGATTAGCTCCGACGAAAGCGGCAACATCTACAAGTCGCTTGTCGTGGCCGACGAAACAGCTGCCGTGCTCTTCGGCATCAACGACAGCAAGCTCTGGAGCAAATACAAAGTCGGACAGCGCCTGCGCATCAATGTCACAGACATGAACATAGGCCGCTACCGTAACTTGATGCAGATCGGTGCAGGACAGGGCGACCAGATGGGACGCATGGAACTTGGCACTTTCCGTTCTGCAACACAGCTTATCGGTGATCCCGCTCCATTCACTGTGCAGCCCAAGGTGACAACCATCGATGTACTTAATGCCTCCAAAGCTACGCAGGAAGGACAGATACAGTGGCAGAGCCAGCTTGTGAAGCTCGAAGGCGTGCACTTCGCACAGCCCGGCGAACCCTTCGTCAGCGGCAACCAGAACACCAACCGCGATCTTCTCAGTGCTGCCGGCGCCGCTATCATCGTCCGCACAAGCAGCTACGCTACTTTCAAGGATGAACTCCTTCCCGTCGGAACCGGCAACGTGACTGCAATCGTCGGCCAGTTCAACAACGACATGCAGCTCCAGCTTATCAACTCCGACGGCTGTGCCGACTTCGACGGCGTACCCGAAACGCCCGATACACCCGACACGCCTGTCATCACTCCCGGAGCCACAATCTTCGAAACGTCTTTTCAGGACGGTAGCCTCGGCCAGTTTACGATCGACAACAAGAGCGTGGCATCCTGGACCGGATGGCGTGCACAGCAGAAGGACAACTCGCCCAGCTGTGCGATTGCCAACAGCTACGTCAACGGTGCCAACGAAGCAGCCGAAAGCTGGCTGGTTTCGCCTGCCGTTCAACTCGGAACCGCTTCGGCGCTCTTCTTCAAGCATGCTTTCGGTTTCTACTTCCCTTCAGAACAGGGTGAATTCTGTGTGCTCCGCATACAGGCCGACGGAGGCGAGTGGGAGCAGCTGCCCATAACCACTTATCCTGCCCGCGGAACAGGCAACTGGTCGAAGTTTGTCGATTGTTCTTTCGATCTCTCGAAGTACGACGGCAAGTCGGTTAAAGTGGCTTTCTGCTACAAGAACGATGGCGCACAGAGCATTGCCTGGGAAATTCAGGACTTCAAGCTGACCGGTAATAAATAACCGCTGCCGACGCACATTAAAACACCAACAGCATAAAATCAAACGCAAAATATGAAGACAATAAAATCATATATGCTCGCACTGGCGGCTGTGGCTGCATCGGCGGCGGTGATGACCACCCTGCCGGCATGTAGCGACGACTTCGAAACTCCCGAGGCCGTGGAACCCACTACCGATCTGGTGCCGAACACTACTATCGCCGAACTTAAAGAACGCTTCTGGCAGGGGGACTTCAACTATGTTACAAAGGTGCCCGCCAACGAAGACGGATCGCATGTAATCATCCATGGATGGGTGACTTCGTCCGACGAAGAGAGCAACTTCTATAAAAATCTTGTGATACAGGACGAAACGGCCGCTATCACAATGTCGATAAACTCCTACAATCTCTACCTGCGCTATCGCCGCGGACAGGAGATCGTACTCGACATGACCGACATGTACATTGGAAAATACCGCGGTTTGCAGCAGCTGGGTATGCCCGAAGAATACTTCCAGGGCAATACCGATCAGGCATCGTTCATGTCGCCCGAGTTTTTCCAGATACACGCCCACCTGAAAGGCTATCCCGACCTGAGCAAGATCGACACTCTGGCTGTCGACAATTTCGACGAATTCAATACCAATCCCTCGAATGTGCGCAAGTACCAGAGCCGTCTGGTACGTTTCCGCAATGTCAGCTTCGTAAATGGCGGCAAAGCCCTGTTCTCGGCTTGGCATACCTCCGACAACGATCTGCAGAACCAGAATATCACCGACTCGAGAGGCAACCAGATCCCCGTCCGTACAAGCGGTTATTCCACATTCTGGAACAATGTCCTGCCAACGGGTGTGGGTGATGTCGTTGCTGTGGCGTCCTATTATCAGAATTCGGCCAATCCCAAGAGTTCTCCCTGGCAGCTTGTGCTTATCGACCTCGAAGGTTGCATAGGATTCGCCGAACCCAAGGGTGATATCACCAATCCTTATACAGTCGACGACGTCGTGCAGCTCGAAGCCGCCGGACAGACCGGTACGGGATGGGTTAAAGGCTATATCGTAGGTGCTCCGAATATTGATGTCACAAGCATCACGGCCAACGAGAATATACAGTGGGAAGCAGGAGAAGATGGTTTCGCCCTCGCCAATACACTCGTAATCGGACAGACCGCTGAAACACGCGAGATCGACCATGCTCTTGTAATAGAACTGCCTTCGGGAAGTGTATTCCAGACGCTTGGCAACCTGCGCGAACATCCCGAATTGCTCGGTCGCGAAATCCTTGTCAATGCAACTTTTGCCAAGTATATGGACACATACGGTCTGACCGGCAACAGCGGTGCAGCCGACAGCTTCAAGATTGAAGGTGTCGAAAACGGCGACGTTCCCGACAATCCCGACCAGCCTGTTGATCCGGGTGTGGGAAGCGGTAAATCGGAAATCAAGATCGACTTCTCCGACCCTGAAGCTCTCGGTGTGGTAAAAGCAGCTCCATCGGAAGCCACCGTCAGCGACGGATTTACTTATGACGGAGTCAAAGTCACCATTACGCAGGGACAGGGATTCGGACTCAATCAGGAACTCCGTTTCTTCACCAGTGCTGCCGGCGTAGTCGATTTCCGTTGCTCGGCCGGCGGAGGCTCAAAAGGCCATACATTTACTGTGCAGTACGGTGACAATATCAAAAAAATATTCTTTACGGGTGCTTACTCCCAACAGGATAAAAACTTTAACTTCACGGCAGATCCCGGCACTTTCACCGCTCCGGACTGGACCGGCGACAGCAAGACCGTGACTTTCACCACCACCGGCGAAGTGCACCTGTCGTCAATGACAATCTATACTGACGGCGACGGTAGCGGTGATACTCCTGTCACTCCGCCCGTCACCGGTGGCGCCACTGTGTTCGAAGAAACATTTGCTTCCGGTCAGGGACAGTTTACCATAGAGAACGTTGTGATGCCGGATGCGGCAAACTATATATGGATTGCCGACACCCAGTACGGCTACATGAAAGCATCGGCATACATACAAGGCGTTTCCTATGCTTCCGACAGCTACCTGATATCGCCGGCCGTAAATCTGTCCGGTGCAACGGGCTGCAAGATCAGCTTCGAGCATGTGTTCAATAAATTCCCGGATCTGGCATTCGCCAAAGCCAACTGCACGCTTTGTGTGCGTGAGGTAGGTTCCACGGACTGGACTGCTGTGCCTATCCCCAACACCTCCGACAATACGGCTTGGAAGCCATTCGCCAACTCCGGAGATATAGACCTCAGCCGCTGGGACGGCAAGAACATACAGTTCGCATTCCGCTATGTCAGTGAAGAAGGGAAATCCGGAACTTGGGAAGTCAAAAACGTCAAGCTGACAAAGGCCAACTGAACATTCTATAGTTTGTAATTCAGAATAAGGAACGCCCGGCATCATGTGTGTCGGGCGTTCTTTCGTCAGAAAAAAGCCGCTTCATAAACCCTTCGATAACTACAGCAGCCGAATGGCCTGCACCGGAGTTCAGCAACGGCAGTAATGAGAACTGGTATTATATCGCGATGAGCTTCGGCGATGCTGTTATTCAGGACCCCGGCGACAGTCGGAACTGCTCGACGCGTCTGCCGAATGCTACCCGCACGTCGCAACAGTGGAAGTTTGTCGGCTCTGCCGACGCATTCACCATTATAAGCCGCGACGGCAATGTAGCTGTTGCTACCGACTATATGACAATGTCGGCCGACGCACAGCAGGCTTCCGTATTTTCTTTGCACCGTAGCACACATCCTGATTTTACCGACTGCTGGGAAGTGGAAGCAGTGGGTAAAAGCGGCGACCGTACACGTCTTAACAGCTCGAACGGATTTGGTACCGGTCGCACGATAGGTTTCTATACGCCGGGCGATGCAGGCAATGCCCTGTGTTTCATCTCTGCCGCCACGGTAGCGGCCTCGGCTACAGTACCTGAACGCGAATCGGAATTCGCCGTAACGGGTATGGCAAGCTATACACCCGCCAATCGCCATACGCTCTGGTACACCTCCCCCGCCACAGCGACTGATTCCAATAATCCATGGATGGAATACGCACTCCCGATAGGCAACGGCCAGTTCGGCGCGATGATCTAGGCGGCGTAAAGGATGACCACATACAGTTCAATGAAAAAACGCTCTGGACAGGTTCTACTAAAATCCACGGTACGTACCAGAACTTCGGCGACCTTTTTATCGAGGACATATCCGACGTGTTCGGTACTACGGCCGACAAAGCCGTAAGTAACTACGTCCGCACTCTCGACATGACCAAGGGTATCGCTACGGCTGAATATACCTCGCCTGATGGAGCTGTAAAATATCGCCGCGAGTACATCGCCAGCAATCCTGACGGAGTCGTGGCGCTTAGACTGAGCGCTTCGCAGGCCGGCATGATCAGCATACGCACGAGGCTCTATCCCGGCGTCCGCCGTGGACTGCTCCTTGTGAGCTGCTCCGACGGCGGTGTTATGGAGTTCGAAGGCAAGCTCACGCTGCTCGATTTCAAGGCAAGGGTGAAAATCGTGCCTGTAGGCGGCACTATGACCGCTAACGCCGACAATATCGAGGTGCGTGGCGCCGATGAGGTACTTGTAATAATTGCCGGCTCAACCAACTATGATCCCGTAGCCGCTTCTTATACTTCCGATGCTTCTGCCATGCGAGCCGAAGTTGACAGTCGTGCCGATGCCGCCGCCGCAAAGGGTTGGGAAAGCTTGCGCTCGGCGCAACTTGCCGACCATTCGGCGCTGATGGCCCGCAGCGAGTTTATAATCGACGGCGCAGCCAATACCGCTACACCGGAGCAGATGATAACGCAGTACAACAAACGCCGTCCCGACCGTCTGGCTCCCGAGTGCCTTATGCTTGAAGAATTATATTATACATTCGGTCGTTACCTGCTTATCGGCTGTTCGCGCGGCGTCGACAGTCCCTCGAACCTGCAAGGTATATGGAACAACAGCATAAAACCGGCATGGGGTTGCGACATCCATTCCAACATAAACGTGCAGATGAACTACTGACCCGCCGAGAACACAAATCTCAGCGAATTGCACATGCCATTCCTCAACTATGTCTACAATATGGCTCTGGTGCAGCCTCAGTGGCAGGAATATGCACGCCGCTCCAACCAGACCAAAGGATGGACATGCTTCACACAGAACAATATTTTCGGATATTCCGACTATGCCGAGAACTATGTCATAGCTAATGCCTGGTATGCCGACCATCTGTGGGAACACTATCTCTATACTCTCGACGCCGATTTTCTGCGTGATCGTGCATTGCCCGTCATGGCCTCTTGCGCGGAATTCTGGCTCGAACGTCTGGTCAAGGCCGACGATGGTCGCTGGGTTGCTCCGCAGGAATGGTCGCCCGAGCACGGACCCGAAGCCGAAGCCGAAGACGGTACAGCACATGCCCAGCAGATCATATACCGCCTTTTCAGTGCAACCGCCGATGCCATTGATATCCTTGGAGCCGAAGCATCGGAACAGGCCGGACTGCGCGACGAGATAGTTTCAAAACTCCGTGATCTTGACCCCGGACTGGATACAGAGCTTTATACCGGCGCATGGGGTGAAACGCTCAATGGTGTGACTTCGGGTACGGAAATCCTGCGCGAGTGGCGTCAGAGCGACTATACTGTAGGCGAGAACGGCCACCGTCATCACTCGCACCTGATGGCTCTCTATCCTTTTGACTGGATCACTCCCGAAAGCTCCTGGTTTGATGCTGCCGTAAATTCCCTGGCCATGCGCGGAGATATTTCCACAGGTTGGTCGCTTGGATAGCGTATAAATCTCTGGGCACGTGCTCTCGACGGCAATCATGCCCATAAGATTATTGAAAGTGCCCTGCGCCATTCCTCCTCTTACGGACAGAGCAACGGCGCCGGAGGTGTATATTACAATCTTCTCGACTCGCATGCTCCTTTCCAGATCGACGGAAACTTCGGATATACTGCCGGTGTGACAGAAATGCTTCTGCAGAGCCACGGCGGAGTCCTGCGCCTGTTGCCCGCACTCCCCGACAACTGGGCTAAAGGCCATATCAACGGCCTGCGTGCGCGTGGCAACATGACCGTCGACCAGGCATGGAACGCCGGACGTCTGAGCCTTGCGCGCATAACCGCACATGCCGGCGGAAAAATTCGGATCTGCTATACGGGCATAGGTGAAATGGATGTGACCGACGATGCCGGCAACAAGGCTCCGGTTTCTGTTATCGATGCCGATAATATAGAACTGACTGCTGATGCAGGTGGAGTGTACGCTATTGTCAATCCCGAAGCGGGGGTGAACAATTCTGTTGCAGCAGCCGGTATTGAAATCACCTTTTCCGACGGTATAGCCCGGACAAATGCAGACGATGCCTTGATAGAAGCATTCGATACAGCAGGTCGGCGTATGGCTTCCGGCCGTAAAGGCTATCTTGATCTGCGTGAGATGACTCCGGGCAGCATGGTAATACTGAAAGCTGTCAATGCTGAGGGCAGCGCAGTACGCAAAGCCGTACTATAGTCGTATACGACGTATTATAATTATAAAAGTAAGAGGGTGTCGCATATTGAGTGACACCCTTTTTGTCGTTGTCCGCACGCTTCGTAATATGATTTGATTGGGTCTTATAGTTAAAATAATGGAAAATATGAACAATGGACAGGGGAAAAGCCTTAATTTTGTCGAGCGGTAGAAAATCCAGTCAGCACTTTTTCCAATAGAAGAAGTTCACATTAACACAAACAGACACAAGTCATCACTTATGCAACTGAACCAGATCAAGAATAAAATGACAGATGGTGCCCGATCGATTTCGGGAACGGCCATGAACTCCGTAAAGTCTATTCCTCCACGCCGCCGTCTGTGGATTGTAATAGCCATAGTTGTTACCGCCGCTTTGGCTGTAGCGCTGTATTTTGTGTTCCGTCCGCGTCCTGTTCCGCCTGTCCCTCCTGTAGTAGAGGTGCAGAAGGTCGGAACCGAGGATGTGAATATCTATGGCGAATATGTAGGACGCATACGCGCACAGCAATTTGTCGAGATTCACGCTCGAGTTGAAGGCTATCTTGAACGAATGCTTTTTGCAGAAGGAACATATATAAATAAAGGACAGACTCTTTTCATCATCGATCCGCGTATCTATCGTGCGCGAGTGAAACGTGCCGAAGCACAGCTCAACAAGGCTCGTGCGCAGGCCATCAAGGCTGAGCGCGACTTAAACCGCATACGTCCGCTTTATGAGCAGAATGCCGCGAGCCAGCTCGACCTCGACAATGCAATCGCCGCTTATGAAGGAGCGAATGCCGACGTGGCTGTCTGTGAGGCAGATCTGGTTCAGGCACAGATGGCATTGGACTATACGTCTGTCGAATCTCCTATTTCGGGCTATATATCAGAACGCAACGCCGACATAGGTTCATACGTCGGTCCCGGCGCACAGTCGTTGCTTGCCACTATAGTCAAGAGCGACACGGTGCGAATCGATTTCAGTATGACATCTCTTGAATATCTCCGCTCCAAGGAGCGCAATGTGAATCTCGGATTGCGCGATGAAGAGCGTTCATGGAATCCTTATGTCACCGTAACCCTTGCCGACGGCAGCGTATATCCTTACAGCGGACTTGTCGATTTTGCCGATCCTCAGGTCGACTCCAAGACCGGCACATTTTCGGTGCGTGCCGAGATGCCTAACCCCGACCACCGTCTGCTGCCGGGCCAGTTCACGCGTGTGAAACTGCTTATGGACGTGCGCGAGGATGCCGTGATGGTTCCGTCGAAAGCTCTTATGATGGAGGATGGCAGCGTGTATATCTTTGTTGTTCGTTCCGACGGAGTGGTGGAGAAACGCTTTGTCGAAACAGGACCGGAATCCGGCAATAATACAGTGATAGAACGCGGTCTGAGCGCCGGAGAGAACATTGTAGTCGAAGGTATCCACAAACTGTCGCACGGAATGAATGTACGGGCTGTTGAGGCTCCGGCGTCCGGGACAGAATCGCCGGCAGAAGATAATGCCGCTTCCGACGTGGAGGGCGGCGATGAATAATGAAGCGTAATTTTTTTCTGGATCATCCGGTTTTCTCGACTGTAATATCGGTCGTGATAGTCATTGTGGGTATCATAGGCCTGCAATTGCTTCCCATCGACCAGTATCCCCAGATTGTACCTCCGGTAGTGAATGTGTCGGCTTCATATCCCGGCGCCGACGCCCGGACGGTCAGTCAGGCTGTTGCCACTCCGATAGAGCAGCAGCTTAACGGCACTCCGGGTATGATCTACATGGAATCGACATCGACTAATACCGGCGGATTTTCCGCTGTAATCACTTTTGACATATCCACCGACCCCGATCTGGCGGCGGTCGATATCCAGAACCGTATCAAAATAGCCGAGGCACGCCTGCCGGCGGAAGTCGTACAGAACGGCATAGCTGTCGAGAAGCAGGCTCCAAGCAAGCTGCTGACAATAGCCATACAGAGTTCCGACCCTAAGTTCGACGAAATATATCTGTCGAACTATGCGACCCTTAATGTGCTCGACCTGCTGCGTCGTGTGCCCGGCGTCGGTAGTGTGTCGAATGTCGGCAGCCGCTATTATGCCATGCGTATCTGGGTGCAGCCTGACAAACTCGCCGACCTCGGACTTACGGTGAAAGACCTTCAGGATGTGCTGCGCGATCAGAACCGCGAGTCTGCCGCCGGCGTGCTCGGCGACGCACCTATCGATGGTGTCGACGTGACGATACCCATCACGGCACAGGGCCGTCTGTCGTCTGTCGACGATTTCGAGCAGATTGTGGTGCGAGCTAATCCCGACGGATCCATAATCCGCATGAAAGACGTTGCCCGCGTGTCGCTGGAAGCTCAGTCTTACTCCACCGAGAGCGGTATCGACGGTGGAAACGCAGCCGTCCTCAACATCAATATGCTTCCCGGAGCCAATGCCATGGAAGTAGCGGATAACGTCAAGAAGACCATGGAAGAAATAAGCCACGGTTTTCCCGAAGGGGTGACTTATTCCATTCCGTTCGACACAACGACCTATATCAGTGCTTCGATACATCATGTCTATCGTACGCTTTTCGAGGCTTTGCTGCTTGTGATTCTGGTGGTATTCCTGTCATTGCAGAGCTGGAGAGCCACGCTTATACCACTTGTGGCTGTCCCGATCTCGCTTATCGGAACTTTCGGTGTGATGCTGCTTTTCGGTTTCACGCTGAACATGATGACGCTTCTCGGGCTTATCCTTGCCATAGGCATCGTGGTCGACGACGCCATAGTAGTGGTGGAGAATGTCGACCGCATAATGCACGAGAAGAAAATAGGAGCGCGCGAAGCAACCCGCGAGGCCATGTCCAATCTCAGCGGGGCGCTGATAGCAATGTCGCTTGTCCTCTGTGCCGTGTTCGTGCCTGTCAGCTTTCTCGGTGGCATCAGCGGCCAGCTGTACCGTCAGTTCACGGTCACTATCGCCGTGTCGGTAGTCATATCCACGGTGGTGGCACTTACCTTGAGTCCCGTTATGTGTGCGGCCTTCCTGCGTCCCGATACCGGACGCAAGAACCGCTTTTTCCGCCGTATAAATCTTGTACTTGCACGAAGCAACCGTTTCTACGGACGCATTGTATCCCGTTCGATGGATCGTCCGCGCCGCATGTTCGCGTTCTTCGGTGTGGTTATCGCAGCCATATTCCTTATGAACAGCCTGTTGCCTCAGAGCTTCATGCCGCAGGAAGACCAGGGATATTTCACTGTGGAACTGGAGTTGCCCGAAGGAGCCACAATCGAACGCACGCGTGAAGTGACCGAGCGTGCCATGACTTTCCTTGCAAGCCGGCCTGAGGTGGATCATGTGCTCAACGTTACCGGTTCAAGCCCGCGCGTCGGAACCAATCAGGCACGCAGCCAGTTGACTGTAATACTCAAACCGTGGGGCGAGCGTCCGTCGGACTCTTTGGATAAACTGATGGCACTGGCGCGCACGGAATTCGAAAGTTATCCGGAGGCAAAAGCATATCTGTCGACGCCTGCCATCATACCCGGACTTGGTACTTCCGGCGGTTTTGAACTCGCTCTTGAAGCACGTGGCGATGCAACATACAGTGATCTGCGTAATGCGCTGGACACACTTATGCACTATGCTTCGGCACGACCTGAATTCATGCACCTGTCGTCGACCATGCAGACAGGAATACCGCAGCTCCGCTATAACGTCGACCGCGACCGTGCGCGTATGCAGGGCGTTCCACTTGCCGACATATTCAGCACCATGAAGGCCTTTACCGGCTCGCTGTATGTCAACGATTTCAACCTGTTCAACCGTGTGTACCGCGTGTATATACAGGCAGAAGCACCCTACCGGGCTTATCAGGATAATCTTAAACTCTTTTTCGTCCGCGGCTCAGGTGGCACTATGGTGCCTGTGACGGCCTTGGGAACTACAAGCCATACCACAGGCTCCGGAACCATAAAGAGGTTCAATATGTTCAATGCCGCTCTTGTCACGGGTGAAGCTGCCCATGGCTATAGTTCAGGACAGGCTATGGAAGCGCTTGAAGATATAGTGGCTACACGTCTGCCATCGAATATCGACATAGACTGGAGCGGTCTTTCATATCAGGAAAAGCACGAGAGCGGCAAGACGGGACTGGTGCTTGCTTTGGCTTTCCTTTTCGTGTTCCTCTTTCTGGCTGCGCAGTACGAAAGCTGGACGGTGCCTATAGCGGTGCTTCTGTCCTTGCCTGTGGCAGGCATAGGCGCATATCTGGGTATCTGGCTGTTCGGACTTGAGAACAACATATATTTCCAGATCGGATTGGTGATGCTTGTCGGCCTTGTGGCCAAGAACGCTATTCTTATTGTGGAATTCGCCAAGGAGGAAGTCGAGAAAGGCAGTTCGCCGCGGCAGGCTGCCATGGTAGCCATGAGGTTGCGTTTCCGTCCTATCGTGATGACCTCGCTGGCTTTCATGCTCGGTCTTCTTCCTCTTGTCTTTGCTTCAGGTCCGGGTTCGGCAAGCCGTCGCGGCATAGGCACCGGTGTGTTCTTCGGAATGCTTGCGGCCATAACTATAGGACTTGTTTTCGTTCCATTCTTCTTTGTTTGGGTCTATAAGATTAAAAACCGTTTTGTGAAGTCAAAATGAAAAAATACATTCCCATATATATACTGCTTTTCTGTTTGGCCTCCGTGTTTGCCGTTTCTTGCTCTGGGGTAAAGAAATGTGCACCTCCGCAGCTTGACCTTCCCGCTCAGCTGGCTTCGGGTGCTGCCGGCGACACGCTTACACTTGCCGACATAGACTGGTGGACTTTTTACGGCGATTCGGCATTGTGCCGTATAATACGCGCCACACTCGACAACAACAAGAATCTGCTTGCCGCCGCCGCCCGTGTCGAGGAACTTCAGCAGCTCTACCGCATAGACCGTGTGGGCCTTTTCCCGACACTCGGCATCAATATTGCCGCCGATCATGAAACTAATGATTATGCCAACGAAAGTTTTAAACGCGATCCTGAATTCGATGTCAAGGCGACTTTAAGCTGGGAGATAGATCTGTGGGGGCGTCTGCGTTGGGCAAAGCGCAGCGGCCGTGCGCGGTGGATGGCTACTGTCGAAGAACAGCGTGCCATGCGTGTGACTCTTATTGCGGAGGCTGCAACGGCTTATTTCAATATGCTGGCATTGCGCAACGAACTCGCCATCGTCCGACGCACTATGGATAACCGTGCGGAAGGAGTGGCTAAGGCCCGCCTGCGTTTTGAAGGAGGTCTGACTTCGGAGCTTGTCTACCAGCAGGCTCAGGTGGAATATGCCACTACGGCCGCTCTTGTTCCTAACCTCGAGAGCCGTATAAAAACAACTGAAAACATGCTTGCCGTACTTATGGGGGCATATCCAGGGGCGCCCATACCTACAGGCCAGTCGGTTTCGACCGAAGTAATACCTTCCGACGCACTTCCGTTAGGGCTGCCTTCACAGCTTTTGCGTCGTCGTCCCGATCTGCGGGCGGCTGAATTGAAGCTTCAGTCGTCGATGGCTGAGGTAGGTATTGCGTGGGCCGACCGTTTCCCGCGTCTGTCGTTCAGTCTGCAGGGCGGTTGGGAGAACGACGACCTGCGCTCTCTCTTCAGTTCGCCCTTTTCCTATGTAGCCGGAGCCATTGCAGGTCCTATCTTTGATTTCGGAAAGAAGAAAGCATCCTATAAGGCCGCTCTGGCGCGCTACGAGCAGTCGCGTCTGGCTTACGAACAGAGGGTGCTTGAGGCTTTCCGCGAAACAGACGATGCAGTTATTGCCTTTCGTAAAATCCGTAGTACAGCCGAGCTGAAAGCTATTTCCAACAATGCTGCCCGAAAATATGTCGATCTTGCCGAACTGCAGTATCGAGGCGGGAGTATAAACTACATAGAGGTTCTTGATGCCCAGCGTCGTTATTTCAATGCGCAGATAGAACTCAGCAACGCCGTGCGCGACGAGAATCTTTCACTTGTACGTCTTTACAAAGCCCTTGGAGGAGGCTGGAAAGACTGATTTTAATGCAGGTCGGCGGGAACGTACACACGCACGTAATCCACATAGTATTGCGCCGGAAACGGAGTGTCTGACAGCGGACCGCCGTTGTCGCCGCCAAGAGCAAGGTTGAGCCAGACTCCGTGGAGTTGTTCAGGGTCGCGGTATGGATTGTAGCCGTCGAGATTGAAGTATTCGGACTGTGGGTTGCCGTTTACGGTCTGGTCGAGGTCGATGTCGTTGAGCATGCGGTCGTCGACATATATCTTGATGCTTTCATTGGTCCATTCCATGCGCCATACATGGTATTTGTCGGCGAAGTCGTTGTCGAATGTACTCATGCGCGGAGCCTTGGAATTCCATCGTGCGTCCCATTTTTTGTTGCCGCCCCAAGCCACATTGGCGTGAATCGCGTCGCCGTAGTATTCCATCACGTCGATTTCGCCGTTGTATGGCCACTCAAATTTACTTCCGCAACTCCAGATTGCCGGCCAATAGCCTGTGCCTACGGGAATTTTTGCGCGTACTTCGTAGATGCCCTGATTGAAGCGGTAGGGGTCTTTTGCAATTATGGATGATGATGTATATTCGGCATAACGGTCTTTTGTCCTCCAGTCGGACGACATAGGCACATAAGCGTCGTTCTCGATGCGCTCTTTGCGAGCTTCGATTATCAGATTGCCGTCGCGTACGATGGCATTGTTTTCGGTATAATACTGTTTTTCGTGGTTGCGGCAGAAACCATGTTCATATCCCCATACGTCGGGATTTGGCTTGTCGCCGGAGTCGAATTCGTCGCTGAAAGCAAGTCTGTAGCCAGGATACTTGTTTGCGATTTCATTGTCGTTCTCTTCGCCGAGAGCAGGAACTGCAGACATTAAGGATGCAAATATTGCAAATGCGATAAATCTTGATTTTGTCATGATCTGATATGTCGGTATTATTGTCAGAAACAAAGTTAATATAGGACAATACGTCGGGCAATCCCTTTTTTTGAAAATAAAGGGGCGTATTCCGTCAATCAGTAATATCTGAAGATGTGTCGCGGTATTATGCCGATTCTTACTTGTTTTTTACGAATTCAGGCATTTTTTGCGTCCGTGTGCTGATGGGTGTGCATATGCTGTCGCGTCACAGTCCGGCCTCCGGCTGGGGTTTCCATGTCCCTTTTAGACCATAGGCATGTCGATGCGGAAAGTGCTACCCATGCCCGGAGTGGAGCGAAGCACGTAGATACGGCCACCGTGGTATTGTTCCACGATTCGTTTGGCCAAGGTAAGTCCCAGACCCCAGCCGCGGCTCTTGGTCGTGAAGCCGGGGTTGAAAACCGTTTTGAAATTCTTTCGGGCTATGCCTTTGCCAGTGTCGCTTACTTCGACAAAGGCCATGCGGCCGTCGTCGTCGGCTGTCAGACTGACAGTGATGCTTCCGCTGCCTTCCATGGCATCGACGGCATTCTTGACAAGGTTTTCGACCACCCATTCGAGCAGTGGAGCCGATGCCATTACAGGGATTTCATGGTCCGGCAATGTGTGGCTGAGTCTGATGCGCGGCGAGATACGTGTGGTCATGTAGTCGACGGCTCCGCCGACGATGGCATTGAGATCCGAATGCTCCATGCGTGGCGCCGAACCTATTTTTGAGAATCGAGATGCGATGGTACTCAGACGATTGACGTCTTTGTTCATCTCTGCGAGTGTTTCGCGGTCCACACCCATCTCCGGAAGCAGCTCCATCCAGGCCATCAGCGACGATATTGGCGTTCCGAGCTGATGTGCCGTTTCTTTCGACAGTCCGACCCAGACCTTGTTCTGTTCGGCTTTTTTTGTCGACAGCACGGCGAAATAGACCACAGCTATGAATGCCAGCATGACAAGCAGCAGTACATAAGGATATATGCTCAGGCTTTTTAGCAGTGTGGAATCTTCGTAGTATAGATATTGGCTTACGCCCGGCGCAATTTCGATTTCAATTACGTTAGGACTGTTGGCAAGAGAGCGCAGTTTGGCGTTAAGATAGGCTTCGTTGCGCGGCGATAGGGCGAATGAACTTTCGGGTGCAGCTTCCGGCAGCTTAAAGTTGCGGAATTGCAGGATGTGCATGCTGTCATCGGTAAGCAGTACGGGTATGGTCGTGTTGCGCTCTATTATCCGCAGCAGGAAATCGATGTCGTTGCCTTGGTCGGCGGATGCCACGATCTGTTTTGTGGCGTCGGCCCATATTTCCATGCGTTCGCGCTCCTGTGCCGAGAGGTCGTTGACAAGGCTGTTGGAGAAATAGAGAAATACGGCGGCTACGGCGGCTGAAGCTATCAGGAATGCGAATTTGCCGTAACGTCGGATGTCATATATATTAGCCATTGCATGAATTATTGAGGTTTAAAGTCCCGTCAGATCGCGGTATATGTCGATGGCCGCTCCTATCTGTCCGGGGGCGGCCGTGCAGTCGGTCTGCGGTTTTCCTATGGCGTGTAGCAAGGTGAAATTTATTTCGTCAGGAGTACTGTTTTTCTTGTCGGCGCGCATGTAGGAGATCAACTCGTCGTAGTCGTCGCACCTTATGTCGAAAGCACCGTAGTTCTCAAGAATGTATGCTGCGAGCTGGCGCAGTGTTTCGGCCGGGAATCCAAGCCGGATATGGGAAAGCACGAGTTCTATGACCAGACCGTGGGCCACGGCATAGCCATGGGGAATGGGTTTGCCGTGCTTCATGGCGAAAGCCTCGATGGCATGGCCTGCGGTGTGCCCGAGATTTAGAGCCTTGCGCGGGCCTTTTTCCAGAGGATCGGCTTCTACTATGCGGCTTTTTACCGAAACGCTTTTTCTGAGTAGTGGCAACAGGCTTTCGGACTCAAAATCAGGGTATATGGGATTGTATTTCAGTAACGATGCGAAAGTATCCGTGTCGTCGAGCAGACCGTGTTTAAGCATTTCGGCGTAACCTGACAGAATTTCCTGCCGTGGCAATGTGTTCAGATATACGGTTGAGATTACGGATGCCAGAGCTTCCGTGAATGTGCCGAGCTGATTTTTCAGGCCATTGAAATTTATGGCTGTTTTGCCGCCTACTGATGCGTCGACGGCGCCCAGAAGTGTTGTAGGTATGTTGATGTATGGAATGCCTCGCTTGAAAGTTGCGGCTGCAAAACCTCCAAGATCGGTGACGACTCCGCCGCCGAGATTTATGATGAGCGATTTCCGTGTGACATCACCTTCGGCAAGTCCGGTCCATACATGCTTCAGCCCGTCGAGGTTCTTGTTTATGTCGTCGCTTTTGATGGTTATTATGCGAGCGCTTGCGGCTGTGCGGCTGTCGGCCTGTAGGAGAGGCAGTACAAGACGTAAGGTATTTGTGTCAGTGATGATAGTCACGCTTGCGGCGTCGAGTGCGTCGACGAGATTGTCGAGAGCGTTTCCTACAGCGTTGGTGAAGATAAGTTTCTGTTCCATAATTCTACAAGAGCAGGATTCCCAGTGCTTCGGCACATTCCTCCATGGAATCGAGTTCAAGGTCGGCTCCGGCTGCTTTAAGTGTTCCGGACGGGAGCGGGCCTGTATTGACTCCTATGGTGAAAAGACCTGCGCGCGACGAGGACTCCACACCTAAGGGTGCATTGTCGATTCCGACAGATTGCCATGGGCTTGTTCCGGCTTTTGCGATACCTTTAAGGTATGGTTCAGGATCAGGCTTGCCGTGGGTGACGTCGTATGCCGTGATGCGCTGCGACGGTGCCGGAAAGGCGCAGTCGAAATCGCTGTCGAGTCTGTCGAGAAGGGTTCCTTGTCCCGAACCTGTGACAATCACTGTCGTTGCGCCTGCGCGGCGGCAGATGTTCACGGTTTCGCGGGCGCCGGTCATTACCTTCACCGCGCCCATTCCTGCAAATAGTTCGGTCTTGCGCCGGTAAAGCCGGCGGATTTCATCTTCGGTGGGTTGTCGGTGAAGTTCTCGTTCGAATATGGCTGTGACGGTCGATGCACCCGTGCGGCCTTCGTGCAGATATACTTCCTGTTCGGGCATGTCTATGCCAATTTCGCTGAAAAGCAGATTCCACGAACGGGCATGGAAGGGCATGGAGTTGTAGAGCACGCCGTCCATATCGAAAAGTACTGCCCCGGGGCGTTGCGGCGCTGTACCTGTGCGTGCGGTGTAAGAGGCTATGGACTCTGATATTTTATTTTTCAGACTTTTCATCTTCGGAATCGCTGCGCAGGGCGGCGTCGGATTTTTCTGTGTTATTTTTGCGGCCTTGTCTGCTTTTCTTTTTTGAACCTTTGGCCTTCTTTGTGGTAGCGGGTTTCGCTTCATCGCCGGCCTCGCTGTCGGCCGGAACAGTGCCCGGGATTAGACCTTCGCGGATAAGGGCTATGGAATCGGCCCGGCTGAGAGTGTCGATGCCGGAATCGGATGCCTGCATGCGTGGCGGACGGCGTCCGACATTCAGACTTGCGAATTTGGAGCGCGACACTCCGCGGCGGAACACGTTTTCAATCTGTGAAATCAGGTTGATGCGTGCCGTATCGACCACCGCGCGTTGTTCGGCGACGGAACCTTCCTTGAACTTGGCGCCTCCGAAACGCACCTTATAGTCGTCGGGAGTGCCTTTGACGGTGATTCCGAATTTGAACGGCAGCGGGGACTTCAGCACTGCAAGATGATAGTTGAAGTTAAGGGCCAGGTCGTTGTAGCCCTGTACGCCGAGGCGGTAGCGGTCGATGTCGAATGTGAACGGAAAGAGCTGAAGCATATTGTTCTCCACAATGAACTCGACATTCATGTGTTTTATCCGGTCGGATGTCTTGTCCTTGAAAAGCAACCATTTGCCGAGTGTGCGGTAGGTATCGGGATCGACAATGCGCAGGCTGTCGCCGCTAAGTCCTACGGCCGCGTCGAGAGTGGGCAGAACAAGGTTCATCTGGGGGTCGATGTCGACTGTGGCGGCTACGTCAGCATTGATGACGCCGCTGAAGTCGCGCATTATCGGAACGATGGAGTCGACAGCCGGCACCAGAGAGAGGAAGCGCTCGAGTTGCAGCTGTTTTACCATTAGGCCGAAACCGAATTTCATGGAGTCGGCCTGCGGTGCATTGTAAAGAGCCGACATGGCCAGAGATCCTATGTCGGAGCGGGCGCCGAGGCGGTGCAGGTTGACGGCACCGTCGTAGACAAGCACATCGCCGCGGAAATCAGTAAAAGATAAGTCGGAATACAGTATGTTGCGTGCGCGTACGTTCACTTCCGCTTCGATATTGGTCGGGATAAGCAAAGGTCCGCTGCTGTCGGGCTTTTCTGTAACCATGGCTTCGAGGCTGCTTTCGAGGGCATTCTCGTCGTCGCCGGCATCCGAGAACGAGGCTCCACGCGCTCCGCCGCGACGTATGTGTTCGGCGTAGGCGGCGCCTGCGAAAGTCGATGCGGCAAGCTCGTTGACATCGATAGTGTCGCTCTGTATCTTGAAGTTGATTTTCAACGGGCTGCGGTAGCCGCGTGCGGTGAAGCTGCGGCGTATGTTAGAGATGCGTCCGTTGATAAGCAGGTCGGAGTGGCCTGCGCTGTATTTGACATCGGAGAGCAATATGGAATCGGAGGTGAAGTCTATGCGTAGTTCTTTTACGCTGTTGCGCAAGGGGAAATAGGGTGTGAAAAGACGTCCGTGGCGGGTCGATATGAAGCCTTGCAGTTCCCATCCGAGCAGGAAACGGCGTAAGGCGTTGGATGTGCCCCAGTCTATGATTTCGCGTTCGTCGGCAGTCAGTTCGCCGTGGACGCGCCTATGGTGTGCTTGTCCGGGCCGGCGCCGGCGTTTTTCCAGTGCAAGGCGGTAGACGGAGTCCGGCGGCAGGTCGGGACGCACACGGCTGATTGAGTCGGCGGCGGCACGGATCGCGGCGGGTATCTTGCGGCGGCGTGCGGGATTTTTATGTGCGCTGAAATCGATTTGTGTCTTGCGCAGCATCAGGCGGGTGGAAGGATCTCCGGCGCTCAGCCTGTCGGCATTGAGCTTGAATATGAACTCCGGCAGCCGCTCGTTGCCGTTGAAACGACGCAGACTGACGAATCCTCCGAGTCCGCGCAGACGCGCTCCGGCGGAATCGGTTATGGAGTTGACCTTTAGCTGTGCTATTTTCAGGCCGCCTCCCAAGGGTGTTATATTGGTCGTGTCGGTCAGGCGTCCGTCGTTTTCAGCTCCGAGTCCGAGGCTTATGTCCGATGCCGTTATGCCGACGCCTCCGGAAAGTACGTCGATTGAGTCCACTTTCAGTGAGCTTGTCATTGTAACCGGTCCTGTCGTTCCGTCGGGTCGTTTAAGCCTGTTGCGTGAGTTGAATCTGAGTGCGGCATTTTCCACCCACGCCATTGTCGCAGTGTCGGATGATAGGAAATATAATTTGTTGGCATCAATTCTGCCGTCGACTTTGAGCAGGTGGAAGGCATTGGCGTTGAGCATGGACATGCGGCCGTCCACGTCGATGTCGGCAGTGACCGAGCCGGAGATGGCGCCGTTTATATTTTTTGTCAGGATGGATGGCAGTCCGGCAAGATTCGACCGCCCTTTGAGGCAGGCATTGAATGCCGGATCACTCAGCAGGGTGCTTGCAGAGCCGTGAAGGCTTAGCGATGTGGCCGGTCCGGCAGCTTCAAGTTTTACTATTTCCACGGTGATGCTGTCGGGGTTGTTGCCGGCCAGTCGCGCTTTCAGGTCGAGAGCTATGTTGTCGAAACGCGCGTTGCCGTAGCGAAGTTTCGACGGAGATATCCTCATGTTTGCCGTGGCGTGCGGGATACTGTCGGTGTCGAGGTTGAATGGCTGTGTCAGGTCGAATCCGGCCGATAGTTCGGCATTGGTGCTGAAGTCCTTGTCGGTCAATGAATAGGCTTGTTTCAAGCTGTCAGGTACATACTTGAGCAGAGTTTCGATGGCGACAGGAGTAAGGTTTATGCGTGCCGACTGCACAATCAAGGATTCGCTGAAGTCGACGGCGGCGTCGGCACGTACTTCGATATCGTCCACCCTGATGCTTGCTTCTTCAGCGGCAATCAGCGACGGTTGGAGCGGATTCCATTTCAGGCGTCCGTTCATACCCAGTGAAAGCCCTTCGAGAGCCACGAGCTGGCGTACGAACGGGCTGTTAAGTCGTCCGTCGACGTGCAGCGTGTAGTCGGGTAGAGGGTGATTGGATATGTTTGCGTCGCCAAGCAGTAAGACAGTGGCGTCGGTCGAGTCTGCGGCATTGAAGTAGCGGATAGCGCGTGGTGATTCAAGCGCAAACCGGCTTACAGAAATTTCGGGTATGGAAGAGTCGCTTTTATCCTTGTCCGTATCGGTGGAATCGGTCGGAGCGGGGAATATATCGAAATTGTTGAGTCCTGTTCCATCGAGTACGATGTTGAGCATCGGGCGCCGCAATATAATGTCGCGCAGGTCGATTCGGCCGCTCATAAGGGCAGGAAGCGATATTGATGCGCGCATGGCGTCGACGGCTGCAAGTGTGTCGGCATATGCCGGCAAGGTTGCACGGTGTTCTGCCGGCAGTGAATCGAAGGCCTTGGAGATAATTAGCAGCGAATCGATTTCTATGCCCAGGCCGCGGTACTCGGGACGCAGCTTGAATTCTATACGGCTCAGTCTGACGTTAGCATGCAGGTTCTTGTTGGCTATTGTTTCGACCAGAGGAGTAAGACTTTCGGGATTTAAGATTTTTACAGTGCATATCAGGACTGCTCCGATTGTGAGATTCAATGCGAGGACAGTCCATAGGAGTACTTTCAGCAATCTGATTGTGAAACGAGCCGCTAATGGCCGGCGCTGGCTGTCGCCTGTCTGTTTTCCGTCTGCTTGGCTTGTCATCTCGGAGTATCTGTTTCGGGAGTGTTGTTGTCGTTGTTATTGTTGTTGTCGGTGCGTGCGGTTATGTGGAAACAAGCCTGGCGGCGTTCGTGCTTCACAAAGCAACGGCCTTCGTCGCGCAGACCGTCCACTATTTCGGCTAACAGGTTTTTTAGATCCTCGAAGCTGCGGCGGGTGGCGGTAGAATCGTCACAGATGAATTTGCTGTAGCTGATGTCGAATGTCGCGCCATATTGGTGTGCCGACGTGGCTGTCGCGTTGCGGTTCACTCGTCGCAGACGCCCGACTGTATGCCCCGTACGCAACAGGCTTGTAACCTTTATGCGGTAGGCTCCGCCTCCGCGTGCGGCCAGCGAATCGTTGAAGCGGCGTCCTATTTCGTGGAGCAGTATGGCGCCGCTACGTGTGAGGTAAGGGTATGAATGGCTGAGGCGGTCGACATAAAAATCCTTGCATGAACGCACTGCCACAAGTCCGCGTCCGTGCTGCCAGGCAGTGCGTGTGTCGGATATAGGAAGAATGCCTGACAGGACGGCTGCGGAAAGATGCACGTGGTTGCTGTCGTTAAAAGTGCGCCCTAACGAAGCCTTGAAACGGCTTTGCAGCGGTATACATCCGGAGTCAGGAGCAACGGCCGGTTTGGGCGTCGTGGTTGTATCGGTCGTGGCCAGAAGCACGCACAGGCTGTCGAGGCGAGGCGAAACAACCGATTCCGACGCGGGACTGTCGGATGTGGAATGTCGGCATGTCGGTAGCGTAAGCGACAGAATCAGTGCGGTGAACAGCACTACGGCGAGCGATACGCGAAACCAGCTGATGCGCCGGCGCCGGATGCGCTTGCGCCTGCGGGCGGGCTTCCTCCGACGGGGTCGAGCGGTTTTTTTCTTATCTGAAATCTGTGTTTGTGACATAAAACGTGTAAAATTAATCATTTTTTTCGACATTGCCCTGAGTGTAAAAACCAAAAAGAAGCCCGCAGCGTTATTATTTCATAACAAACCAAATGTCAAACGCTATGTCAGACGCATCCACACGAAAAAAGAACAGGCTGAGCCTGTGGCTCGCCATAGGGGCCATTTTCCTTATTATACTTTTGATTATATGGCTCACTGTTGCCGACCTTACCGGTAATACGGATGTGGCGGCATTACTGCATCCTTTTATAGTCAATAATCCGGTGGCTGAGCTGGCTGCCACAACATTGTGAAGCTCATGGGTTCTTTGCTTGAAATAAGTGCCGTTGCTGCGGGCATATGTTCGTGGGTGGCATGGATAGCCATAGGTCTTGTCGCAGGATTTCTTGCCGACCGTGTTTTTGGTGGCCGTCGACTTCTTCTACTTGATATTACAGTAGGCCTGGGAGGTGCTATAGCCGGAGGATGGGGCACCGCCTGCGCTTTGGGAGAACGAACTTCTCAGGCATTCCTCCTTACTATTCTTGTCGCTGTTTTCGGCGCTGCGGTGATGGTATGGCTTGCAGGTAGTATTTATGCCCGTTTCGGAGGCCGAGGCGACTGAGGCGTTACGGACTATAGGTATATGCAAAAAAACTGTGCGCGATTTTTTGCGCACAGTTTTTTGTCTGTTTGAAAGAGCGGATGCTCAGTCTATCGATTCCACAGTCCAGCCTTTGTCGACATAGCGGCGGAATGTAGCTTTTCCTTCACGTAGCTGTTGGTTGCCGGGAGCGCCGAGTACGTATCCGAAAGCGGTTTTATCGACGAATTTCGCAATAAATCTGCATGAACCTTTGCCATCTTTCGCGAACTCTTCAGGGCAGAATACGTCCATGACCTTTTCAAGTGTGAAGCGGCCGGAAAGCATGTTGTTGTCGGTCTTGTGGACGCGTGCGAGAAGGGTGTTGTAGTTGGCGTTGACATCATGCTCAGGCTGTACTTCTTCAACTTCTGTCGTTGTTTCTACGCATTCGGCAATTTCTATGTTTTTTCCGATTGAGTCGGTGTCAGTTGCCTCGCTTCGGTCTTCCGGAAGCTGCGGTCTGACATAAATTGTGTTCATATATTCTGGGATGTCTTCCGAATATTCGTCCATTTCGCGTTTGAGTCTGGCGGTGTCCTCGCGGTAAAGCGCAGGGCTTTCGACCACTAATTTTTGTCCGGCTTCGGTTAGATCGACCTGCGCGAAGTCATGTTCGCGTTCGTATGTGTACTCGGTGCGTCCGCTGTACCAGCTGTATGTGTATTCTGTTACTGTTTCTGTGGCGCTTTCGACACTGAATGTGATCATTCCGGCAGCTTGCAGGCGTGCGAGTTTGTCGAGATCGTCGCTGTCCACTTCGTAGAACCCTGTGCTGAACGGGACCGTGCAATGATTCTTTGCAAAAACGGCTTCTTTTTTAAGCGCTTTTTTTGCGGCGCCGCTGTTGAGGATGTCGCTGTCGCCACACGAACTCATGCTTGCCGTCATTGTTACGGCAAGAAGCGCCAAGGTCATAAAATTTTTCATAGTGATTTGTTTTTAGGGTGGGGTTGGAAATATTGTGAATTGAAGCTAAGGTAGATAAAAGTTTTGATAAAACAGCGTTTATCAGGCTTGTTTTTCTGCGCTTTTTACTTTCGGCAGGGTAAATGTGAATACAAGGCCACCGGTCTGTCGGTTGGCCACGCTTATTTTTCCGCCGTGGGCGATTATGGTGTTGTGGAGTATGGGCAGGCCAAGACCGGTTCCTCCGGCCTTGCGTGAGCGTCCTGAATCGACTCTGTAGAATCGTTCAAAAAGATGCGGAATGTGTTCCTCGCCCACTCCGACACCGTCGTCGCGGAATTCGAACGTATAGAATTTCTCGTCTTCGCCTGTAAGGCAAAGTTCGCATATAGTGCCCTTTGAGTATGAAACAGCGTTTTTCGCAAGGTTGATGATAGCTCCTGTCAGCAGATTGTAATTGCCCATTACTTCGATGCCTAAAGGTATGTCGAAATCAAAAGACATGGAACCGAGCGAGCCGGAGGCTTCGAAATCGTTCGCCAGAGTGTAGACGAGGTCATGGAAATTTATAGGCTCTGTATTGATCAGGTCGCCGCCTTCCTCCAGTCGGGTGATTGCCGAAACATCGGCTATAAGGTTGACAAGGCGGTTGACATGCTCGAGTGCTTTGGCGATGAATCTTTTGCGCGATTCTTCGTTCATGTCGGGATTTTCAACAATGGTGTCGAGATACCCTTTGATTACGCCTATGGGCGTGCGTAGTTCGTGGTTTATGTTGTTGGTAAGCAGTCGCTTTGACCTTGCTTTTTCCTCGATTGCGTGCAGTGCTACCTCGTGCTCTTTTTTCATCCGGGTGATGGCTTTTGTGCGCTGGTTGTAGATATTCACTATCTCTCTGGAAATATCTCCAAGCTCGTCGTGCGGATAATTTGTTGATGGCACGAAATCGGATTCGTTCGAAGCACGTTCGGCAAAGCGTTTGAGCATGGATATGTTCTTTCCGAAATATCGTGTCGAATAATAGGCGAGGATGGTCATGGCCAATCCGAGAAACACCATTATATAGACGATGCTTTTGTCGGGAGTGGATGCTGCGATGATGTCGCGGTCGAAGGGGAGCAGGGTCAGGACTTTCATCCTGCCGTCGGAGCTGTCTGTGGTCTGGAAGTAAAAGTAATCCATCGGATTGAGCTGTTCCGACAGGCCTATATCCGTGTCGTGGCTTACGGCTTCCGGTAAATCCGATTTATGCCCGATGCCGTCGGAAATCGGCGGCGTTTCGGTGTTGTCTATAAGTATCGGCTCGCCGCAGCTGCGGATCAGTTTGCCGTCCTTGTAGACGGATACACGCACAAGGTCGTATTCGCGTTTGTCGCGGTAATATTGCCACACGAAATCGATGAATGCGCCCGGGTCATAGTTGTTGTCGTAGGCCATGACTATGCGCTGGTTGATAAGATCCAGCTGCGTGTGGAGCATGTCGATACGGTCGCGTCGCGCCGAGCTGTAGTGCCAGAACGACATGCCTATGATCACGGCCCATAGGGCTATGACTAAAGGGACAAAAAGTTGCCACTGATAACTAATTCGTTTCCTTGAACCCATAGCCGAATCCCTGTCGGGTCACAAGATTATTGCTGTATTGGCCTATTTTCTTGCGCAGACGAGTGATGTTTGTGTCGATTGTGCGGTTTGTGACCACCACATTGTCGCCCCATACCTGGTTTATGATTTCCTCGCGGGAATAAATTCGGTTGCGGTGTATCAGGAAGAAGAGCAGGATGTCGTACTCAGTGCGTGTCAGAGGCAGTTCTTCGCCGTCGAGATAGACGGTTTTGTCGTTGCGGTCGATGCGGAGTGTGCGGAATATGACGTCGGACTCATAATCGGCACGTTCGTTGACGGCCGGCATGCGGTGGGTGGCCTGA
Organism: uncultured Muribaculaceae bacterium; assembly: GCA_910587235.1. Lineage (GTDB taxonomy): Bacteria > Bacteroidota > Bacteroidia > Bacteroidales > Muribaculaceae > CAG-873. The sequence continues at coordinate 58,453 of CAJUKD010000011.1, forward strand.
CCGCTGCGGCGCAGGATAGCTCGTACACGCGCCAGAACCTCGTCTATGACGAACGGTTTGGTGACATAGTCATCGGCGCCGATATTCAGCCCTTTCACGACCGAATCCTCGTTGGACAGGGCTGAACAGAACAGGATGGGGGTGAATTCCGTTTCGGTTACGTTTCGTACCCGTTTGGCGAAATCATAGCCGCTGAGCTGGTCCATCATTATATCGACCATAAAAAGAGAATAGCCCGAAAGATCCATGTCCAGGGCTTCTTCTGCACTGTAGGCGCAATCCACTTCGTAACCTTCTTTTTCAAGATTGAATTTCAGGATTTCGCATACTGCTTCTTCGTCGTCTATTACAAGGATTCTTACGCTCATGTCTTAAATCGCTAATATGATGATTGGCTTATCTATGGAATGAAAACAGGGATCTCGCCGCAACGACGAAACCACCTTTTTGATGCGCTAAGGTACGCAATTTATCACTGCTGTAGTGTTAAAATAGTGTTAAAGCGTATGATTCTTCGAACTACGTGTGCTTCTGCGTGTTTTTTATTACAAAGAACATCATTTGCACTGTGTTTTTTCATGGTATTAGATTTAAGGTTAAGAGTTAACCGCTTGTCGCGATGACAAGCGGTTTTTCGTTTGTCCCGGCGGGTCCGGATGTCTTGCTCCGCGGCTGATTGGATACACTTATTTGCGAGATTCGTGAAAAGTGTGTAACTTTGCCGCATAACAGTGCTTCCGCCCGAATGGTGGAATGGTAGACACGAGGGACTTAAAATCCCTTGGCCATTGCGGCCGTGTGGGTTCGAGCCCCACTTCGGGTACGGATAATATCACCGCAGCCTCCGGATTTCTCCGGGAGGCTGCGGTTTTTTTGTCTATATGATGCACATCATTATTGTTAATTTGTCGAAAATCGGCATACACCTTGTGTATTTTTAGAATAAATAAGTATATTTGCATAAATATTGAACAGCATTGGGCGTCGTGCCCTGGCAGAAAACATCTCAACCAAAACAACATCATCATTATGTATCGCAAACTTAGCTATGTCCTGGCTTTTGGAGTTGCCCTGTCGCTCACCTCATGCGGCAAGAAACTCGGCCAGCTCAACGCCGATTATTTCACCGTCAATCCGAACCCGCTCGAAGTGGTTGGAGAGAAAGTTCCGGCAACCGTAAGCGCTAAAATCCCCGCAAAGTATTTTGTGAAAAATGCCGAAGTGACCGTAACACCATATCTGGTTTACAACGGACAGGAAGTGGCATCCCAGCCTTATAGTTTTCAGGGTGAGAAAGTGCGCGGCAACAATCCCGTGATATCATATGAATACGGCGGTACCGCTACCGTGCCCGTCCGTTTCGATTATGTTCCCGAAATGGCAAAGAGCGAACTGCAGCTTGCGTTCGACGTCCGTCAGGGAAGCAAGCAGTATGTGCTGCCGCGTGTTAAGGTTGCCGACGGCGTGATTGCCACCGCCGCCCTTGCCGATGCCGCTACAATCACACCGGCCATCGCTCCCGATGCTTTCCAGCGTGTCATCAATGAAAAATATGCCGCTGATATCATGTTCCTGATCAATCAGGCGAATATACGTGCCAACCAGCTCAATACAGACGCAATGCAGGAACTCCAGCGTCAGATCCGCGAAGCCGATGCCGACAAATCGCGCGAAATCCGCGACGTCAACATTTCATCCTATGCTTCTCCCGACGGTACGATGGAATTCAACACACGTCTGGCCGAAAATCGCGAGAAGAACACTAAAGGCTACATGACCGACCAGCTCCGCAAAGACAAAATCACCGAATTCGGCGAACTCACAGCGCAGTTCACCGCCGAAGACTGGGAAGGCTTCCAGCAGCTCGTGGCAAAGAGCAACATCCAGGACAAGGATCTTATCCTGAGCGTACTGTCGATGTACAAGGATCCCGAAGTGCGCGAGCGCGAAATCCGCAACATGTCATCTGTCTTCGAAGTGCTTGCCGACGAAATCCTTCCTCAGCTCCGCTACTCCCGCATCACGGCATCCATCGACGTGATCGGCAAGAGCGACGAGGAAATCAAAGCCCTCTATGCTTCCAACCCCTCTGAACTCAGCGTCGAGGAAATCCTCTATTGCGCCACACTCACCGACGACAAGAACAAGAAACTCGACATCTACAACACTGCAGCCCGCCTCTATCCCCGCGACTACCGTACTTACAACAACCTCGGTATGATGCAGTACGAACTCGGCGACTACAAGGCTGCCGCCGCTTCATTCGACAAAGCCGCTTCAATGGGTGGCAGCGCCGAAGCGAAAATGAACCTCGGCTTGATCGAACTCGTGAATAAGGACTACAACAAGGCCAACCAGTACTTCGGCTCCGCAGCAGGCGTTGAAGGCCTCGGCGACGCAATGGGCGTATACTACCTCAAGAAAGGCGATGCAAACGCTGCCGTACGTGCTTTTGGCGACAGCAAGTCGAATAATGCCGCTCTCGCCCAGATTCTTACAAAGGATTACAGCAAAGCCAAGACAACTCTTGCCGGAATCGAGAATCCCGATGCCACCACTTACTACCTGATGGCCGTTCTGGGTGCCCGTACCAACAACGAATCGATGCTCAACACCAATCTCCGTCAGGCTGTGCGCCTCGACAGCTCCATGGCACAGAAAGCCGTGAACGACCTCGAATTCGCAAACTACAACCTCTCTAAGGCTCTTAACTGATAAGAGTCATCAAGAACAAGCCATAAAACGGCGGCGTGCCATTCGGCGCGCCGCCGTTCTGTTTATTTATTCGGGCGGATGAATGCGTCCGCGATACGGACAATGCCGTATGCCATGCCCGCGCCAATTGCCACCGGCAGAATATAGGCGAAGGAGGCCGTCATTTCCGTAACCAGAAAAATAGCCATAAGCGGGGCTTTTAGTGCTCCTGCCATTGTAGCGGCCATGCCGTAGAGTGCGAAATTGCCCGGAGGCAGATGGACGCCGGGCATCATGTTGGCGACCATGGCAAAGATCAGGCCTGCCGCGCAACCGGCGAAAAGAGTAGGTGCGAAATCGCCGGCCACTCCACCGCCACTTGTAGTGGCCGACATTGCTATGCCTTTTGCCAGAGCCACACCGGCCGTTACGGCAAGCACAAGCCATCCGCTGTCGAGTCGCAGTTCCGTCAGGGGGCTTGCCGCCGCCATTGCCGACGTGTCGCCGTTGATTACTTTTCCGATAACCCCGTAACCCTCTCCGAAAAGACTCGGAAAAATGAATACGGCGACGGCAAGAACCGTGCCGGCTATGATGTTGCGCAGCCAGCGCTTGGAAATCGATTCGAGCCGGCGGCGTGTGCTGCGCATCGCTCCGGCATATATTATGGAATAAAATCCGCAGAAAAGCCCGAGAACTATTGCTGCTGCAGCTTCGCCTGCTCCCGAAGGAGTCGTCCCGCTGAAAGCGACGGCTACTTTGAAGCCGGAAAGAATATTGGCCGTCAGCGATGCCGCCAGACACGAACATGCCAGAGCAAGCACGGCCGTCGTGTTCATAGCCATGCCAAGCACTTCGAGAGAAAATAATATACCGCCCACGGGAGCCTTGAATATGCCGGCTATGCCCGCTCCCGCACCTATGGCTACCATAAGTCCGACCGAAGATTCAGGTAGCCCCATCCGCCGCGACAGGTTGCTGCCTATGGCCGCACCCGTTGTCGCGATAGGCCCTTCGGAGCCTGCCGAGCCGCCGAAGCCGAGAGTCAGGACACTTGATGCGATGGGGGAGAATAGCATTTCGGACGATATGCGGTACTGCCCTTCGTTCAGATAGCGTTGTATCCGTTCCACGCCGTGGGAAATGTCGCGGTGTATGATAAAGCGCTGGTATGCGCTTGCCAGTACGATGCCAACCATAGGAAGAGCAAGAAGCGCCCAATGTATGTCGCCGTTGACGAAATGCGACGTCAGCATTTCCGACACGGCGGCGATAAGGAATTTGAGCAGCCATGCGCCTGCACCCGCGATCAGTCCCGTGACTGTGGCCACGGCAAAAAATACCGTATCGGAACCACGGTTGCGCAGACAGGATATAATACGTTCGGTAACAGCAGGCATCGTTGTCGGATCTTGTAAGGTGTATATAAATAAGAACGCAGTCCGGCCTAAAGAGTTTTTTGAAAAATAATATAGCAAATGGAGATGATGCTATATCAGTGAACTTTTTTGAATCTGCGTGCGTTTATAAATCGAAGAGAAGGCATTTTTCTGGCTTTATTAAAAAGCCGAGAACCACCATCCGATGACCTTCTCCGGCCCACTCTCCTCCCGGAGCGTGGGCTCTTTTTTTGTACCCTGCATTGAAAGAATTATAAAATAGGTCTCGCAGTAGCACGATTAATTTGCAAGTCTGAAGCAAAACGCGTAACTTTGCCGACGCAAAGCCCGGATGGCGGAATCGGTAGACGCGACGGTCTCAAACACCGTTGGGGCAACCCATCCCGGTTCGAGCCCGGGTCCGGGTACTGATAATGGCTGTTAATCTATTGATTTACAGCCATTATCTCTTTTACAAGGTGTACTAAAAGTGTACTATCGGCGAAAATCGAGCCATTGAGGAACAAACGGTTTTAGGATTTTTAAGTGGCGTTAGTTATATTTAATTCGATTCCATTTGATTAATTAACCGTTTTTTAGCCTTTGAATTATAGTAAACTGCAATATTGTATGTATCTTTGTATTCGGTTTGGCAAAGGCCAACCATTACATTTCGAAAACATAAGAAGCGTTATGCTTATCTTGTAATTGGAAACGTAGGAACTTTTCGAGCGTGCAATGATAGCATAGTGGTTCTCACGCATATGCGTGGGTCACTATTGTTACATCTGCACGGCAGGTTTCCTACGACCTCCAATTACGACGTGGCATAGTTGGCTCACGTTTTCTTTCACTAATAATAATCTCTCCATCGAGCCAACTGAGAAATATCAACATGAAGAAAATCTTAGTATTTATAGTTTTTATTGTATCGGCAGTCTATACGTACTCGCAAAACAACTCAATAGCCGACAATCCGGCTGATGTGCAGACGAGCATCAGTAGTCATAGTCCACAGCAGCTCCCGCCAATGCTGATGAATGATGCCTACAAGAATACCCCGGAATGGGGCAAATATAAGGCATTGCGTGCCGTTGGCTGGACTACATTCAGCGTTGGCATGACTGCTACCGGAGTCGGGGCTATCGTGTCATTGGCATTGAGCAGTATTCATGGTTCTAACCATGATAAAACTCAAGCCGGGCCAATTATTATATATTCGGGTCTTGGTTTGACGGCAGCAAGCATACCGATTCTGGTGAGTGCCTATCATTATAAGAACAAGGCCAAGAAGATAGGCATGAGCATGGGCGTGACTCAACTCTCAGCACCAACCTTCGGCCAAAATCTATCATACACTCCTGCAATGAATTTTACTATTTCTTTTTAATTAGTAATAGTCAAAAATATGAAAAACGGCTATCTCGCCAAATTAGCGTGGATAGCCGTTTTTATTAGTAGATTAGTATCGAAGTCCTCGGCTGAAAGTTTGTTTTAGGCGTTGCCATTGCTCTTTGAGCCACTGGAACACACGGGTACCGTTGATGTGGAGGTGAAATTTGTTGTCGGTTGGATTGCGCTTGATTTGCACCTCTGCGTTGGACACATCGAAATCTTGACGGTATGTTTCCGAATGTATGGTTGCTCCCTCCTTAAAATATCGCGGCTTCTGGTCAAGCAATGCACGGGTTACAGTGTCCGACAAACCGACCTCTCGGCATTCTCTCGCCGCCTCCAACATCGGGAGCACATCGGGGAAGAACGTGTTGAGGTCGGTTTCCAGATAGTTGTGTATCCGGATAGTGGAGGCTTCACTCTCCTTTTGTCTGCGGAGGTTGTCGGATAGGTTGGACATCTCACGGCGAAAGTCCTGCTCCCTTGCCTCGACACGGTCTTTCAGCTCCCGGATTTCATTATCCTTCCGTGCAACCTCGGCTTCAAGCCGCTTGGTCTTGCTCCCGGTGAAGATGTTGGCTATGTTGCTGACGGCTTCTTTCCGTTGTGCGTCACGCTCGGCTTTGGCTTCATCACGTTCACGCATGGCGGTTTCTGCCTCCTGCCGTGCCTCGGTGGTCTGTGCCTCGTATGCCTTTTTCTCGACGGTCAGCCTTTCGGTGTCCGCTGCAAGATTCTCCCGCTGTGCCGAAAGTCTTGTGGCTTCTTCCGAAAGTCCGGCATTGGTATAGGCAAGCGATTTGTTTTTGGCGGCGAGAGAAGAATTTGCCTCGGTCAGCCGGGTGTGTTCCGAATAGAGTTCGCGGTTTGTCTGCCGGATTTCCTCGTTTACCTGCCTCAACTGCTTCTTTTGAGCGTCAAGGGCGATTGCGCTGCATTCAAGATGACCGACCTTGCTCTCCAACGATTTCTTCTCCTTGTCGAGTTTCTTTTTCTCGGTGGAGAGTTCGGCAACATCCTTTTCAAGTCCGGCTTTCTCGCGCTGGCATTGGCGGTAGTATTCGTGTTGGTCGATGTGCCGTGCTTCCGAACCCCGGATGCCCCGCTCCAATCCGTATTTCGCCATTGCCTCGGCATAGAGGTCTTGGTAACGGCTCATCGCCTTACGCTCCATTATGTCATCGGCACACAGCCGGGGGCGGTTGGTCGGCTTGGTGCGGTAACGCTTCTTCACCGCCGCCTCCCTCGCTTTCTTCTTTCTCTCGGTGGTCACTATTGGAACGACCGCTATGTGGAGGTGCGGTGTGCGCTCGTCCATATGCAGGGCTGCGCCGACAACATTGTCGCTACCGAATGTGTCACGAACCCACTTGATGTTGTCGGCTATCCATTGGTCGAGTTTTCCGGCGTCGATGATTTTCTGCATACCCTCGTTGTCGGAGGTCATCACCATGTTGAGGCAGCGTACCTGCCGGTCGGAGATTTTCCGGGTTATCCCGGCGTTGGCTATGCGGTGTTCGACAGCAGCCGCAAGCCCGGTTATCCCGTCGGGATATTCGACCAGCCCGTAGCGGTTGAGGTGCGTCTGCTCCGGGTCTGCGTTGTCGGGATGGGAGGTGCGCTCGATATGCTTGGCTATCGAGTTCAAAGACGAGTTCGCCTTGATGATGTGGAACACTGCGTAGCTCATAGGCGGACGAGTTTAAGTTGCGGAGCAATCGGAGTGTACGGCTTTCTGTTAAGCCGTTCCGGGGATTGACCTACGGTCTTTCCCCGGCTGCACTCGGCATAGTCCGGGCAAGCCCGGCTCTGCCCTCGTTGGCGCGGGGATTCCAAAGGGGTTGACCTCTTTGGCATATTGGGGATATTTTCAGCGTATCGGAACGATATGCGGCTCGGAAAATTCCCTAATATGCTAAGGAATTTCCCGCATGGCTGTAATTTCCGTGCGCGGCAGCACGGATGGGACTGCTCCCCGGATATGGGTCGCTGGGCGGTAAACCACTGTAACGGGTATAGTGGTACACCGAGAAAAAACTCTGTTGTCATCATTTCAAATTCAGGGATAACCCCCGTGCATTCCTTGCACTCTTGCACGGTCGGGAGTGTGCAAAAGTGCAAGGTGTGCATGGGGTAAATTCAAAGTTTGGAATAAGAGCCGTAGGCATCGCGGGTGAAGAAAACGCCCCGTCTGTCACGAAGGAATTTCTTGAACGTGCGTTCCGCCATACCGCATTTCCCGGCTATGGCAACTCCCTCGGCGGTGGTGAACGTGGCGGGCAGTTCCGACATCACGGCAAGCTGCACATCGGTCAGCGCGTCCTCGCCGATGATGCCCTGCACCCTTGTCGCCGTTACTCGGAAATACTCAGTCAGACGGATTGCCCTATCGACCGTAGCCGCTTCTATCGCCTTTTTCTTTTTTGCCCCGCACGCCCAGTCGGAGAGGGCAAGAAGAAGGCAGAACCGCACGGCATAGATTTCAAGTTTGCTCGCAATTGCCGTGAGCGTGTCGCTCCCCTCGGCGTTGCACCGCTCGGTCGATTCATTCTGCCAGGAATAGAGGCGTTGGAGCGCGTCCGGCGAGAACGGCACACCCTCGGGCATTATGTCGCCGCCGCTGTCAGCCGCAGGAACAATCCCGGTCAGTTTGCCGACAATCTCACGCCACGCCGAAAGGATGTCGAATGAGGGCGATTTTCTCTCGCTGTTCCATTTCGCCTTTGTCTGGTCGTCCGGCACCACATAGAGAAAACGCTCGGTGAAACCGTTTGAGTTGCGGTTCCCTGCGGCAAGCTCACTCAGCACTTTGGGCTGGATCGTGCCGATGACGCAGAGGAACGGATTGCGGATGAAGACACCGCTCTGGCTGCTCTTGCGGTCGGACATGGCTACCTTGTGGTTGAATACCGACATCCAGAACTCCGATTCGGAGCCGTTGTTGTAGCGGTTGAAATTCTTGAACCACCCGGCAAGCTCGTCGGCATAGAGGCACAGCCCCCTCGGATTTTCCGAAAGGATACGGTGTACCGCCTCCGGCGTGACATCCTGCATTGTGAAGCGGATGCGCCTCGGTTCGGTCGGGTTCGTATCATAGCCGTTTGCGACTCTCTCTTTCGGCGGCAGCTCCAACGCCGCAAGATAGCGTTTCATAGCCTCGGAGAAGATTGCCGACTGCTCCGCATCGAAATCTATGAGCGGCTGCATGGCGAAGCTTAGCGGATGGCTCTTGTTGGCTCCCGGACGCCCTACGAGTGCGACGAAAAGAATACAGTATTCCTGCCAGCCTGCCATGTGTTCGGCGTTGTGTGTGTTTCCGACAGCGGCGGCAACCGCCGTCAGCATCGACATGGCGAGATAGTCTTTCGGAAATCCGAGGGTCGTGTTCGCCTCGTCTATGATTTCACGCATCTTTCTCGGAAGCACATCAAGGGGAAAGGGATTGCGGGAGGTCTTTTCTGCGGTTGTTTCTTCTTTTTTCATCGCTTCCCTCCTTTCCCTGTTGTGGCGGGTACGAGTACGCCGACGGCGTTTCCGTCGATGAGGCGCGCCTCCGCCCACTGCAACAGCTCGGACTTTCTGAAATGCAGCTTGGAGCCGAATTTCTGGAACGGCACGGTTCCCGCGCTCGTTTCCTTGTAGAGCTGTCCTTTCTTTATCGGGTAGCCGTTGGAGTTGAGGAACTCCAAAGCCCCCTTCATGTCAAGTGATTCACATTCGTTGTTTGCCGTGGTAACGGCGCGTGCGGAAGCGTTGGCTTCCTTTTCGGCGAGATATTCCTCCACCGACCCCCTTACGAGAAGTTTGAGGACTTCCACCAAAGGGAGATGCAAAAAGTCAGTCATGTTGATTCGGATTGTGGATGTTTGAGTGGTCTGGGGATTGTTTAGCGCATCGGGCATGGGCTTTTAAGGATTAAAAACGTTTGCGGTGTCATCATACAGATGTGGGGGTGTTGTCAATAGGGTTAATATGTGCCTTCCAGCCCATGACTACACCCGGAGGGATGAGGCAGGTCGGCGGTTAAACTAATATCGGACACTCGTCCGTATGCTTACTAAAATGGCGAAAACCACTGAAATATCGGCTCTGATGCCCGGCTCTTGCCACGGGATATAAGGCAATAACGGGGCTGTCTGTTATCGCGTGCGGATTTTCCCGCGTTGATAACGGTCTTGAATATGCCTGATTATATCGGCGATAATCACCTTTCGCAAGGGTGCGGTCGGCAGAGGGGGAACACTGATGCCGCTGTAATCATCTTAGCGGTTTTAATCATTGTGCCCGGCACGTCGGCTGCCATTGCTCCGTTACTTTCAACAAGGAGAAATCCGCGATGGTTCGCAGTGTCCGGCTTTGTCCGCGTTATTCCGCTATGCGTCCTACTTTTTCTTTTCGGCGGTCATTTCTCCTTTCGGCGCAACGAAAGTACAATCCCTATACGGATTATCCAAGTTTTCAGTAACTTGCGACTGCGTTTGACTGTCGAATGACTGAAATTGACTGATACCCTTGTCGGATTGCTATATTAAGATACGAAAAATTTTTGAATTATGCAAATGTGGAGCGAAATCGGGCGATGAGAAGAAAAAGGACACCGGGTATCCCTCCCGATGTCCGACCACTAAATCCACAATCAAAATTATTTTGACTGCGATTCCGTATGCAAAGTTAAGCTTTTTAGCTCACATCTACAACCATATAACACTCAATCCCGTGGAAATTTATTCGGGGCTTGCATAGCTGACACTGCCGAGGCTGTTTATAGCCTTAACCATAAGGTCGTCATTAGCTCGTGTGTATTTTTCTGTATGCCGTAAGCTGCTATGCCCTAAAAGGGTCGATACCGTCTTTATATTCGCTCCGCGATTAAGCAAATTAACCCCGAAACTATGACGTGCGCAGTGCCATGTGATATGCTTGCTAATGCCAGCTCTTTTAACCCATCTTTTCACAGCCTTTAGGCAAGCGGTATGAGAAGGTAGCGGAAATATTAGACTATCGCGTTCCTCCTCTGTCGCCGGGTTTCCTACAAGAGATAGAATATCATCGTTAAGAGGGATTATTACACCACTCGCCGAGCTATGCCCGCGTGTTTTGTTCTGCTCAAAAATCAGAAGTTTGTTGGCGTAATCAATATTCCGGAAAGTTATATCGCTTACATCACACCAACGTAAACCGCAGAATAAGCTAAAGAGAAAAGCTCGTTGTATGACAGGATTTTCATTGGCGTAATGTGTTGCCATCAATCTTTCTATCTCTTCGGGAGAAAGGATTTCTTTCTTCAAAGTCTTTTCGTCAACCTTGATGGTAATACCTATGCAAGGGTTCTTCGACAAGATTTCTTTTTCAATGGCATAAGCTATGACTTTCTTGAAACGCTGGAATACTGATTGTGGGCCTTCACCTTTGCCGTGAGCTTTCAGATACTCCACAAAGGAAAGCATCATTTCCTTTGTCAGTTGCTGAGGTCTTATGATTCGGTCATACATCATATATGCCGGAGTTTCGCTGAGAAAAGCACGGAAGCGACGATGAGCCATTTCAATCATGCGTTTGTCTGCTTTGGTGTATGTGTCTATGTATTCTTGAAAGAAATCGTGGAAGTTGGCGATACGCTCTTTCTTCAATCGGTAGCCTTCCCGGTCTTCAAGCAGACGCTGTTCTCTCTCAAATCGGATTTTCTCGGCAAGAGCCAACGTATTCTTGTTCTGGATGCGCTCCTGTTGGGTACGGGGTGCAATCCAGATGTATAGGTTCAGATTTTCTTTTCGGCGGTCATGCTTGATTTTGTATTTTTGTTTGCCTTTCATCGCACCTTCGGTGTAATACACTGGGTTGCCGTCATCATCAACGACGGGAGTTTCGGTTCGCCCGAGGTAAAACTCAAGATAAAGGCTGGCCCGTCCGTCGCTCAGTACAGACTGCTGTAGTTTAGGGTTTTGTTTGTTCTTTGTCTTGATATTTGCCATATGTGTAAACTTTTCTTTTCCACAAATTTACACATTCAAAAGTAATTCGTAAATTTGCATTAAAGAGTCATTAACAGTTCTATAACAACTGTGGTGTACTAAAAGTGTACTACTTGGCAAAAAATATCGAAAACGGCTATAAATGAATAGAAGACTAATTACATATAACTATCTGAAAACCATTGCGAATGGTTCTATTCATTTTCATGCGTTTTCATATCAATATCCCGGGTCCGGGTACTGATAATGACTGATAATCGTTTGATTTCAGTCATTATTTCTTTTGTAAGTTATACCAAATGTGTACTATCTCCGAAAACATGGAAACGTCGCAATAATTGTATAGTCCGGCCGTTTTTATTAAAAATAATAATTCCGGACTATGAACAAATATCTTTTGCTGTCGATCCTGCCACTTCTTTCAATTGTAATGATAGCTTGTGATGATGACGAGGATGTGCAACCAATGGACTTGAACCTTTTTGCCGCAACCTGGGAAGTTGTTGACCAAGGGAACCAAAAGATTTTTGGACGTGAAGACATCCTCGGCATAACATCCGCTCAAATTCATGAAAGCTACGGAGCTTATCAGGGATATATAACTACATACGCCCTCACGGTTGACGCTGCTCTAAGGCATGACCGAGTTTTCAGTTGGTGTATTCGTGAAGTGGAGAACCATCAGCCATTACTAGACGTGGTATTTCAGGGTGAACTTGATAGCGATGATCCCTGGGCAGGTAATTATCCCTATAAAATAATCAAATTGACTGACACTTATATGTGGTGGCAAGTTAATACCAACGGAGATAACAGCATAATTAAGTTTATACGTCGTACTGACCTCCGGATTGAATAATAAGCATCTTTGTTTTCAGAGTGTTTATTATTCGGTAATTTCGATTACATTGCTTTCAAATCCTATAATTTGGCTTTCATAGTAACCATCACCGGTAACTCTGGGTCCGCTCACAACTTCATAACCTTCGGATTCAAGTCTTGAAGTGAGTTCGTCTACCGTTTCTCGATTTCCGACGCTAAACGACAGATGTATAAAACCTGTGCGCATCAGAGCTTCATCCTGCTCTTGCACTTCGGGACGAGTCATGATTTCGAGCCTTGCGCCGCTGCCAAAACTTAGGAATATGACCTGAAATCCGTCTTCGGATTGTGGTATTGCGCTGAAGCCTCGGCTTGGAAATATTGTACGAAGAAATCTTTTGCAGCTTCCAATTCACGGACATATAGGGCCAGATGATCTATTTTTATATCCATCGTCAAACCTCATTTATTGTTTTCGAGCCATTCTGTACGAAGCGCATCAGGCAGATGACGAACTGAGAAGTCGGAGAATGTCACATTGAAGCCCTTCCCGTCAGGACAAGCGCCCATCATGCCGACTTTCACAGGGCGGTTGGCTTCCATCCATGCGTTTCGCATCATGATATATTCTTTGTCGTCGAACGAATAGAAAATCTCTATCGCATCCTTTCGGCGCACGGCCTTTATCCAGATGAAATCGACAGGCCTGTCGAGGGCGATGACACTCCAGTCGGATGTGTGATGAGTCACCACTGTGCTGATATTGAATTTGCCGTCGACGTATTCTATTCCGGCCTTGATATAGTTCTCGTGGTCGATACGAATCATCATGCCGGCCTGGTCGAAGCGTACGTTGTAATCGCCCGACACCTTTACTTTGGCTTCGAACTCTCCGCCGTATTCCGCATAATAGAAAGGGGCGTCATCGACTGTGAAGCCGTAGTGCGATATTCTCCAATAATCGCTTTTGGGCGTTACGAACATAGAGAGTTTTTTGTCTGTGATGCTCCACGTTGCCGGTTCATTGAACCAGTTCATTTTTTCAAGTGTCTGTGCCGAAGCCGAGAAGCCGGACAGCAATACGATTACCGTGATAAATACTTTCTGTAGCATATCTTCTTATTTTAGTGTTTTTATTACTTTACATGGATTTCCGACGGCCACGGAATAGGATGGAATGTCTTTCACAACCACGCTCCCGGCACCAATAACACAGCCGTCGCCTATTGTCACTCCCGGCAGGACACATACGTTAGCTCCTATCCACACATCATTGCCGACGGTTATCGGACGGGCATATTCAAGACCTTTGTTCCTTTCACTGACTTCTGTCGGGTGGCCGGCGGTATAGAACCCGCAATTGGGGGCAATAAATACGTTGTCGCCGAACCTTACTGCTGCTTCGTCGAGTATCACCAGATTATGATTGGCGTAGAAATTATTACCTATATGGATGTTGTAGCCATAATCACAAAGAAAAGGCTGTTCTATAAGGAAATCTTCTTTTGCGGAGCCTAATATTTTCAGAATAATCTCTCGTCGCATTTCGGCATCCTTCGGTCTGAGGGTATTATAGTCATAGCATAACTCCTTGCACTCGACTCTCTCGGCAATAAGCTGAGAGTCGTTGTTAGCATCGTATATCATGCCTTCAAGCATCTTTTCTTTTTCTGTCATTTCAAATAACCATATATAATAGTTAGTTTTGCAAAGTTAATTGCTTATAAAATAACGGGCAATGACTATAAATAACCATTTTTTGAAATGAATAATCTTCCGAAACTCAATCAATTGCTTAAATGTCAGTCTGCTAAAGATAGCGCTATTGAATTGGATGACTTACTGAATTATGCGGAAAATGTGGCCCGGATAGAGAATCTTACAGCAGTTGTCAGCGATTTAAAGTGTGGCAACAGCTGGATATTTTCAGGTAGATTCGCTATGGTTTTGGGTATTGAGAATTATTCGGAAGAAGACTCGATCTGGGAAAAGGCTATTCTCGACCTGATGGAAGAAGAAGAACGTGAAGAAAAATATCTCGCTGAACTACGATTCTTCAATTTCCTGCGTCATGTCCCTCGCCATACTCGAGCTGATTATTATTTGCTTTCGAAACTGCGCATGACGGCAGCGACAGGCGACACTATTGATGTGATTCACCGTATGTATTACATCTATGCCGACGATTCCGAAACTATCACACATTCACTGTGTCTGTATGGACGAAGTGTGATTGACTTCGCCGGCAAAAGTATCGTTGTCAATTCTTTCACTGGCGTTTCGGAAGAGCTGACATCGTCCGTCGACTCCTCTATACTCAGCCGGAGGGAAAAGCAAGTTCTTCAGCTTATAGACTCAGGTAAAACCAGTGCCGATATCGCACGAATATTGTCTATCAGCAAAAATACTGTAAGCCGCCACCGGCAGGAGATACTCGCTAAACTGCAAGTGAGAAACTCGATGGAGGCTTGTCGTATCGGCAAAGCAATGAATATAATCTGAGGCTCTTGTAATAACTCGATATAGGCTTTGTATGTATTTTGAACTGTTTCGAATGTGTAAATTTTGTACGGCAAAGGATACGCCGTGCTTAGGCTATTTTATTATGTATTAAGGAATAATTGCAAACTGTAGCGGCATAATATTCGTTCTTACTTCTGTAACGTCACACGATAGATGGGAGTATGGCCCGTAACATCGGCGATTACATTGTCTGATTTTTAATAACAAAAACTATTGACTATGGAAACCAAAGTGAAGAAAGAATCCCTGGCCGCAAAGGAGGATTCAAAAGCTAAAACGGAAATGAAAAAGAAAGATGTAGCAGAACCGAAAGCCGGCACGAAAAAATCGTCCGCTGCTACTGAAAAAGACAAAAAAAGCGGTGAAGAATTCCGCGACTTTTTCATTGACGAACTGAAAGACATTCTGTGGGCTGAAAGAGCACTGCTTAAAGCACTTCCCAAAATGCGCAAGGCCGCAACAGGAAAAGAGCTTGCAGCCTCGTTCGACTCCCATCTTGCCGAAACAGAAGCTCAGATTTCCACTCTTGAGCAAGTATTCGATCTTATGGGCGAAAAGCCTAAAACAAAAAAATGCGATGCCATGGAAGGGCTTATCTCGGAAACAGAAAGCATAATCGCCGACACGGAAAAGGGAAGCGCTATCCGCGACGCCGGTCTGATACTTGCCGCGCAGAAAGTGGAGCATTACGAGATTGCGACCTACGGCACTCTCGCGGCTTTCGCTGACGCGATGCAGGAGGCAAAAGTAGCAAAGCTCTTGCGTTCTATCCTGCGCGACGAAAAGAAATCCGATAAAAAACTGACAACGCTCGCGCTCGAATCGGTAAACGAGGATGCTTCCGAAGAATAGCAGTCTGAAATTCAACAAGCCATAAATCCCGTCCGGCAATAGTTAAATGAGTCGGATGGGATTGCTTTTTTAGATTGGAAAGATGAGTGTCAGAAACTGATGTAGGGATATTGTATGTCCCAGAGGAACAGGGCTTCGCCGGGCATGGAGGTGCCGGCAGCCGAACGGTCGCGGCGTTCGATTATATCGTTCATCTCTTCGGGAGCAAGTCGTCCGCGGCCTACTTCGACGAGGGTGCCTACGATGGCGCGCACCATATTGCGCAGGAAGCGGTCGGCCGTGATTTCAAAATACCAGCGGCCTTCGCCATCGGCTATCCATTTAGCCGCGCGCAAATTGCAGATATTGGTCTTCACGTCGGTGTGCAGTTTTGAGAACGATGTGAAATCACGCCGTCCGGGCAGCAGGGCGGCGGCGGCATTCATACGGTCGAAGTCGAGAGAATCGGGTGCCTGCCACGACTGCCGGCCGACAAACGGGTTCTTTCCGCGGTGGGCGAAATATCGGTATGAGCGTGCCGTGGCATCGAAGCGCGCATGGGCGTTGGCAGCTACAGGACGCAGCGAGTATATTGCTATGTCACGGCCTACCAGTGTGTTTAGTCCGCGCAGGAACTTTCCGTCGTCCTTATCTACCTTGAAATCGTCAGGGAGATCGAGGTGGGCGATCATCATCCGTGCGTTGACGCCTGCATCAGTTCGTCCGGCGCCGACAATTGCTGTCGGGTGCCGGACGATTGTTGATATTGCTTCCTCAATAGTCTGCTGCACGCTTGAGGCGTTGGGCTGCGTCTGCCATCCGTGGAAATTCTCGCCACGGTAGGCCAGGTGCATAAAGTAGCGCATCGCTTGTTTGCAGGCTTATGCGCCGGCGAGGGTCATGCCCTTGCGCAGGGCTTCTTCGTTGAGGGGTATGAGATGGTGGTGGCGTTCCGGAAGAGTCTTGCGCAGGCCGCGGATGACAGCGTCGATTCCCACGATGGGGCGGCACTGCAGGAGCGCTCCCAGCAGTATCATGTTGTATGTCTTGGAGTTCTTCATCTCCAGCACGGCACCCATGGCGTCGACGGCTACCACACGGATATCGGTGCGTGTCGGCAGGCGGTGTATGCCGTAGGGGTCGTAGATAAGCGTTCCGCCGGCTTTCACGCGGCTCTCGAATTTGTCGAGGCTCTGCTGGTTGAGAACCACGGCGGTATCGAAGCTGTCGAGCACGGGGGAGCTGATGGCCTTGTCGCTGAGGATTACTGTCACATTTGCCGTGCCGCCACGTTGTTCGGGACCGTAGGATGGCATCCACGACACTTCGAGATTGTCCATTAGTCCGGCGTATGCCAGGATTTTACCCATCGAAAGCACTCCTTGGCCTCCGAAACCGGCAATTACTATTTCTTCTTTCATAGTTGGTCGTCAGATGCTTGGTTAAACGTTCTTGAGGTCGCCCAGAGGATATTTGGCGAACATGTGCTCGGCCATCCATTTGTTCGACTGGTCGGGCGTCATCTTCCAGCCTGAATTGCAGGTCGACACAATCTCTACAACCGAAGTTCCGCGCTTTGCTGTCGAGTTTTCGAACGCCTTGCGTATGGCGCTCTTGGCTTTGCGCACGGCTGCGGGTGTGTGTACGGCCTGACGCGTCACATAGCATGTGCCGTCGAGTTCGGCGAGAAGCTTTGTGATGGCCAGCGGGTAGCCGTTGAGCTCGGCTGTACGTCCGTAAGGAGTCGTGGCGGTTTTCATTCCCAGAAGGGTGGTGGGAGCCATCTGGCCGCCTGTCATGCCGTATATGGCGTTGTTGATAAAGATTATCGCTATGTTTTCGCCGCGGTTGCAGGCATGGATGGTTTCGGCAGTACCTATGGCCGAGAGGTCGCCGTCGCCCTGGTAGGTGAATACCAGGCGGTCGGGATTCAGGCGGCTGGCAGCCGTGGCCAGCGCTGGAGCACGGCCGTGGGCGGCTTCAATCCAGTCCACATCGATGTAGTTGTAGGCGAACACGGCGCAGCCCACGGGGGCTATGCCTATGGTCTTGTCGGCGAGATTCATCTCGCCAAGCAGCTCGGCGATGATGCGGTGCACGACACCGTGGCTGCAGCCCGGGCAGTAGTGGGTCACCGCGTCGGTGAGCAGTTCCGGACGCGAATATATTTTATTTTCCGGACGGATTATTTCTTCTTGGGTCATGGCGCGGTAATTTTATTTTTTTGCTTCGGGAAAATAGCTCAGGAAAGAATCCATGACTTCGCCGGGGTTGGGCACGATGCCGCCCATACGGCCGAAGTGATGGACAGGCACGCTGTTGCCGGTGGCAAGGCGGACATCCTCTATCATCTGGCCTGCGTTGAGTTCCACGCAGAGCATGCCTTTTACGCGGCTTGCCAGACGGGCAATCTCGTCGCTCGGGAAAGGCCACAAGGTGATGGGACGCAACATGCCTATGCGTATGCCGGCGGCGCGGGCCTCCTCGATGGCTTTTAGGCAGATGCGGGCAACGGAGCCGAATGCCACGATAAGATATTCCGCGTCTTCGCAGTAATATTCCTGAAAACGCACTTCGTTCTTTCTGATTTCGTCGTAAGTGGCCTGGAAGCGCAGATTGTTCACTTCCATTTTTGCTGAATCCAGCTCAAGCGAGGTGATCACATTCCGGTGTTCGCGTCCGCCGCGTCCGCATGCGGCCCACGGGCATTGGCGGCGCAATTCTTCTTCGGTTCGGCGCGGGCGCTGGGGTGGAAGCACAACCTTTTCCATCATCTGTCCGACGATGCCGTCGGCCAGTATCATGGCCGGAGTGCGGTATTTGAACGCAAGGTCGAAGCCCAGAGCCACGAAATCGGTCATTTCCTGGACTGTGGCCGGAGCGAGAACTATAAGGTGATAGTCGCCGTGGCCGCCGCCTTTGGTGGCCTGGAAATAGTCGGCCTGCGAGGGCTGGATGGTGCCCAGACCGGGGCCGCCGCGCATGACGTTGACAATCAGAGCCGGAAGCTCCGATGCTGCCAGATATGATATGCCTTCCTGCTTGAGGCTGACGCCGGGCGACGACGACGAGGTCATCACGGCCTTGCCTGTGGCGGCACCGCCGTAGACCATATTGATGGCCGCTACCTCGCTTTCGGCCTGAAGGACGACCATGCCGGTAGTTTCCCAGGGTTTGAGTTCGGCGAGCGTTTCCAGCACTTCCGACTGAGGAGTGATGGGATAACCGAAATAGCCGTCGGCGCCGTAGCGGATGGCGGCATGGGCAATGGCTTCATTGCCTTTCATCAATCTTACTTCTTCTGCCATTGATGTTGATGGTGAGGGGATGGATAATGTTTTTATTTCTCTACCGCTCTGTACACCTCTATGCAGGCGTCGGGGCAGACGGTGGCACATGAGGCGCATCCTATGCAGGCGTCGGGACTGGCGGCATACGCATAATGGTAGCCGCGGTCGTTCACTTCTTTTGGCTGGAGCAGCAGCACGTCCGTCGGACAGGCTACGACACAGAGTTCGCATCCTTTGCAGCGTGCCTGGTCGATGACGACAGCTCCCTGTACTTTTGGCATAACGGTGGTAATTCTTGGTTAGTATAGTTTCTGAATCAATGCTTCAATGGCAAATATACACAAATTTTCATAAGTCATGCCGCTTTAACAAATCATTAACATTTGCCCTCGCTACGCTTGCGGATAAGGAATGCTTCGATGCTATAAATCTCAGCCGGCACTAAAGCTGCGGATTAAAGAAAAATTTCCGTAATTCTTGCTTTTAACCCAAAAGAATTGCATACCTTTGTGCCGTAAAACAATAACGACAGATAACCGATACACAAAGCGTTGAAGATGAAATACGACGTAGTAGGCAGCTTCCTGGCGCCGGACGCGCTGCTGGAAGCAAAAGAGAATCTGAAATCCGGAAAAATCGACAACCGGGTATATGCAGAGGCTCTCGACAAAGCTGTGGCAGAATTGGTCGAACGGCAGATCGAACACGGACTTTCGGCGGTAAGCTCCGGAGAGATACGACGCACCTATTGGGACCGCGACTTTTATTTCGGTCTGGAAGGCATCGTCCGCGAGCGCTTCGACAGCGGACGCGTCTATCAGCAGGCTGAAACATTCGAGGACCTTCCGCGTGTGACAGGCCCCGTAAACTATAATCCCCGGCATCCCTTTTTCAAGGATTTCGCCTTTCTCCATGCCGCGGCCGCAGGCCGTGCGCTGGCAAGGCAGACGATTCCGTCGCCTGTCGATCTTTATAGCCTGCTTCAGGAACTGGCGGTAGAGTTCCACGATTTCATATACAGGGATTCTGAGCGTATGGCTGCCGATATAGCCGAAGCCTACCGGCTTACAATACTTCGATTCTACGAACTGGGGTGCCGCGACCTTCAACTCGACGACACCGTCATCGGACGTCTGCTCGATCCGGCGGTGACACGCGAGATGGAACAGGGAGGAACGGATATACTGAAGCTTCACGAGAGTATTGTCGGCATACTTGCCGCAGCCACCCGAGGGCTTCCGGCCGATATGCGTGTGTCGCTCTACATCTCCGCCGGAACCGACGTCGTGCCGCGCTGGTATGCCAAGCGTTCGGTCTACGCCCTTATGCCGAAGATTTTCTCGATACCGTCCATTCAGGCCTACTATTTGCCCTTCGAGCTTGGCAACATGGACTCCCTCGACGTACTCGAGTCTGTCCCGGCCGGAAAAGAAATAGTCCTTGGCCTGCTGGAAGCCCACAGTCCTTATCCCGAAAAAACAGAACGGGTAGGCGAAATGGTTGCGCGTGCGCGCCGCATAGCCCCCGGTGCAGATTTTTCGATCAGTCCCGCCGGCGGTTTCAAGCTTTCGTCTTTCCTGTTGCGCGGGCTGAGCTATCCCGACCAGTGGAATAAAATCGACTCTCTTGCCGCTCTTGCCGCCGCAATATAAAAATCAGCGAAAATATTATCGGGACAGTTCCTGGGTAGACCTCGGGGCTGTCCTGCTTTTTGTTGATCAGTTGTTCATTCTTCTTAATATTAAACCGGTGTAAAAATCATCTCCGTCGATTTTTTCGAAGCGAGTACGTAATAAACCTTTTTCGTCATAACCATCTGAATCCATGGCATTGAAACGATTATCCCATATTTCATCCGCTACAGGTCGTATCGTTCCTATCCTGGTGTATTGTAAAGTGCCATCTTCATTTTCAGAACGTTCAAGTACTTCGTAGGTGTCATTAGGCTTGACGTCTTCTTTTAGACCGATATCTGAATATAGATTCCCATTCTCGATATATAATGTGGATTTTACTCTGAAATCGGGACAAATGTTCTGAAGTTGAGATATATTTAGGTCCATAATGCGGGCCATCGCTGTCTTTACTAATTGCTCGTTGCTTTTGATCTGACGGTTTCTTCTCTGGTCAATTCGGTTTGAAATCATAGATATGAATTCTAATTGAAAAGAGCTTGAATCAGAGTCGAATTTCTGAATCTTATCCGGATCGATTATTTCGGTATAATAGTCGGAATAAAACGCAGAAGCGATTTCATCATTCCACTTTAGCCGATAAAGATATGAGTCGCATTGGATGGGATACGTTTTACGTTGTCTTTCGGATGAATGGAATTGCCTGTTATATCTGGACTTTTCCACACTGTCGTTTAGTTGGATTATTTCATCTTTCTCTCGTTTGATTCCTTTATTGAACTTGGGCCGTGATGCAAACTCATTTTTGAGTGGTTTGAAATCATGGACAACTACAAAAGTATAGTTGATCAATCGTTCGCCATTGTCCGCTAATGTATTCTCTCCTCTGATTAATGACTTTGCCAATCTTGCGTCCAGGGCATTTGCATTATAGAATCCTCGTTCTCTTAAAAGTTCTATCGAAAATGTACGATTCTTTTTTGAGTGGTTGAACCAACGGGATATTAAGCGTTTGGCGATTTGCGCATCCTTGATGAAATAATCAATGCGATTTTCTGCAGAAGTTTTGTCTGACGCGAATTTTATAAAATTGACCCCCAAAGAGTGATCGTTCATTCTATTGGGAAGTGGGATTGACATGTATTCATGTTCCAATTCTCTGAAATAAGTTTTATGAGGATATGTCACCATGAATTGGCAAAGTGATACACGTTCATATCTGTCAGAGTCCGGTGGCTGTGCTTGTGCTCTGTTGCAACAGAGCACAAGCACAGCCGACAATGAAAGAATAATCGATTTAAAAATCCCAGTCTTCGTCGATATCATAACTTACAGCATCCACCTTTGAGGGCTTGATCGGATGGGATTTCAAGAATGAATTTGTAAGATCTCCCATTTTCAAGACATTCTTCATTTCACCTTTGACGAATTTTGCGGCAGCTTTGGTCTGGCTATCGTGAAACTTGTACTTATCCCAATTTTTCACAACTTCTATTTTGGCGTTTGTCGGAATAACGTCGAACTCGCTGTCAGCAACTTCTCGGGGTGTGATTTCTATGATTTCACTGACAAACGACGAGGGATACGGCGCCCCGATATTCATTGTCCATTTTGCCAGTATGCCGGGGGCATTTATCATTGAATTGAGTGTTTTCATAACTTGATCGGAAAATCCAAAACTGTTCGGGATAATCCATCCGTTGATTTCCATTCCCACGTTGGCATTCTTCTCGCATACGTACTTCGTAGCAGTTTCGCCTAACATTTCACGCGTCTGATCGGTAGCTGTACCCGGGAACTGCATTAGCGCCGAACTTGTCGGATCAATCCAAGGGCAGCTGTAACCGGTGTTGTCTTCCGGGCAGTATTCGGTCATAATACCATCTGACAGAATGGACAATGTGCCTTTTCTGTCATCGTTCATCATCATCTTGTCACCTTTGATTACCATAGTAAAGGTATTCTCGCCATTAATTGTGAGTGGCTGCAGTGCAAGCAGTTCTTCGCTTGCGTTGCGGAATGTGCGATATTTTATCACACCCTCGAATGCGTTTGCATTCACGAGTGCAAACGTCATGCACATAAAAAGAAGTAACTTTTTCATGCGATTGATATTTAATTGATTAAAAGTTGTTTGTGAACTCGAATATGTTTATATCTGTTTTTTGCCCTTTTCCGTATGCAACACCGATGGAGCGTGCTACCTCGAGTGCCGAATTCTGGAGCGCAAGCTCGGTTTCGTACTTATAATGATATTCAAAATCGAGGTCGGCGATGTTCTTATCTTTAATTTCTTTGATTAATTCTTGTGCTGCCGGGAAGGCTTTGGAGGATGGGTCTATTTGTCTGATGTATTCCAGTGCATATTCTGCGCCCTGTCGATTAGGAGTGGAAGCCCATGAAGTTTTAGCAGCTAAAAGCAATGACTCACCTTGTTTGTCGAAGTGTTTTTTTATTAATGGGATTGCTAACTCCGAGGATTTTTGATATTTGGAGGAACAGCTCGGAACGAGCGACAACAACCATAAGGCTCTTTGATAGTCCTGATGCAGCTCGGCATCTCTGACTTGTAATTTAATACTCGGGAAAGACTCGTCATAATAATTTATGATGCTTTCATGTGCCTCATTCATAAATGATTCGAGCTTTTGATTATTCGTGGATATAGGTTTGAGTGCATTTATGTAAGCTCGTTGTGGAGATGTTCCAACACCACGTAATTCAATGGAAATGGATGAAAATATCTTTTTAGCCTCAAGGTCGCCGATGTAAATGGTTAATGTCGTATGTAATGCGGTCTGTTGAGGTGGCCCGGGTAAGAGGTTCATGTAAGAATTACTAAACCTGCCCGCAATAAAGAATCTGGATGAACTATCATTGGTGTCAAAAGAGAATTGTCCACAAATACTTTGAAGACGCTGTGAGAGATGATCCAAAGATTCTTGAGGAATCTCGGAGTCATGAGATATTTGTATTACGGACATATCAATGGTGCATGTCGCTCTCGACGGCAGTACAACAAGAAATGTTATTATACATGTAAATATTATTCCTTTGATTTTAATATTCAATGATTCGGTAAAATTTGAGGTTGTTCATCCTAGGCTAAGCCGCTAAC
>CAJUKD010000012.1 GCA_910587235.1 uncultured Muribaculaceae bacterium
AAGAGCAATTAACCTACGCTCATTTCCAATAAATTACACTCTTTTCGTAACTTCCGAATGCAAATGTACTAAATATTTCGCATTGCGTCAATAGGCGTTGCATCGGCGGCCAGGAAAAAGGTGTTTTTGGCAAAAAAGAACCTGTTGCTACATGGTTGCCCGGGATATTCATGCTTCATAGCGCTGAAGCGCAGCCATGCAGCACGATATAACATTATATAAAAACCAAGGCCGATAACCCTGACGGGGCAATCGGCCTTGGCCTATCTTTACCGGCCGCTTACTGCGGCCTGCATGTTTATTTATTGATGGAGTCGTGGATTATTTCACGAGAACCTTTGTTGCGGTGTTGCCCTGACGGCGGATATAGAGTCCGGCTTCGGGGTTTTCAACGCGTACGCCCTGGAGGTTGAAGTACTCTACAGGAGCGTTTTCGTCGGCGACAGTTACGTCTTCGACACCGGCGGAGCTGAATACGTCGTAGAAGAATATCATCTGAGTATTTTGTATCATTTCCCAAAGTAAGCGGTACTGCATAGAGGTATCAAGGTCGACAAGCAGCTGTGAATTTGAGAACATGGTGATGGTTGATTGCCCGAATTCGGTGTTGATGACTTCGGAGCTGCCTTGGAATTCGATGGGAGCTTCTTCGTCGATTTCTCCGGTTACATCGTTCGTAGCGGAGAGGTAGAACGAAATAACTTTGCCTTGCTCTTTGAGTTCGACAAGAAGTACGTCCTTGGCGCTTATCTTTTTATCGGAGGTGATGTCGAATTCAACTGATACTCCGAAGCCGTAATCGTAGAGGTTTTTTACAAGGAATTTGTTATTGCCGGTTACTTCACCGTAGATATATGCGCCTTCTTCTTTGAAGACAATATTGCCTGCTGTGGAAGCGGTTGCGTCTAGTGCTTCAAAATTTATTATGCCGTTGATTGCATCGAGATCAACCATAGCAAGCATGTCAAAGAAGGAATAAGAGCCGGTAGGGGTGACAATGTGGCTGCCGTCCTTGTTTACACGTTCCATGATAAGAAGGGTCACGATTCTTTTTCCGTCAGCGCTTGTCTCGCATTCGTATGAATAGCGGTGCTCTGCAGCGTTGTAATTGAAGACGATGGGTTCGTCTGTTTCAACAAGCTGGTCGTTGATGGTAGTAGCATCCCATTTTACTCGTGAAACATAGAGTTTCATATAGATTTCGTCGTATTCGGGTTCGGTGGCGCCGGGAGTCTGTTCTTCTTTAGGAATAAGGACTGTCGCTATTTGTTTTCCGGGGACGGTTATGCTTGCGTCAGCGGAACTGAATGAGCCGGTGAAGTTTGCTTCGCTACCCAAGCCCAGAAGGCCGTTAATGGTAATGTCTGTAGCAGACGTTGGATATATAGTTGCAACACCCAGGTTGTCCCAACCATATGCAGAATTCGTTTCAGGGTTGGTGGCCTGTGAATAAGCGGAGCAGAGGTAGTCGGATGTAATGTCTTCTGCAGTCAGCCCTTCTGCGGCTTTGGCTTTGGCTGCCTTGCGAATCAATGATTTGGAATCGTCAGCTTTGAGGGCAGACGATAATTCTGTCTTGACTGTGAAGTCACGCTTGATGTTTACCTTGTCCAGACTCTTCAGAGGAGAAGCGGCGCTTGCACCCATGGCTACGGCCAGAGCGGCGGCGAGTACGGTGTAAAGTTTCTTCATGTGGAGGAAATGATTAATTAATTGTTGAGTGATACAAATCTTTTTTATCTTCGCACGGCAAGCAGCAGGGCTGCCGTGTGATTCGATGCTTGCCGCAAAGTTATATTCTATTTTCCAATCTGCCAAATTTTGATTGTGTTAAAAGTGCAATTTTCTTAATGTTTTGTGTAAATTCGCGTCGCGACTGTAACGTTTCATGCTTCTGTGTGTCTAAATGGCAGAAAGCGATAATGAACACCTCGGAATTTGAAACCCTTGCCGCGGCCCTGCGTCCCGGTCTGTTGCGCGTTGCCGCCTCGGTGCTTTCTGATGCTTCGGCTCAGGAGGCGGAGGATGTGGTGCAGGATACCTTGCTGAAATTATGGACAATGCGCGACGCTCTTGCCGACTATCGCTCGGTGGAGGCTCTGGCTGTCACCATAGCGAGGCATCTTGCGCTTAATGTGGTGCGTTCGGCTTCGCGCACTGTCGGACTGAGTTCCGACGCCGCCGAGAATTTCCGTGCTACGGAGCTGAGCGCCGAGCAGCGGCTTATTGCTGCCGACGAGTTGAGGCATCTCGACTGCGTGCTTGCCGCATTGCCCGAGGCTTCGCGGGCTCTTATCGAGCTGCGTCATGTGCGCGGCATGTCGACCGCCGACATCGCCGCTATGCTCGGTTCGACCGAAGGCGCCGTCCGTACGGCCTTGTGCCGTGCGCGCCGGCGTGTGGCCGAGGTCTTCGGTGTGGGCCACACGTAGGGGCGTGCCGTGGCACGTCTTGTTTTTTGAGTTTAAGGTTTAGAGTTATATTATATATAAGAAATATATATATGAAGATTTTTAGAAAATACGGTAAGAACAGCCCGTCGTCCGACTATCTGCTCGGACTGGTGGAGCTTTTCCTCGAAGGGACTGCCACGGCTGAGCAGGAAGCCGAGCTGTATGCTTATTTTTCTTCTCCGGCGGGAGGCGATGCCGACAGCCGCCTTGAGCGCTATCGTCCTATGTTTGCCTGGTATGCCGCTCTGCCCGGTGAACGCATGGCCGCGGCAGGGCGCCGGAAGCGTGCCGCGGCGGCCTGGGCTGTGGCGGCATCGGTGGCCGTGCTTATGGCCGTGGCCGGATTCCTGGCGTTGTGGACGCCTTCGGCGGCCGACGAGGCGATGGAACTGTATGCCGGCAGTTATGTGGTCCGCGACGGCCGGCGCATCACCGACCTGCGTGCCATCTATCCCGAGCTGCGTATGGCGGAATGTCTTTCCGACAGTCTTATAGCCGCGGCCGAAAGCGCCGAATTCCGTGCCGAGGACTTGGAGCGCACCCTGATCGAGCAGGCCATATCGCATATCGACGATTCAGACCTCGCCGCAACCATCAGAAACGAACTCCTCTAAACTATAAACTCTAACCACTAAACTATAAACCATCATCTATGATAAAGAAAATCTCACGCACAGCCATGGCGGCTGTCATTACGGCTGCGGCTGTAGCATTTCCAGGAATGGCTTCGGCGCAGGGACGCATCGACAAGATGGTCGATTATCTCGAAAAACGCCCCGACGCTACGGTGACCTACACCGAGAAGCGCAGCGAGAAGAAAAAGAAGCTCTACAAGATCTCGCGTGTCATCACATTCTCCAACGAAGACTATGTGCCGCGTATACGTGCGGCTTTCGAGGCCGAGCGCGACCGCACGGTCAGCGCCGTGAAGAACGGCAATTCGATGGTGTTCAAGTTTGCCGACAAGAACGGTAATTCCAACTATGTCTTCACCGCCGGCGACGGTGCATACACCCTCGTCCAGTCGTGGGAGAGCAAGACCGTCAAGCCTACGTCGGCAATCGAAATAGACCGTAGCTGCGATGATGCGGGAGTCCGCACCTACGCCATCATTGTGAACGACGCTTCCGTCGAAATACGTGCCGACGCCGCAAGAGCATGCGCCGACGCCGCAAGATTGCGGGCCGATGCCGCCCGCGTCAGGGCTGAGGCGGCCCGGGCCCTGGCGGAAGCCGCCGCAGCACATTGCCGCGAGAGCTGGTGGTGATTCCGGTGGTGACTGATATGCTCCGTCTGAAATTATGTTTGCGTGATAAATCTTTATCACGCAAAAAACGTTATCTTTGCAGATAATAAATTTCAGCCGGCAGCCTTATGTCAACACATGCCTCCGAACTTCGCCGAAGCGAAGCTGTGGTTATAATCCCTATGTATAACGAGCGCGAGAACGCGGCGGCCATTATTGACGCCGTTCTGGCGCTTGAAGCGCCGTTCGACGTTCTTGTGGTCGACGATAACTCGCCCGACGGCACCGCTGCCATAGTGCGCGAAAAAATGGATGCCAGTCCCGGACGAGTCAGCCTGATCAGTCGCGCCGGAAAGCTCGGACTCGGCACGGCATATATCGAGGGTTTTCGCCGCGCCCTGGACATGGGGTATGAATATATCTGCGAGATGGATGCCGATTTCTCTCATAATCCGGCCGATCTTCTCCGGCTGCTGCGACGAGCGCGCACGGATGCCGATGTGGTGGTCGGATCGCGCTATGTTTCGGGCGTCAATGTGGTTAACTGGCCTATGGGACGGGTGTTGATGTCGTTCTATGCCTCGAAGTATGTGCGGCTTGTGACAGGTATGCCGGTCCACGACACCACCGCCGGTTTCGTCTGCTACCGGCGTCGCGTGCTTGAGGCTCTGCCGCTCGACGCAATAAGGTTCAAAGGCTACGCTTTTCAGATAGAGATGAAATACACAGCTTATAAGTACGGTTTCAGAGTGGTTGAGGAACCTATCGTGTTCGTGAACCGTGTACTCGGTACCAGCAAGATGAACACCGGCATTTTCGGCGAGGCCATGTTCGGGGTCATACGTCTTAAGTGGGATAGCCTTTTCAGAAAATATCCGGATTATTCCACAAAAAATAAGGACTGATGGCTACTGTTCTGATTCATAATGCGACGGTGACCGACGGGTCGCGTCGTGTGCGCGCGTGGTTGCAGATCAATGGCGAGCGCATAGCCGGGATCGGACCGGGCGATGTTCCGCCACGCATACTTTCCGGTTCCGACAGTGTGATCGATGCCGGCGGTGCGCTGATGTTGCCGGGGATGATCGACAGTCATGTGCATTTCCGGCAGCCGGGCCTGACCCACAAGGCAGACATTGCCGGCGAAAGCCTTGCCGCCGTAGCAGGCGGTGTGACCACGTTCTTCGATATGCCCAATACCGTGCCTCCGACGCTGAAAGTATCCGATGTGCGGACGAAAGAATCGATAGCGGACGGAGCATCGGCAGCCAACTATGCTTTCTTCATAGGGGCTTCGGCGGAAAATGCCGACGAGCTGCGTGCCTGCACTTTTGAAAATATTCCCGGAGTAAAGCTATTCATGGGTTCTTCGACAGGGCGTATGGCCGTTACTGCGTCTGAGGCTCTGAAATCGCTTTTCACCTTGTGCCGCGACGTTCCTCTTATGGTGCATGCCGAGGACGACGCTGTGATAGCCCGTGCTGCGGAACGGCTGCGCCGCGAGTGGCCGGATGGAGATATACCGGTGACCGCGCATCCCGCAATCCGCACTTCGGAAGCTTGTCTGATTTCCGCGCGCCATGCGGTCGAGCTTGCCGAACGTTACGACACCCGTCTGCATCTGGCGCATGTGTCGACAGCCGACGAGGTAAGGGAGCTTCTGAGTGAAGGCCCCCTTGATGGCAAGCGGATAACGGCGGAAGCGACGCCCTTGCATCTGACTTTCGCCGGCCCCGAGGATTATGAAACTCTCGGAGCGAGGATAAAGGTGAATCCGGCGGTGAAAAGCGCTTACGACCGCGCTGTACTCAGGGATGCCTTGTATTCGGGAGCTATCGATACGATAGGAACGGACCATGCACCTCATCTGCCGGCCGAGAAGGAAGGCGGTGCGCTGACGGCGTCGTCGGGTGCGCCTATGGTGCAGTTCGCTTTGCCGCTTTTGCTGAGCTATTTTCCGGCCGAGCTGGTCGTTGAAAAAATGTCTGCGAACCCGGCGCGCCTTTTCGGCGTGACCGACCGTGGGGCGCTGCGCCGTGGCAATTACGCCGATATTGTCCTTGTGGAACAGACGGAGCCGTATTCGGTCGATGACTCTATGGTTATAAGCAGATGCGGCTGGACACCCCTTGCCGGCTCGGGCTACAGATTGAAGTATCGCGTGCTCAAGACATGGGTCAATGGCGTCCTTGCATATTCCGACGGACGACCCACGGGTGCCCGTGCCGGACGGCTTGTGGATTTCAGGCGCTGAAACGAATCCGCGTAACCAAGATTCCTGCTAAATAATTATTCCATACCCATATCCCGCAGAAGATCGGGACGAAGTCGGCGTGTGCGCTCGAGCGACTGTTCGTGGCGCCAGGCATCAATGCGTGCCTGATGCCCTGACAACAGGATTTCCGGAACAGTCCAGCCGTTGTAGTCGGCGGGGCGGGTGTAGATGGGCGGTTCGAGAAGATTGTCCTGAAACGAATCGGACAGCGCGCTTTGCTCGTCGCCTATCGCGCCCGGAAGCAGGCGTACGATTGCGTCGGTGATGATGGCGGCAGGCATTTCGCCACCTGTCAGCACATAGTCGCCAATCGAGATCTCTCGTGTTATCAGGTGCTCTCGGATACGGTAGTCCACGCCTTTATAGTGCCCGCAAAGTATGATTATATTATTGAGCAGCGAGAGGCTGTTGGCCATGCGCTGGTTGAATACTTCGCCGTCGGGGGCTGTGAATATCACCTCGTCGTAGTGGCGGCGGCTTTTCAGCTCGCTTATGCAGCGGTCGACGGGTTCGACCTGTATGACCATGCCGGCATCGCCGCCGAAGGGATAGTCGTCGACTTTGCGGTGGCGGTTGGTCGTGTAATCTCGCAGGTTATGCACCTCGATTTCGCATAGCCCTTTGTCCTGTGCCCGTTTAAGAATGGAGCAGCCGAGGATGGAAGTGAACATTTCGGGCAGTACGGTGATTAGGTCGATATGCATGGTCGGAATATTTTTATGTTTTGATTTTACGGAGTGCAAAGATACGGATAAGTCGGGCGCAAAGCCAAAGCAAATCGAAAAAGCACCGTCAATATAGCCGGACTTAGCAATATTTAACTGCTTGCGGATGGTAGCGGACGCTTTTTTTGCACATCTTTGTGTTATCTAATGTGAACGCTAACATAACGCATATAAAGATGAAAAACAAAGCAGTCGTAAGCGCGGCTCTTCTTGCCGTGGCAATTGTGGTTCTGGGCTTCACCCTAAAAGCCGGCATCGATAATTTTACAAATCGCGACCGTGTGGTCACAGTCCGCGGCCTTTGTGAGAAAGAAGTGAATGCCAATAAGGTCACATGGCCTGTTGTGACCAAGGAAGTCGGCAACGACCTTCCGACAATCTACGCCAAAATCGAGCGCTCTAACAGTGCCATTCTTTCCTATCTGAAAGGAAACGGCATAAGCGACGGCGAGATTTCGGTCAATGCGCCGTCGGTCTATGACTATGCCGCCGAGCGTTATGGCAATCAGGATGTGCGCTACCGATATCAGGTTACCAATGTTGTCGTTGTCACTTCCGACAAAATCGATCTGGTGCGTTCGCTCATCGAAAAGCAAAGCGAGTTGCTAAAGCAGGGAATAGCTGTAGTTGCCGGCGACTACCAGTATCAGACGACCTACGAGTATACCGATCTGAACAGCATCAAGCCGGAGATGATAGCCGAGGCCACGGCCAATGCCCGCGAAGCCGCCGACAAGTTCGCAGCCGATTCCCATAGCCGCCTTGGCAAGATTCAGACCGCTTCGCAAGGCCAGTTTTCCATCAACGACCGCGACCAGTACACACCTCAGATCAAGACTGTTCGCGTCGTGACTTCCATAACCTATTATCTGGAGGATTGACGGGAATAGTAATATATGAATAAAAGCGGGAGCCACATCTTCGGATGTGGCTCCCGCTTTTATTTTGCGTACTCAGGCGGATGCCGGATTATTCTTCAACCGAGCGGAGCTTCTGTACGTAAACCGCTTTCATCATTTTCTTACGGTTGGTCACAGAGGGCTTCTGGAAAGCCTGACGGCTGCGGAGTTCTTTTACAATACCGGTTTTTTCGAATTTTCTTTTGAATTTCTTCAGGGCTCTTTCGATGTTTTCGCCTTCTTTTACTTGTACGATGATCATTTTATATATTTAATTATTTTGTTTTTATATGCTGAGTATATGTTTAGCGCGGCAAAATTAATAATACTTTTTTATATGGCAAAACTTCCGTCTGATTTTTCGGCTCTTTTTATGCTTTTTTCGTCGTTCTGTGGTGGAATTTCAAATAGTTTGCGGTGGTTTACAACCAGATCGGCGGAGATTACGGCCAGAGTGAGGAATTCGGCCACAGGTATGGCAAGCCAGATTCCGTCGGGTCCGAGCAGCAGAGGCAGCAGCACGAATGCGGGTACGGGAAATATTATCCCGCGCAGAAGAGTGTATGTCGTGGCGCGCCATGCCTGTTCTATGCTTTGGAAAAAGCCTATGAAAGCAAGATTAAGACCGAAGGCGGGTGCGCAGAAGCCGAATGTGGGAACGCCGGCTGCCGCAAGGCTGTAGGCGCTTGCCGATCCGCCGCTGTCGAGGAACATAGCCACAATGGGCCGGGCTGCGTACTTTAGCCCGGCCGTCGCCAGCAGTCCCGCGGCGAGGCCTACACCTGCACTGATGGCCAGTGCACGGCGAACGCGGTCGGGATTGCGCCGTCCGTAGTTGAAACTTATGATCGGTTGTGCCGACTGGGCCACGGCATTGTTTATCATGAATACCATAGGCAGCAGATAGCAGCAGACACTGAATGCCGCTACTCCGTCTTCGCCAAGGTAGGAAAGGAATACGTAGTTGCCGGTGAGCATCATCACGGCTATGGCGATTTCACCAAGGAATGCTGATACACCCAGAGTCATCTGCAAGGCGGCATTGCGCAGAATCCGGTGGGGTTTGCCGGCATGGCTGAAGCGAAGGGAGCCTGAAAAGCGGATGAAGTAGATTATGACCATCAGTCCTCCTGTCGATGTGCCTATTGATGTGGCGGCAGCGGCACCGGCGATTCCCCAGCCGAATGGAAACACGAAAAGCCAGTCAAGAATTATGTTGGCTGTGGCCGGTATGATGTTGCACATCATTGCGTAGCGGGGCGATCCGTCAAGGCGTATAAGCATCATGCCTACGCACTGCACCATCAGCAGCAGGCAGCCTGGAAGCAGATAGAAAAGATAGTCAGAGGCATAGGGCCGCAGGCGTTCGCTGCATCCGAAGATGTCAAGCACCGTGTCGGGAAAAATCGCGCAAAGGAGTATGACGCTTGATGCGATGACTGCCGATACCATGAATGCCTGAGTCATTTCGGAGCAAGCCTTTGAGCGTTCGCCGCGGGCGAGGAGTATTGAGCAGCGCACAGATGCTCCTATGCCGAACATCAGTCCTATGCCTGTGGAGATAAGGAATATGGGGGCGACTATATTTATGGCGGCCAGACCGTCGCTGCCTACTCCATGGCCGACGAATATGCCGTCGGCAAGGTTTAGCATGGCATTGAATATAAAACCGGTGATTGTCGGGAAGAACAGCAGCCTGAAAAGGCGTCCGACGGGCATTGTTCCGTAGTCGATTTGTTGAGCTGTTGTCATTGGATATTTTCTAAATAAAGCAAGGGCGCAATGTGCTTGCGCCCGTTACATTATGGGTAAGTGTATGCCGTTTCAGCGCCGGCGACGCACCGAGCGTGTGGCGTTCGACGACGATGACGACTGTTTGGGTTTGCCTTCTTTTGCCTGCGAGCGTTTTGTCGAACGCTTTGTGGAGCGAGCCGCTTTGGCCGGTTTTTCTTTTTTTGCCGGTTTTACGGCTTTCGATTCGGATGTGCTGTCGTTTGCCTCTTTGGCAGCCTCAAGAGCCTCACGTGCCTCGCGTGCGGCAATCACTTCTTCGCGTGAGGGTACCCAGAGCTTTTTCTCAAAGTTGTCGAGACGGGCTTGTATGCTGTCCTGAGCGCGTTTGAGGTCGTCGGGGTTGGCATACATCTGCATCATCGAACGGTTCTTGAGATTACGGGTCTTATAAATTTCTCCGTCGTACATGTTCAAGGTGAAGAAGTCGTCGTAGGTACATGTGGGGAGATTGTTGTCGTCGTCGACAAAAATCGCCTGTGCGGCCAGATACGGGCGCAAGTCGGCGAAGCGCACCCAGAACATCGGATATTTGAGAGCTTCCCCGCCGAAGTCGCCGCTGCGGTGAAGCACGGGGCAGATGGCCTCGACCGACGGACGGAGGCGGTTGTGGCGTGTGTCGAATTCCCAGCGTTCCACTATGTAGTATGAGAGTACTTCGTTTGTGGGCACGTCATTCTCGTCGATTGCAAATCGCGGGTTGCGCTCGGTCGAGCCTTTGGCTTCGGTGTAAGGGATATGGAAGCGGTCGAGAACGTCGCGTGTCTTGATGCGGTACTGGTCGGTGAATATTTCCCGGCCGTCGAGGTATTCGTATGCCGGAAGGGTATTGTCGGCCATCAGACGCAGTATTATCCGGAAGAGGTTCTCCTGGCCTTCGACCGGTTCTTCGGGGAAATAGAGTGCGGCGTTGCTGTCTTTTTCCAGGTCGATGGATCGGTATATGACGCGCATCCACTGGCGGTCGGCATCGGTGATCGTACTTCCGTTATCGCCGAAGAAATTCTGCATTCTGTCGGTCACGACCGCTCCGGCGGACTGGCGTTTGTCGCGTCCGGCGCGGTCACCCGTGTCGCGGCGGCGGACGACGCTTCCTCCGTCCTGGGCTAATGCGCTTGCGGCAACAGCCGTAAGAGTGATGACAAGTATCGCGAGTCGTTTGATAGCTTTCATATTGTATCTGCTATGGGAATGTTTGCAATTAGTTGATGATGACTTCCATTGGCGAGAGGTCGCGTGTGATTCCGTCGGGTCCTACGGCGCGGATGCGCGAGATATAGAATCGCTTGCCGCGGCTCAGACGCTGGAACTGCTGCTTCTGGCGGGCCGAGAAGTTGGCGCCGTCGCTGACTTCGGGCATTGCGTTGCCTGATGAATCGAAGAATACGGTTTCGAATCCGAGCACGTTGAAAGGGGTGTCGAGCAGCCCGTCGTCGATTGCGGCCTGGAGTCCCTGAGCCTGCATCAGCAGGGCTTTGGCGAATGGTCGGCCTCCGCGATAGTGGTCGGTGGCGCCGTTAGCGTCCTTGAATGCTATGAACGGAGTCGGATCCGGAAGTTTGCGGACGCGGAATGTAGTAGTGGCAACGTTGACCGGGCGGCCGTCCATGGTGGCGGTGACGGTGATGACGGCATCCTGTCCGACAGTGGCAGGTTTGGCTACCCAGTGGTCGCCCTGACGGTTGAGGCTGCCGTTTGTCATCGTTGCGGATATGTCGGTCATCGCTACTCCCGGCACGGAGATGCCTACGGGGTTTTCGATGCCGGCATAGAGCACGTTCATCATTGTTGCCGATACGGTGGCCATAGGCTCGATAACTGTGTAGGATGAAGAGAAGTCGTGGCGGGTGGATGTTCCGTCGCCGTGGGGCACTTCGAGCCAGCCTTTATAAGTAAATGTGCCGGTGGAACCGGTGTTTATTTCGTAGAGTCCGCGGTCGTTGGAAAGTTGCTTGCCTTCGACGAACACGAGCGGGCGGGCTGTAGTGTCGACTGCTGCCAGAAGGATATTGGCCGAATATTTGCCTCCACGCATGACCATGCGCGACTGCGGAAGAACCAGAGCATTGAGTTCGTTGACTCGGACGTCGCCTGCGTCGACATGCGACAGCAGTGATGACAGCGCCTCGCCTTCGGCATACAGGATGTCGTTCTGCAGCTTGGTGAGCAAAGTCACTGCCGCTACTACCGGCTGCTGGTCGAAACGTGATTCTTCCCAGCTTTGCGGTGTCAGAGTGCCGCGGCGTGTCACCGCTTTGGTATCGAGGGCTTCGCCTACAGTGCGCCGGGTGGTGGAATCGGGCAGGAGGGAGAGTACATAATCGCTGTAGGCGTCGATTCGCTGGCGGAGTATTGTGCCGCGCGGATTTCCGGGAGAGAGCATGACTACGGCTGCGGCTTCGAGGTCGTCACGGTTTACGATATTGTCGGGATCAGCGTCCTTGCCGTCGACCCGGCGCACGATTTCGTATTTAAGTGAGTCGACATAGGCTACCAGAGTTGCGGTCGCACGCCGCACATCCGATGCTTTGTCGAGCCATGCCTGGCCTTTGTCGGGGTTCTGTTCGGCGAAAGCGCCGAGCTGGCCGTAGATGGCGCTGTTGCGCAGTCCGACATTGCTGTTTGTGCGGTTCAGACCGTCGTGCACCTGAGTGAAACCGTCGAGAACGTCGCTCGACACGTTCAGTGCGAGCATCGCCGTCAGGACGATGTACATCAGGTTGATCATTTTCTGACGCGGAGTGAGCCTTGATGAATTCGATGCCATTCTGTTCGGAGTGCGTGGTTGCGGTTAGTCTTTGTTTATATGGGCGCCTGCATTCTTCAGGCCTGCGGCCTCGCGGGCTTCGGGAGATACGGGAATCCCCGAAAGATCCGGAGCGGGCATTCCCGGACGGTACATGTTTATGGTCATGGCTGTGATCATCTTTTCGTATACCGAGTTGAGCTGTTGCATGTAGCGTGCCATTTTTTCGGTTTCCTCGCAGTAGCGTGCACTTTGTGCTGCGCTTTTCTCGTACATGTCGCGTATGTCCTTGATTCCGCGGTTGACGCGATCGATTGAGTCGATCTGCGACGAAACGCCTTTGAGCTGTATTTCGTAGATGGTGTTCAGTCCGCCTATGTTGTGGTGGAGGTTCTGCATCTGCTCGACATAACCCTGCGATGCGCGGGTGATGTTTTCGGAGTTTTCAGTTATGGCGCGATAGCTTTGCAGAAGTACGTCGGAAACTTCATTGAGCGCCGAGGTGGTGTCGCGCAAGTGTTGCATCTCGGAAGCTATCGAGGCCATTTGGTTGAGGTATTGCTGTGTCGCGGAGGTCAGCTCGGCCATGCGTGAGAGCTGGTCGGCTGCGGCGCTCATCTTGGCTATGCTTTCGGAGAGCGAACGGGTATCGTCGGGACTAAGGTCGATGTTGTCGGGAACGCCGGCCGCACGTCGTGCCTGCTCGCCGCTGACGCGAGGCATGCTGCCTCCGCCGTTTATGACAACACCGCCTCCGCCGCCGAATTCGGGACGTTCCTCGGGGTTATGGTTGTCGAGTACGGGAAACACTTCTTCCCATCGGTATTCTTTCGGCGGACGGTCGAAAGCCGTCAACACGAACATCAGGACTTCCGTGCCCATGCCTATCGACAGCAGCATATTGCCGCCGGGCAGGTGCAGAATTTTGAACAGCGCGCCCCAGATGACGATGGCAGCGCCGATGGAGTAGGCGAAATTGAAGAAGCGCTGCCCCTTCTCGCTGGATATGAATGCGGCTATGCCGCTTTTGTATTGCTGAACTTTTCCCATGACATTTACTTCTTAATCTGTTTCTGGCCTTTGGCGAAGCCTATCTGTGTGCGTACGCAGCGGAAACCGATGTACGAACGTTGTTCGTTCTGGTATTCCCACATGCGGAGGTCGGAGCGGATGTTGTGGGCCACGTCTTTCCAAGAGCCACCGCGCACGATCTTGCGTTTCATCTTGTACGGATCTTCCACGGCGGCATCGTAGCGGTATTCGGGATTGAGGTCGTTTGTAAGTCGGCCTACGCTTTCGGTAAAGGCTGTCGATGTCCATTCGCTGACGTTGCCGGCCATGTCGTAGAGTCCGAAATCGTTAGGAGCATACGTGCCTACGCGCGATGTTATTACGTGGCCGTCCCTTACGTAATTACCTTCGTCGGGTTTGAAGTTGGCATAGAAACAGCCTTTGTCTTCGCTCATTGTCAGATCCCCTTCCCAAGGATACATGTTCTCGTCGACGCCGGCGCGGGCTGCATACTCCCATTCTGCTTCTGTCGGCAGACGATAAGGCTCGACATATACGCCTTCGCGTCCGAGCGCCCGACGCAGGAAGTCAGTCCGCCAGTTGGCGAACGCATTTGCCTGCTCCCAGCTTACGCCGACCACGGGATAGTCCGAGTAACCTCCGTGGGCGAAGTACATGCGCACGTATGGTTCGTTGTAAGAGTTCTCGAAGTCGTTGATCCACGCCGTTGTGTCGGGGTAGATGTTGACTATGTATGTGTTGAGGAAGTCATAATCGCCGGAGAGGGCACGAGAGATCGTCTGACGGATTATTTCCCCGTCCTCGTTCACGTAGGCCGTGTCCTTTGAAATCATAGGCTGGGTCGAGGGCACGGGTCGGTCGGTGTTGTATTCGCGCCGGCGTGCGTCCAGACGGTTTCGCCTGCGTGCGGCTTCGGTGTGGTTGTAGGTTTCGTAGCGGTAGTTCATCTGGGTTGCATCGAGTTCGCGCACGCCTGTGATGGGGTTTGTGCGGTACACGCTCTCGATGGCGCGCAGTTCGTCCTCGTTGGGATTGCGCCAGGGTATGGCTTTGTTCCAGTTGAGGTGCGGGGTCACCGGGTTTCCTTCTTTGTCTTCTTCGATCTTGAAATCCTCGTTTCCGCCGTATGCCGGGTCGGCAAGGCGTTCGCGGATAATGGAGTCGCGGACCCAGAATACGAACTGCTTGTACTTGCCGTTCGTAATCTCGGTTTCGTCCATCCAGAAGCCGTCGACGGAGATACCGCGGGCGTTTGCGCGCAGGTTCCAGAGAGAGTCGTCTTTCTGCACTCCGACTTTCATCGAACCGCGGTCGACCAGCACCATGCCGTAGGGTGTCGGTTCGGCCCATGCCGTTCCGCCTACACCGGTGACTTCGCCGCCAGCTGATGAGCGTGAGCTTCCGGCGGCGCAGGATGCCAGCGCTATGGCGGCCGTGGCGCAGATGATTATGTTTTTGACCTTGTTCATATCAGACTGTTGGGGTGTTGATTGGTGTTTGCTGCAGAAATCGTAGCGGTATGGCCGCTTACATTATGCGGATGCTTTTATGTCGGTTTTTGTTCTTGTCGGAGAAATCGAGCTTAAGGCTGTAGCCGGCGAATACTTCGTGGCTGCCGGACGATGCGCGGTTGATGGCCGAAGTGGCGTAGTCGTAGCTGTAGGCTATGAAGAAGTTTTTTATTTCGGCGGCGACGGTGGCTATCACGGCGTCGTTCCAGCGGTAGCCGACTCCGAACGACAGGAATTTTTTGTAACGTGCGCGTGCTGTTATCTCGCCCGTGGTGAAGATAAAATCGGATTTGACAAGCAACGACGGTACTATTTCAAATAACGTGTTTTTTATCGGAATATTGCAACCGGCCATAAAATAAAGAGTGCGCCGAGCCTGGAATTCGAAACGCCGGTCCGACGATGTTTCCGAGCCGCCCGATGCGCTTTCGACGTTCATTGCAATTGTTGGCGATGTCAGATGGGTGCATGAGATGCCGGCATGGAAGTATTTATGGACGTACCATATCCCGGCGCCTACGTCGAATGCGGTCCCGTGTATGTCCTGTGTCGGTATTCCTTCATCGGTTCCTTCGTGGTAGTCGTCGCCATCGGGCAGATATACTTCCGATCCTTTGAAAGCCTGATCGTACATGCCGAGCTGCAGGCCTATCGTAAATTCGCCGCCGAGCTTCCGCAGTTTGTAGGCAAGTTGCGCGCCCAGATTGAGCGATTTGTACAAGCCGGCGCTTTCTTGGTTGACGATCACCCCCAGGCCGATACGCTGTTTTCCCAGACGCAATGGCATGTCGGCGGTGGCTATGAAAGTGCGGGGGGCGTTGTCTATGCCAACCCATTGCATCCGTGCGCCGCCGCGTATGCGCAACAAGTCGGTCTGTCCTACGGCTCCGGGGTTGTAGAATGTGGGAACTTCGTAGTACTGTGAGAATTGAGCGTCGGTCTGAGCCTTAGCCGGCATTACGATGAATGACATGGCTATGGCGGCAATGACGCCGATACGGCAGGTCAGGCGGCGGAGTGTTGTCATCATCGGTTTATTCAAAATAGAAAGTCAGTACAATCATTTTCGATGTGGCTTTGGCTATTGACTGCGTGAATTTGAACTTGTTGGGGTCGTCGGCGAGATCGGGCCGTTCGTGGGTCAGCACATCGGTCAGCCCGAAGCAAAATTTCACCTCGGGTATAAGTTTGAAATAAGGCAGATAGAAATCGCATCCGAAACCTACTGACACGTAGAAGTCCGTGGTGTTCATGCGCAGGAAGTCGCTGCGTTTTTTTGATACGTCGAAAGCCGGCATTACGCCTGTCAGGATGTAAGGCCGCGAGTTGCGGTAGCGTTGTGCGGCGAACTTTAGGTCGAGCGGAAGTACTACGAATGTCGATTTTATATTCTGTCGTTCGACGGCGCCGCTTCCGAGTTCACGCATGGTTATGTCGCGGCTTCCGAAGTACATTCCCGGCGACAGACGCAAGGAGAAGTAGGTGTTAAGCCTTAGGTCTATAAGCCCGTTCACGCAGAATCCGGGCTGGTATGTCGGTTGTTCGATGCGCCATTGTTCGCCTGCATCGGTGATCAATCCGTTGTGGGTGAAACGCAGGTCCTCTGTGTGCATTCCGATGGAGAACCCCAGATGCCAGCGGCGCAGGTCGGCGTATGGTCGGTTCTGTATTTTGTCGTTCAGGCGGCTGTTGCGTGCTGCCGCGGCTCCGGCCGGAAATGCCAGAGCTGCGAGTACCATTGTGATGTATGTTATTAAATATCTCGCGCGCTTCATCATAATGATTAACGGCTCTTGCGCCCCGATATTGCATACACGCTTATTAAAAAGCCCGCAGACCGGCCGACGATGCGGATGTCGGCCGGTCTGAGAACTTATGACAGGTGTTTCTATCGGATTATGACTTTAGATGTTTTGCTCCCTTGCCGGCGGATGTAGATTCCCGGCGCAGGGTCGCAGATACGGTGTCCCGAAAGATCGAAGTATTCTTCCGGAGTATTGTATTCTGCCGGCAACAGGCTTGTCCCTGAAGTCATAGGCAAGGCTATGGTAATGAATTCGGACCAGGCCGAAGGCAATGCTTCGGAGGCATCGACAGGGACGGTGCGCACGCGCCAGTCGTAGATGCCGCCGGGGGTGAGGCCTTCGACACGGTGCATGGTGTCGGTCAGCCCTGTGAAAGTAAGCTTTTCTGTGGCCGGATTGCCGTCGGCGGCTTTTGCGGGTGCGGGAGCTTCCTGACTGTCGAGAAGTTCCGTGGCGTCGCCTGAATATACTTTCACCCATTTTAGGTTCATGCGTTTCTTTTTGGCTAATGTTTCTATCCGCACCTTGTAGCTGCCGTCTTTTACACCTTTGAATACGATTGCGAAGTCTTGGTAGCCGGAGTTGATGTCGACGATTTGCGACGACAGCTGGATGCCGGCTGTGCTGAGGAGGCATACGCGGATTGATACTCCATAGTCATTTCCATAGGCTTTTCCGCGGAAAAGTACTGATAGTTCATCAGCCGAGGAGAAATCGAACGCGGGTGAAATCAGTGCGCCGATGTTATTGCCTGAACCCATGTGCAGGGAGTTGTTCTCGGGGTTGACATAGCCGTCGGACTCCCAGCTATAGGAGTCCTGTGTGCAGTCTTCGGCTATGATAAGTTCGGTGCGTTTGTCGGAGTGGGGACGTACTTCAAGAGTGTATGTCACTTCCTTGTCGGTCGGTGCAGCCGGCCATACGGCGGTGAAGCCTTCCGGATAGGGCTGCATGTCGCTGTTGTCCGGTCGGTTTTCGTCAGTAAATGACGGCGGGTCGAGTTCCGGCAGCGCGTCGGGCATGAAACGGCATGTGACTATGCCAGTGGCCGGATTGCGGACAATTTCGGTGACCGGTTTTCGCAACAGGCCGCCATTGTTTAGCTTTGAGGATGGCGATGATGTATCGGTGAATGAATTGTTTGTACGGTAAGGGAACAGGTCGCCGCTCTCGGTGTTGTCTGTTCGGCGGTCGTCGGCGGCAACGATGGCCATTCGTTCCGGATTATAGTTGTTGACTGAGTTTTCATACCATGCCGTTTCATCGTAATCGACATGATAGATCATCAGGCCTTCTGTAGGAATATATGCGTCCCAGCCTTGTTGTGCACGGTTCTCGAGAATGAAATATTCATCTTTGTTTGAATCGTTAACAAGTCGGTAGGCCACATCTGTAGCGCATTTTTTCTGATTGAATACCGGAAAAGACAGTGTGGCTCCGGGCTTTGGTTCGGGTATGTCGTCGATCCATCCCATGAACCATTTTTCGTAGGCCGAATAGCCGATCGGAGTGTAGGTGTTGTCGTTGTATGAACCGTAATCCATCAGTGACCATGGTCCCATGCCGAAATTTGTGCCGTATTCTGAGGTGTCGTAAAAGTCGGGCAGGCCGAGGCAGTGGGAGAATTCGTGGCAGAAGGTACCTATGCCGTCTATATTGTGGGTGTTGATGCCGTTGAGTTCGTTGAATACGGCGAAGTCGTTGACTGTCACTCCGTCGAGGTGCAGAGATCGGCCAAAATCGGAATATGACAGTGCCCATTGTGCCGGCCATATCGCATCTTCGACGTCTGATGAAGCTTCGCCCTCGCCGGCATACAGGACAATCACCACGTCGCAGATGCCGTCGCCGTCGTTGTCGTAGCGGCTGAAGTCGATTTCATTGTCAAGTCCCTGACAGGCTTCGCCCACCATTTTACCCATGCCTATATCATCACCATAGCGGTCGTTTGCTCCGTATGTGGCACGTTTTCCGGAAAGGTGAAACGGACCATATACATCGAATTCGGGTGTGAAGCGGCCGTTGGAGTTATCGATGAAGTACTGTCGGGCACTTTTGTTTCCGTTCTGGAAGAATTCGTCGAAAGTATTTTTAGCTCCCTCGCCGTCGCGGAATTGCTTGTCTTTATAGTCTACCAGCAGGATGGGCACACGGATCTCGCCTATGTGTGGAACCTGCGACCGGTTGTGGTCGGATATTGATGCGCGCCGTCGTGAGGATGCTTTGCGGACACTTGCGGCCATGTCGGCGTCGGAAATCCGGATGGCAGTGCCGTTGTCAAGAATCCGGTAGGGTGTGCCGTCTGTCGATTTCCATAGTTTAAGGAACTCGTCGCCGGAGCGGATAAGCTCGATG
Organism: uncultured Muribaculaceae bacterium; assembly: GCA_910587235.1. Taxonomy (GTDB): domain Bacteria; phylum Bacteroidota; class Bacteroidia; order Bacteroidales; family Muribaculaceae; genus CAG-873. Next base: position 18,839 of record CAJUKD010000012.1, read on the forward strand.
GAGTTCCCGTCTATATCGGTTGCAGTGCGGGTAACGCCGTGACGGGCTGGAATTGCCGTGGCTGTCATGGCTGTGAAAGCGAGGGTAATGATGGCGAATGCTTTTTTCATGAATTCGGTTGGCTGTTAAGGTTGTTTTTGTCCGCGGATTGCGGAGCTATACTGATTCGTGATAAGTGCAAAATTAAAATAAAAATAATAAAAATCAATGCTGATATGAAAAATTAATCCTTGTACGTTCGGAATCTCAAAATTTACCTATCTTTGTATAAAAGAAGCAGATTATTCGCTTTTATTTTGACTCGATTCTGAAATATTAAAAAACAACTCAATTTTGAGGTATCTGACTAAACCCTAACAACATTTTTAACGCAATGAAAAAACTGATTATTTGCGCTTTTGCCGCTGTTGTGCTTTTGCTTTCCGGCTCTATGCCTGTCGCAGCTGAAAACGCTTCTTCTGCCATGGGTAGAAAGCGGATCGGAGAGATCAGCCGTGTCCGTGCCATGACACCGGTCGGTTCACCACATGTCACGGCTCGTCAGGCCCGAGCCGATCTTCGGCGTGCGGCCTCGAAGTACTCTACCGTCAACGCTTCTCTTGTGTTCACAGGCAACAGCCGTCTGACCGACCGACGCATCTATTCTATAGATCCGTCGTCGGGACTTCTGACGGCGCATGATACCCCTGAAGTATTCGCGACCGGCGGAGGTGTTCTGATCGGTAACAGATATTATTGCATGACACGCCTCAAGATAATGCGTCTGGTCCGCACACGTTTTTATGTGTTCGATGCCGATAACTGGAATACTGTCGAATTTCAGGATAATCTTGATGAAACCCTCAATGCCACGGATGTGACCTACGATGCTACGACGGGGCGTGTCTATGGTTGTTTTTATGACGGTCCGGACAGTTGGTCGTTCGGAACCATCGATTATTCGACTCTTACGCGTACCACTCTTGCCGCTTGCCCGCAACTTAACGCTGTGGCAGCGGATGAAGCCGGCAATATTTATGCAATAGATATGAATGGAACGCTTTATAGTGCCGACAAACGTTCCGGACAGCTGACGCGCATTGGTGACACAGGCATAAAGGCAGCATACCGCAGTTCTTACTGGCAGGGTTCGGCTGTTTTTGATCCTGCATCCGGCCGGATTATCTATGCCGCCCATTCAAGTACGGCCGCCGACCCCTCCGACGATGATTTTATCGGTGCGCTCTGGTCGGTGGATCCGATTACGGCCGCCACAACGCAATTACATCATTTCAGCGGAGAAGAACTCTTTGAAGGACTCTATATACCTCGGGAGGAATTGATAGATGAAGTACCGATGGCTCCTACCGAGCTGACGGCTTCTTTTCCTGCGGGCGCGCTTTCAGGCACGGTATCTTTCCGTATGCCCGAAAAACTTGTAGGCGGCATGAATGCCGGAACGGGTATGGAATATAAAGTCAAGGCAAACGGTTCGCTTGTGGCTTCGGGCGATGCTTCGGCCGGAGAATCTGTCAGCTGTGATCTCACTCTTGAGCGCGGAAGCTATTGTTTTGCCGTGACAGCCTCCAACAGCGAGGGGCAGTCGCGCGAGGCGACTCTGACAATGTTTATAGGTGTCGACAGTCCTGCAAAACCTGTGGTTACCGCCGCTTACGATTATGTAAACTCTACGATGACTCTCGGTTGGACTCCGGTTAAGACCACCGATTTCGGCACTCCTTTGCCCGAAGGTTCGGTTACGTATCGTATAACCCGCTATCCGGAACAGGTGGTCGTGGCTCCTGCACATACGGAATGTTCGTACACCGAAGCCCTTTCTTCTGATGAACTTAAGGCTGTCAGCTATCATGTCGAGGCTGTTTCCGGCGGGCAATCCTCCGGTGTGACTGTCACTCCCGCCATATATATAGGAGCAGTCGTACCGTCCTATACCGAAGATTTCGGTGATAAAGATGCTTTGCGCTACTATACTGTTATCGACGCTGACGGTGACCGTCTTACATGGGAATGCAGCCCTATCGACCGTGCTGCCAGAATTGCATGGAATAATAATGCCGCCGCCGACGAGCACAAAGACGACTGGCTTATTTCTCCTCCTTTGCGCCTGCAGGCCGGAAAGGTATATAAGTTTACTTACGGAGCGCGTAGGCTCTATGACGCAGAAACACTCACGGTCTGCCTTGGCCGCAATCCGCGTGTCGATGCCATGACCACAGTACTTGTGCCTACGATGCAGGTCACCGGCGATAAAAAAGAAGAAAAGACACTTGACCTTACGGTAGAGGCTGACGGTATATATTTCATAGGCTTCCATGCGACCTCTCCTCGTACGTCGGGATCCTTATACATCAGTCCGTTTACGGTAGCTGAAGGTGTCATGTCCGGTGCTCCTGCCGCTGTGACAGCTATGGAAGTAGTTCCGGCGGCAGACCGCAGCCATGCGGCAACGATCACCTTTACAGCTCCCGAGCTGTCTATGGACGGCGCTATGCTAACTTCTCTTGCGGGAATAGATTTATACCGCGACGGGGAGCTCGTTGCCACCGTGCCTGCCACTCCTGGAAATGCCAGTTCGTACACTGATATCGGCGCACATCACGGATTGAATATCTATACTTTGCGTGCGCGTAACGATGCAGGTAGCGGTTCGCCTGCGGAACGTACGGTTTTTGTAGGATGGGATGAACCCAACCGTGCAGAGCGTGTCCGTGCCCGCGAACTTGAAACCGACGGCATTGTTGAAGTGACATGGAATGCTCCTGAACTCGACAACAATAATTCGGTGCTTACGGCCGAAGCTCTGCGATATGACGTGTTCATGAGTGCCAAACTTCCATCAGGCAAGACTGAAACCACACAAGTCGGAAGCGATGTAAAAGGAACAAGCCATACTGTAACTGTCTGTTCGCCTGACGAGCGCCGTTTCGTGGAATTTTACGTTGTGGCAAAGACCGAAGGCGGAGAGGCTCGCGATGTCTGGACTCCAGAAGCAATACCTGTAGGAATGTCATACGACACTCCGTTCTCGGAATCTTTTGCCAACGCCCGTTTCGAGAACTTCTGGGGAATATATAGTGACTATGTCATGGGTATGACAGGATTGTCGTGGGATTTCTCCGATGACTATACTTTCGACATAACATCTCAGGACGGTGATAACGGTTTCCTGGTGCTCGAAGGCAGTGACGCCGGTGATGAATCGGAGTTCTATTCGTCTAAAATCAATCTTGAGGGACTTGAAAATCCTGCGCTTACTTTCTATTCCTATAATATAAAAGGAAGCGCCAGCGACGACATCAACCACAATATAATAACGGTCAGCGCATACGACGGCACTGATAAGACTGTCGTTGCTACGGTGGACATGGCTCAGTATAATGATGACGGATGGCAGCGTATATCTGTTCCTCTTTCCGGACTTGAAGGAAAAACGGTACAGATACTTATAAAAGGCACGATCGTCAATTTCCTTACCATAGCTCTTGACAATATCCGTATCGATGCCACTTATAGCCGCAATCTTGTAGCAGAGTCGGTGACAGCTCCCCGTAAAGTAATGCTTGACAAGTCTTACTATGTCTATGCTACGGTACGCAATACGGGGCTTGAACCAATGGAGGCATATACTCTTGATTTCTATTGCGACGAAGTCAAACTCGAAAGCCGCAACGGTCGTGCGCTTGTACCTGGTGAAACAGAGAATCATGAATTTGAGTGTCGTCGCGACATAACGTCTGACGAGCAGGTTGAATATTGGTGTGCCATTACTGTTTCAGGCGATGAGAATGCCGAAGACAATAGCTCGAAGCGTACCCGGGTTCGTGTGTGCGTGCCGAATTATCCGGTAGTGACGACTCTTGTCGGATCAAATGTGAATGAGAAACCGCAACTCAACTGGAGTGCTCCTGATCTCAGTTCAAGCGAACCGTTTGAGATAATCGAAGATTTCGAAAGCTATCCGGCTTTTGCCAATTCCGATCTTTGGGACTGGACGCTTTTTGATGCCGACCGCGCTTATATAGGCGGTATTGAGGACGCTAATGACGGAGCGATCGAGTTGCCCGGTATTCCCGCCGGTTCACAGCAGTCGTGGTTTGTGATGGACGGCGAATATGAAAAACTTAATTTCACTTATCGTGCGCATTCAGGCCGCCATCATTTGGCGACAATGTATTGCTACGGCATGAATAACGGCATTGGTTATGAAACAGCAAATGACGACTGGCTTATATCGCCTGTTCTTGCCTCCGGCTCAACTGAAATGTCGCTTTTTGCACGCGGTTATTCTGTAATGGCTCCTGATGCCATGGAAATTCTGGTTACGTCCGAAAGCGGTCCCGATCCTATGGCTCTGCGCTATCGTTCGCTTGGCAAAGTTGATCCCATGCCGACCTCCTGGGAGGAATATGTGGTCGATCTGCCGGCAGGCACCAAGCGTTTTGCCATACGTTCTGTTGGTAATTTCGGGTTCATGCTTTTTGTCGACGATATCACGTTCACTCCTGCTGCCGGAGCATCTATGTTGAAAGTAGAGGGCTATAATGTATATCGCGACGGAATAAGAATTAATGAAGAACCGCTGACAGAGCCTGAGTATCTTGACCTGACGGCTTCCAACGGTGACCATCAGTATGGAGTGACGGCCGTGTACAACCGAGGCGAATCACGTTTGTCGAATCTTGTGTCGCTGACATCGGCTGTAGATGCTGTCGCATCGGATATGGTGGAAGTGAAAGCTGAAAACGGATGTGTGCTTGTCTTCGGAGCTGAAAGCCTGTCTGTCGGTATATACAGTGCCGACGGCCGTACGGTCTATGCCACATCTGATGCTGCCGCTGCCGTGCGTGTAAGTGTTTCTGCAGGTATCTACCTTGTCCGTGTCGCCGGCCGGACCGTCAAGGTAGCCGTACGCTGATCAATAATTTAAATAAACAGACAGGGCGTCGCGGAAATTTCCGCGACGCCCTGTCTGCGTATTATCGTTGTGATGTCAGTCGGCAGGGCCAAGAAGACGTATTGCTCCTGTAGCTGGATCGAATATTAGTTTTGACGGAGCTTTCTTGTCGGTGAATATGGCCGGATCGAGGCCGAATGTCACACCGAGTTGAGCCAGTTCTATATCGGCTGCGGCAATCTCGCGTCCGCTGTAACTTATGGCCAAATGCGCTTTGCCGGGTATGTTGTAGGCCACACCACCTTTGGGGAAACGTTTTGTTTCGCCTTTTTCGTTGACAGGCAGGGTGCCTTCGTTAAGTATGGTGAGATCGAGTGTGATCGGTGCGCCGGCGAGATTCCCCGGGGCGACTATGCCTTCGACAGCCGACAGGCGGGCTATGACTTTGGCATTGACTTCGGTGCTGTCGGGGATGAATGCTATGCGCTCGACGACGGTCGAACTTGAGCGTGTGCCGGCGAACATCGCTGTCAGGGCGGCTTCCTGGGCGGCTATGTTATCGAGGACAAGTTGCATGGCCTTTCCGTCTGGTGGTGTATTGTCCGCCTGGCCGGAGAGTATATCGGATCGCATTTCGCGAAGCTCGAAGATGCGTTGGGCTGCAAGTTCGGCACGTTTCGATGTGGAAGAACTGCGTGCCATTTCCTGTGTCACAGCCTGCCGTGCTGCTTCGGTCTGCAGCGGTGTCGGACCGGCTTCTTTGGCTTGGGGAAGAGCAGTAACATTGTCATCGGGAATATTCTCGGTGTTGATGGCCAATGGTATGCCCGTTCCGCCGAGAATCATGAACGGAGTGCTTCCTGCCTTGAATTGCGCCGTCCAGCGATTGTCGGCATCGGCTATCCCGCGAGGAATGAATGTGACGCTGCGCAGGTTGGCACGCCGGCTTTCTTTGGTGATTGCATCGGATATTCCGAGATGGCGTTTGGCATAGTTGAAGAATTCTCCGGGTTCTTCTCTGGTGAGTTCCGCTTCTATGCAGATATCTACGCCGGTCAGTGGCAGGCTGTAGATAAGCCCGTATTCATTGGCTTTGCCTGCTGTCAATTTCTGTGAAGTCTGCGCAGAGCAGGGTATGGCTGCAAATGTTGTGCCGATGATAATGGCGGCTAATGTACGGTGGAAAATCATGTTGTAAACTCTAAACTATTAACTCTAAACATCATTTGTTCGGACGCATGACTGCTTCCATGGCAGCTCCCACGCATTCCGCTATGTCTTCGGCTGTTGTGCCGCAGATTCCATGGCGTTCGGCTGCCATGCGTCCGGCTATGCCGTGCACATATACGCCGGCCACGGCTGCGAGTTCCGGGTGCATGCCGCGTGCGATAAGGCCTGTGATAAGGCCTGTAAGGACGTCGCCGCTTCCGGCTGTGGCCAGAGCCTCGGTTCCTGATGCGTTGAAAAGGACTGAGCCGTCGGGCCATACAGTGGCGGTATAGTGGCCTTTGAGGACTATTATTATTGAATTTGTCCGAGCTGCTTCGATAGCTTTCAGCAGACGGGCGGATGAGCTTGGCTGCTGACCGAAGATACGGTCGAATTCGCCGGCGTGCGGTGTCAGGACCGAGCGTGGAGGGACAAGGGCGAGCATTGTAGGACGCAATGCTATGCAGTTGAGGGCATCGGCATCCAGTACAAGCGGACGCGAGGTGGCGTTGGCGCTTTTGAGGAATGATTCGAGGGCGTCGATGGTGGCGTCGGATGTGCCTATGCCTGGGCCTATGCCTACGGCGCGATAGTTGCGGGATAGCTCGATACGGTGGATGTCGGCGTCGGAACCGTCTGTTTCAAACAGTGCTGACGGGACGGCCGACTGCATGACGAAAAATGCGCAACGGGGTGACACGCATGTCACCTTGCCGCAGCCTGAGCGCAATGCCCCGCGGGTGGAGAGTACGGCTGCTCCGAGCATGCCGTATGAACCGGCAAAAAGTATGGCGTCGCCAAGGTCGGCCTTGGATGCAAATGGATCCCGGGGTGGCAGGACTTTGCGCACGTTATGCGCTTCGATAAGACGTGTAGTGCAACGTGTCGATTTTATTGCGTCGCGGTCGAACGGTAGATCGAGAGTGCGCCAGCGGCCTATTAATTCCACGTTTTCCCTCATATAGAATGCCGCTGTCGGGCCAACAAGAACTAATGTCAGCGAGGCATGGATGATATTGCGGTTTATCATGCCGACTGAAAGATCAGCCGACATACCCGACGGAAGATCGATGGATATGACACGCGCTTCCGATTCGTTGATGAATCGTGCCAGATGCTGGTAGCCTCCCATCAGCGGGCCGCTGTGCTCGTGGCCGAAAAGGCCGTCGACAATCAGAACGGACTTGTCGATTTCAGGAAGATTCATCTGCAGTCCGGTTGTTTCGAAGAGATAATCTTCGCCGGCTGTGGCAAGAAAGCGGTCGCGTGCTGCACGACAGTCGGCACTCAGTCTGTTGCCGCCGACATTTATAAGATATACTTCAGCTTTTTCTCCTTGGCGGTGAAGGAATGTGGCAGCCTCGAGGGCGTATGCTCCGCATATTCCGCTGCCGGCAAAAACTACGGTGCGTGCCGAACGTTTTTTTTCTGATATGACCGCTTCGGCTGTTGCGCTGCCGACACTTTGTATGAATTCCTCGCGGCGCACCGCAGTCGGAGTTCCGGCCTCGGCGGTGCCGTCGCCTATGGTGGCGAGCAGGATGCGGTTGATATCGTCAGGAGTATATATGTTCATGGAGCTTGTATATCGCGTGATTGTGGATGTATGGATGCGCGTACACGTCGCGCGCTTTTGCAAAAGTACGCAAAAACATCGAACCTGCGTTTTGACAGACCTACAAAAAGAATTAAAACGTGCGCAATGGTGCTTCGGCGCATGTGGCTGCGAACGTGCAAATAAATATTTTGTACTCTTGCGAAAAAATTCGTAAATTTGCGCCGTTAAAGGGCGCGGCGGAGCATTGCCGGCCATTCATCAGGAATTAACTCAATCAAACACATCATACTCAAGGTATTTAAACCAACAACAAGATTATGAAAATCGAAAAAATCATCGGTCGCGAAGTCCTCGACTCGCGCGGTAACCCCACGGTAGAAGTAGACGTAATCCTCGAATCCGGCGCCAAAGGCCGTGCTTCCGTTCCTTCGGGCGCATCCACCGGCGTCAATGAAGCTCTTGAACTCCGCGACGGCGACAAGAGCCGCTACATGGGCAAGGGTGTGCAGAAAGCTGTTGCCAATGTCAACGGTCCCATTGCAGCTGCTCTCGTAGGCATGAGCGCCCTCGATCAGATTGCCATCGACGAAACCATGCTTGCCCTCGACGGCACCGACACCAAGTCGAATCTCGGCGCCAACGCCATCCTTGGCGTATCGCTGGCTGTTGCCAAGGCTGCCGCCGACTATCTCGACCTGCCCCTCTATAAATATATCGGCGGTTGCAACACCTACGCTCTGCCCGTGCCGATGATGAACATTATCAATGGCGGCGCACATTCCGACGCTCCCATCTGCTTCCAGGAATTCATGATCCGTCCTATCGGTGCCGCTTCATTCCATGAAGGCATCCGCATGGGCACAGAGGTATTCCATAACCTCAAATCAGTTCTGAAAGCACGTGGCCTGAGCACTGCCGTAGGCGACGAAGGCGGTTTCGCTCCCACTCTCGACGGAACTGAAGACGCACTCAACGTAATTATCCAGGCTATCGAAAAAGCCGGCTACGTTCCCGGTCGCGACATCACCATCGGACTCGACTGCGCTTCCTCCGAATTCTTCAAGGACGGTGTGTACGATTATACCTGGAAACAGGGTGCCGACGCTCCCAAGCTCACATCCGAACAGCAGGCACAGTTCCTGAAAGAACTCGTTGAAAAATATCCTATCGATTCCATCGAAGACGGTATGGCCGAAAACGACTGGGAAGGCTGGAAGATCCTTACCGATCTTATCGGCAAGAACTGCCAGCTCGTAGGCGACGACCTCTTCGTTACCAACGTCAAATATCTTGAAAAAGGTATCGAACTCGGTTGCGCAAACTCCATCCTCGTTAAGGTTAACCAGATCGGTTCTCTGACCGAAACTCTTCGCGCCGTAGAACTGGCACAGCGCAATGGCTACACCGCCGTTATTTCGCACCGTTCGGGTGAAACCGAAGATGCAACTATCGCTGACATCGCCGTTGCTACCAACGCTGGACAGATCAAGACCGGTTCTGCAAGCCGTTCCGACCGTATGGCCAAGTATAACCAGCTTCTCCGCATTGAAGAAGAACTCGGTTCTGCCGCCGCTTACGGTTATGGCAAAAAGACCAAACGTGCCGAATAAATCGACCGTCATAATCGACAAATAAAAATCGCCGCATCTGAAACTCAGATGCGGCGATTTTTATTTGGTATTCGTCGGTATCAGTTTACGCGGAATCGGTCGGTTCCGTCGTTAAAGAAAGCTACAACTTGGGCGGCAGCGGCAAGCCCGGCATTGATGTTGGCTTCCGCTGTCTGTGCTCCTGTTTTCTTCGGGGTGAAGAAGACACGGTCCCCAAAACGCTCCGTAAGGGTGTCGGCGCAAGAAGGACGCACGTCGGCGAAGTATTTAAGGTCGGGACGAGCCTCAAGAGCTTCGGCAAGTCCGGCTTCGTCCATCACTTCCTTGCGGGCGGTGTTTATAAGTACGCCGCCTTTTGGCATAAGTTCGATCAATCCGCGTCCTATCGATCCGACGGTCTGCGGGGTTGCCGGAATGTGTATGGATACGAAACGGTTTTCGCTGTATAATCGGGAAAGGTCGTGGACGGGACGTACGCCGGCTTCTTCCATCACAGAATCTGGGCAGAACGGGTCGTATGCGCTTACTTTCATACCGAATCCGGCAGCTATGCGCGCGACGTTTCGGCCAACTTGTCCGAATGCCTGAAGACCGAGTGTCTTATCGCGCAGTTCGAAACCCGATGTTCCTCCGAAGTTGTTGCGGGCAGCCATGACGGCCATTCCGAATACAAGTTCGGCAACTGCGTTGGAGTTCTGTCCTGGGGTGTTCTCGACAATCGCACCGGCGGCAGTGGCAGCGGCAAGATCGATATTGTCGTAGCCGGCACCGGCGCGTACGACGATCTTTAAGCCCGGTGCTGCGGCGAACACATCGGCACCGACAATGTCGGAGCGCACGATCAGAGCGTCGGCGTCCGCTGTTGCTGCGAGGAGCTGTGCGCGGTCGGTGTACTTTTCAAGAAGGGTGAACGTGTGTCCGGCACCTTCGATTTCGGCACGTATGCCTTCGACTGCTATGGCGGCGAAAGGCTTTTCGGTTGCAACGAGTACTTTCATGATGTATGTCGTTTAAAATTCCGGTTTTTAACGGGTGGCTTCGAAATCGTGCATGGCTTCGACGAGTACCTTTACGCTTTCAATCGGCAGTGCGTTGTAGAGCGAAGCGCGGAATCCTCCGACGGAGCGATGTCCTTTTATGCCTACAATGCCGCGGTCGGCGCAGAAGCGAATGAAATCGGCTTCGAGTTCGGAGTATTCTTCTTTCATGACAAAACATACGTTCATGATTGAGCGGTCGGCCGGGTCTGTTACGGTGCCGCGGAACATGCGCGACGAATCAATGGCGTCGTAGAGCATGGCGGCTTTCTCGAGGTCGCGGCGTTCGAGTTCGGGCAGGCCGCCGAGCTGTTTGTAATAGCGGAGTGTCTGCAGGGCAGAGAATATAGGCAGCACGGGCGGTGTGTTGAACATCGATCCTTTCTTGATGTGGGTGCGGTAGTCGAGCATTGTGGGTATGGGGCGATCCACATGTCCGAGGGCATCTTCGCGGACGATGACAAGGGTTACACCTGCCGGAGCGAGATTCTTCTGTGCGCCGGCATAGATGGCGTCGTAGCGTGAAAAATCTATAGGACGGGAGAATATGTCGGAACTCATGTCGGCCACGAGCGGACAGTCAACTGTCGGGTCGATACGGATTTCGGTTCCGTATATGGTGTTGTTGGTCGTGTAGTGAAAATAGTCGACACCGGCCGGTACTTCAAATCCTTTAGGGATGTAGGTGTAGTTGGCGTCCTTTGATGAAGCCACGACGTCGACATCGCCGAACAGGCGTGCTTCCTTGATTGCGTTCGAGGCCCATGTGCCTGTGTCGAGATAGGCCGCATGTTTGCGCAATAGATTGTATGGCAACATGCAGAACTGCATTGACGCGCCTCCTCCGAGCCAAAGCACTTGGAAGCCTTCGGGAATTTCAAGGATTTCTTTGACAAGAGCGGTAGCTTCGTCTATTACTGCCTGGAATTCTTTGCTGCGGTGTGACACTTCAAGCACCGACAATCCGGTATCGGCAAAATTGATGATTGCGTCGGCTGTGTTACGGATTGTGTACTCGCTCAGGATCGAGGGTCCTGCATAAAAATTATGCTTCTTCATATAACAGTTGAAGTTTTTGGGTTTTGGGGTTGTATGATGCAAATATAATATAAGCCTTGTAAAAACCCAAAAAAAAGAGCAAATCCGTGTGAAAAACGGGTTTTCATACGGATTTGCCGTGTCTTTTTGCTGTAAATGATTGAGCTTCTGTTCAGTTGAGTACGAAACCGGGGGCGTCGTGCAGCAATGGACAAGGAGTATAGGCGCGTGCGAACTGGCGAAGACGGGCCAGAGTTGACGGCCTCGGACCTGCGGTCGCGTTGCCTGCTGTAATTCTGTTATCGGTTGTTTTTGTCACTTGTTCGGGGCGTGTAGGGGTAGATGTTTTCTCCATAGGCAGGTGAAGCTTTTATGGTTGGGGAATGTCGTATTAAGGTGTTGTATTGTTTTAACGCCTTAACGGCAGGTTTTATTATGCGCGTGTGTAAATTTTTTTGCGTCAAGACTTTGCGCGTGTTGAAACAGAATCAGGCGAGAATTATTGTTCTGCGGTGGTTAAAAGATGATAAAATGCTGTTTTTTTAAGCCGTTTTTGTTCGGGAATGTTTGGCTGCAAAGATATAAATGGCTAACTTTGCATTAATAAACCGATGCGCGAAAAGCGCGAATTATGTAGTCAATATTATTAATCATCAATACTTTCCGCCTATAGACCGTACTCTACTCTAATTTTAAACGGAGAAGAAAATGCACACTTTATCCAGGCTGACCGACGAGCAGTTGGTAGCTCAATACGCAAAAGGCACCAACGAGGCATTCGATGCTTTGCTGCTGAGGCACAAGACAAATTTATTCGGATATATTATCCAACGCGTTAAGGATCGCGATCTTGCCGACGATATTTTCCAGGAAACTTTCGTTAAGGCCATTACGACCATACGTCAGGGACGTTATAACGAAGAAGGGAAATTCTCTGCATGGATTTGCCGTATAGCGCGTAATCTTATAGTGGATTATTTTCGTCAGGAGAAGACGGAGGCCTCTGTGTCGACCGACGATGGAACTGTCGATATACTGAATCGTAAGGAACTCGCAGATGAAACGGTTGAGGACGCAATCATTGATTTGCAGATCGAGGAGGATGTGCGTCGCCTTGTAGGCCAGCTCCCTCAGGAACAGCGTCGTGTGTTGGAGATGCGGTATTATGAGGGGCTGAGTTTTAAGGAAATCGCCGAGCAGACCGGGGTAAGCATCAATACAGCGCTTGGCCGTATGCGTTATGCTATTCTGAATATGCGTCGCATAGCCCGCGAGCGCAATGTTGTTCTCAGCCGATGAACAAGACTTTATGAATGTCGGTCGGGCAAGGCTTGCGCTTTTGTCTTTCTGCTGAAGAGATACAGCCCCGGACAATTGTCCGGGGCTGTCGTTTGTCTATGCTCCGGCAACGGAGCATATGTTGTTCGGTTTATCTTTTTTCCTTGTATTTTTCAAGCTGACGTTCGGCCGCTTCAATGGCCAGATCGACTGCTTCTTCGAAAGTGTCGGCTGTTTTGGTGGCGACAACGTCGTCGTGTTGCGGGCTGACGATTTTTATCAAGGCTTCTTTGTTCATGGCCGTTTCCGGCTTTACGACGCGTAGTGTTGCCTCGAAATCTGTGATGGCCGGGAATCGGCGTGCCAGACGTTCGGCTTTTTTATTGATGAAATCGCTGAGGCGGTCGGCGATGTCGAAGTGGATTGCCTGAATTCTTAAGTCCATAATTAGTCCTCCTTTTTTTTAGCACGCGGATGTGCGAGTTTGTAATTATTTTGAAGTTCTCTATATGAAAGATGTGTGTAGCGTTGTGTAGTTGCGAGCGACTGGTGTCCGAGCAGTTGCTGCACAGCTGAAAGGTCGGCTCCGTTGTTGAGCATGTCGGTTGCGAAACTGTGGCGGAGTACGTGGGGCGAATGGCGGCGGGAATTGACCTGCGCGGTATCAAGGGCCGAACGCACTACTTTATAAACAAGCCCGTAGTAGAGCGGCCGTCCGTCGGGGCGTACGAAGAATGTTGTCGTGCCGGCGTTTTGTTCAGACTGCTTTCCGACAGTGGCGCTTCTGATGGTACGGTATCTTATAATCATTTCCTGCAATTCCTTGCCGAACGGGATTGTTCTTTCTTTATTACGTTTCCCGAGTACTTTTAGTTCGTTCCGTACTACGTCGACATCGGCATCCAGAAGGCCGATAAGTTCGGCGGCACGTATGCCCGTGCTGTAGAACATGGTCAGAATCAGATGGTCGCGTATTGAGCTGAAATTTTCGTTGTCGTCGGGGCTTGTGTCGATTATTTTATTTGTTTCTTCGCTGCGTATATAGTCGGGCAGCGGCTTTTCAATTCTTGGCGGAGATAGAAGGGCGGTAGGGTTGCCTGCCAGGCCGCGCCGTTTCTCCATGAATCCGAAAAAAACTCGAAGTGACTGTATTTTTCTTATTATGGTGGTTGTTTTCATTCCTGCCGCGGAGAGCGAGGCGATCCATAGTCTGAGGTCTTCGAGCTTTACAGAGTATGGGTCATCGTTGTGGTGCGGTGACTCGGATGTCAGATAGCGGCGGAATTGTGTGATGTCGCAGCGGTAGGCTGAAACTGTGTGTGGCGACGAGTTGATCTCGTTTAGGAGATATGTATAGAATGCGTTGTAAGGCATGTTGCCGCGTGTTGGCGCTTTTATGTGATAAACCGGCGCTAACGCTACGAAAGTAGTCACAAATTTTCACATCGCCAACACTTTTTCAAAAAAAATGCAAGTGAAAAATGCAGATGCTTGAGAAAAAGAGATTCAGGGATTGTATAGGTCGCGGTTGTAGAAGTCCATGACTTCGCGGGCTATGGCCAAAGTCTGTGCGGCGGGTGATGATGGGTCAAGGTCTACAGCGGCTTCGTAGTCGCTTATGGCTTGGGCGCGGTGCCCGAGTTTCCAGTTCAGGTCGCCGCGAAGGGCGAGCATAGTTGCGTCGGTGCTTTTTTCGAGTTCTGCGTTTAAGGTTTTCATGGCTGAATCGTAGTCGCCGGAGGCGATAAGGGCTTCTATGCCTGAAGTATCGTTGTATGTCATTTTATTAAAAGCGTTGTTTTGCAAATTTAAGGAAAAATGCGGACATCCTATGTGTGTCGGATGTCCGCATTCTGTGGTTTGTGTTTATGGATCCGGTAGGATCGGAGTATGTTCAGAAATAAAAATTCATTGTTTTAGGGAAGAACAGCATTCCGCCGCCCACTTGCTGTGCTACGGAGTCACCCATTGAGTTTGCCACTATGGCAAGTGCAAAGCGCAGTGATGCGCTTGGGCCGTTGCCGGTTATGAGGCGTTCAAGAGCCATAACGGGCACGTCGCGCGTTTTCGCACCGTGTGCCACGCAGTCTTTCTCGAAGCCGGGATAGCAGGTCGCCTCCTTGCCGTCGAGCAGTCCGAGCGGAGCAAGTACGACTGCCGGAGATGCGCAGATTGCGGCTATTTTGCCTTTGTGGATCTTCAGAAGTTCCCCCAAGGCCTCAAAAGAGGCGAGGTTGGTGGCTCCGGGCATTCCTCCCGGCAGGATCAGCCATTCTGAATCGGAGAAGTCGGCCTGCTTGAATGTCAGGTCGGCGCTTATTGTTACTCCGTGGGCGCCGGCGACTTCGCGGCGGTCGGTTATGGAAACTGTCTTGACGTCCATTCCCGCGCGACGCATTACGTCGACGACGGTTATGGCTTCAATCTCTTCAAATCCTTCGGCGAGAAAAACATAAGACTTTGACATGATAGTGACGTGTTTGCTGTTATTATTGGTTTCTTGTAAAAAACAATCGTTATCTGAAAAAAGTTTGTTTCAGTGCGGAAATTTTATGATAATTTTGGAGATTTATTTTATGAAGATGAATATTCGGTATTTCATTCTGCCGCTAATGTCGGCAATATTTTTGACATCTGCAAGTTGCAAGAGCGATTTTCTTAGCGAAGATGGTTTTTGCTGGGGTACATCGTATCATATAGTCTATGAATCGGCGTCGGATCTTTCGGATTCCATAAAGGCAGAGATAAGGTATATTGATGCTTCCTTGTCGACTTTCAATTCTTCGTCGCGGCTTTCGGCGGTCAACGAATCGCGGACCGATAGTGTGGATGCGATGTTTGCCGAGGTGTTCAGGCTGTCAAAGCGTGTAAGTGATCTGTCCGGAGGTGCATTCGATCCTACGGTCGCTCCGCTTGTCAAGTTGTGGGGCTTCGGTCCGGAATCTGAGGGTAGGCCGGATGTGCCGGATTCATCGCTTGTGACTAAGGTATTGGGGCTTGTAGGTATAGGTGACTGCCGTCTTGATGCCGAAGGTATGCGTGTGGTGAAAAAATCACCGGACACGTCATTCGATTTTTCTGCAATCGCTAAAGGTTATGGTGTTGACCGGGTTGCCTCAATGCTTCGTCGTAACGGCGTACATAATTATATGGTTGAAATCGGAGGTGAGATAGCACTTCAGGGGTATAGTCCGCGAGGAAAGCGTTGGCGTATACAGGTCGATGCGCCGGTAGTTGCAGAAAAGCCTGAGGCTCTTCACAGCCGTTTTTTTGTGCTTGAACTCGGACCGGAACCTGTGGCGGTAGCCGGATCTGGCAATTACCGGAACCGCCGTACGACTTCAGACGGGCGTGTGGTGTGGCATACCATAAGTCCTGTTACGGGCTATCCGGTGCAGACTTCGACTTTGGCTACGAGTGTCGTTGCGCCTACATGTGCTTTTGCCGACGCTCTTGCCACTGCAGCCATGGCGATGCCTGCTGACGATGCCATGGCTATGGCTGAGGATTTGAAAGCCGAGGGGGTGGGCTTGATGATAATAGAAGACGGAGGTGCTGCCGGAGTTTATGCGACGCGTGTAAGCTCGGGATATCCTTTGCAATAAACGTTCATCGCCTTTCCGCAATCATTCCTATAGCAGCGTGATACGCTTTGATGTTTGAGGCTTTTCTGATGGCTTTTGACGCACGGTGCCCTGTTTCGGGTTCAAGGTAGTCCCAGAACGATTTTATTTTCGACAATATCTGCGCATCGCCGCACAAGGAGGCTGAGTAGTGCATATATATAAGGTCGTGCAAAGCCAGTATGTGTTCTATGCGGTTTTGGCGATTCCATTCCCGGCCTTCGCGCCATTCGGCTATAAGTGAAGGACGTCCCAGAAGGCCTCGTCCGGCCATCACTCCCGCGATTTTCGGAAATCGAGATATTGTGGAGTCTATGTCCGACGGAGTAAGGATGTCGCCGTTGAAAACTATCGGATGTGTCGATATTTCCAGCAGTTCGCCAAACTCTGCCAGGTACAGATTCCCGGAATAGGCTTGGCGTGCTGTCCGGGGGTGTACGCATATATGGCTGAGCGGTACTGTGTTAAGAATTTCAATAGTATGCCTCCATAGCTTCGGGCTGTCGGTGCCGAGCCGCATCTTTACCGAGAACGAA
Organism: uncultured Muribaculaceae bacterium; assembly: GCA_910587235.1. Taxonomy (GTDB): domain Bacteria; phylum Bacteroidota; class Bacteroidia; order Bacteroidales; family Muribaculaceae; genus CAG-873. Next base: position 35,622 of record CAJUKD010000012.1, read on the forward strand.
ATGCGTTCGCCGATGTTGGTTATCGCGGATGCTATGTCATGCAGATTATCTATGTTGGCCGGAAAGGCAGCTCCTCGTCCTTTTTTCATCTGTGGTACGAACGGACAGCCCATATTCAGGTCGATTCGCTTGTATCCGGCCGAAGCTACGGCATCTGTGAGAATTGAGAACTCTGAGATGTCGCGGAATATTATCTGAGGAACTGTAAATGTCTTTTCCCGCCCCGGGCCATACGTGATGTCGCGCATGTCGCGACTTCGTGGGATGCCGCCTTCCAGACGTACGAAAGGAGTAAAGTAGCAGTCGGCCGAACCGGAGTCGGGTCCGTAGACCTCGGCATGGAAACGACGCCATGGCGCTTCAGTATAACCCTGCATAGGGGCGGCGAATAATTTCATTCCGCGAAGATAGGAAAATTCTCTGACTGGCTGGGGATGTCGTTTGCTATTGTTTTCAGAGCGGAAGAGATATTTATTCAGATTGTCATTATTTATAATTGGTATATGTTTCTGTTATGTGTTGGTAAGTGTTTTACTGATAGTGCTTTATGTGCCTTGTTTGGCTGGGGAGGGCAAAAAGTGTCATTAAAATTTCCGTATGTGCCGAAAATTTCGTTACTTTGCACCGCAAAAAATTTTGAAAACTATTAATTAAAATCAAATTATTATGTCAGAAATTGCAGATCGCGTAAAAAACATCGTGGTTGACAAACTCGGTGTTGACGCTGACAAAGTAACTGAAACCGCATCGTTCACCACAGACCTCAACGCCGATTCTCTCGACACCGTTGAACTGATCATGGACTTCGAAAAAGAATTCGGCATCACCATTCCCGACGAAGAAGCCCAGAACATCAAGACTGTTGGCGACGCCATCGCATTCGTTGAAAAGGCAGGCAAGTAATTTGCAGGCATTCCAACAGCAATACAGAGGCCGCCGCGAATAACCCGGCGGTTTTTGTATATATAAGCCCCTTTTAATCTGCAAGCAATTGCACTCAGACAAATAAACCTATCAATGGAACTTAAAAGAGTCGTAGTAACCGGCCTCGGAGTGATCAGCCCCATCGGCAACGATGTTGCCACCACGTGGGAGAACGCCAAGAACGGCGTCAGCGGAGCCGGTCCTATCACCCATTTTGACGCATCGAAGTTCAAGACACAGTTCGCCTGCGAGGTAAAGAACTTCGACGGTAACGAACACTTCGACCGCAAGAAGCTTCGTCAGCTCGACCTTTATGCCCAGTATGCCATTGTGGCAGCCCGTCAGGCCGTAGCCGACGCAGGTATCGACGCCGAGAACGCGGTCGACAAGAATCGCGTGGGTGTTATCGTAGCTGCCGGTATCGGCGGCCTCCATACATTTGAAGAAGAAGCCGGATATTATGCGTTGAATCATGAGAACGGCCCGAAATACAATCCCTTCTTTATTCCGAAGATGATTGCCGATATCGCATCGGGTCATATTTCGATGGAATACGGCTTCCATGGTCCCAACTTCGGAACTGTGTCGGCTTGCGCGTCGTCGAACAATGCTATCATCGACGCTTTCAACCTTATCCGTCTTGGTAAGGCCGACGCTATTCTTGCAGGTGGTGCCGAAGCTGCCATATACCCCGCAGGTGTCGGAGGTTTCAACTCAATGCACGCCCTTTCGACGCGCAACGACAGCCCCGAAACGGCATCGCGTCCTTTCAGCAAGTCGCGCGACGGCTTTGTGATGGGCGAAGGCTCGGCTGTGCTTGTGCTTGAAGAACTCGAACATGCCAAAGCCCGCGGTGCAAAAATCTATGCCGAAGTCGCAGGCGGAGGTCTGTCGGCCGATGCTTACCACCTGACAGCCACCCATCCCGAAGGTCTGGGTGCTATTCTCGCCATGCGCAACGCACTCGACGATGCCGGCATGAAGCCCGAGGATATCGACTATATCAACGTGCACGGCACGTCGACTCCCGTCGGTGACATATCCGAAGTTAAAGCCATCGTAGAAGTGTTCGGCGATCAGGCACACAAGCTTAATATCTCCTCGACCAAATCCATGACCGGTCATCTGCTCGGCGCCACAGGTGCACTTGAAGCTGTGTTCAGTGTCAAGGCTGTGGAGGAAGACATCGTTCCCCCGACAATCAATCACGATCCGGAAGATCAGGACGAAAATATCGATTACAGCCTTAACTTCACTTTCGACCGCGCACAGAAGCGTCCCGTGCGTGCCGCGCTGTCGAATTCGTTCGGTTTCGGCGGTCACAACGCTACCGTAATCGTCAAGAAGTACGAGGACAAATAAGCACGTTTTGCCACGTGCGATATGTGAAAGGCGCCGCATTTAGCGGCGCCTTTCTTTATGTGTAAAAATATAGAACAGATATTGCGCTTTTCTGATGTAGTGATGGAAAAATTGGGAGATAGAAATCAAAAAAACTGATAGTGAAACATTTTTTCTTCGTTTTTGTTAAAGAAATATGAGGGAAAGTTAAATGAAAATGTTAATTTTGCCAACACCAAAAGCAAATTACTCTATTATTATTGTCTAATATAAAAATACGAAAAATCATGAACACAGAAGTAATCGGCACAAACGCCGGCTCCGTATGGGTTGCTCTTAACACAGCCGACGCTCTGGGAATCAAACAGATTAAAAAAATCACCAAACTGAAAGATAAGGAAGTATTCGCCGCTATCGGATGGCTCGCACGCGAAGGCAAGATCGCAATAGACGTGGATCCGGAGGATGAGAAAGAATTCGTTGTAAGCCTCGTACAAGGATAATAATCTGATATATCGAAGCCGGGAAAAGCTCGTACGGGGCTATCCCGGCTTTTTTTGTGTACATTTTTGGAAAAGGTGTTTTTCTTGCTGTCAGGCACGTATTTCTGAAAACCAAACAGGACTTCCGCGGGTTTTAATAGCGTGCGGGTGACCATCACCGCCTGCCTGTAATCCTAAAAGAAAAAACAATCGAAGTGAGAGTAAGCTCTGTCATACGTAAGTTCATCAAAATTATCGCTTGCCTTGTGCTTGCTGTCGTGGCTTTGCTCGGCGGAGTCGTGTCGATGTTATATTCGCCGTGGGTTCAACGCGAGTTACGTTCGGCTCTTACGGCCCATTTCGACTCTGTTGCCGAATCCTCATCTCCGCGCATCTCATTGGGGTCATGGCGTCTGCGCCCGCCTTTGCGTCTGGAACTGGACGGTCTGGCGGTAACGGAGAATGCCGATACTCTTGTGGCTGCCGCTTCAGCGAGGGTGAATGTCAGCCTTTTGCCGCTTATATGGGGAAAAGTACGGATAAACAGTGCCGACCTTATTGCCGCACGTTATCGGCTTGGAAGCCCTGACTCGCTGATGTACATGACCATAGCCGCTGATTCGATAGGCATACGTCCGGCATCTTTGCTGCTTTCCGCTATGGACATAAATCTGGAACAGGCTACGATACGCGGCGGCCGTCTGGAAATGACAATACGTCCGGACACATCCACGGTCGACGAAGCTCCGGCACCACCTATGGACATGAGTATAGCTCTGGGGCGTCTTACTCTTGACGATTTCGATTATTCGATGCGTCTGATGCCTGCAATCGACACACTCAATGCGCATATAGGTCATGCGGTGCTTCGCGACGGCAAAATCGACATGCTGCATCAGCATATCGGACTATCTCTTCTTGAAGGCACTCGCCTTGATGCTCGTTACGTAGCTCCCGACTCGGCAGCAATTGTTGCGGCAGGGCCGTATCCTCTGGCAGATGTGCCGGCCGATACCGTCGTCGCCGAGCCGTGGACCGTTGAGATCGACAGTATATTCTTCGACCGTTCGCATGCACTTTATACAACTGCCGGTGTACGCCCATTGCCCGGGCTTGATTTTGCCTATATCGAGGCTTCGGATCTTACTCTGGGGCTGAAGGATTTTTACAATCAAGCGTCGACAGTGCACTTGCCTCTGACATTTGCGGCCACCGAACGTTGCGGAGTCCGCCTGGAGGCCGGTGGTAGCCTTTTTATCGATGAATCGGCATTGACTTTTAAAAATTTCAATGTCGCTACACCCGAAGGTACATATATAGCTTTCGACGGATTGCTCGGTATGGGTGACATGGCCTCTGATCCGTCGTTACCGCTGGCGTTGCGTGCCGGCGCCGGCCTCAATCCTGCCGACATGCGGCGGATGTTTCCGCTGTTTGCCCCTTACTTCATGGCTTTGCCGACGGACGAAAATATAGATCTGACTGTGGATGTAAGCGGCACGATGGGAGATATTTCGCTTGACACTCTCGGACTAAGGCTTACGCGCTGTGCCTCGCTGTCGGCGTCGGGCCGTATAAAAGATGTCATGCAGCCGGACCGCATGAACGGAAACATCGCTTTGCGCGGACGCATTATAAATATCAACAAGATAAAAAACAGCCTTTTGCCGGCAGCGACGGCAAAAACGCTTGCCGTACCTCCGATGGCATTGGCCGGCAATGTGGCAATGGCCGGTGGCCGTATGCGTGGAGGTCTGACTGCGCGGACTGCATCCGGCGACATACGCCTGAAAGCCGACTGGCGCAGCCGCAGCGAGGATTATGTTGTGACTGTCGATGCCGACCGTTTCCCTGTCGACGCGTTTATGCCTTTGCTTGGCGTTGGTGCGGTGACTGCCAGAATAGATGCGGACGGACATGGATACAATCCTTTTTCAGAAACAATGAGGCTCGACGCTTCTCTTGCGGTTGACAATGCCGTCTATTCCGGACATACTTATACCGGCATCACCGGCGATGTGCATGTGGCCGACGGACGCGCTTCGGTAGGGCTGTCATCGGTTAATCCCGATCTCGACCTCGAACTTGCTGCCGCGGGCACTCTGACCGGAGGCCGTTATGACTGGACCGCCGATATCGACGGCCGGAATGTGGATTTCCGCGCTCTGGGATTTTCCGACTCGGATATGGCTGTGGAAATGGCGGCGCACGCCGAGGCTGTGGTGAGTGAAGACGGGAAGAATATAAATGCACATGTGAACATCGCCGACCTTTTTCTTCGCCGTGAGTCCGGTACGGTGGCGCTGAATGACATTGACATGCGCTTTCTTGCCGACGACTCGCTGACCGAGGCTTCGGTGATGAACCGCGACCTGACAGCCCGCTTTGCATCTACGGCTGTCCTTGACACTCTTCTTACTTCGTTTAGTGCAACTTCGGAAGTTCTTTCCGGGCAGATTGCTCGGCGTCGGCTTAATGTCGACAGCCTGCAAAAAGCCATGCCGCCGTTTGAACTGTCTGTTGTCGGAGGAAATTCGAACATGGTAAACGATTTCCTGTCGCCCTCGGGTATGTCTGTGCGCTCGTTGAATCTTTTCGCCGACAATGACAGTACACTGCGTCTGCGTTCACAGATTCTGCGTTTCAAGACAGGCTCTATGATTCTCGATACCATAAATGTAGGCGTCGGCCAGCATGCAGAACATCTTCACATGCTTGCGCATGTGGGAAACCGCCCCGGAACTCTCGATAATTTCGCTCAGGTCGATTTGAATGGTCGTGTCGACGGCAATCGTGCGGCGCTGCGATTGAGCCAGCGCAACATAAAAGGACAGACCGGTTTCGATTTCGGGCTGGACGCTTCTGTTGCCGATTCTACCGCCGTAGTGCACATAAATCCTTTAACGCCTGTGATAGGTTATCAGCCGTGGACGGTGAATCCGGGCAATTTCATAAACTATACCATCCCCTCAGGGCATATTGACGCAAATGTGCGGATGGCCGGCGGTACATCGTCGCTGGCAATATATACGGACGCTCCCGAGGATTCCGTGCAGATACATAGTCATGATCATCAGGAAGATCTCGTGGTTAAAATCGACGACATCCATATCGCAGACTGGATTTCCTTCAACCCGTTCGCACCACCTATGCGCGGCGACCTTGATGCCGATATGCGTCTGAACCGTAGCGACGGCCAGATTGTAGGACGCGGTACGCTCGGCCTTGAAAACTTTTTCTATGGCCGAGAGAAAGTGGCCGATTTCGGAATGGATTTCGATGTGGCCGCCACGACTTCGGGAAGCATACGTGCAAAGGCAAACCTGAGTGTTGACGGACGTCGTACAATAAGCCTTGCAGGCACTATGAACGACTCCACCGCAACATCACCGCTTGATCTTGATCTTTCGATGATTCATTTTCCGCTGTCGACCGCCAATCCTTTCCTTCCGGCGGGTACAGGCCGTCTGCGTGGCATGCTCAACGGTTCGATGCGGGTTACGGGTACGGAAAAACGACCTGTGATCAACGGCACGCTCGATTTCGATTCAACGGCTGTCAGGCTGGGTATGACAGGAACCGATTACCGCTTTAGTGAAGTGGATATTCCTGTCGAAGATAATATAGTAAGTTTCAACAGTTTCGCCATTACTGCATGTAACGACAATCCTCTTGTTATCAACGGACGCGTGAATCTCGGCGATTTCTCCGACCCGCGTTTCGCACTTACGATGAAGGCCGACAATATGCAGATTGTCGATAGCCGGCGCGCTTCCAAGGGGGCCGACGTATATGGCAAGGCATTCATAAGCCTCAATGCTTCGGCACAAGGTTCGATGCAGATAATGAATGTCGATGCGCGTCTGGCATTGAAGCCCGGCACAAATGTGACATACGTCATTCCCGACGCATCGTCGGTCATTGCATCGCAGTCGACAGGCGATATGGTGCGCTTTGTGAATTTTACCGACAGCCTTGCCATGCAGGAGGCCGACAGCATTACGCAGAAGTCGACGTCGCTTTTCCTTGATGCCTTGCTTGCGATAGAAGAGGGCACCGTGATCGGTATTGATCTTTCGGCCGACGGGAAAAACCGTGCAAGGCTTGAAAGCGACGGAACTCTGACATACGCCATGTCGCCAATGAGCGACGGACGCCTGTCTGGACGTCTGAATATAAATGGAGGATACGTACGATATACTCCTCCGTTGATGTCGGAAAAACGTTTTGACTTTGAAGAGGGCAGCTATGTGGCTTTCAATGGCAACATGATGAATCCGACGCTCAACGTCCATGCTTCTGATGTGATCAAGGCCAATGTGACGCAGGAGGGAGCCAATTCACGGCTTGTGAATTTCGATGTGGGGCTTGGTGTGACAGGCACGTTGGAGAATATGAATGTGGTGTTTGACCTCTCCACCGACGACGATATAACGGTAGCCAACGAATTGCAGTCCATGTCGGCCGAACAGCGTGCCAATCAGGCTATGAACCTCTTGCTCTACAATGTATATACTGGTCCTGGAACCAAGGGCAACGCATCTCTCAGCGGCAATCCGTTGTTCTCATTCCTTGAATCTCAGCTTAATTCGTGGATGGCAAATACTGTAAAAGGTGTCGATATTTCATTCGGCATAGACCAGTATGACCGTACTGTCAACGGAAGTACTTCGTCGACAATGAGCTATAGCTATCAGGTATCGAAATCGCTTTTCAACGATCGATTCAAGATCGTCGTCGGGGGCAACTATTCGACAGACGCCAACGTTGACGAAAATTTCTCCCAGAATCTTATAAATGATATATCGTTTGAGTATTTCCTGAACAATACGCGTACGATGTATGTGCGTCTTTTCCGCCATACAGGTTATGAAAGCATACTTGAGGGTGAGATTACCCAGACCGGTGTAGGTTTCGTCTACCGCCGCAAACTCAATCGTCTGGGCGACATGTTTCACTTCCGCCGTCACAAGGCTGAAAAAATATCCGACAGTCAATGAAAGCGATTGAAATCACCGGAAAAATATTGCGTGTATTCCTGTTTGCCGGGATGGCGGCAGGATTCGTCGCCTCGCTGCAGTCATGTTCGACCACGCGTCGTCTGCCCGAGGGTGAAATTCTCTACACGGGTGTAAAGAAAGTTGATATACAGTCAGATTCCGCATCCGGAGTCCCATCGGCGATGGCTTCGGCTATACGTACATCCGTGGATGTGGCGCCGAACAACTATTTCAAGCTGTTGAAGTGGCGCTATCCTTTTCCGCTTGGACTATGGGTCTACAACAACTGGCCGAATCCTGAAAAAGGGTTCAAGCACTGGATCTATGAAAAACTGGTTGAGGAGCCGGTGCTTTTGTCTGATGTCCGTCCGGAAGTGCGTACACACATGATTGAAGAAATCCTTGACAATAACGGTTACTTCCGTGGCACTGCTACCTACAGCCTTGTTCAGGGAAAGAACAAACGTAAGGCCAAGATACTCTATGATGTCAAGACCGGCCCGGCATATCCTGTCGACAGTATAGAATTTTTGCCTGATACCTGCCGTCTTTATCATCTGATTGACTCGCTGGCTGCCCGCGACCGTTATCTTTCGGCAGTGCGTCCGCGTTTCTCGACCGACTCGCTGTCAGTTGCGCGTATGCGCATAACCAACGGCCTGCGCAACCGCGGATATTATTTTTTCAAACCGACGTATATAGAGTACCTTGCCGACAGCATAGCGCGCCCCGGGAGTGTGTTGCTACGCATGACGTTGGCTGCCAATACTCCGCGTGTGGCGTTGCAGCCGTATGTGACAGGCGATGTCACTGTGCGTGTCAACCGCAACAGGGGCGGAGGCATGCCCGACACAGTGCAGCTTCGTCGGGCCACGTTGATACAGATGATGCCTTCGCGCCTTCGCCGCAAGCTTTTCGACGAAAATATAGCGTTCCGTCCGGGGCGCACGTTCTCTGTGCGTAACATGGATAGGACACAGAGCAACCTGTCGCGACTGGGCATTTTCAATTCAATCAACATAGAGGCATGGCCTGATACTCTGACATCAGGAGCCGACGGACGCCGCAGGCTCAATGTCGATATCGACTGTACTTTCGACGCACCTCTTGAGGCCTCGGTAGAAGTCAATGCTTCGTCAAAATCCAACAGCTACATAGGCCCGGGTATAACTCTTGGCATTACTAATAAGAACATATTCGGCGGTGGAGAGCAACTTAGTGTGAAGGCTACCGGCAGTTATGAGTGGCAGACCGGTTCGGGACGCAAGTCTATATTCAACTCTTACGAGATCGGACTGACCGCTTCACTGGCTTTCCCGCGTATGCTTGCTCCGAAGTTTATACCTCGCAGCCGTTTCAATCTAAACTGGACGCGCTTCGACCTTAACGCCGATCTGCTCAATCGTCCCCATTACTTTAAAATGGCGCAGTTCAATGCGTCGGTAAATTACGACTGGCGTTTCCGCCGCCATGTGTCAAATACTCTGACATTGTTCAAACTCACTTATACCAACCTTATGCACACCACAGCCGAATTCGATTCCATAATGGACGCCAATCCGGCAGTAGCGCAAAGTTTCCGTTCGCAGTTCATCCCGCAGATGATATACAACTATGTCTACGACCGTGCATTCGGACGTAACAATACGCTCAACTGGCAGTTCACGCTTCAGGAGGCGGGCAATATTTTCTGGGGAATATATCGCGCATGTGGCAAAAAGGGAGAAAAAGAACTCTTTGGCACTCCTTTCTCGCAGTTTGTAAAAGGCAGCACCCAGCTTGTATGGGGACGTAGGCTTGGCGGTGACCATTGGCTTGTGAGCCGTGTCGCTGCGGGAGCAGCACATGCCTATGGCAATTCGACCCAGGTTCCATATTCCGAACAGTTCTATGTTGGCGGAGCTAATTCAGTGAGGGCGTTCACAGTCCGTAGCATAGGGCCGGGTAGCTATAAAGCTCCTCCGGGGCAGCAGGAGGATTATTTTGACCGTACCGGCACTTTCAAGTTCGAGGCCAATGTTGAATACCGTTTCCCGATTTTCGGCCCTGTGCATGGAGCTGTTTTCCTGGATGCCGGCAACGTGTGGTTGCTCAAGTCTGACCCTATGCGTCCCGGCGGCACACTGCGTGCGTCGACTTTCCTGCGCGATCTCGCGCTTGGGACGGGTGTAGGCCTTCGTGTCGACATATCGATGCTTGTCATCCGAGGCGACCTCGGTATAGGCATACATGCTCCTTACGACACCGGTCATGGCGGTTATTACAATATGGCTTCTTTTGGAAAATCGCTGGCTTTCCATCTCGCGATAGGCTATCCTTTCTGATTTCTCGGAAAATTTTATAATCGGCAAAACGAAAAGTGCAATTTTGAAAAACGAAAAGTACATTTTTTGGTGTTTTCCGGCCATTTCGGGCGCGTCTGTTTGACCGCCGTTCAATCATCGCTCAAACGCTGTTTAATCGGTTGAAAAATAGTTATTTTTACAGCAAAATAATCCCTCAAACTTTTTGCGGTTTGAGGGATTTTTACTACCTTTGTATTGTTATCTTGGCCGCGTTCACACCGAATCTGCGGCCATTTTCGTAAGTATTCCGACGCATCTTTCTATCATTTTCGAGCGGTCGCGCTTCCATTCGGTCGCTTCCATCCCTTTGTCGTATGCCGGATAAGGTTGCTGCGGCTTTACGCACCGAAAACGCTTGTCGAGCGCGTAAATGTATCGGTAGGTCTTGACGTGGAACACTTCAAAATCGCCTATCAGCATCCCGACATTGGCGCGTAGAAAGCCCGACGGCGATGTTGAGTTGGTGAATATCTGTTCGTGTACCATCTCACCGCTGCGCCTGTTACGCAGAAACTTGGTGAGGTGAAAGCCGTAATACTGGAAGTTGGCGGCTTTGTAGATAGTGCCGCAGCCGAGGCGACCGTCGGCGAAACTCTGCACGGCCACGAGGTTAGGGTCAAGGCGGCGCAGCAGCTTGATCGAGGCGGCTATCAGAATGCTCTCGGCATTGTGGCCGAGTTCATCATCTATCCACATACGGTTGAGTTCGCACATCCACGCTTTGGGATTGGGGTGCGTGAACAGGCGCGCCTTTGGATTCTTCATGTAGCCGTAGACGGCCACGCCGAGGCAGCGGTCGGGTTCGTCGGCGCGGAAGATTCCGAAGTTGTAGACACCGAAACCTCCGTCGTTCCATTTGTGGGAGTAGTGGTTCTTGACAATCATTTCCTTTGCGGTGGCCTTGTCAACAGGCGTTATCAGAAGCCGTCCGAGCGAGGAGGTCTCCTTGTAAATCTCCGTCGGGAGACTGTTGCTGTCATTCATTCAGCATAAAATGGGGTTTGATAGTTTGTGAAACGGTTGGTTATCTCGCCCCTTTTGCGTAATTTTGCAGTGGCAACCACATACAAAGACGCGATGCCCTGCGGTCAAAAGGCTTATACAGCCCTCGACTGCGCGGGGTATCGCGTCTTTGTGATAGTATGTGGTTGCCGCCTTTACTATCTGGTCGGGGGCTGTTTTTTATTGCCCACCGACGTATGTTTTCTGTTATTCTGTTTTTTTCATCGGCTGTTTTATTGGGGTTAAGAATTTAACGGTTATCTTTGCGCCATGCATTACACCCTCGACAGTTTTGCGATTTCGATTTCAAGATAGTGTATGGTGTGTGCGGCATGTGCGATTCCCTCTCACACTAAGTTATCGCGGCAATGGCCGCGTCCGACAGCAGGGATTGAGCGTCTTATAGACCCCGTTGAGATGATTTTGAACGAAGCACCGACTGGATTAGTCAGCGACAACCTACAAGATTTCACAACAGAGCATATAATGAGTTACGACCGCCGGGGTTTTTAGAGGAGCAGTTTTTCAACCGCCCCTCTTTTTTTGTCCCTAATCGGCAGAGAACCCACGGCGCACCACGGTCTTGTTGGTCTTCTTGTCGAGATGAAACCAAAGGCGGTATTTCATACGCGCCATCTCGCCGCCCGCGCTCTTGAACGTCTTCCCGGCTGCGGCAAACTGCAACGCGATCCGCGCATAGCAGCAAGCCTGTGTCTTGGGCTTTGTGCCTTTCTTGGAGGCCTTGACGCGAGTGCCGACCACTTTGTAGAGTCCGTTCCCGGCGGCGATTTCTGACAGACTCCCGCTTGCCACAATCATATCCGAGCAGACAGATCCGAGTTCCTTTCCGATAAGGGCATTGTCCTCCTTGTCGGTTACGCCTATGCACTTAGGCACATACCAGTTGTTAGGTGAGGAGGTGGAGAGTATCACGCCCTTGTAATGCACGTATTGGTTCTTCGGTTGCCGGAGCATGGATTTCCCTTTCCATGCGGCGTTTGTGCCTGTCGTGCCGCCGGAACGACGCTTTCGGCTGCGTTTCTTCTTGCGGAGCAGCACAAGTTGAACCCCCTCCGGGATAAAGCCGTGGCGCACATAGACGGTCGATCCTTTCACAACCTTAACGTCGATATGCAGGTTTTCCGTAACCGGGTAGAAACCTCCCCACGTCTTTGCCGCGCTGTTCCAATAGCGGACGTAGCGGCGCAGGTCGGGCAGGATCTGTTCCTGCGTGATGTTGTTCGCGCTGTGGCGGTAGACGTTGATCGTGTATTCCTCCGCGCCGTTCAGAGCGAAACACCCCTTGCGGCAGTTAAGACGCACGTTGTCCTTTTGCGCGTCCAACTGAACGCGGGTGAGGCTGTCGGTAGACAATACGGTGAGTTTCTTGGCGAGGTCGCTGTTGACGGCGGTGTAGTCGAGCAGTTTCTTTGCCAACTGGTCGTTGGTTTCTATCATCGAGAACCCGGAGGCCGGATATAATCCCGGCACGTTCTTTGTATATGTCGGCACATATTCGGCGTAACGGTAAATCCGCGCCTCGCGGTAGGTCGTGCCGTCGGCCACGATGTTCTCGGTTGTCTCCCGGATCTGAATGCCGTTGCCCGGCTTGGCTGCGGCCTTGAAGCGCAGCACCTCGCCGTCTATCACCACAACGCCGTCGGCGGTGGCCGTAGGTGCGAGCAGGATGTAACGTTTACCGCCTATCCTTGCGAATGCCTGTAAAAAGGTAATCTGGTCTTGTATGAACGACAGCCCCTGCGTCGATAATGGATACAGGCCATTGCCACCGTTTGCGACCGCCGTTGATAAATATTCCGCTCTGTTCATTGCTTGAGTTTGTTGGGGTGTAAATCGGAGTTTTTGAAAGGATTCTGTATTGCTCCACAATGGCCTTCACCTTGTCGAGCTGCGTTGTGTAGATGTTGTTGGGGACGCGCACGATGAACGAGTTCTGCGGCGCGTTGAGCCGCGCTTCGTCGGCGAGCAACGGTGTCGGATGTTCCGGCGGCTCACCCTCTACGGGCTTGCGGTTCTTCTTCTCGTCCACGGCGAGCAACTGGTTCGGCATCGTCGGGTCTTTTGCATAGACCCACTCCCCCTCGTATGCCCCCGCGTCCTCGATCTCAAACCCTTTTTTCAGATTGAAAGCGTCGTTGAGAGCGGCGCGGAGATAGCACACCTGCCCGTTGTGGCTCAACCTGTATATGTGGTCGCCACGCGCCCGCAGGAAGCGCGGGTACAGCCCTGTGTCGTCGCCGAGGTAGAGCGGCGAGCATAAGGCGCGGCAGAAAGCGAACACCCGGCGCAGACGCAGGAACGTCGGCAGCATGGTCGCTATCCACTTGTCGAAATCTATGTCAAAAATCATCATTCGGCCACTTGATAGGCACGGCCTCTGACCGTGAGGTTCTGCAATGCGTAATAACCCGAATAGGGACGGCGGTAGCCGACGACACGCGAGTAAGCCTCCGAGCCTCCGGCTGCGGCCTCCACTTTCACGATGTCGGCCACGCGCACTCCCTCAATGGACTGCAAAGCGGCCATAAGGTCGGAGTTTCGGTATTCGCCGTTGAAAGGCAGCTTGGATATGACACCGCTCACGGCCTCGGTTATCACGTCCTTGCCGTCGCGCAGCAGCCTTATGGCCGTGTAGCCGTCCGCATCCGGGCGACCGTTGCCTGTGGGCTGCGCCGTGAGTATGGCCGGATCATAAAGCACCACGAGTTCCACGCGCATATTGTCTGCGGGTTCGTTCAGCACCTTTATGGCCACTCCCGCGTCCTTTATCTGCGAGAGGTAGCCTTTCAGTCCGGCGAGGTCATCGGGCTGCAGAGGCGTGGGCTGGCCGTTGTTGCCCCTCGCGGCAACCTTGATGAACACCTGCGTGTTGTCCTCGGTGGCGACCGCGTATTTCACCACACGTGCCTTTTCGATGTCGGCCTCCGTCATTCCCGACGTGTCGTAGTAGTCGGCCACGACCACGCCGTCGGTCATTATGAGATCCTTGCCGCGCATATAGGCGAGGGTCTTTGTAACGTACCAACGGAGCGTGTGCGGGCGCAGGGCATCTATCCTCGCGTCCACCTCCTCGCGGTGGCGGTCGAAAAGTTTTTCGAGCAGCCATATACAGGAGGCGACGACGTAGAACATCAGGCTCTCCAGCGACACCGGCGAGAAAGCCTTGTCAAAGGATTGGTTCTCTTTCAGTCCGTACCCTGTGCGGATAGCGTCCTGTGAGATGAAGGTCTCGCATATCTGAGCCTTTATCTCGGCGATTGACCGTGACATCGCCTCACGCTTTGTTGAGCGCGGCTATGGCCGAGCGGTAAGCGTCGAAATCAATCTCCGGGCGCGGTGCGTCGCCGTAACGCAGGTCGAGGTCATACTGAATGTCGGCCACAACTCGCTCCGGGTCGGGAATGCCTAAGTAGCGCATTTCAGAATAGGCCACAAGGCCGCTGTCAACCTCCTTGCCCTGCTGCGGTTCCTCGGCGGGAGGGGGTGTGCCGTTTTTGGCGGCGCGGCTCAACGCCTTGCGCTTGCGGAACGCGGCGCGTTTGTCAACTTCGGGGATTGTTGTCTTGACAGGCTCGTAATCCCAACGAACAATGCAACCCCTTTTGCGACCGGTGTTGAACTGCTCAACGGCAGGGAGCGTCTCCCCGCTGAAAACTCGTGCTGTCATTCGCTTTGCTTTTGGTATTCTGTTTCTTGATGCTTGTTTACGCTTGCGGCGGAGCATACGCTTCACGCGCTCGCGGTGTTTGTATTTCTGTTTTAGTATTATCTTGGTGAAGTCCCATTCCACCACAATGTATTTCATCCACGCCTCGGAGATCCTACCGCAGAAAGCCCGGCGCATACCATATTCCTGTCCTTGCCGCATGAGGCCGAGATAGGAGTTGATGCAGCTCACGAAATGCTCCGCGTTGGCTTTGCACCATGCCGCGCCGCGCTCCTCGGCCTGTCGGTTGAATCCGTGCAGACGGCACATCGCTTTTCCGAGGGTGCGGTTGGCGATGTAGATGCGCTCTCCCTTGATGACCGTGCCGAGGAATTTAACGCCTTTCTTGTAGTGCTGCAGGTAATACTTTTTCGGGTTTACCCTCACCTCGGCTGTCTGCCACAGGTGTTCCCTGATAAGCGGCATAGCGAGTAGCAGTTTCTCCTTGTCGCAGTCCACGGTGGCCGTGTCGTCCACATAGCGGTCTATGTCGAGGCCGAGGGTCTCGGTAAGGTAATGGTCGGTCTCGTCAAGCAGAAAATTCGCCACGAGCTGCGAGGTGATGTTTCCGATCGGGAGGCCGTACCCCTCCGGCACGGTGAACAGGCTTTTGTTCGGAGGCAGTTCCTCCCACTTGCGCGGGTCGCCCTGTATGATGCACCCCTCCGCCGGGGAGTTGAGCAGAGTTACCTGCGTGAGGTAGACAAGCGTCTCCACGTCCGCGCACTTGTACCGCTCCCGGATGAAACGGCAGAGTTTATCCGTCACCATCGCCCGGTTTATCGACATGAAGAAACCTTTGAGGTCATATTTCAGAACCCAGCAGTCGCGGGTGTAGTTCTCGGATTTCTCGCGTATGGCCTCGTGCAGATGTTTCACGGCGGCAAGCGTACCCTTACCCTTGCGGCAGTTGAAACTCGCCGGGATGAACTGCGCCTCGAAAAGCGGTTCTATCCGCTGTGCGATCCAAGTCTGCACTATCCTGTCCCGGAACATCGCCGCGAATACCTCCCGCAGCGTCGGCCATTCCACGAGGAACGTGATCGAGGGCTGCGGCCTGTACCGTCCGGCCTGTATCTCTTCGCGCAGTTTCAGCAGTTCGGCCTCGTAGTGTATCTCAAAGGCCGCAGCCGCCTCAGTCCACGCCTTGTTGCGGCGGCACTGATAATAGGCGGACAAAAGACTGTCGTAGCCTATGGCGATATGTTGTTCCGGTTGGTTGTTCATTTTCCGTTGAAATTCCGACACCGCCCGCACGTCGTTAGTGTTGTTTCTGTTGTTGTTGATGTTGCCATTGTAGTTGACAACCCACGAGCAGTAATCTTCTGTGACTGGCTTGTTCCTTGCTCTTAATGAGAGCGCACAGACCTTTTCATTAAAGAAAATCGCGCTTCCGTAAGCCGTGGCCGACGGAACACTCACTCTTAGACACCTTTTTTCGCCCTTTCAGCCGTGGCCTTGCGCCACGACCCGAGCTGCCCGGATATATCGGCCATAAGCTCCGACAGACTTGTCTGTTTCTGCAATGGCAGCACCCGCGCCTCGTTGCACAGCCGCATATACGTGTTCAGCACCGTGAATTTCGTCAACGCCCGGTCTATGTAGACAACCTTGTGCGCCACGTTCTGCTCATCCCACGCATACACTATCAGCGCGATCAGATCCGTTGCAGCGTCCAACGTCTTCTCCCAAAGCCACCGTCGGTATTTCACAGGCACGTTGTCGCTGAGGCCGACCATCTGCTGTATCAGCCTGTAAACGCTCTTGTATGCCCCGGCTGTCGCCGCGCCGTTTGCCATTTCAGTTAATTTTTTAATCGTCTGCAAAGTTACGAAAATTTTTTCGACCGGGCTTCGCCCGGTGTCGCTTTCCCTCTGCCCGGTCGCCCTTTAAGGGGGCGACCTCACCAAAGGAAAGGAAAAAGGTTTAATATTCAAAATGAAAAGCCGACACCGCCCGCTCGTCGTCAGTGTAGTCCCTGAAGTTGGTGACGTTGCCATCGTAGCCGACAACCCACGAGCAGCAATCGTCGAAGACAGTGCTCGTCCACCAGTACTCGTAATGCCCGTTGGGATTCTGCCATTGCCCTTTGTCGTTCTGATAAGGCAAAAGGGCATAAGCCCATGTCTCTGCGTCGCTGTTCATCGCCTCCTGCATGAGTCGGTTGATGGCCGTTCTGTTCAGCCATATCAGATACACCTGTCCTGCCGACGGCAGCCATCGGTTCTCTGAATAGTCATATATTACCGACCCGACCCACTCTGCCGCCAATGCGCCGTTTACAGCTCTGAGTATCTTGGCCGTGTTCATATTGCCGTCCATGTCGGCGCGGGCGCGGTTCTGAGCCTCGGCATAATCGCCTTGCCATTTACCCGCTTCCGTATGGTGGTTTATATGCTCCATGCCTGGGATATACATTCCGTATGCCCTGCTGTTGCTCCATGCCATTCTCTCAACCGAGAAAGAATTGGGAGCTATGACAAAGCAGGTGTCTGCCGTAGCCACCATAATTCCGTAGTTGTAGTAGTCCATGAAGTTCTCGCCGGGACGCAGGTCGGGAGTTGCCCTCGCCTCTATCTCGTCCCAGTCATCTGTAAAGTGGTCGAACAGGTAGGGTACAGGACGGTAGAGTTCGTCTCCCCAGTCCATATCTTCGTCTTCAGTACCGTGGAATATCGCGCCAAACCACCAAACACCAACAGGCACACACCACAGCACGATAATTGGCCGCTCGCCAATGGCGGCTGTATGCACCCACTGAAACGATGCGCTCAGCCCCGGATGCTTGGCGTAAACCGCAAACTGAAAGCCGTGGGGCACATCAAACTCCGCAATGCCGTCGCCGTTCACCTTGATTTCTTTCCTCGGCATATTTACCGCCGGATAACCTTTCGTGGTAAATATATCCACATAAACGGTTGCGTCGGTAGAGCAGGCTGTAAGCCCCTCGCTGTCGAGGGTGTTTACACGCACCCTTACGTGTTCCCTCGGTATCTCTCCGAGCGTCTCCACCACCTCGGCCACGGCCTCGGTGAGACCTGCAAGCATCCCGCCAACCATCTCCGGCGTGATTGATTTCGGCATTACCGCCTCGCGGATCTCTGCCGACGTTGCCCGCAGTTCGTCGGGCTTCCAGTCCTGTTTCATATTGTCTGTTTATGATGATGTTGTTTGTAATGCGTCTGTTTTCTCTCCTTTCGCGCCTTACGAGAATGCCGCCGTGAACGCGCCTGTGAACACGGCTGCTCTTGTCGGCTGCGTCTTGACCGGGTCGGCAACGATTGTCTCGTAGTCCGGGCGCGGCGCGGCCATAGGCTTGTCGAGCAGCCCGGCAAGCGTCTTTTCGTTTACTGCCGTCGCCGGGCATATCCCCTCGGCGGCGTATTTCTCGGCAACCCTCGCGTCCGCAACGTCCCCGGCCTCCCACGCTATTTCCGTGCCGTGGCCGAGTTCCCCGGTCACGCTCAGTCCGTTGCGCAGAGCCAACGCCCAAACGCCCTCCACCGAGCCTGTCGCCGCCAACGCTATGTCAACGAGGCATTGCCCCTCTCTCGCCGTTGTCTTCATTCCACCGTGATTTTTCCGTTATCACTCACCGTTACCCGGTTCACGGCCACTCCCGCCTCGCGGCACATCTGCCGCGCACGCGCAGCCCACATCCTCCCGGCAAGGCCGTGCTGCATCTTGCGGATCTCCCCGCCGAGCAGCGGGTGTTCCCGCCACTCTCCACGGTTAGCCACAAGAACGTGTTCTATCGTCTGCGCCTCCGTCCCGGCCACGATGCAGCCCCCGCCCTCTATGGCAAGGTCGCCGCAGTTCTCGTATGTCGTAAGTCCGTTCATCGTTTGAAAGGTGTTTGAACGTCGGTTAATAATCGGTTGATTCTATCACATACTCGGTGTCGCTCAACGCCGTTATCTCTATCACCTGCCTGTTAGAGTGCGTCATCTGTTTTGCAGAGAACCCGGTTACGACTATATGGCTTATCCCGAACAGGTCAAGGAACGCCGAGCTCACCTCCAGTGCCTCCGGCCTCTCCATTATCTCCCGCAGCTGCGCCACAGCCCGCTCCGGGTATTGGTCGCATATCCTGCCATCGTCGTCCACGGCGACTATCCCCACGCTTATGCTCAGTTGGTAGTCGCCGTCGGTGATATACTCCTTTATCGTTCCGGCGCGGCCTACAAGCGCGGTCTTCACCACCTCTTTTTGCAGGCTAACGTTCACCGTCGCGTCGTTGATCAGAAGCAGACCCTCCCCCGGAACTTTCACCACCATGTCCGTAAGCGCGGTGCGGCCAAGCCAATAGTCGCCGCTCCCGCTCCACTTCTCCTCGGCCTTGTTGATAGCCGCGCCCCCCTCGGTAGTGCCGCCCCCCATCGCGTAGCCTGGCAGCGTCCCGAGCTTGTAGTCCTCGTTTTTCTGCGCGTCCCTCCCTTTGTTAGGTCGCAGCCTGTAAGCGAGTCCCTTTGCCTGTATCGCCACCCCGGACGCTATGAACCGGGCATTGATTATTTCAAACTTGTATTCCTGCATGATCTGTATTATAGAGCGTAGTTTGCATCGTTGACAGCCGAAAGAAGAGCCTCGGCCACCGCATCCTTTATCCTCTCCTTGCTTTCGGAGAGATTGTTGGTCGTTATGGTGAATTTGTCGATAAGGCGGTCAATGGTGATGTTTATATTCTTGACACGGTCGGTCTCTTTCGACGCACTGCCGCCGACACTGCCGAGGGCATTGCCGATTGGTGAACCGCCGCCAAGCCCACCTCCGTTACCGACGGGATCGGAGCTGCCGTTTCCACCGCCGGAAGAATCATCGTCTGGCTGCTCCGGGTGGTCTGCCGCCCAAGAGCGGTCTGCGGCCTCCCTGCCGAGCCGGGCTATCTTGTCGAAGTTGAGTTTGGAGGCTATCCAGTTGTATTTGTCGATGAACCAGTTTATCAGAGCGTAGAACTTATCCCGCACCCAGTCAATGATTTTGCCGAAGAAACCTTTTATGGCGTTGGCTACATTCTTGAAAGCGGTAACGAGCGGCTTGCATATCGCGCTCACCTTCTCGACCACGGCATTGACTACCTTAACGACAAAGTTGCGGATCGCGGCTATGAATGAGCGGATCTTGTTTACCACGGCCATAAAGACGTTGGCGACTTTCTGTGCCATTGACTTTATGCCGTTCCACAGGCCGACGAAAAACGCGGATATTCTTTGCCACAGCCCGGACAGCCATTCCCACAAAGCGGAGAACAGGGCTTTGATGCCCTCCCACGCGGTAAAGACAGCCACGCGGAAGCCGTAGCACTTATCCCAAAGCTGCTGAATTATGGCGATGACTGCGGCAATGGCGGCGGCTATCCACCCGACAATGGGGATGTTCATAATGGCGACACCTATTGAGCGGCACACGTTCTGCGCGAGAACCTTGAATGCGAGCCAATAGCCGCCGGACGCGGTTATGGCTATATTCTGCATCATCAGACCCGCGACAACGTTCCGTATCGAGGAGACAACGCCTGTGAACGCGCCTTTGAAATTCACGCTCCGCAGAAACATGACCGCCTTTGCCGCGCCGTAGATCAGCGGCACGAGTTGGGAGAGCGGCACGAGCGCACCCACCACGACCTGCGTCCATATACCGAGGTCGCCGCAGGAGTTGAATATGGAAATTTTTATGTCGTCGAACTTCGCCTGTACCCGCGCAAGACGCTCGTTGTAGGTCTCCATAATGACCTTGCTCTGCTCCACGGCAGTATTGGTGCCGGATATGGCGGCAGTCCATTGCTCCACCTTTGGAATGCCCTGCACGAGAGCCATTGCTGCTGCGGAGTTCTCTTTGCCGAACAATTTGCTGAAAAGAGCGTCGTCGGCCATTACGGGTTTGAGTACCTGTAGACGCTCGGCAAGAGACTTTGATTTGTCGGTGAGGTCGTTTACACTTATCCCGGCTGCGGCGAGTTCCTCGCGCACATCCTTTGGCAGAAAGCGGCCTTGCGCGAGAGTTGACATGACATTTCGCAGGGCGACACCACCCTCCGAACCTTTCTTGCCCGCCTTGTCAAGAACCTGTATCGCGGCGTTGGTTTCGGCAAAAGATACCCCGGCGGCTTTCGCGGCCATACCGCACTGTTCCAACGCCACCTTGATAGTGGGCAGTTCCGCAGAACCCTCACGTCCGGCAGCGGCCATTATGTTCATCATGTCGGCCATCTGCCGGGAAGCCTCCATCGGGTCTTCAAGCGATACGCCGTATTGGTTCATGGCCGTTGTCAGAACTTCGGCGGCAGCGGTGGTGTCGCCGCCCATCGTCTTTGACAGAATGGCGACGTTGCGTCCCATCGCGTCGAGTGCCGCCGTGTTCTTGGTGAGTTCCGGCGACAGTTGCGACAGCAGCAGTTTGTATGATTCGACCGCGCCGGAGGCCGACACACCGAATTCCCTTGCCGTGGATCGTGCGAAACGCTCCACGGTTTCAAGTTCTCTCCCGGTCGCGCCGGATATGGCCTGTAAGTCCGCGAGCGAGGCGTTAAGTGCCGCGCCGGGAGCGAGTGTCTCGTTGAGAGTTTGGCTCAGATTGCCTACATACTGCGTGAATTGGTTAAGCGCGAGTATCTTCCCCTCGAATGTGTCCCACAGCGACGTGGTCGCACGGAGATTCCGTTGGAGGTTCTCGACACCTCCCGAAATCTCGGCGACCACGGCATTGCAGTTGCCGCTTATGTTGAAAGCGTAATTGAAGTTGTAATTGCTCATTCAAAGGTGGCTTTGCATTATAGGCTGCATTCGGCATCTGCGGGTGAGAATAATTTTGCGAGGATTCTTGCCATGTTTTCAAGACGGAAGTTTTCCAGCCACACGGCCTGTTGGAACAGCATAGCCCACCTTTCGTCGGTGAGTGTCTCCGGGTCTGTCCCGAAGTTGGCGCGGATCAAGGCGCACCCTTTCGCTATCTCTCCAGGGTCGTCGTCCTCCACGCCCCCGGAGAGTTGGTGCGCCTCTACAAGTTTTTTAGCTTAGACACGCACTTCCCGAAGATGTTCTGCAGTTCCCCGGTCGCCTGCATCTTGTAGACCGCATCGCTCTTCATCAGAGGCGACCCGCCGAGCCAGCAGTTGTCAAACAGAACCTCGGCGGCTCTCACCTCGTTCTGCTTGGCCGTGGCCGAGAAAGCCTGCATCGTCTTCATGTCCGGGCGGTGGAAATAGCCTCGGTGCAGCTCCTCGAAGTCGGTGTCGGCCACCTCTACCTCCACCACGCGGCCATGCTTCCCTTTCCACGTGGCTATCTGCTCCTCGGTGATGTCGCCGTTTACTACTGTGAAATTCTCTGTGTTGATGTCGATTGTCTTGTTATCCATATCGGTTTGAGATTGTTGTTTCTGAAAAAGTTCGTGTTTCGGGTTTCACACTCCGGGTTTCCGGCTTAAACGCCGTCGGGCTTGCCGTATTCGACGCTGCCGGGGAGCAGTTCGAGTTCCACCTGCTGGTTCATGTCCCCCTCTTTCCAGTCGCGTTTGTTTTCCGTGAACTGGCAGTTGCGGATCTTGTCGATGACAATGATGCCGTTGGGGGGAAGATAGGCCACCTCGATGTCGAAAGGCGCGATGTCCTGCATTCGCCCGGTCGGGGAGGTGCGCGAAATCGCCACAACCTCGCTCATGTAGAGCGTGATTTTCGCCGAGGGGGTTATGCGTCCGTAGCTGCGGCTTACCGGGTGTCTCCCCGCGCCGTAGTTGTTCTGCATGTCCTGTTTGTCGCCGTAGGCTATCGCGGTGATCCCGGTTACGACGATGCCGTTTATGCAGGTCTTGATGTTGCCCCACGAATATTCCTCGCCGTTGATAAGCGGGATTCCGTTATAGGCCGCGTCCAATGTGTTCATTCTTTTGTCGCGTTAATGGTTATACACTTGTGGCGTAACCTATTTCAAGGTCGAGGTTGCGCATAACTCCCACGGCCACGTTCTTTATCACTCCCCGCACACGCGAGGTGGCGAGTATGTTCTGGTCGGGGTCTATGTCGAAGCGGTAGCCGCTCAGCTCCCCGGCCTTTGCCATCTCCTCCAGTGCCTTGTTGCCTGTGGTGATGAGATGCTCCACCGCCGTGCGCTCCAGTTTCCCGGTGTCCGCGTCCACTTTCATAGGCCGTCCGAGTTTGGGCAGCAGGTAGGTGCGCACACCGCGCACGGCCTTGTCCATCGTGCGCACGTCGTTGATATAGGCGTAGTCGCTTGTAGGAATGTCGAGGGTGTGGTTGTCGTTGAAGAAGCACCCGGCGAGGCCGTCGTAGGTGCGCAGGAAAATGTAGCGCGAGTTGTCGAGCGTTTTTATAACTTCGTCGTCGAGATCGCGCAGTTTCTTGCCGTCGCCGAAAGCGGCCACTGCTATGTTCGTCGGGAACGATTCCACCCACGCGATGCTCTCGTGTACCTTTGCCTTGCTCACCGCGCCGAGTGCGTCGCCGAGTGCCGACACGCTCGCTTTGGCGGCGTTGGCCGCGTCGCGGTAGAGCTCGTCGGCCACTCCCGCGCCGTCCTGTCCGATGATGACCGACACGCCGTTGCGTCCGATCTTTGCGAGGTCTGAGGGGAGCGCGGTAACGTCGGAGACTTTCGGCGCGTAGAGTATCGACAGCGGTTTGTTCTGCGCTTCAAGCGTGGTGCGTACCGATTGCAGGGAGTTGACGAGGGTGTCGCTCAGCTCCACCGCGCCGTTCCACACGCCCACCTGCCGCAGACGGCCTCCGGCATGGTTCTGTATCTGCTTGATTTCCGAAAAGGCGTTTGTTCCGGCGGCGGGCTTGAAGATGCCCACATACAGGCTCACGCCGGGATTCATATTGAATATCGAGGCGAGGGTGTAGTGAAGCACCCTTGTCTCCCATGCCTCCGCGTCGGCGGTGATGCCGTATTTCTCGGCGGTCTCCGGCGATGATATGGCGTGGATGCGCTCTGTTGCGGTGAAGCCGTCCACGCCCTCGGTGGCCGTCGGCAGGGTTGCCGAGTAGAACACGAGGCCGCTTATGTGGTCTTCACCAGCGAGCGAGCGCACGATGTTGCCGTTTGTCCGGGTAATGGTGAGATTCTGCATTATTCGTCGGTGTTGGCGGGTTCGTTGTCGGTATCATTCACTGCCTCCCCGGTCAGTTCGTCCACCTCCGGCTCGGTGTCGGAGGGTGCGGCAGGCTCGGCGGTGTCGGCCTTGCTCTTTGCTGCTGCGGCTTTCAGCGCGGCAGTCCTGCGGTTGGTGGAGTACACCTCGCGGTTGGGCAGGGAGTTGGCGTGGTTCTGCGCGTCGTTGCGGGTGTAGAACGCCGTGCCGTCAGAGGTTACGTGTACCTCGTTTATGTCGGGATTGAGGCGCAGGGTCTCCTCGGCTATCCTGGCGGCGGCTTTCGCGGCCACCGTCGCCGTGGATTTTTCTGTTTCTTTTGTCTTTTTTGCCATTGTCGTATGGTGTTTAATGTCTGTTTGAACGGTGTTTGATAATTATGGCGATGACAGCGAGCGATACGAGGGACAGGGCTATCGACACCCAAACGAGGGTTTTGTCCGCGCCTTTCTCCTCCCGGCTTTCGGCCTCGCTCTCCCCGGACGTTTCGGCCTCGATGTCGGTCTGCGTGGCCTCGTCCGTCCGTGAGTGAGCCTCGCATTCGGTGGCGGTGCTGTCGCTCTTGGCGGTCTCCACCTTTGCCCGGCTGTCGCTCTGGCTCCTGGTCTCGTGACGCTCCCGGATGCGGGCTGACAGCGGCGGGGTGCCTGTGACGCTGTCCGGCGGCTGCGTCGTGTCGAATATCTCGGTCACGCGCTCGGTGGCCTCGTCCCTTGTCTCCTCGCGTTGAAGCCATGCCGCGAGCCATTCATTCAGAAGCCGCTCCGTGCGCATCGCCGCGCTGTCCTGCAGGTGGGTCTCGCCCGATGTCGTTTCTGACTGCGACGAGTGCGTTTGTGACCGCTGCTCCGACATCGCTTTTCTTGGCGCGGCGCAGCTCATGGCTGACAGGACAAACGTCAGCGTGAGGACATGAATTGATTTTTTCAATCGCATTGGTGAGGGTGTCTACTTTTTCCTGTAACTGAATCATATCCTTGCGCAGCGGCTCGACCACAAGTTCCATAATCATCTCTATGGCCTTTTTGTCGTTGTCGAGTTCACGCCCGCGCACGTCGGCGAGCGTCTTTTTCACCTCGGCGCGGAGCTGCTCCACTTCTGCCTTGTGCTTGGAGCGCAGGAATATGGCCGTGAGTAATGCCGAGAGCGGCGCGGTGATGATCGCCACCGCTGCGGCAAGGATCGTTTCAGTCATTCAGCGTTATTGTGTTATGCCGATTTCTTTGAGCCATGCGGCAACGTCGAAACTCGGACAGGCTTTCATCCACTCGTAAGGCTCTATCACGCCGTTGCCGTTGAGGTCGGGTGACAGGTCGCGGTGACCGATGATTTTTACATTAGGGTGCTTGGCGTGGAAGTCGCGCACGTATTTTGCCATTGCGCTTTTCTGCGCCGCCGTGCGGGAGTCTTTGGGGTTCATGTTTTTGTCGCAGCCTCCGGCATAGACTACGTGGCGGCTCACTGCATTGTAGCCTTTCGCGCCGTTGGTGATTTCCCACGGATCAACGAAGTTGTCCTCGTTGTTGTCGACTATACGCTCCACCGTGCCGTCGAGCCGGATTATATCGGTATAGCCGGGTTTGCTCCACCCGCGACCGCCCGCCGATTTGGGAGAGGTGTGCATCCGTCGTATGTCGGCGGCTGTCACGTCGCGTCCCTCCGGGGTGGCGGTGCAGTGCAGAACGAGATATTTCAGCGTTTGTTTCATACCTGGTTATGCTTTCGGTGCGCTCACTATCGCGCCGAGACCCTCGGCCTTTGTCGGCAGACAGATTGTGTAGGTGCGCATGGAGAAAAGGTTTTCCTGTGTAGTGGGGTTGGCTGCGGCCTCCTGCAGATAGGTCTTCGTCGAGCCGTTGGCTTTCATGGCGCGTTTGAGCGAGAATGCGACGGAGCATTGGCGGTCTGTGGCTGCCGGGACTGCGCCGTAGGCCAGTTTCTTCTTCGTGGAGGTGTTGTAGTGGGGACATGCGTCATACTCGTACACCTCGAAGCCGTACATGCGGTTTATCGCGCCGCTGTCGTAGTTGTAATACTGCGAGGCGAATTTCTGATCCTGCTCCAGCAGGTCGACCACATGGTCGGCGCACAGCACGAGGATGCGCCCCTCGGCGGGTATCCTGGCCTTGTCGAAAGCCTTTTTGAGCGCGATGATGTCGCGGCGCGTCAGTCGCTTGCGGTCGCCGTCAACCTCGCCTGTGGTGAGCAGCACCGGGGTCTTGGCCGTGTTCTCGGCGGGTGCGAGAGAGTGGATTGCGCGGCTGAAACGCACCTCGTCGAATGCCTCTTTGTGGCGTTCTATCACTGAGGCCATCTTGTCATGGCCGAGCGCGTGAAGCTCGTCGTCGGTGATGCGGGTGGGCTTGCTCTGGTATTTGTCGAGGCGCACGGCGATGTCGCCGTCTTCGAGCGTCTCGACCTCCAGCGGATAGGAGGTGTTGTTCACAAGCACTTCGGGATCTACTCCCACATCCACCATGTGGATAACGTCCTTTTCCACATATTGGTCGTAGCTGCGGATCTTGTTATACCACCCGATTGCGGCGGCTGCGGTGCGGAATGCCTTTACAAGCTCGCCTGTCCACGCTTCGGGATAAAGCCCGGCGCGGAGCGCGTTGGCGGGTGCGAGACCGCCTATGAGCGACGTGCCTACCGCAACGCCGTTGAGCGTCAATGCTCCGGCGAGCGGCGAGACACCCACGGCCACACCGAGGGTCGCGCCCATTGCGGAGGTCAGCGCAACTCCGATAATCATGCCCATAAGGGCGAGAAGAAATCTTTTCATTCGTCTTTTGTTGATTGAAAATGTTTGTTGAGTTGATGTCAGTTGAATTTGGGTGCGAAACCGAAATACTCCTTGTAGAGCCGGGCATACTCCTCGCGGTTATTGTCGCGCAGGTCGGCAAGCTGTTCGGGGGTTGCCTTGTCCCATGTAAGGGTCGCGGTGGGGGCTGTGCCGCCTCCGGCGGGACGCACGAGGTTGAGGGGCTTCTGTGCGGGCTGCATGTCGTCAAGGAGCGTGTTGAGGGTGTCAAGGCCGACGTTTTTGCCCAGCACGATGTATTTCTCTTTCTTGTCAGGGGTGAGGCGTTTTTCCTTGATTGCCGTGTCTACCGCGTCGGTGATGCGGGCGAGGGTCATAGCGGCCTTGTCTTCCTGTAATTTTGTGATTGCGGCCACTGCTTCGTCCTCGGTGGCGTTGGGCGCGAGGCCGAGTTTCAAAAGGATCTTTTCCATGTTCTTTTTGATGTTGTTATTTGGGGGTTGTTCTGTCTTTTCTTCGTGTACGGTGAGGTTCAGAAGCGGCAGGTGGTCGCTTTCCTCCCCGGCGGCGAGGGTGAGCAGTTTCCCCTCGTGATATAGGCCGACCTGCAGCGCATCGTCATTCGCGCCTATATCCACCACCGACACCTCTATGAGTTTGCTTTTGGTTACGGTCGGGCGCGTCTGTCCGGCCACAAGAAGCGTGGGGTCTTCGCTCCATTCCATGATGTCAAGCCCGGCGGAGAGCATACGCAGCGTGCCGCGCTCCCATTTCTTCGAGATGTTGCGCTCGTCCTCGGTGTCGTCGTCGAATTTAGGCGTGCCGTAGAGCGTATCCCCCTCCACGCGCACATTCTCCATGATCCCTATCGGCATATCCTCCTTGCGCCCGCGTCGGTGCATATACAGGAGTACCGGGTTCTTTTGGTATTGCGTGAGGTCTATGCCCTCGGTCAGTACCCTTGCGCCGTAACTGTTGAGGCGCGGGGTCGATATGATTGCTTCTTTCGGCATTGGCGTGATAATGATGAAAAAATGTCGGCGCGGCTTGTGTGGCACTTCACTGTGTGAAAACCCTGTGCCGCCGCGCCGACGGATCGCAAAAGGGGGTTGTGGCGGAGGCGGGACTTGAACCCGCGACCTCAAGGGAATGAACCTTGCGAGCTACCCGGCTGCTCTACTCCGCGATGTCGTTTTACGGTGCAAAGTTGGGGAGGGTTTACTGCCCTGCAAAACAGAGTGTAAAAACTTTACACTCTATTTTCTCGCGCCGTCCGTTTGTCGCAATTTTGCACCGTAAAATCAACATTGATACAACCCGAAAACATCATTTATTATGAATGGCAAACAAGGTTTCAACAGATAAAAAGGAGTTCGCCGAGGCTCTTTTCATGCAGGGTATGCCGCAAAACTCTATCGCCGAGAAAGTCGGCGTGTCGGCCAATACCGTAGGCAAGTGGGTAAAGGACGGCTGCTGGGGTGAGAAACGCGCTGCGATGTCTATTACCCGCAAAAGTCTGCAGAATGAACTGCTCTCGGCCATAAAGGACAAGATAGAGGAACTGCGAGACCTCGACATCTCCAAGTCCGCGACGGTCGTCGATCAGCTCGTGAAACTCTCGGCCACTATCGAGCGTCTCGACAAGGAGGCTTCCGCTGTCGATTTCATCGAGTGCTTCATGGCTTTTGGCCGTTGGCTCGAATACCAGGCGGAGACAGACCTGGAGATTACGCCGGAGTTCCGTAAACTTGTCAACAAGTATCAGAACAAGTATATACTTGAAATGCTCGGCAGCAAATTGTAGCGTATGGCAAGGAACACCGCACAGAACCGCAAGGAGGCGATCGAGCAGTGGAAGCAATGGTGCGAGACCGTGCAGACGCGCTCTGTCGTGTCTGTCCGCGAGACCCCGGCGCAAAAGGAGAAACGCATCGCGTATCTCCTCGCCGACTATGGCCGCTTCTTTTCTTACTATCTCGCGCACTACTGCGACGACGAGGAGACAGGGAAGCATACCGACTGCGCACCGTTTCAGATAAAGGCGGCGCACACGCTCCGCGACCATCCTACAATCCAATATGCCGCGCAGTGGGCGCGAGGCCACGCGAAGTCCGTCCATTTCGATGTCGGCATTCCCATGTATCTCAAAGCCCTCAAAAAACTGCACCTCATGGTGCTTGTCGGCAAGAGCAAGGACAATGCCGAGACGCTCCTCGGCGACATACAGGCGGAGTTCGAGTTCAACCAACGCTATATATCCGACTTCGGGGTGCAGAAAGTTACAGGGTCGTGGGAGACAGGAAAGTTCGTAACCGCCGACGGTCGCGCTTTCTTCGCTCGCGGTCGCGGCCAGTCGCCGCGTGGTCTCCGTTACAAGAAGTACCGCCCGGACTATATCGTGATAGATGACCTCGACGACGACGAACTTGTAAACAACCCCGACCGCGTGGCGCGGCTCACAAAGTGGGTAAAAGAAGCCCTGTTCGGCACGCTCGACGGTGGCCGTGGCCGTTTCTGTATGGTCGGCAACCTTATAGGCAAAAACTCTGTCCTCGCCAATTTCATGGCCTCCGACGGTGTCGTGGTCTCTAAGGTGAATGCCATTGACAAAAACGGCAAACCCGCGTGGGCTGCTAAGTGGTCTATCGAGGAGATACGTGCCGAGGAGCGGTTCATGGGTTATATATCGTTCCAACGCGAGAAGATGAACAACCCCATTACCGAGGGCAGCATCTTCCGCAACGATTGGATACGTTGGTGTCGCCCGCTGCCTCTCGCCAAGTACGATTATCTCGTGTGCTACTGCGACCCCTCGTTCAAGTCCACCACCCGCAACGACTACAAGGCCATTAAACTGTGGGGCAAGACAGGCACGGATCTCCATTGCCTCGCGGCTTTCGTCCGCCAATGCTCCGTGGCCGAGATGGTGGGTTGGTTCTATGACCTCCACGAGAAGATTGTAAAGGCCAACGCCGTATGCTCCTATTATATAGAGGCCAATTTCCTTCAGCAGATTCTCCTTGACGAGTTCGTGCGCGAGGGCAACGAAAGAGGCTATCAGCTCCCGATTTTCGGCGACACGCGCAAGAAGCCCGACAAGTTCCAACGCATAGAGGCCATTTCCCCGCTGTGGGAACACGGCCACGTCTATTATAACGTGCGCATGAAGAATGATCCCGATATGCGCACAGGCATAGACCAGACGCTCTCCTGTGAGCGTGGTATGTCGGGACACGACGACGGCCCGGATGCCGACGAGGGAGCGATTTTCATTCTGCAGGGGCTTACCCGGCAGCAGAGGTTCAAGCCCTCCGTGGGTCGCCGCAAAGCCCCTAAAAATTCATGGTAACAATTCAACACTTCTCCTATATGAAATTATTCCGCAACATCAGAACCTACTTCCGTGCGGTCGTTTTCGACTGCCGTCTGCGCCATTGCCGACGCGAGGCCGACCGCCGACGCGCCGTCTCCGGGCAGAAGCATCTTGTCATTAACCTTAACGGTCGCCCTGTGGTCGTGAGCAAGCAGCATATCAAGCGGCTTGTGCGCGAGGGTGTCTACCGCAAAGGAGTTACCGCCGCAGACATAGAGGCCATCGCGATTTACAGAACCGTCTAATCCCTGCTCCGATGTCTTTTCTTACCAACGACGATTACCGGGTAGTTACCTGCCCGTCCGACCTTGAAATTATCTGCCAGTCCTCCGAGGATATACGCCGACAGGCCGAGCGCACGGCTATGGAGGAAGTCGCCGGATATGTCCGCACCAGATATGACATAGACGCGGCCTATTCAAAGACCGACATTCAGCGTAACCCCCTGCTCGTGCAGCTCACTGTATCAATCGCGCTGTGGTGGCTCGGCCAATGGTTGCCCGGCATGTTGGGAAGCGAGATGCGACAGACGCTTTACGACAATGCCATATCCCGCTTAAAGGATATTCAGAAAGGCAATTTTACGCCGGAGTTCCCCGAATATCCCGACGGCGGCGACCCGGACAGCGGCCTCGGAGGTAATCCGATGCGTTACGGCAGCATGAAGAAGAACGGCTATGACTGGTGATTTGTAAACCACTGTTTAATCAGCATTTGAACGATGTTAAAACTCTGTGCGAAAATAGAGATTAAGGGTGATAAGACGTGGGTCTTTGAGAAAATCACGGCTTGCGAGATCGTGCGCGACAGCGAGGCTCTCACCATCACCTGCAAGCTCATTCTCCCCCGAAAGGTAAAATGGAAAGGCGAGACCTCAAACCCCATAAAGCGCGGCGACAAAATCTCCGTGTGGCTTGGCTATGATGACAACCTCCAACTCGCCTTTACAGGATATGTGCTGCGCAAGGGTTTCAAAGCCCCGATTGAGATTTTCTGCGAGGACGAGATGTTTATGCTCAAACAGACCCCCTGCGTGAAGAAGTCCTACAAGAACGTAGATATTCATACGCTGCTCAAAGAACAGGGCTTGCCATACGACATAAAGGTTCTCGGCGAGCAGAACATCGGGCAGTACCGCGTGAATTTTGAGAACGTGGCCGAGTTGCTCGCTCACCTCAAAGAGAACAACATCCGCACTTTCTTCCGTCTTGAAGACGGCAAGCCTGTCCTTTATTGCGGTGTGCTTTTCGACCACGGCAACGAGATGCGGCAGGTATTCGCCACAGGGGTAAACATCATTTCGGACAGCAGCCTTGACGAGCAGAGAGCCGAGGACGTGAAAATTAAGCTGAGAGTGGTTAGCCTACAACCCGACAACAAAAAGAAAATCAAGGTGGAGATTGGCGATCCGGACGGAGAAAAACGCACCCTGCACTGTTACGGTAAGACCGAGGCCGAGGCAAAGGCGTGGGGTGAGCAGGAGTTGGAGCGTCTCAAACGCGACGGCCTTACCGGGTCTTTTCAGACTTTCGGTCATGTGCTGCTTGATGTCCTCGACGTGATAGGCATTAAGATCGACGGTGAGCGCAAGGGCAAGTACCAAGTCCATAAGAATACCATAACATACGGCAGCTCCGGCTTCCGGCAGGACATTACCCTCGGCGCGAGGGCGGCAGAGTGATGGATATTAGAAACGCGATAAGACAGCTTGCCCTGTCCGGCTCTGAAATGTATCTCACCGTCTGCACCGTGGACGCGGTGGACGAAGATGCCCGGACTATCGACTGCACTCCCATTAACGAGGGTGCGCCGCTCCTCGCCGTGAATTTACAGGCGGATCAGAATCAGACGGTCGGCCTCGTGTCGTTCCCGGCAGTCGGTTCTGAAGTCGTGGTGGGTTTCCTCAATCCCGCCGTGGCCGTAGTGGTGCTTGCGATGGAAATAACAAAGTCTGTTATCACCATCGGCGACACCGAGGCTACCGTCGAGGACAATTCCGTGGTGTTGAAAACCCGGAAAGGCTCGGCCACGCTCACCGCCGACAACCTCAAAATAGACATAGACGGAACGACCCTTGAAATGAAGAAAGGCGTGTCGGTATGGAACGGCGGCAGCGAGACAACGGCAAACGCCACCGAACTGCAGAAGCAGCTTAACATCTGCAAGGCGAGAATCGACGCTATCATTAACGCGCTCAAATCCTCGGCTGTCGCTCCACAGGACGGCGGAGCGACCTACAAGGCCAATATTTCCACCGCGCTCTCCGGCCTCACTTCCGAGGATTATTCAAACATGATTGACGACAAGATTAAACACTGATAAAATGGCAAAAAACAGATACGCCTCGCAGAGGTCGCTCGAATCAATACGCCTCGCCGCTCGCCGCAACAACGAGCGCGGCGGCAGCATGAAGAAGCGAAAAAGCCTCGTGATGATGCTCAACCAACAGACGCAGAGCCTCACCAAACAGGACGTTGCCCGGTGGCGGCGGGCGTGGGCTATGGCTCTAAACATAGAGAACCCCAAGCGCGGAGCGTTGTATTCCATCTATACCGACGCGCTTATTGATATGCACCTCACAGGCTGCTTCACTCAACGCTACCACAAGACGCTGCTCAAAGCCTTTGTACTTACGGACGATGCGGGCAACGAGAACGAGGACGCGGCGAAAATCTTTGAGAGCAAGTGGTTCTACCATTTCCTGCTCAATGCTCTTGAATCTATCGCGTGGGGGCATTCCCTTATCCAGTTGGGCGACGTGATTACCGACGCTAACGGCGTGATGAAGTTCTCCGACGTGGAACTGGTGCCGCGAGACCACGTATGCCCGGAGTATGGTGTGCTGCTCCGCGACCGCTCCGATTCCCCGCAGCAGGGCATTCCGTACCGTGAGGGTGCGTTGGCCGACTGGTGCGTGGAGGTCGGCGAGAGCCGCAACCTCGGTCTGTTGCTGAAATGCGCTCCCCACGCGTTATCCAAAAAGAACATGACCTCCTATTGGGACGTGTTCGGCGAGATTTTCGGTATGCCTATGCGTGTGGGAACTACCACCTCGCAGAACCCCGCCGACCGCAAGCAGATTGAGGTGATGCTCGAGGAGATGGGCGCGGCGGGATGGGCGTTGTTCCCGGAGGGTACGACAATAGACATAAAGGAATCTTCGCGTGGCGACGCTTACAATGTCTATGACAAGCGCATTGACCGCGCCAACTCCGAGATGTCAAAAGGCGTGGTCGGCCAGACCATGACCGTTGATGACGGTTCCTCAAAATCGCAGTCCGAGACGCATCTTGAAGTGTTTGAAAACCTATGTGCCGCAGATGCCAAACTGATTGCATACGTTATCAATGACGACCTTATTCCGAAGATGATCCGCCTCGGTTTCCCTCTTGCCGGGCTTACGTTCAAGTGGGACGATGCGGCCACATACTCACCGGCGGAGCAGCGCGAACTGGAACGTATGCTCTTGCAGTTCTTCGACATCGACCCGCAGTATTTCACTGAAAAATACAAAATCCCGATTCTCGGCGTAAAACAGTCTTCCGGCTCTTTTTTCGAGTAGGGGGTGAGGATTCCGAAAAACAGGAGGCCAAGCCCCGAGACAGACAAAAAGAAAAAGCCGACCATTACCGCCTGTTTAATCAAGCGTTAACCACCCTTTACGAGCCGCAGGTGCTTGCCCTCGCCGGAGGTGTCGGACGTGTGGAGTTCAACCGTGATGTGTTCGACCGCGCCGTGCGCGAGGTCTTCGCTCGTGGCGGCTTCTCCCCGGATATGCTTGCCGACCCCGCCGTGCGACCGCTCGTCGAGGAGACGTACAACGCGCTTAACCGCGCCGTCGATACGGCCATCAATACCGAGACCCCGCCGGAACTGAC
The DNA here is from genome assembly GCA_910587235.1 of uncultured Muribaculaceae bacterium. Lineage (GTDB taxonomy): Bacteria > Bacteroidota > Bacteroidia > Bacteroidales > Muribaculaceae > CAG-873. The sequence continues at coordinate 69,566 of CAJUKD010000012.1, forward strand.
CGCCGCGCTCCAAAACAACGCTTTCATATTCTCCGGCTTCAAGACCTACCATTCACTCTCGGAGGTCGGCCTTGCGCTCACCGATGCGGACGGCCATGTGAAGCCTTTCGACACGTTCCGCAAGGACGTGGAGGCCATTGATGCCCGGTATAACACCAACTATCTCTATGCCGAGTATAACCATGCCGTCCACACCTCGCAGATGGCCGTTAAATGGCACGATTTCGTGGCCGACGGCGACCGCTACAACCTGCAATACCGTACCGCAGGGGATGAAAGGGTGCGCTCGGAACACGCCGCGCTCGACAATATCACGCTCCCGCCGTCTGACCCGTTTTGGCGCGACTATCTGCCGCCGAATGGTTGGAATTGCCGCTGCGACGTGGATCAGGTGCTGCGCGATGATTACCCGATGTCCGACCCGGAGACGGCCAAAGCCGCCGGGGACGCTTGCACCGATGAGCCGAAAGCCCGGATGTTCCGTTACAATGCCGGACGCGAGATGACACTGTTCCCCAAGAAACATCCATATCTCCCCAAGGGGTGCGGCTCTTGCGACGGTCGCCTCAATCTTGCTTACGACCCCAAGCGTGAACAGTGCCGGGTCTGCCGTGTCGTTCACGAGCAGCAGCGCAGGGTCGAGGCAAAGCGGCTCTATGACCGTCTTTCAAAGGACAGCAAGTATCGGGGTGTGGAGTATGACCCGGTGTCCGGCGGCATGACCGCCGCCCATGTGGGACACAATACCACATCCAATAATGCACAGGTTCTGCGGTGGGGCATGACAGGCGCGGATCTTGAAAATGAGGTGCAGCGGCTTCTGTTCCAAAGCGGCCATTCGGCTATCCTCTGCGACGAGAGCAAGAAGAAAAAGGGTCGGACGCTCCCGGCTCTTGATATGCAGCTCGACGGCGTGATGATGGATATTCGCTCTATAACATCGAAAAAAAGGCATTATGGCTCTGCGCTCCGGGATAAGAACAAGCAGCTTGCGAGATATAATGCCCGCTCTGATGTCCGTATTGCCGCCGATACCGTGTGCCTCTATTTCCACGACGGCAGTATGTACCATCCAAGCAAAATTACCAACGGCGTTAAATGGCTTAAACGGCAGACACGACATTTACAGGTAAAGCATATTGTCTGTGTGGTGCGAAAGGAGGACGGCTCGGCAGATATTCGCCTACATGATGTATAGGCATAAAAAAAGCCCGCAGCGCGGGCAGGTTGCCGCCTCCTCGAAAGAACCCACAGCGGCCTCCTATGGGATTGCAAAGATAGACATTCTTTTTCATACAACAAAATAAACCCCAACACTTTCAACAAAATGGACGAAAAAATAACAGTTACAGCCGAGTTCTCGCAGACCGATGTCGCCGCAGCCCTTATGTGTCTCGGCGAGGAATTGACCCCGGAAAGATGGGAGCAGGTCAAGGCCGCTCCCTCAAAGATAGATTTTCAGAAGATAGAGGACAAGTCCGACCGTATGCAGGTCAAACTCGGCCTTATCTCCCTGCTGTTTCTGAATCTCGCCGATTAGATCCGCGCCGCCATGCCACGCAACATTTACGACGATATTCTGAGCGATGCCCGCGTGAAGCTCACGGAGCTGTTCAAGGACAATTTCCGGCAGCAGGGTTTCTTCGGCGAGAAGTGGGTGGCGACAAAGGCGAGCAAGACAAACAAACGCGGACGCGGCTCTATCCTTATCGTTACCGGGGCGATGCGACGCTCCATCCGTTCGATGATCCGGGGAATGGCCGTGGTCTTCACCTCCGACCGACCATATACAGCCCTGCACAACGAGGGCGGCAATTTCGCCGTTACCGTCCGCTCCCACTCGCGCACGTCTAAGAAGACCGGGAACACATACACCGTGCGCTCACATTCCCGGCAGATGAATATGCCGCAACGCCAGTTCATAGGCGACCACGAAAAGGTGCAGCAAGCCCTCGGCGACATTGTTTTCAAACGGCTGCAGGAGTTCTCGCAACGCCTTGCCGATGACTTTAACCGACATTGATATGAGATTACGCATTTTTACCGATTTAGAGGCGCGTCTGTCGCGTGTCCGTCTCGTGGATGACAAATATATCTACTGCCGACCTAAACGCGACCCTGACGCAAAATTACCGGGAGTTCCGGCCATTAACCATGTCGGCCTGTGGAACGAGAATACGGCACGTCTCACGCAGATGCGTCCGTTCAACCCGCCGGGAATCTTCGTGGAGTTTCTCCCGGTGCTGTGGTCGCCGCTCTCTCGCGGTGCGGTGCATGGCGATATGACTGTGAGGCTGCATTTCGTAACGGCCACGCTCGCGCAGACCGACACGCCTTACCGCGACGAGGCTCTGCGCCGCTTCCGGCTGATCCGCGCCGTCAAACTCGCCTTGAACGGCTTTTCGGGTGGCGCGGATGAACAGGGACGCAGTTTCTCGCAGTTCCAATATTCCGGCTCGGACACCGACCACAACCATGAGCAGATATGCGAGGATTTGGAGGAGTGGCGAACCCACTGCATAGACTGTTCGGCCTCCGTCGATGACGGCTACATTCTCACACCGCGCAATGTTACCCTTGACACAGGCGACATCTTCGCCGACGCTTTCTCCGAGGAGATGGTATAGACACAACACCGCCCGCAGTTTCGGTTCTGCGGGCGGTGTCGCTTTCATTCCCCCATGTCTATGTCGTCGAACAGGGAGGGCTGTGTGTCGCGGGGCTTGTCGGAGAATCCCTCCAGCCCACGCCGAAGATAGCTGAGGAACGTGTGGTAACACATCGGATAGACAGGGTACACAAAATGCCTCCACACCTGTTTGTAGCATTTCGCAAGGTTGCCCTCCTCGTAATGCTCGCGGGTGATGTCGCAGACGTGCTGTATGCGCAGGAGTGTATTTTTGTGAGGTTTTGTCGCCATGTGAAGAATTTAACCGCTATCTTTGCAACACGTTCCACGGTGTTGCCCGTTGTCAAGCGATTTATCCTTGCGGCGGGCGCGCTTCTTTTCATGGCCTTGCTTTCTTTTTGTCGTAAGGCTCGACCGTTACGAACCCCTCGATATGTTTACTCACTAATCCCGAACCGCCGCATACCGGGCAGATTTCTTTATGTCTGCCTGTGTGGTTTCCGGCTTTGTCGAATTCCTCGACTATCGCCATACCCTCGGCCTTGCAGTTGCGGCACACCTCTATGGTGTCGCGGGCAAACTCCGTGCGCTTTCCCATAAGGCTATCCCTCCGATTTGGGTTCTACAAAGAATGTCTCGTCCTGCACCACGTCGATGCAGCAGGCTTCCATCACTACCTTGCACTCGTCAAGGTCGCGCTCGGTAAGGAGTTTGTCCTTTGCCACCTCCTCGACCATGCGCACGTAGTTCTTGCCTTTGATTTTGAGCAGTTCGAGAATCCCTGCCCACGTCATGCCCTTGCGGGCTTTCAGCTTGGGATTGCCTGTGCGGAAGCCGAGGATGCCGTGCGTGGTCTCCATGCTCTTGCGCTTGGTGAACAGTTCCTCGCGGTTCTCTACCGCGAACACCTGCATTTTCTCGAATGCGGCCTTTTTCTCCGCGTCGAGTTCGGCCAGTCGGTCGGCGTAGTCCTCGCGGATTTCCACGAGTTTGCCGTCCATTTCGGCGGTGAGTGATCGCTGCTTTGCGTCGGCGTCGGCGTATGCTCTGAAAGCCTCCTCCATCGCCTCGCGGCTTACGCCGCTGATGATTGTTTTCTTTTCTCTTTTTGCCATTTCTCTGTTGTTTAATTGATTTTTGAATGGTTATTAAAATGGTGGTTGTCTCTCTTTGAGTTTTGTTATCAGCGCATCGGCCATTTTTACGGCCACTTCCGCGATTTCCTCGTAGGTGGGTCGTTCCTCGACGGGTCGGGATAGATAAAGCCCCGTGCAGTAGGTAGACACGTCGCGGGCGACATCCATGCGGTAGCGTTCCCAGTCTGTTTTGTTCTGATCTGCCATTTTGCGGTTCATTGCTATCACCGCGTCCATGTATTGTTTTTCAATAACTGTCATCATCTTTTATATTTTTAGGTATGATAGAATGTGCTTTATTACCTCGACCGTCCAACCGTTGCCCAACATTTTGTACTGTTGCGTCGCAGAGCATTCCCACATGTACCATTCGGGGATTGTCTGCAACCTTGCGCACTCTGTGGGGGTCATGCGGCGCAGTATGTCGCCGGGCAGTATCACTATCGGCGCGTGGCCGGGACGTGATGAACATAGTGCCGGAGAGATTCCGTCTGCTGAGTAGACCCGGTTCTGCTGATACGGCTGCTTGCCGCCGCTCTCCGTAGAGGGATTTACCTGCCTTACCATGCGACGGCAGACTATATTGTTCTGTTCCCAGGCATTCGCGGTCAAGGTGGGGGATTTTTCGGTGTAGACCGTGCAGCCTTTATCGCCACGTGGCCGTTGTAGGATTATATCCATGTCGGAATGATTGCCGCACCCATGCCCTCCGACTGTGAGGCAGGAGGCTTTCAATTGGTCGCGTTTGACATATCCGCGTCGGTCTATTTTCACAATGTCATACATCTCTTTTCCGCCGACCCTCACGGCAATGCTTTTGTCGGCGGGTGTCTTGATGGTAAGGCCGAACCCCCTGCCGTTTCTCTCGTTGCGTTCCTTGTGGGCTATGAGGTTGCGCAGCACTTTATCCGTGATATGGTATTTTTCGTCCACCTCGTCCTCCAATATGTCGGCGAGATACAGGCCACGGTCGGCGGGTTGTGGTATGTCGGTGTAACTCTCAAAGAGATTTACAGGAGCGGTGCGTATGTTGCTCCAATACAACCTCACGCGGTTCTGCGCCGATACAAGCGCGGAGTTTATGACTACAGGACGGAGACCGCCGAGGTGTCTTGTTATAATATCCTCACTTGTCCGCTTCATTCTCACGTTTTCAAGCAGAAATTTTGTCGTGGGAGCGGCTTGGCGCAGTATGCGGTGAAATTCAAAGAACAGAGCGGAGCGCGGGTCGTCGAAATTCAGTTGCTTGCCCGCCATGCTGAAACCTTGACAGGGTGATCTGGCAAGTATCAAGTCTATTTTCGGGAGCGAGCGGAGATCCACACCGCGCACGTCTCCCAACTGGATTGTGCCGGGGAAGTTGAGCCGCGTCTGCGCGATGCAGAACTTGTCTATCTCGGAGGCATAGTATGCGTCCACCGAGATTCCGAGTTCCCGCAGGGCTATCTGCCCGCAGCTCATTCCGTCAAATAGACTTAATACTGTCATACCCATATCAGTTCAGAAGATTGTTGTCCGCACCGAACCGTGCCGTGTATGCTATCTTTCCGACCACCTCGTTCACACTCTTTGCATCTTTCTGTTTGCGCAGGAACATGTTGTAGATGGTGGTGAGCCGTTCAAGAGAGATTTTGTTGAAATTGTCGGTCTTTGCCGCTTGACACGCCACGCCTTTTATGTAGTTTATCCCCTCGTCGCCTTTGCCGATCATGCGCAGCCAACCTCCGATGGCCGCTATCACGCGCTTGCGCATCTTGTCTGTTTTAGCATCCTCCGGGTTCAGTATCTCGTTGAGGTGGTCGCAGAGTTCCAAGAGTTCCGCGTTTGTAAGATCCTTGCTGCTCTCCACGCCGTAGCCGGATATAAGAGCCAGTTTCATGTCCGCGTCCATGTTGAGCCGGGCGCAGAGCGTGTGGAATTTTTTAAGCAGCCACTTCTGCTGTTGTGCCGTAACTGTTGCCATAATATCTCGTTTTTATTGGTTGGTCTCCTTGTCTATTATTTGAGCGTAGTATTTGGCCGCACCCTCCGGCCATATCACAAACTCCTCGCCGCCTCCCTCCGCGGTGGCAAAGCGGGTCGTGGGGTATGCCTTGAAACCCTCCACGCGGATCTTCACCTCGGCCAGTTTGCGGACGTGCCGCGCCACCGCCGGATAGGGCTTGCCGTTTTCCTCGTGGGCGATGAAGATGAAAAGTTTGTCGGGGAATTCGTCCATAAGCGAGGCAAAGGTGCTGCGCGTGAATCCCACGAGCGCGGTTATGGAATCTATCACCACCACCTGCGGGCTTTTGCGCTTGCGCAGCCTCTCGCGCAGAGCGGGTATCTGCTCCTTTGAGTAGACCACTACCTTGTTGCCGACATCGGCCATGTTCGCGTCTATCCATGAGTTCTTGAATGAGAGCGACAGCCCTTGCTCTATGGTGTCGTAGGCGGCTTTATCCACAAACCGGGTCAGATAGGCAAGAAGCGAGAGCGCGAAGTGGGTCTTGCCGCTGCCGCTCTCCCCGAAGATGATCCATGCGCCGCGCAGCTCCGGCTTTCCGAATGTGGCGAGCCACTCCCCGGTGAAGTCGGCGACATTGAAATTCGCGTCGCACACGTTGCGGTTGCTTAATGCCTTTGCCATTGTTTAATTGGTGTTTGACCGGGGTTTAACCCTCGGCTGATTTCAGTTTGAGGGCGCACACAAGGCGTTTTACGCGCCGCAGGTCATTGTCGGCATCGTCAATGATACGTTCTATCTCCCGGCGGTCTTCAAGGCCGTTGGCGGTGCATACGGCCTTTATGTCGCCCCGGTTCACAACAGGCATCGGTATGAATTTGCGGCCTATACGTGAGTATATCTCCTTGTAGCCTTTGCGGTTGTTCACCACTCCGCGCTCTATCCGCTTTTTGAGGTATTGCGTGGCGCAGAGGACGATTCCCACGGTATCTTCCAGTTTGTTGTATATGGTGATGAAGAAGTGCAGCACTTGGTCGGAGAGTTTGTCGGCCTCGTCCAACACTATCAGAACCCCCTCGCGGCGTTTGAGCTGCCGTATGGCCTCGCGCATCATGTCGGCCACCGTCGAGCCGCCGGGTTCTGTGCCGAGGCTCTGCAGCAGCTCTCCGAGGAACTCCTTGCGGTTCCAATATTCGGAGCAGCTCAGCGCGATCACGTTCCTGTTGCCTCCGGCATATACCTTTATCGCCTGACTTTTGCCGCAGCCCGCGTCGCCTGTTACGGCCATCACGAGCGAGTGCCGCTGCGCGTCGGTCAATACCTGCGTCATGCGCCTGTAACCCTCGGTCTCTATCACGACCCAGTTGCGCGGGTCATAGCCGATTTGGTTGCCTACCGTGCGCCACATGTCGTCGGAGATTAGATCCCAGTTGCCGTTGAGTATCTGGCTCACGGTGGCCGCGCTCACGCCACGCAGGGATTTGGCGGCAGCGTTTTGGCTCTCCTTGCTGTCTACATACGTCCGCAGTTTGGCGGCTATGGCTTCTTTTTCTGTCTGTTTCATTTCCTATATTAGTTTTATGATTATCCGTTAATCAATAGAGGTCGCGTGTCGATTCGGCTATGCCCGCGCCCGCGCTTTCCTCGTATGCGGTCTCCTCGGTTACGTCTGTGTATTCGAGGCGGTATTGGCTCTTGCGGTCTTTGTTCTGTCCCCGGCTGTCGGTGAGTATGCCTGTTATGTAGGGGTTGCCGAGGTCGGGGTGGCGCAACAGGCTCTCACGCGCTATCTCGGTGGCTTGCCTGTCGTATTCTATCACGGTGCGTTTCAATTCGTCGTTGAAGTCCTTTACCTTTTGCAGTTCCTCCGCGTCTCCGGGACGGCGGTCGGCAAGTGCCATCGGCTGCAGGTGCTTTTCTTTTAGCAGTATGCGGATGTCTCCCTCGTCGCTCACGGCCAAGACCTCTTGCATATTGTCGGGGTCATATTTGATGCTCCACCGCAGGTGTGCGTATTTTCTGAATTCGAGGTCGAAGCTGTCGTATGTCCTGCGCTCTCCGAGAAGCCGGACGTTGAGGCCGCTGCCCTCCAGTGTGTTCTTGTAGCCTGTCTCCTGCCCGAAGTTCAGCAGGTAGCTTTCAATCGGCATCGGCAGAAGTCGGTCGGCGGGTATGCGGCTGAATCCGGCCACATATTCCTCGCGCTTGGCGGCGCGTTCTGATTCGATGATCCATTCTATCTGCGCCCTTACCCCGGTCTCGTCGGGTATCTGTCCCTTGTGCGCGTTGAGCCATTCCATATTGGGCTGGCTCTCCTTGCGTGAGGTTATGCCGTAGCCGCTCCAGTTGCCAGAGCATTTTTTAGCGTATTTGTGGTTGAGCCGTCTGAAATACGGCTCTATCGGCTTGGCCTTTGCGTTGCCTACCTCTGCCGGGGTTACATGTTCGGCCATGCCGTAGGTCGGAAGCATAATCTTGATTTGGTAGTTGTCGCTCTGTATCTGAACAGGCCGCAGACGTTGGCCGAAAAGTTCTGCCGTGTGGTTGGTGGCGTTGCGAAGCGCGGCCTTTATCAGTTCCGGGCTTTCTTGATAGCCTGTGGCGTAGCCTATCGGGTATTTGTTGAAAGGATCGAGTACCACTACCACCGTCATGCGGTTGCAGTATGTGGTACGACCGCCGCGCTTCCCCTCGGTGCGCTTTTTGTAGTATAGCTCCACCGTCCATCCGTCGAGCGACCAGAACAGCATCGGCGCGGTCGGTGCAAAGCGTTTGTTCTGCATTCCGTAGCGGTTCATATATTCCTTTGCTCCGTGCCGTCCGGCGTTCACAAGCCATCCGAGTTTCTGCAGCCATACCAACATCGTCCGGCGCGTCACTTTCGGCCATCCGAAAGCCTCGCATACCGTATTGTAGTAGTCGGCCACCTCCTGTCCGTCGAGGTTGGTATGATGCTCCAAGAATTTGGTGAGCCATGCCACCTGCTCCGGGGTCGCTACCCTCGCGGCGTTCTTGTTGCGGAACTTACCCGAAATCAACACCTCGTAATTGGGCTGGCCTCCTCTGAAATATTCTTGATATTTGCGTTGCAGCACTCGCGGGTTCTCCGGGAGGCTGTGCGGGTAGATGTCGGCCACGCGGGGCAGGTCTTTGGCGCGAGCTTCCCAAAATTCGCTCATCTTTACCCGGCGGCTCTTGCCGACTTTTTTCTGTTCGGCGGCTGCATCCATAAGCATTTTATGGCAAGCGTTGAGTATCGAGGCGGAGTTGGTGTAGAGCATCCGTTTCTCGTCGCTCAGTCCCCTCGCTCCCTCGATGCTCACTCCCTCGTAGTAGGAAGCGGCTATCTGATCTATCACGATTATGTCAATGAATGCCCGCGCCTTTGCCTGTGCCTCCGGGTCTACATACCGCCGCTTTACCTCTGCCCGGTGTTCCGTCGGTAAGGTCTCGACATCGTATAATGCAGTAGTACCGTAACAGCCACGCCTTAGGGTTCTAATCACACCTTTCCGTTTGTAGTAGTCAAGGTTTGATTTAGTCATAATGCCGTCGGTTAGTTCCGCTTGGCTTATTCCAAGTGAGCCGCCGTAATACTCCATATTTTTTGTAATTTTGTAGTCGTTAATTCTTTAATCGCTCTTTATGAAAAAGCCCGCTATCATCAAGCCGTGGGAGATTGCCTTTTGCGTAATCTATTATGGACGATACTCACTGTTTCAGAATCGACCGTTAGTCCACGAGACTCTAAAAAACATAGCACATCTTCAAGACTGCGAGTATTACGCACCTGCGATACCTGCCATTCTTTCTGAATCTGTCGCCAAAGGCTTAAAAGACGGTTCAGAATTGTGGGTTGAAGATCACTTCTTCCGTTCCGGAGAGAAGCCGCCAATGCCTCGATATATGTTCGCCCGTCTGATTGCTTCTGTTTTTCAGCGGTATGGACAAAATACCGATATGCCATTCTGCGTCTGTCAACGGGGGATAGCAGAGATGCGAGCTCTTGGGCAGTGCACATGGCCTTTGGAGGATTGTAATACTTGACCATACCTCAAAGCGACTGCGCCACCTCCTGTATGGCTGTTATTTCGGTTACTTTCGGGTTCTGCCACTGGCCTCTGACCGCGCCGCACTTGTCGCGTACCTCTACAAGCCCGGTGTCGAAGCATCCCTCCAACGTCGCTCCGTTCTCAAAAGACTGCACCATGTAGCGGTGCATCTTTTCGTCAGCGTCTCGGCGGTTGGTGATATAGATTGTGTCGAATTCCGGCGCGATTACCATTTGCGGGTTGCCGCGCTCTATCGCTGCCTTGCGGATGCGCTTGTGTATGTCATTACTTTTGCGGTATTTTACCGCTTCCCACACGGTTACGCCTGAGCAGCCGATCATCTTCTGCAGATACTTGCGTTCCTCCGGGGTGATTACGATGATTCTTTTACGTTCCATTATTTTTTGAGTTTGGTGATTTGGTTTCCTATACTTGTTATCTGTTCCTCCAAGATTCCGAGGGCGTGGCAGACCGTGCCATATACCCGGCTGTCGGCAAACTCCTTTTCGGTCTGCAAGCGAGCCTCGATGAAGTCGGCCACTCCCGTTATCTCGTCGTGAGCCTTTATCAAGGGGCGTTTGACCCCCTGTAAGGCTTCTATGTATTCCTCCGTTGTAATCATGGCTCAGTCTTCAAATTGGCTATGAAGTCCCACAGCGATGTTATACATTTCCTGCTTGGTCTCAAATTCCCAAGTGTGTGCGAGATTCCCTATCGCGTTGGTTGAGTGGCGTGTCGGGCTTCCGTGCAGAATATCATCGGCGAGGTGTTCTACCGTGTGGCGCAGATATTCCTTTGCGCTCTCCTCGGTTGTGTCCGGGTGCGCGAGTTGTGTCAGCATATCGCGGTAGAAGTTGCGCAGGAGATGCCGCTTGTATATATCCTCGCATTTCCAGCCGAGGTGATATGTGAAGTCCTCTCCAAGAGCTTTCATGTTCACCTGTATTTTGCCATTCTCATTTTCAAGGCGGTTCGCTACTATGCGCTGCACAAGGTTTAGAGCCTTCCGTTCCGTGGTGTTGTTCGCTTCCGTTGTCATATTCCTTTCGGTTCTTTACTGTTATCTCGCCAAATTTTAGTACCTTTGGCG
>CAJUKD010000013.1 GCA_910587235.1 uncultured Muribaculaceae bacterium
AATCGGAAGCACGACTGAAACCCCTGTAACTCAATTCTATCACTATATCTTTCCACATTTCACTTTTTTGTAGTAACTTTGCGCAAGCAATATAAGGAAACGATCAGCTGCTACCGTAGCTGGAAACATCTTGACCATGCCGAAGAATACATCCTTTTCCCCGAAAATATAGGAACAGACATGAGCCTTGACGAGACGTGTCTTAGCAACGGCGATGTCTATACCATCCTGACCAACAAGGCGGCGCGCTGGCGGCCATGGTGCGGGGCGGGGCGGCGGACGCCGTTTCCGCCATGCTTACGAAGATACCGCTCCGTACAAGGCTGAGGGTCAAAACAGTCACGACAGACCTGTCTTCGGCAATGATGCTGATTGTCCGCAACTGTTTTCCGGGGGCGTCCCTTGTCAACGACCGTTTCCATGTACAGCAGCTCATTTCCGAAGTAGTCGATCAGTTGCGCATACGCCACCGATGGGAAGTGCTCGATGCCGAAAACAAGGCCATAAAAGAGCATCGGGAAAAGCGCAAGACCGCCAAGACAAAGGAAGAACGGTAGCAGATCGGTCAGTGGGAACCGCAAAAGATGGAAAACGGCGAAACATTGCCCCAGATCATGGCGCGAAGCAGACATATCATCCTCAAACACAAGACAAAATGGAACGGCCAGCAGAAAGCCCGTGCAAAAATACTGTTCAGAAAATTCCCTGACTTGGAGAAAGCCTACGGGCTGTTCCTTAAGATTGTGGACATCTTCAACGCCAAGGTCTCCCCGGATGTCGCACGACTCAACCTCGCAAGATGGTACAACCAAGTAGAGGCTTTCGGCAACAATGAGTTCAACAAGATACTGGAGACTTTCGAAAACCACAATGTGACCATAGTCAACTATTTCAAGCAAAGACTGACAAATGCCTCGGCTGAATCTTTCAACGCCAAGATAAAAGCCCTGCGCTCTCAATTCCGCGGAGTAGTCGACATCAAATTCTTTATGTTCAGAATCGCCACACTATATACCTGAAGCAGCCTCATCGCCAACCCGAAAAATCCGTTGACCCGTAATTTCGGCTTGGACCAAAATAACAGAGAGTTACAAGGAAGAAAAAGAGGAAAATCCTTGCGGAAATTCCTCTTTGGTCAATTCGTGCGCATGAAGGGACTCGAACCCCCACGTCCTAAGGACATTAGATCCTAAGTCTAACGCGGCTACCATTACGCCACATGCGCGGTTACGGGTGCAAAGTTACGCAATTCAATCTGCCGGTGCAAACATTTCGGCAATTTTGTTTTCGTCGGACAGCATGCGGAGTACCCGGTCGCCTGTATCATCCTTTATTATTATGCGGTCATCGGCGCCGATAAGATATACGGACGGGATTCCTCCTATAACCCATTTTTCGTCGGATTCGATGTAGCTGTCGGCATCACGCCCTACGGCCCATCCGCGTGGCATCCGCGGAAGATCTGCGTGCCATGCGTCGGTATCGTCATCGAGGTATACCGCCACGCCGGCCACGCTGCCGTCGGCTACGGCCGGTATGGACATAAGCTCGTTGATAAGGTCGTGACAGTCCTCGCACTCCGGATCATAGAAAATAAGAAGAGTCGGACGGCCTTCGCCTATAAAACTGTATAACGAGTGGCGACTGTCGTCGGCAAGAGTTATAGGAAAGTCCGGAGCTTGCATGCCCGGGAGTATGCGTCGGGCGTCGGTGCGCAATATGTCCGCACGGCTGTCGGGTCCGACGGCACCGAGGGCTTCGGCGCGGTCTACGATGGCTGCATACAGAGCGTCGTCGCGTTCGGGTGAAGTGCGTTCGAAGAATCTGTTTTCCGCGGCAATAAGAAGAGAATCGATGGACTGCGGCATGGTCGCCGATATCAGTGAGTCGGCTTTTGCCGCTGTGTGACAGTCGGAGCTTGTACGGAAGTCTCCTGCATTGACGACGGCTAAACTGAATAAACTTATTATTGTGATGTATATTTTTTGCATTGTCCGGATTTACTTTTAGATACAAATATAGTAATGGATTTCGGATATTATGGATAATTTTACAAATCAAAAACGATTTCATCATGATTTTGGTTGTAAGCGATAAGTTTAAGGGTACCCTCAGTTCCGAAGAAGCCGGCAACGCTATTGCCTGCGGCCTTTTCCCGCTGGAGGAAGAAAGAGCTTGCCGTATCGTCGTCGAAGCCATGGCCGATGGCGGCGAAGGAACCGCAGGTGCTCTTGGCGGAATATTGGTCGCCGGAGTTCCGGGCCTGTGGCGTCTGCCCGGCGGTGACATGATTGTGGAAAGTGCTGCTTGTATAGGCCATGCGTCCGCAAATCTGATGTGCAGTCCTTTGTCGCGACGTTCGAGCCGCGCTTTTGGCGATGCCGTTATCCGGGCGTTGCGGATGTCGGCGCCGCATGGCCGGGTGTTTGCAGCCATAGGAGGGACTTCAACGGCCGACGGCGGTGCCGGAATGCTTCAGGCTTTTGGTTATGCGTTCTATGGGGGTGACGGGCTTATAGAGGAAGATATCACACCCGAAATAATGTCTGATAGGGTTGTCGGTATTGAGGTTCCGGCTGCGAGCGTCATCGAGCAATTGCGTACGCGCCTCTGCGGTCTTTCGGATGTAAGAGCGGCCTTGTGCGATACGGGACGATTGTCGGCTCTTGATTTCCTTGAACAGAAAGGCCTGACGGACGGTGATGAGAAAGCAGTTATCCTACGTGCGTTCTTGCGTATGCGCGAGATGCTTGTGCCCGATGGTGAAGAGAGTGCGTTCGACGGTGCGGGCGGTGGTGTCGGTTTTGCTCTTGCCTCAGTGGCGGGTGTGTCTGTGGTTTCAGGAGCTGAATATGTCCTTGCGCGGATTTTGTCGCGCCGGAAGCATCCCAGGCTTCTGGTGACCGGCGAAGGTTCTGTCGACAGACAGACGGCAGGCGGGAAAGTCGTTGAAACCGTCAATGCGGCAGGACGCCGGGATGGCATTCCGGTTCTGACTGTCGGCGGACGGGTCTGCGGTCATGTTCAGTATCAGTTTGTTGTTGCCGCAGGGAAAGGTGATGTGCCTGTGGATGCCGAAGAAGCCGCGCGGCGTGTGCGTGAGGCGGTCGGAGCTGAACTTCCTCGAATACGAAGCCTGATGGATACGGCTAAAGGCTGACTTCGTAGATGCAATAGGCTGTACCTCGTCCTCCCATGCCGTTTTTTTGCCTTAGCAGTCCTTCGTTGAGGTATTCGCCGTGGCGTTCGTTGCTTATGCCGAAGTCGAAATATCGGCGATTGCCGCAGTGATTCTTTATTATATGGTCGAACAGCAGCGGGAGCGCGCGCAGCTCTTTGCCGCGTGCTGATGCCGCTATGTACTGGGCATGTGCGCAAGTGTCGGTGAAGAATATCAATGTACCGGCTACTATACCTCCTAATGAATCACGTGCGGTGAACAGGCGGATATTATCCGGGAAGCGGTTACGCAGCAATTCTATCTCGGCGAGAGTGTGCACGGGCCTTACGCCGTATCGTTCGCACAGAAGTTCGGAGAGAAGTTGCCAGTATTCGGGGAAACCGGCAGGATCATCCGCCGCTTTTACTCCTGCGGCCGCAGCATGCCGCATGTTGCGCATACTGTTTTGGTTGAAAGGCAATGGCTCGTCAAGGGCTATTGTCGACGATAGGTTTACTTCTGCCTGCCTGGCTCCCTGGCGGAACAGGGCATATATATCCTCTTCGGCCGGATAGCGGTGATAGATATGAGGGATAGCCTTATATCGCAGGATTGAGAATCCGTTGTCGCGGAAATACCGGCAGGCCGAATTGAGTATCTCAAGTACGGTGCATCCGTCGACGCAGCCCGAACATGGTAGAATCAGGCCTCCATAGGTAAGGCCGGCATGAGAGTGTACGGTGGAGCCGTCGGCACAAGCCGGCAGCAAGGCGAGGATATGGCCGGAATCGTCGCGGAAAATCAATGAGCAATCGGTGAAACGGTCGGAATGGTAGTCCATGTAACCGCGTTCGAGCAGAAATGTGGCGTTGCGCGAATCGCGTACAAAAACGTTCCATTCTTCGGCATTGTCTGTCGAGTAGGGGATGACGTTAATTCTTCGCTTGTTGCCGTTCATGATTTCTCAGTTATTCAGTCGAAGGCTCCTTCTATGGACTCGCCTACGCTTTCCTCCACTTCGTCGTTTGCGAACTCGCTTTCGCAGAGATTAATCCCGGCCGGGAATTTAAAACGAGCCTCCTGGTTGTAGGGAAGGGTCTTGTCGGCATAGACACGTGAGATGTATTTGCCATAGATCGGCAGTGCCATAGCCGCACCTTGACCGTGAGCCATGCTGTTGAAGTGTATATATCGTTCTTCGCCGCCTACCCATGTGCCGGAAACGAGTTCGGGGGTAAATGCCATGAACCATCCGTCGGCGTTGAAGTTGGTTGTGCCTGTTTTGCCGCCGGTCTGTGCCGTAAGGTTGTAAGGTGGACGGCGCAGGCGGTTGCCCGTGCCGCTGTCTACTACGTTCAGCAGGATGGAAAGTATGCGGTAATATCCTTTCATTGTTATCACCTCAGTCTGCGACGGTGCGAATTCGCTGATGATGTTGCCGTTGGCATCGGCGATTGCGGTGACGAACATGGGATCGGAGCGCATCCCTCGGTTGGCGAAAGCGCTGTAGGCGGTAACCATTTCTTTGACCGACACTTCGCAGGGGCCGAGGCATAGCGATTTCACGGCCGGCAACTGGTTAGTTATGCCGTAGCTGTGCATGCGCTTGACAAGCTCGGCCGGACTGAGGCGGTCCATTATGCGGGCCGAAATCCAGTTGTTCGAGTTTGTGAGTGCCCAGCGCAGATCCACCATTTCGCCTATGCGTGCATGACCTGTATTACGCGGTTGCCAGATGCGTCCGTTCTCGTCGTATAGAGTCGGCTGCTCGTTGAGCATCTGTGTGCATGGGGTAAAGTCGTCGGTTTCGAGAGCGTAAGTGTACAGGAACGGTTTGATTGTCGAGCCGATCTGACGGCGGCCTGTCGATACCATGTCATACTGGAAAAAGCGGAAGTCGGGACCGCCTACGTATGCCTTTACAAATCCAGTCGACGGTTCCATCGACATGAAGCCCGTGCGCAGGAATGATTTTGTATAGAGTATGGAATCGCGGGGAGTCATGACAGTATCGACCGGACCTTCGTAGCTGAACACCGACATTTCTACGGGGGTGTTGAATTCCGTTTCGATTTCCGCTTCCGAGCGTCCGGCCACGCGGGCCACACGATGACGTTCGCTCTGCTTGATGGCGTTTGCGATAAGTTGCTTGCGGAGTCCGGCTGATAATTCGGCGGGATTTGATGAATATGGAGCCGTCGAAGAATTGCGTTTTTCGCGGAAGAAGGCTTTCTGGAGATCCTGCATGTGTTCCTGCACGGCCTGTTCGGCATAGGTCTGCATGCGGGAGTCAATGGTGGTGTATATTTTCAGACCGTCGTTGTAGAGGTCATATTTTGTGCCGTCGGGCTTGCGGGTTTTCTCAATCCAGCCGAAGAGAGGGTTTGTAGCCCAGGCTATGGAGTCGTCGGTATATTTCTGTTTGTCCCAGGAGGGATAGTCCTGGCGTCTTGGCTTTTTTGCCGAGAGCACACGGCGCAGTTCTTCCCTGAAGTATGGCGCGAGGCCTTCTTTGTGGTCCACGCGGTGGAAGTCGAGCGTAAGGGGTTTCGCTTTCAGAGAGTCGAGTTCGGCGGAAGTGAGCATGTCGGCCTTGTACATTTGTTCGAGCACCACATTGCGGCGGGCGCGGGCACGTTCGGGTTTGCGCACCGGGTTGAAGTATGACGGATTTTTGACCATGCCTACAAGTGTCGCAGCTTCAAGGGTATTGAGATCCTTTGCGTCTTTGTTGAAATATACCTTTGCTGCCGACTTGATGCCTACTGCGTTATATAGGAAGTCGAACTGGTTGAGGTACATTTTCAGAATCTCTTCCTTTGAATAGAAACGCTCGAGTTTTATGGCGATCATCCATTCGATAGGCTTTTGTACTGCTCTGGCAAGAAATCCGCTGCTCGGCGGGGTGTAGAGCTGCTTTGCGAGCTGCTGTGTGATGGTTGAACCGCCTCCTGCGTTTTTCTGTCGCAGGATTACTGTCTTGATCATCGCGCGGGCCACTGCGCGTACGTCTATGCCGGAATGGTCGGCGAAGCGGGCGTCCTCGGTGGCTATAAGCGCGTCGACCATGGCCGGTGATATTTCTTCGAAGTCGGCATAAACGCGGTTGCCCGTATTGCGGAAATAACGTCCGAGTTCTTTGCCGTCGGCGCTGTACAGTACTGTCGCAAATTTGTCCTGCGGATTTTTAAGTTCTTCGATCGGAGGCATATAGCCTATCACTCCGTTGTAGGCGAGCAGGAAGAAGCCGCCTAAGAAAAGAACGCAAACTACGAAACATATCCACATCCAGCGTATTATTGCGCGGGTGCGTGGTTTTAGTCCCGGTTTTGGGGCTTTTGTGTTATTTGGGGTATTGGATGGCATTATATGTTTTCTTTGTTTCAGAAAGCAAAGTTACGAATTTGTTTCCAAATTTTGTTTGGCTGTTTTTTTATAGCAGAGAGCGCAAGTAGTTTCCAAGTTCTGTCCAGCGGTAGTGCGTGCCGCCGTCAGGGCCGCTTACAGTCGCTTGAACGGGCAAATCGATGTCGCGTTCGTTCAGCATCACACGTACCAGAACATTTTCAGCCGTGGCATTCTTTCCGTTTGGCTTCAGGAATATCAGCTGTAGGTTGGAGGCCATGGGCGATATCCGGAAGTTGGCGTAGCCGTCGGCCAGTCGGGCGGGATCCGTGGCATCGGAATAACATCCGTCGAGGCGCAACAGGGCTGTCAGCGGGATAATGTTGCCGTCATGGCCGAAGCGGAGGCTAGCTCCGCGGCGGTTGCCGGCTATATAACTTTCGGCAGTGTCCACGATATTACGCACAAGATTGCGCGCATTGGCTGTGTGGTGGCCTCTGGCGGGCGGATAAGATGAATTGCAGGCATAGAATTTAAAATTCGCAATCTGCCAGAGTTCATAAAGTTCTTCCGTGGTGAAGAATCCGAGCAGATCGACATCGGTTTCGCCGTTCTGCACATCGACAGCCATCCAGTAGAGGTCTTCAAAAAAGGCGTCAGGATCGTTTGGCGCACATTCGTATATTGCCTCTCCGCTTTCAGAGGAATACACGTTCGCCTTGAAGATCTGAGCTATAAGCCGGTCGGGGCGCGTGTGTTCGTTGCGGAAGCGCAGATAATCATTGTACCACGGGCCTTCATGCGAGGCATAAGGGCCTGATTCGGGGCTGTGGTAGTTGAGATAGTACATATTTCGTTCTGACGATTCGCGCGGGATTGACAGATGCGGATATTTTTCTTTCAGGCCTTCAATGAATGCGAACATAGAATGTGCGCATCGCATTACCGGTGTCGAGGCGGCGGTGACGGCTGATGTCGTGTCGTTGAATGCGGTAGGATAGTCGGAGGCAAGCCGCCGGGCTATGGCGCGGTGCTGGCGGCTGCCCAGAGGTGTCAGTTCGCCGCCGCGTCCGCGGGCTTCTTTCCACACCGAGTCGACCAGTAGTTTGAGTCGCATGCCTTCCGGAGTAAGACAGTCGGCCTCTGCTGCTCTTTTCAGGCAATCGGCTACGCGTCTGTAGTCATTGTCGCTGATAAGATAGCGGGATCCGTGACGTCCGTAGTGGCTGATATAAAAAGCCTCGTATCCTTCCGGCGCAAGACGTCCGCGGGTGATCTCATCCTCAGGATATGCAAAATAGATACCCCCTGCGCGTTCGGGAAGTTCTTCTATGGACTCTCTGGCCGACTTTCCGGCTGTTGCTCCTGACGGGCATGACAGCAGGATTAGAAAAGAAAGTATCGGAACGAGTATGTTTTGGTTCATCGTGTTATGTTATTGTATTGTATTGCATAGCCTGTTGCCGCATTACAAAAGTAACTAAAATCGCCTTATAGTAAAATTAAATCCTTAAATTTGTGCCGATATTATAATCGCATTAACAATTTTATGAAAAATGGTATGAAGAATCTGGCTCTTTCTGCAATATCTGTTGCAGCTATCATTATCCTCATTATAGGAGCCTGTGTGGCTATTCCTTACTACAATGTATGGCAGCAGGAGATGTCCGGCCGTGCCGAGTTCGCAAAGGCTGAGCAGAATCGCAAGATACGGATTGAGGAAGCCAAAGCCAATCTGGAAGCCGAGAAGTTGAACGCTCAGGCGGAAATCGAGCGTGCAAAAGGTGCTGCCGAGGCAATACGCATAGAGAACGGCAGCATTACTCCTACTTATATTCAATATCTGTGGGTGCGTCAGCAGAACAACTTGAACAATAAAACCGTTATTTACATACCCACGGAGAATAACCTGCCTGTTCTTGAAGCTTCTCGCCTTCCACTTGATGCCAAATGAATTGACTGAAAAAAATCTAAAATGACAAAAAAACAAAGACTGACAGGACTGACCGCTGCGGAAGTCCTGGAAAGCCGGCGTGTACACGGTGAAAACGTACTGACGCCTCCTGCGAAAAAATCACTTCTGCGCCGTTTTGCCGAGAAATTCGGCGATCCGCTGATTATAGTATTGATTGTGGCCGGTGTGTTGTCGCTCGGCATTTCTTTTTATGAATATTACGGTTTGGGCGAAGACGCTACGGTCTTCTTTGAGCCTGTAGGAATTTTCGTCGCCATACTGCTTGCAACGGGACTCTCGTTCTATTTCGAGGTGAGGGCCGACAAAGAATTCGCCTTGCTGAACCGTGTCAACGATGACGAAGCCGTGCAGGTAATCCGCGACGGCAATATGACTGAGGTGCCGCGGCGCGATGTAGTGGTCGGCGACATTGTAGTGTTAAATACCGGCGACGAAATCCCTGCCGACGGACGCCTGCTCGAGGCGACGCAGCTCAACGTCGACGAATCGACTCTGACCGGCGAGCCTCTCTGTGCCAAGACTACTGATCCCGAGCAGTTCGACCCTGATGCGACTTTCGCCTCTGATATGGTGATGCGCGGCACAAAGGTGATGGAAGGACATGGTGTGATGTCTGTTACGGCCGTTGGCGACGCTACCGAGAACGGCCGCGTGTTCGAGGCCGCGCAGATCGACAATAGCGTAAAGACTCCTCTTTCGATACAGCTCGAAGGACTCGGACACATGATTTCCCGCTTCAGCTATCTGATAGCCGGGCTTGTCATTGTGGCTCGTATGATTGTTTATTTTACATCGGGCCACGCTGTCGCCGAGTTCGACTGGATGGGATTCGGCGCTTATTTCCTGCAGTCCTGCATGATTGCGGTGGCGCTCGTCGTGGTGTCGGTGCCGGAAGGATTGCCTATGGCTGTGACGCTGGCTCTTGCCTATTCCATGCGGCGTATGCTGCGCACCAATAATCTGGTGCGTAAGATGCACGCATGCGAAACGATGGGTGCGGCTACTGTGATATGCACCGACAAAACCGGAACACTGACTCAGAACCGGATGCAGGTATATCGTACCGATTTCTACGGATTGCCTGACGGAACTCTTCACTCGGGAGCTGACGACGGAAAGAGCCGGCTTATAGAGCTTGGGATAGCCGTCAACTCTACGGCCGAGCTTGACATGTCCGATCCTTCGGCGCCAAAAGCCATCGGAAATCCTACGGAAGGTGCGCTTCTGCTCTATCTTAACAGTCTTGGTGTAGATTACCGGCGTTTGCGTTCCGAGGTAAGTGTTGTCGAGGAACTGCCATTCTCCACCGAACGCAAATATATGGCTACGGTGGTCCGTGGCTCCGACGGCAGGGAATATCTTTTCGTGAAAGGTGCTCCGGAGATTGTCTACGGACTTTGTTCTGAATATCCCGACGGAGCCGACAAGGCTTCGGTCGAAGCTTTGTTGCTTAAATATCAGAACCGCGCTATGCGCACCCTCGGCTTTGCTTTCTGCGAATTGCCCGCCGGACATGCTCAGGTGATCGCCGACGGGCGTCTTGCCGGTGGCCTCAGTCTGAGTTTCCTTGGAGTGGCTGCGATCTCCGACCCCGTGCGTGCCGATGTGCCCGATGCCGTTAGGCAATGTACTGACGCGGGAATACGCATCATAATCGTCACCGGCGATACTCCCGGCACTGCCAAGGAAATAGCACGGCAGATCGGACTATGGAGCGATGATACCGACAAGAGCGATGCAATTACAACCGGCCCTGAATTTGCCGCCGTGCCCGATTCGGAATTGCCGGAACTCGTAAAGCATCATAAAATAATAGCCCGTGCCCGTCCCATGGATAAGAAACGTCTGGTCGAGGCTCTTCAAGCCAATGGCGAGGTTGTGGCTGTGACAGGCGACGGGACAAACGACGCTCCTGCATTAAAAGCCGCACAGGTAGGTCTGTCCATGGGCGACGGCACATCAGTGGCCAAAGAAGCCTCCGACATCACTATCGTCGACAATTCATTCACGTCGATCGGCCGTGCCGTCATGTGGGGGCGTTCGCTCTACCGCAATATACAGCGATTCCTGCTTTTCCAGTTGACAGTCAATGTGGTTGCATGCCTTGTCGTGCTGTGCGGTAATTTCATGGGCATGCAGTCGCCTCTGACAGTCACACAGATGCTGTGGGTAAATCTTATCATGGACACTTTTGCCGCCATGGCGCTTTCATCGCTGCCTCCGACATCCGATGTCATGAAAGACAGGCCCCGAAATCCGCAAAGCTTTATAATCAGCCGTGCAATGTGGAAACAGATTATAGGCGTCGGTGTGATTCTGTTCGCAATCCTGATAGGTATCCTGTACTATTTTGAACACACCGACCTTACGAGCCTCGCCGATGTAGGACGGCTTGCAATCACTAAAGCCAACACCGGTCTGAGTTCATACGAGCTGACATTGTTCTTTTCCATATTTGTGTTCGTACAGCTGTGGAACCTCTTTAACGCCCGTGCGTTTGAAAGCGGGCATTCCGCACTCGATTTGCGTAATTGCGGCGAGTTTCTGTTGATTGTGGCGCTTATCGCAGTCGGTCAGTGGCTGATAGTTACAATCGGAGGCCCCTTCTTCAGTGTCACACCCCTCAAACCCCTCGACTGGCTGATAGTCATCGCCTCCACATCCATCGTATTTTTGTTTGGAGAAATTACTAGATTGCTGACAAGACGCAAGAATTGAATGATTAACATATAACCCCGTTTTGGCGTCACCCGATAAACTCCGGTGACGCCTTTTTTTATTGACTCACTCAGGATAAATCCCCGCCGATGGATTTTTTAACTTGTGTGTGACTTTTTGTTGCCCATTGTGCCGCTAATTTTGCCGATGAAACTCAGAACGGCTTTCATTGAAACAAAAAAAACAGTCGGATCCGTCATTCATTATCGTTGTTCTATACGTTTTCGCTTGCTTCGGACAAGCACTCAAAGACGGAGCCGACATTAACAGGCAAATAAATAATAAATACACAGATCCTATGCTTGGCATAATTCTCTGGGCAGTCATCATATTCATAATTGTGTGCTATACCTGCCCTGGCTTCATTACGGCACTGATAGTGATAAGCACATCCGTTTTTACCGCCTACGGCCTTATACTGTGGGTCGCGGAAAAAATAAGAAAACGGTAGATAAAAATAAATGCAGACAAACTTATAAGAATAATCATCAGCCATGTCATTCTGGAATTTTCTCGGCAAGTTAGCCCTATTAAATATGATCTGCAAATTGTTTTCCGGCAGATCTGAGTCTAACCGTACAACGACAGCTCAGCCGCAATATGACTATATTCCCAATCCGGAGTATGAAGCCCGCATCGAAGAACTGGAACAAGAGATAAGAGAGTCGGAACGACGGATCGAAGAATATCAGAGAATAATCGACAGCAGCCCCTCGGCCAATTTAGAAGATTACGATGTTGATGAACTGCAGGACCGAATAGATGAACTTGAAAGCCAACTGGATGATTGCGATGTCATGTCAGACCGCTATGACCGTATTCAGGACGAAATAGACATGCTTCAGGATCGACTTGATGATATGGAAATTATTGAAGATATGTACGATGACTTGGACGACCTTCGCGAAGATCTGGATGACATGACCTTTTATAGCGATGACGACTGGTGAAGCGCAGAGCCATGGCGGCTGCGGACACGAAAAAAGGGCCACTGAAAAGTGACCCTTTTGTGATCCGGATGCGACTCGAACGCATGACCGTCTGCTTAGAAGGCAGATGCTCTATCCAGCTGAGCTACCGGACCATCATGGCGCCGCCATTGCGGCGTCTGATTTTTTTGTGATGCAAAGTTAACTAAACCGCGGCTATCGTGCAAGTGCCGGTGCGCGATTTATTCTTCCGCACCGATGCCGACAGTAAGGTCGGGGTCGATCATGATGCGGCCGCAGTATTCGCAGACGATTACTTTTTTGTGCATCTTGATTTCGATCTGGCGCTGTGGGGGGATGCGGTTGAAGCAGCCGCCGCAGGCGTTGCGGTCGACGGCTACTATGCCGAGTCCGTTGCGCGCATTTTTACGGATGCGTTTGAATGCCTGAAGCGTCCGTTCGTCGACAAATGCCTCAAGCGCTTTTGAGCGTGCTATGAGATTTTCTTCTTCCTGACGCGTTTCGCTGATGATGTTGTCGAGGTCGGCTTTCTTCTCGCCGAGGATATGGAGCTGGTCGGCTATTTTTTCTTCGGTTGCCTTGATTTCGTTCTCGCGGGCTTCAATGGTGCGGCCGAGGTCGCCTATGATTTTTTCGGCGAGGGTTATCTGAAGGCTTTCGTATTCGATTTCCTTGGTCAGGTTGTCGAATTCGTGGTTGTTGCGCACGTTGTCGAGCTGCTCTTTGTAGCGGGCGATAAGCATCTGTTTGTTCTCGATCTTGTTGCCTTGTGCTACGCGCTGGGCATTGAGATCCTCGATTTCGTGACGGTAGTTTTCGATGCGGGTATTGAGTCCGGCGAGGGTGTCCTCAAGATCTTTCACTTCGTTGGGAAGTTCGCCGCGGATGTTGCGGATGCGGTCTATTTCGGACAGGATGGTCTGAAGTTCGTAGAGCTTTTTGAGGCGTTCCTCAACGGAGAGGGGAGCCTCTGTTTTCTTTTCTGTTGCCATTTTTTTACAGATATTTTACCGGATTTTTGTCTGTTTCGGAGTAATAGACTGCAAAGTTAGGAAATTTTTTTGTAAGAACGTGATAAAAAATGTCTTTTGCGCAGTTTTCGGTTTCATAATGACCGGCATCGACCACAACGATATCGTCGGCATAGGTGCCGAAGTCGTGGTATCGTATGTCGGCGCTGACATATACCTGTGCTCCGAATCCTATCGCTGCAGGAATGAATTCACCGCCGGAACCTCCGCAGCATGCTATGCGCCGCACGGTGGCGTCGGGATCGGGCAGGGCGGAATGGCGGATGCAGCCACAGCCGAATGTGGCCTTGACGTGGTCCAGAAACGCACGCATTGTCATAGGCTCATTCATAAGGGCATAGACGCCAAGACCCTGTCGGGCGTGTGCGGCCGGTGCCAGTGCGGTGGCTTCAATGCTGATCCTGTGGCCGTCGGGGCTGTCGGCGAGGAGGTCGGTCAGCCTGCGTCGGTTTTGCCGTGACATGACAGCCTCGATGCGGGTCATCGGACGATTGATTGTTATGCATTCCGGTATGTCGCCGAAACCGTCGCCCTCAGGGAGTGCTGTGTGAAGTGTGCTTGCGCTGATGTCGTAGCGGGAGAGGACGGCATCGCTTCCCGGTTCGGGTTGTGTGCCGAGGTCGAAGATCAGCATACGCACATGGTCCGCCATGTCGGGCGGAACGGTCACGCTCACCCGTTCCTGCTTTTCGTCGGCTGGGTCGAGAGCCTCGACAGGTGTGGCTCCGAGCATCGATGCCATTGTGTAGGAGATGCCTCCTTCGGCGCTGTCGAGGGAGGTGTGGCTTGAATATACGGCGATGTCCGCACGGATGGCGGCGGCAACCGCACGCTGTACGGGGTTGTCGCCGGTCAGCGATTTAAGCCCTTTGAATATCAGCGGGTGGTGCGATACAATCAGATTGCACCCTCGGCGGGCTGCTTCGGCAATAACATCCGTATTGACATCGACTGCCAGAAGAACTCCCGTGCAGGTGGCGCTGCGGTCGCCCGTCTGCAGGCCGGTATTGTCCCATCCGGCCTGCAGGTGTGGCGGCGCTATGGATTCAATAGCCTTTATTACTTCGGCTATCAGCATATCGTTTTTATTTTTCAGGTTTCACAATCGCCAGATCGAGTTCATCGAGCTGTTTTTGGTCGAGTGCTGCGGGAGCGTCGAGCATTACGTCGCGTCCGGAGTTGTTCTTGGGGAATGCTATGCAGTCGCGTATGCTGTCGAGTCCGGCGAACAGCGATACCCAGCGGTCGAGTCCGTATGCGAGTCCGCCGTGAGGGGGAGCGCCGAACTTGAAGGCGTTCATCAGGAAGCCGAACTGCTCCTGTGCTTTTTCAGGCGTGAAGCCGAGAATTTCGAACATTTTTGCCTGAAGCTCGCTGTTGTGGATACGGATTGAGCCGCCTCCGACTTCGACACCGTTGATAACCATGTCGTAGGCGTCGGCGCGTACGGCTGCCGGGTCGGTGTCGAGCAGATGTATGTCCTCGTCTTTGGGATGGGTGAACGGGTGGTGCATGGCCATAAGGCGCTGCTCTTCATCGCTCCATTCGAACATGGGGAAGTCTACCACCCAGAGGCATGCGAACTTGTTCTTGTCGCGCAGGCCGAGCTGGCGGCCCATTTCGAGGCGGAGTTCGCAGAGCTGCTTGCGTGTGCGCATGATGTCGTCGCCGCTGAGAATCAGGATAAGGTCGCCGGGTTCGGCTTCCATGGCCTTGCGGAGTTCCTGAAGGACTTCCTGGCTGTAGAATTTGTCGACCGACGATTTGACGTTGCCGTCGGCTTCTACGCGTGCATAGACCATGCCTTTTGCGCCGATCTGCGGGCGTTTGACATATTCTGTCAGGGCGTCAAGCTGTTTGCGGGTGTAGGTAGCCGCTCCTTTGGCGCAGATGCCTCCGATGTAAGCGGCATTGTCGAAGACGCTGAAACCATGCCCCTTGAGTATGTCCATCAGTTCTACAAAGCGCATGCCGAAACGTATGTCGGGTTTGTCGCTGCCGTAGTATTTCATTGCGTCAGCCCAAGGCATGCGGATGAAAGGCTCTGTCAGTTCGATGCCGCGGATTTCCTTGAACAGGTGCTTTGCCATTCCTTCGAACAGTTCGATTACGTCGTTCTGCTCGATGAAGCTCATCTCGCAGTCGATCTGCGTGAATTCGGGTTGGCGGTCGGCGCGCAGGTCCTCGTCGCGGAAGCATTTCACAATCTGGAAATAGCGGTCCATACCCGACACCATCAGCAACTGTTTGAGAGTCTGCGGCGACTGGGGCAGGGCATAGAATTGTCCGGGATTCATGCGCGATGGAACCACGAAGTCGCGTGCCCCTTCAGGTGTGGAACCGACAAGCATTGGTGTTTCGATCTCGAGGAAACCTTTGCTGTCGAGGTAACGGCGCACTTCCATTGTCATGCGGTGGCGCAGTTCCAGATTGCGGCGCACGGGAGCGCGGCGCAGGTCGAGATAGCGGTAGCGCATGCGCAGGTCGTCGCCTCCGTCCGATTCGTCCTCGATGGTGAACGGCGGAACTTCGCTGGGATTCAGAATTGTCAGCCGGTCGGCGATTATCTCGATGTCGCCTGTGGGCAGATTCGGATTTTTGGCGGTGCGTTCGGCTACGGTGCCGCTTACCTGCACTACGAATTCGCGTCCGAGGTGGTTTGCGGCCTCGTTGAGGTCTGCATCGTGTTCGATGTTGAATACGACTTGTGTCAGGCCATAGCGGTCGCGCAGGTCGACGAAAGTCATGCCGCCCATTCTGCGGGTGCGCTGCACCCATCCGGCGAGGGTCACGGTCTTGCCGGCATCGGCTATGCGGAGTTCTCCGCAAGTGTTGGTTCTGAACATTATGTGTATGTTGTTTGGTTTATTGTCGGTAAGTTTTTCTTCAACCGACAAAGGTACGAAACAATCGCAGAAAAGTCAAATTTATGTTTTTTGTCTTCTGAATTGGAGCGGACTACAACCTACGGCGTCGCGGAAGTATTTACAGAAGAAAGAAGGATTCGGAAAGTGCAGTTCATCGGCAATCCGGCGTACGGAGTACATGCCGGACAGGAGCATGGCTTTGGCATCAAGGATTATGTAGTCGCTGATTATATCGGCAGGATAACGGCCGCTGATGTCTTTTACAACTTTCCCAAGATATTTGCTTGTGACGCAGCATCTGTCGGCATAGAACTTTAGGCCTCTATGTTGTTTGTAGTTGATGCTTACTTCATCCAGAAAGCGTCGGTATAGTTGTACCGCTCTGCTATCCTTTCCGTCTGGCTTTGATTTTGCGGATGGCAGGGAGCTTGCAACAAGCGCAATCATTGTTTGGATGCTTGAATAGAAAGCTTCGGAACGCATTTCAAAGTCAGGTTCTATCTGCCATTGTCGGAGCATGCGGCATAAGCTTGCGAGGGGTGCCCTGAAAGATTCGCGAAGGCTGCGCTGTAAAGGATGGATGCCTATGGCGATCATGAACTTGCCCGTGTCTGACGATATGTACTTTTCGATGCTGCTGGAATCGCTGACGCAGAAAATCACAGTCCGGCAATCTGCGGAAAAAGAGAGCGCTGAGATAATTGTCCCTCTCAGGCACATGAATATATCTCCGGAGGAGAGCGTGTAATCCCTCAGGTTTGCAGATATTCCGATTTCTCCCTGATGGCAATATATGCCGACAGCGAAATGTAGTTTTGCCGGAAGGCGACCGAACATGTCAGATGGGAACCGCTTTACGGAGTTGTCTGAATCCAGGTTGTCGTATATGTTTATTGATTCGTTTATTGCCCGGATGCCGCTTCCGGACGGCATCATGGAAAACAGGAAATCGGATATGATATTATCCATAGCTATCGTATTTGAGTGCAAAAATACGTATAAAAAAGCATATTATCCTGTTTTAATCTCTCGCAATCGTGCTTTTGGCGAAAAATAGAACATAAGATGCGTAACATTGGTAATGTGTAGCTCTTGATGTTTTAAGAAATTTGCATCGGAAAAAATTATCGAATTATGAATCGTTACATGTCAATACTGATTGTCGGTGCGGTGGCGTTTATAAGCTCTTGTGCCGACAGCGAATCAATGGATCAGGGCTGTCGCAGCGTTGTTACCACTCGACCCTGCGTGGGTAATATGGATGAATTAAAGGTATTTTCGGGTGTGGTGCGAGAGAAAGCCGGTATAAACTTGGGCTTTAAGACTCCGGGCCAGCTGGAATACATATATGTGAGGGAAGGTGATTATGTCAGCCGCGGACAACTGTTGGCCCGCCTTGATGATAGCGACTACCGTCTTGGTGTCGAAGCGGCAGAAGCACAGTATGATCAATTGAATAATGAACTGCAGAGGATGAGGGTGCTTTTCGAGTCAAAAAATATTTCGGCAAACGATTATGAAAAAGCTGAGTACGGCTTGAAACAGCTCGCAGTCCAGTTGCAGAACAGCCGGAA
The DNA here is from genome assembly GCA_910587235.1 of uncultured Muribaculaceae bacterium. Classification (GTDB taxonomy): domain Bacteria; phylum Bacteroidota; class Bacteroidia; order Bacteroidales; family Muribaculaceae; genus CAG-873. The sequence continues at coordinate 17,621 of CAJUKD010000013.1, forward strand.
TAAGGTTGAATACACTGCATTGACCTCTCCTGCTGACGGCTATATAGAAAGTGTGAATTTCGAGGTGGCGGAAATGGTGGATGCCGGGACTCCGGTATTCAAGCTTATCACCTCCGGCCCGGTTAAAGTTGAACTCGGTGTTCCGCATTCACTTTATGAACGACGCGCTCATATTAAAGACATAACAATACGCAGTGCAGGGCAAGAGATACATGCCGAAATGATGAGTATGCTTCCGAAACCTGACGCGACCCATTTGCATAAGACGCTCCTGTCGGCAGATAGTCCTGTGTTAAGTCCGGGAAAAAATGTTGAGGTAGTATTTCGTATGGCCGGAGAGGAATCGGATGTCGTAATGGTTCCGGCGGGAGCTGTAGTGAACAAAGAGGGACGGACGTGGGTCTGGGTTCTTTCTTCGGACTCTACTGTATGCCGCAGGGAGGTGTCGTTAGGCGATAATCCTGTAGCAGGAAAAATTGTGGTGGAAAGCGGACTTGACGGTAGTGAAGAAATTGTGCGTGCCGGGGCCAATTCGTTGGACGACGGTGAGAAAGTAATAGTGGTTGAACCTGTAAGCAGTACTAATATAGGAGGGTTGATCTGATGTGGTTGCAGAAATTCACGGAATATTTTGTAAACAGGCCTACGATATTCTGGAGTTTGATGGCCGCTATAATCATAGCCGGCATCATATCATTCTCCATGATGCCGAAATTGGAGGACCCTGCTATATGTGCCAAACAGGCCAATGTGGTTGCCATCTATCCCGGTGCCTCAGCTCATGAAGTTGAGCTGAAACTTGTAAAGCCGGTCGAAGACAGGCTGCGGACCTTGCCGGATGTCAAGGAAATACGTTCCGAAGTGTCAGCCGGAATGGCTATAATCACAGTGGAGTTCGAGATGACCGTGCTCAACGAAGAACTCGAACAGCATTTCGATCTGCTTCGCCGCAAGACTACGGAGGCTAAGCTGACGCTTCCTGCCGGAGCTATGGATCTGATCGTTGTCGACGATATGATGGATACATACGGGATTTTTTATGCTTTAAAGTTCGATGGCTACAGTTATTCCGAGGCAGACAGATATGCGCAACATCTGCGTAATGCGCTGTTGGCTGTTCCGGGAGTTAAACGTGTAAACATTGCGGGTGGACGCACGGAGCAGATAGATGTGATTCTGTCGAAGGACAAGCTCGCCCGTAACGGTTTTATCCCGTCGCAGATAATGATTCAGATGCAGAACCAGGGAAAGGTTGCCGACGCGGGAAAGATCGATGTCGACGGCCGGCGCGTGAGTCTTCGCGTGAGTGATGGCCTGACCGATGAGTCGGATGTTGCCGACATGCTCATAAAAGATGCCTCAGGGCGTCCTGTGCGTCTGGGTGATATAGCGGAAGTCCGTCGTGCATACAAGGAACCGCAGACCGGAGCTTTCTTTGTCGATGGCGAAGCGGCCCTGGCAATATGCGTGGCGCTTGAAGATAACGTGGTTGTGCCGGACGTAGGTAAGATTGTGGATAAGAAGGTAAATGCAATGATTGCCGAAATGCCTGTCGGTTTCAGCATGGAGAAGATATTTTTCCAGCCCGATAAAGTGGATTCGGCGATCAGTATTTTCCTTGTCAATCTTCTGGAATCGGTGCTGATTGTAATAATCGTTCTTGTTTTTGCGATGGGCTTTAGAGCCGGCGTTATTATCGGTCTGGGGCTTGTGCTGACCATTGCCGCCTCATTCCCGATTTTGTTGACTCTCGGCACGACTCTCCAGCGCATATCGCTCGGAGCTTTTATAATAGCTATGGGCATGCTTGTGGATAATTCCATCGTTATTATGGATGGTATCCTTGTCGATAAGAAACAAGGCTTGCCAATGAAAGAATATCTCTATGGAATAGGCCGCAGGACCGCATGGCCGCTGCTTGGCGCCACTGTTATAGCAGTGGCAACATTCCTTAGCCCCTACCTGTCGCCTGACACGGCGGGAGAATACTGTCGTGATCTTTTTCTGGTATTGTGCGTCAGTCTGTTGATGAGTTGGCTGTTGGCCTTGGTGCAAGTGCCGATGTGTGCCGGATCATGGCTTCCGAAAAATAGTGCCGGGCCGGAAAAAGAAAGCCGGGTATACGGTTCGCGCATACACAGAGCCGTAGGCAAATCTTTGTCTTTTATGATAGATTGGCGTAAAACGACTATAATAAGCAGCATTCTTGTCCTTGTGGCTGTTATATTTTCCGCTACAAAAGTGAAAAACCTGTTTTTTCCCGATTTTGATTATAACCAGTTTATAATTGAATATACAATGCCGCCCCAGACTTCGCCGGATTGTGTCCGTGCTGATCTGATGGAAATTATGGCAAGCCTTGATTCTATTCCCGAGGTCAAGCGCGTGGCCATGTCTATGGGTTCGGCTCCGGCTCATTATTGCCTTGTCAGGCCTATGACCAACGGTGGCGACAATTATGGTGAACTTATGGTGGATTGTGCGGATTTCAAGACCGTGAACGCTCTGATAAAGGATATCAAACCGAAGCTCAGACAGCAATATCCTGATGCTTATATACGCTTCCGTAAGTATAACTTTTCGGTCGCTACGTCGCATCCTGTCGAGGTGCGTTTTTACGGTCCCGATCCGGCTGAACTGAAGCGGCTTGCCAAAGAAGCCGGGGAGATAATGAAACGTAGTTCATATATTGACCGTTATTCTGTGCGTGACAACTGGCAGGCTATGGGCAAGCGTTATGTCGCTGATTTTGAACAAGCCGATGCTTTGAAAGCCGGACTTAGCCGGGGGAATGTGGCCGATGCCATGCTCGCCGCTACCGACGGACTCCCTGTAGGAGTGGTGAATGATGATGACAATATGCTTGTGGTTAATCTGAAAGTGCGGAATGAAGATGGCTCAATGATTGATGATATAAACGATATTCCGGTCTGGTCGATGATGAATGTCAGCTTTGATCCCGAGAAAATTCCGGATATTATGAGCGGAGCCGCATCAGTGGATGACTTGCGTGACAATATGTTCGTAGCTCTGCCGATGTCATGTGTGACAAAAAATGTGCGAGTCGACTGGGAAGAGCCTTTTGTTTTTCGTGTAAATGGAGTCCGCTCGATAGAGGTGGAAGCAGATCCGAATACAGACATATATGAGGGAACGGTTGCAAAAGCCGTATCCGATATCGAGGATGACATAAAATCCATCCGGCTCCCTGCGGGATATACTATGGAGTTGGCCGGAGAGACCAAAGTACAGTTCGATGCAACAGGAAACATAATCAGATATCTGCCGATTACTATTTTTATAATATTGGGCATACTGTTGCTGTTGTTTGGCCGTTGGAAGCTGGTGTTGCTTATTCTTACATGTTTGCCATTTGTGTTTTTGGGGATAATACCGGCGCTTCTTGTATTCCGGCAGCCATTTACATTCATGGCCATAATAGGACTTATGGGGCTTATTGGCATGATGGTGAAAAACGGAATAGTGCTTGTCGATGAGATAAACCGCCTTCAGCGGGAAGAGAACAAGACGCCCTATGAGTCAGTCATAACAGCCACGGTTTCCCGTGTCCGGCCTGTAATAATGGCTTCTCTTACGACAATACTCGGTATGGCTCCCTTGATTGCCGATCCAATGTATGGTTCTATGGCAATCTGTATAATGGCCGGCCTGACTATGGGAACGGTGATAACGTTGCTGTTGCTGCCGGTATTCTATTCAGCATTTTTTAATGTCAAAAAACAGTAAAACGATGAAAAGACTTGTCATTGTCCTGATCCTGCTGCTTTGTGCATCTGCTGTTTATGCCGGTGGAGCGCTGACTCTGGACTGTTGCCGTGATATGGCGCTTGAACATAGCAGGACATTGCGTCAGGAATATAACAAAGAGAAGAACGCCGTATATGACCTGCAGATCGCCCGTTTGCAGCGCCTCCCGATGTTTGATGGCTCGCTCATGGGCGTGTATATGAAAGATCAGGAGTTGATGGAGGGTACGACAATACAGATGCGAGGCATGTACACAGCCGGGATAAACATAACTTTACCTGTTTATGCCGGCGGACGAATAAGTGCCGGCATAAAACTTGCAGGAATTGCGAAGGATGCGGCGGCACTTCAGATACGTAAGGCCAAGGACGCCGTAGTGGCAGAGGTCGACAATTGTTATTATACTCTGCTTGCGGTGCGCGAGAAGGTGAAAATGCTTGAAGCTTACAGCCGACAGATGGACGGACTCTATGATATGGTGGAGATGAGCGTGCGGGCGCAGCTGTCGACTGAAAACGACCTTTTACGCATCGATGCAAGACGTACCGAGATAGAGTATCAGAAACAAAAAGTACGCAATGGCGAGAATCTTTGCCGTATGGCATTGTGCAAGGCGGTAGGCCTGCCTCCGGACACAGACATTGAACTGGCCGACACACTTCTTGTTGTCGCTCCCCCACAGGATTTGAGTGAAGATTTCTCTCAGCGCCCTGAGCTGGGTTTGCTATCGCAGCAGGTCGCAGCCTCGGAAGCGCAAGTGAAGATGGCGCGTTCGGCTTATCTTCCCACTATAGCGCTTGCAGGCGGATACAGCTACTACGGAAATATAAAGATGAAAGGGTCAACGATGCTCCCTGACGGTACGCCATATCAGTACACAAACAAATTCCGTGACGGGATTCCGATGGTGGCCCTCTCGGTGAATATCCCTGTCTGGCATTGGGGCTCCGAAATAAAGAAAGTGAAAAAATCGAAGTTGGATCTTGAGAATTCTCGTCTGGCGCTTGAGGAAAATACGGAGCTGATGAGCATGGAAGTATGCCAGGCTGTTCAGAATCTGACCGACGGCTACGCTATGATTCAGACAGCCGAACTCGGATTGCGGCAGGCTGAGGATTCACGGCGTGTGATGCGCTGTAAGTTCGATGTCGGATTTGCCACGCTTACCGACATGCTTGATGCCGAGGCGCAATGGAGTCAGGCTCGAGCCAATCTGATTGAAGCACAGGCGCAGCAGCTTATCAATAATACGGAATACTTGCGTGTGACAGGACGCTTGCGTTATTCCGCACGATAAGTTCCGGTAAATATTTGCGCTTTGTACTCAAAACGGTTAAATTTGCGCTGTTTTGTGAAATAAAACGTAGACATGTCGAAAAAAGCGCAATTCGCCACTAAGATAGGACTTGTGGCCGCTACGGTCGGTTCGGCCGTCGGGTTGGGTAACGTATGGCGTTTCCCTGCCGAAACACAGAGTAATGGCGGAGCGGCTTTCCTGCTGCTTTATGTCGGTTGTGTCCTGCTGTTGGGAATTCCGGTGATGCTTGCCGAATTTTCGCTCGGACGAGCCGGACGTTCCGATGCCATAGGAGTCTTCCGGCGTCTGTCGCCCGGAAAAGCCTGGTGGATTGTCGGCGCATTGGCCATTCTTACGTCCTATCTGATTTTGAGCTATTATATGGTTGTGGCCGGATGGACGCTCGAATATCTTTTTGAAACCCTGTCGGGAGGATTGTATTCCGATGCTCGGGGAGCCGGAAGCGGAGCCGTGTTTGCCTGGAAGATGGCGGATTTCATATCGTCGGATACGGAGCCGCTGGTGTTTACGGTGCTTGTCATTGCTCTAAACGCGGCCATACTTATAGCCGGGGTGCAGAAAGGCATAGAGAGGCTGTCGAATGTGCTGATGCCATTGTTGTTCCTGATATTGCTGGCCTTGTGTGCGGTGACCTTGCGTTTGCCCGGGGCGGCCGACGGCCTTGAGTTTTTCCTTGCTCCCGATTTTTCGAAAATAACGCCGGCCGTATTTATAAACGCTTTGGGACAGGCGTTTTTCTCGCTAAGCCTGGGCATGGGCATTCTGGTGACCTATGCCGCATATTATCCGTCGCATACGAAACTCGGTCGTACCGCCGGTATCGTTTCGCTGATGAGCCTTCTTGTTGCGGTTCTGATGGGGTTGGTGATTTTTCCGGCGGTCAAGACGTTCGGACTCGACCGCGAGTCGCTCGAAGGAACAACTCTTGTTTTCGTGACATTGCCCGAGGTGTTCTCGCGCTTGCCTTTGTCGGAACTTTGGTCCGCGCTTTTCTTTGTCCTGCTTTTCGTGGCGGCTGTCACATCGACTGTTTCCATCGCCGAGGTGTCGGTATCCTGCCTTCAGGACCGTTTCGGCATGAGCCGCCGTAAGGCCGTGCTTGTGTCCTTGACGCCTCTGTTGCTGTTCAGCGCTCTGAATTCGTTGTCGTTCGGCTCGCTGTCGGAGTTCAGGATAATGGGAATGACGATTTTCGAATTCCTCGATAATTTTACCACAAATGTGCTTTTGCCTGTCGTGGCTATGGGCGTCTGTGTCTACATGGGCTGGTTCTCGCCACGGGGCCTGCTCGCCCGCGAACTTGGCAACTACGGCAGTCATCGTTCGCGGGTCACCGGAGCGGTGCTGTTCATAATACGCTATGTGGCTCCCTTGCTGATCGCGCTTATTATGATTTCGAACTTTGTATGATCTGAGCCGGGATGATTGTAAAGAACAGAAAACGACTTGACAGTCGGCTTTTGAGCGGACTGCTGATTGTGATTGTCCTTGCAGTGCTGCTCCGCCTCGGCTGCTCGCTCAAAGAACAGAAAATTGCGCGAGAGTCCGACGCGGCTGCCGTGGAGCGTGCCGATTCTATTGAACAGGCGCTACGCGAGATAAATCGCGATTTTTCGGACAGGCAGCGTGATTCTGTCCGAAGCGTTCCGAAAACTAAAAAGAGCAAACAGCGCAGGCAGCCGCAGCAGCGGTCTTTTCTCGACGAGGAATTACCGGCAGGCGGCAGCGGAGATTAATCGGCCGGAGCATCGTCGCCCCCGAACTGACGCAGATATTCGTCGCAGGTAGCGACAAGTTCGTCGTACCATTCGCGCCCGAAACGCCTGACAAGCGGCCCTTCGAGGAAACGGTAGGCGCGCAATCCCAGCTTCCGGCCCAGGACTTCGGCGCAATGGCAGATTTTCCACCGGTGCAGGTTGACAGCCGTGAATTTCTCGTATTCTTTGATGCGGACAGGGTATAGGTGGCACGAAACGGGCTTGCAGAAATCAATGCGCCCTTCACGGTATGCTTTTTCGATGGCGCAATGGCACATGCCGCCTGCGCCGTAGGTTGTGAACACGCAGTTGCGTCCTTCGACAATGCCGGTGACAAGGTCGCCTTCGCTGTCGACATAGCTTACTCCGTTTTCCTCTATCTCGCGGCGGGCGGACGGCAGAAGGTCATCCCATATTTCCGGCAGTATCTCTTTGATTTTTTCAACTTCAGCCTCGGTGACCGGAGCGCCGGCATCGCCTTCTATGCAGCATTGTCCGAGGCATTTGTCGAGGTCGCAGCAGAAAAAGCGCTCGACAAGGTCAAGGCTGACAAGGGTGTCTTGTATCTGTAGCACGTCTTGTAATAGTCTTTAATGGTCTGAAACTGTTGTGCCGACGCCTATAAGGCGGTCGTAACGTTCGCCGCGGCGCCGGTGGTACACTTTCACCAGATAGTCGTTTACGGTCTGGTATTTGTCGCCTTCGATTACCGAGGTATAGCCGCGTCGGGCGTCGGGCGGTACGGCAAGGTACTGGTAGTTGTATGCTCCTTGCTTCAGGAGCAATGCCCGCTCGTATCGTCCGGTCGTATTGTTGAAGAACATCTGCGAAGCGGGGTCGAAACGTCGCTGAACCATGTCGCCGTCAAGAAAAATCATCAGTCCGGGCGTTTCGGGATAGTCGAGAGAAAAATGTACGACTCCGTAGTCGGCTTCGGTGTCGCTGTCGGAGGAATTGTATTCGCGTATGACGAATCCGCCGTGCTGGGTGCTGTCGTACAAATACGGTTCGCCTGCGCGCGATTGGTCCTCGGCCAGGCGGAAATGGTAGTAAGGCGAGGCGTATCCGATATCGTCCACGCCCATACCGGGGTATTCGGTGCTTACTATCTCGAAGCGCCGGTACTCGTTGCCGGCATCGAAGATCAGGGGGCGCAGATGCTCGAATATCGCTTTAGTTCCGGCTACGCGCAGCGGCTGGCGCACGGCTACTTCGTTGTCGAGGCGGCCGTTCTGCTGTACGACCACAAGCAGATCGTTGAAGGGGTCGTCGACGGCTGCGCGTTCGGTGTCGACAATAACGCTTACCTGTTGGTGGGAATTGTTGAAATCCACATCTGTGCGCGGGCTTACGTCGGCAGCCACCGGCGCCGTCTGCTCGCTTACCATGAAGCGGCATTGCACCACAGTGGAATCTGGTGCGTCTTCAGGATATATTTTCAGTAGGTAATTGCCTGAGATCAGTGGCTTCGTCTGTTCGTTGGGGATAGTCAGCGAATAGTGGACATAATGGGTCGTAGTGGCCTGCGAGTAGTCGAAATTGTCGATTGTGCCTTCATTGAAGCCGTCAATGAATTCCGAGTCGACCAGGCCTGAGGGCTGCCATGTCGCCGTGCAGTGCGTCAGGGAATAGCGGAAATATTCGCGGTCTTCGGCCAGATGGTCGAAGTCGATGCGTATGCGGTCGGGCGAGTCGAGCAGTATTATGGGAGGGCCGAATCGTGCGCCTTCCGGCCGTATCTGCAGGCTTCGTATGCGGTCGTTGAATATGCCTGTCATTGTGTCGGCGGGTCTTGAGACCGATACGGCAGATGCCATGACCGCGATTACGGTAAACAATATATACCGCATCCTGCTCATTCTTCAATCCATTTTATGGGTTCCCGCCCGTTGGCCGCGAGATATTCGTTCGCTTTGATGAAATGGCCGTTGCCGAAGAATCCGCGATAGGCCGACAGTGGTGACGGATGCGGCGATGTCAGCACCAGATGGCGGTTGCGGTCCACCAGAGCGCCTTTGCGTATGGCGTATGAACCCCACAGCATGAACACAAGGTGCTCGTGGCCGGAATTCAGTGCTTCTATTGCCGCGTCGGTGAAGCGTTCCCAGCCATGTCCCTGATGTGAGCCTGCACGATGTGCTTCCACCGTCAGGGTGGCATTTAGCAGCAGTACCCCCTGACGTGCCCACCGGCTAAGGTCGCCGCTTGGCGGCATATAGTCGGGACGTCCGTATTCAGTTCCGATTTCCTTGTATATGTTTATCAGGGACGGGGGGAGTTCTATGCCCTGTCGTACCGAGAAGCAGAGTCCGTTGGCCTGTCCGTCGCCGTGGTAGGGATCCTGTCCGAGTATCACCACTTTCACGCGGTCGAAAGGGCAGGCGTCGAAAGCGGCGAATATTTCGCGTGCCGGAGGGAAAATACGGGTACGCGAATACTCGTTTTTTACAAAAGCCACAAGTTCGGCGAAATATTCCGACTCCCATTCCCGGGAGAGGGCGGCATTCCAGTTTTCTTCTATTTTTACCTTCATTATGATAGGGGCATGTAGTGTGCCGGAATCCGGCACATTTGATTTTTTGCACGTAAAGCTGTTGCAAAACTACAAAAAAAAGATTACTTTTGCAGTGAAATCCGGTATAAAAGGTATTACCGGTTACATGCACCCGTATTTCAATGGATAGAATAAAGGATTCCGGTTCCTTAGATTAGGGTTCGATTCCCTACGGGTGTACTTGGCGCCGCCTCCGATAGTTTGTCGGGGGCGGTTCTGTTTTTTTGCTCCATCATTTTCTCCGCCCGGGCGGCCGCGCGTTCGGCGAGGCGGCGCTCTTTCGCGCTTTTGATGCGGTACTCTTCCGGAATAGGCTCGGTATTCTTGCGGCGCATATAGCCGAGCTGCAGCCTCCGTGTGCTCAGTATTTCGTGCGATTCGAACATTTCCATGTCGAACAAGCCGAACTGCACCAGATACCATATATCTTCATCCACATTGCTGCACGGGCGCCCGGTCATGCGTCCCACTTCTTTCAGCAGGCTGTCGTCGTAATGCACATAGCATCCGTTGCGGCGTATTATGGTCATAATGCTGATGTAGGTAAGAATTGCATTCTGTTGTCCGGTGATGATAAGGTTACGGACAGCTTCGGATTCGAGAAATTCGGTGGTGAGATTCAGTGAGATGGATTTCATAGAGATTAGAGATTTAAAGATGAGAGATTAGAGATGTGTTCCCGATGCAAAGTTAATGCGCCCGCGTCCGCATCCGACGCCAAAATAACACTCAGTGTGATTTAACATTTAAGCAGTGTCCGGCGTAAGCTCCGATAATTCTCTGCGTGACAGGATGCTTGCCGAGAAAAAGACCGGTGCGGGCGCCTTATGCTTTTCTGCAAATCCGAAAATAATTCGTACCTTTGGCTTTGCAATAGCTATATGTATATTGAATTATGGCAGATAACTCCCTACTTGAGCGCCTTGACGGAATCGAGGCCCGTTTTGAAGAAATAAGCACTCTTATAACCGACCCGGCTGTCATTGCCGACATGAAGCGCTACGTGCGTCTGACCAAGGAGTATAAGGAGCTTGAAAAGCTTACGGCTACCACACGCCGCTACCGTTCGCTGATCGACAATGTCGCCGAAGCCCGCGAACTGCTTGCCTGCGAGAGCGACGCGGAGATGCGCGAGATGGCAAAAGAGCAGCTTGATGCCGCTACGGAGGAAATTCCGCGCCTCGAAGAGGAAATAAAACTGCTGCTCATACCCGCCGATCCTGAGGACGGTAAAAACGCCATTCTCGAAATCCGCGGAGGTACGGGGGGCGACGAAGCCGCCATATTTGCCGGTGACCTTTGCAAGATGTACATGAAGTATTGCGAGAGTCGCGGATGGAATGTGGCCGTGACCTCGGCCAGTGAAGGTGCTGCCGGCGGTTACAAGGAAATTGTGCTCTCTGTCACGGGTGAAGGCGTCTACGGCATATTGAAATATGAAAGCGGTGTCCATCGCGTGCAGCGTGTGCCTGCCACGGAAACACAAGGTCGTGTACATACTTCCGCCGCTACCGTGGCTGTGCTTCCCGAGGCCGAGGCTTTCGATGTCGAGATAAACGAAGGCGAAATCAAATGGGATACTTTCCGCTCCGGCGGTGCGGGAGGCCAGAATGTGAACAAGGTGGAATCCGGTGTCAGGCTCCGTTATCTCTGGCGCAATCCCAACACGGGCGAAAGCGAGGAGATTCTGATCGAATGTACGGAAACCCGTGACCAGCCGAAAAACAAGGAACGCGCATTGAGCCGTCTGCGCACATTTATCTACGACAAGGAGCATCAGAAGTATATCGACGACATAGCTTCCCGCCGTAAGACACTTGTCAGCACAGGCGACCGTTCGGCGAAAATCAGGACATACAACTATCCGCAGGGGCGTATAACCGACCATCGCATCAATTACACCATCTATAATCTTCAGGCTTTTGTCGACGGCGACATTCAGGATGTGATCGATCATCTTATCATAGCCGAGAACGCCGAAAAACTTAAAGCCGCCGAACTCTAAAACCATCAGGCAATGGAAACCTCATCTCTTCCTCCACTCCCTCCCGCAGCACCGGAACCGCATTCGTCGAATGGCGGAAAATTAAGGGCGCTTTTTTCTCCTGCTGCGCTTAAAAAAGAAATACGTCAGGTCGCAGTCCGCTTTCCGGTGACGCTCGTGTTTGTAGCGTTGCTGTCGGTCTATGCCATAACATTCGTCTGGGATGTGAAATGGCCCGATGACCTGGCTGTTTCCGTAGGGATCAGCCTTTCGCTCGGGGCGCTGATGTCGCTGGCGGCTTATGTGTGGAATGAGTTTCTATGCTTCGGCCGCAGGCAGACGCTTTGGCTGGGCGCGACGGTAGCATTTGTAACAGTAAACTTTTTTTATCTTTATAACCGTGCGGCTCACCTGAGTTTTGTCGACGGCATAGGCTATGCTGCGGCTTATACGGCTCTCGTTGTGGCGCTTTTGTTCCTGCCGGCTGTGCGGCGCTCGACGGTCAGACTCCAGTGGCTTTATTCTGTGGCTATTCTCGAAGCTATAGCAATGGCGCTTCTGCTGGGTTTTGTTCTCGGAACATTCTGCTCTCTTGTGTTCGGAACGCTGAATCTTCTTTTCGGACTGTCCGACTTCAAAATCGTAGGTACACTCGGAATTCTGCTGGCCGGGACTCTGCCTGTGGTCGCCGGACTGTGCTACATCCCGCGTTTTGACGCGCTTGCGGATATCGCCGCCGATGAAAAAGCCGTTGCGGGACATGGCATATCGGTGTTTACCAAGAATGTATTGCTCCCGTTGGCTGTAGTCTATATTCTGATCCTGTATCTCTACGGGCTGAAGATACTTATTACGTTTAATCTTCCCGACGGCTATGTCAGCTGGATGGTCATAGGACTTGTATCGGTTACGCTGCTTATAGTCTACGGGCTTCAGGGTTTCGTATGCTCCACTTCGGCAAAGGCCGAGACACGCCGTCTGGCGCAACTTGCCCTTCGCTGTCTGCCGGCATTGCTGTTTCCTTTGCTTGTGTTGATGAGTGTGGCTATTTTTTATCGCATAAACCAGTATGGGGTGACTCCCAGCCGTCTTTATGTCGCCACTTTTAATGTGTGGGCTTATTTTGTAGTCGCATATCTGTTCTTTGCCGCCCGGCCCAGACTTAACCTTGTCGCAAGTTCTTTTGCGCTCATTTTCCTGCTTACGTCTGTCATACCTCATTTCAACTATTGCTCGTGGGGCTTGCGCGCAGTCCACTATAAAGTCGAAACCGAACTCCGCCGTGCCGGTGCCGAAGATTTCCCGCTTAGCTACGGGCAGCTTACAGACCTTATCAACACGCTGCCGCGCGATAGAGCCGAAAGCATTGCCACCGACCTCTCGTGGCTCGACGAGTGGGATAACCATTCGGCTGTTTCCGATCTTGTCGCTTCTGATGAAACACTTTATCGTTGGAAACTGTTGGACGGCTACTCCGGTGAGGACACGCGGATAATACGGGTTAATAAAAAGGTGGAGCCGGAGGTAAGTCCGGTGCCGCACGCTTATTCCTCGGTGCAGTACCACACCAAGTGGTACTACGACGATTTCGCACCGGACAGCAGCGGCAGATACAAAATGGAACTGATACCTGACGTATGGCTGGATCTTCCTGTCGACAGCCTTTCACAGCTCGGGGCGGAAGATGAATTCCGGCCTGTGCGTGTATCGGTTCTTGACAGTCCTGATGCTGTGTTCTACATGACCGAGTGCACTCTAAACGGCGACCGTACGAAGTCAAAGCCGTATTCGAACATTACGGTGAGCGGCTATCTGTTCAGAAAATAATAACCAAGAAAAAATAAAAAATTTATGAAGCGTACAGAACTGGTCGAAAATATATTCCGCAAAGGCTCTTTCCTTTGCGTCGGACTCGACCCCGACATAAAAAAAATTCCTCAGCATCTGCTTGCCAACGACGGAAACGGAGAGCACCCGGTGCTTCGTTTCAACAAGGCTATAATCGATGCTACCGCACCCTATTGTGTTGCCTATAAGCCTAATCTTGCATTCTACGAAGCTCTCGGAGCCGATGGTTTCGGAGTGCTTGACGCTACCGTACGCTATATACGTGCCAATTATCCCGACCAGTTCATAATTGCCGACGCCAAGCGCGGCGACATAGGCAATACGGCCGCCATGTATGCCCGCTCCCTTTACGAGGCAATGGATTTCGATGCGGTGACTCTTGCTCCATACATGGGCGAGGACTCTGTGCGTCCCTTCCTTGAGTATAAGGGCAAATGGGCTGTCATTCTTGCTCTTACCTCGAATAAGAGCGCATCGGATTTTGAACTTGTCAAGGATCTGCACGACGTGCCGATGTACGAGCGTGTGCTGCGCCGTTCGCGCCACTGGGGATCGGCTGTCGACACAATGTATGTTGTCGGTGCTACCCAGGCCGAGCATCTGGCGCATATACGTGAAATCGTGCCGCGCCATTTTCTGCTCGTGCCCGGTGTCGGCGCCCAGGGCGGTTCGCTTGCCGACGTCGCCCGCTACGGCATGATAGACGAATGCGGCCTTCTTGTCAACTCATCCCGCGGCATAATTTATGCGTCTTCCGCAGAGGATTTTGCTGAAGCTGCCGGTAAAGCCGCCGCAGAGATGGCTGCTGAAATGAAAGCACTTTTGCCTGTAGAATAAAGTTATGACGAAACATATCAATCCGTCCGTGCCTCTGCCTTCGGCAGGGCTGCGGGGACGGTATATACTTCTTGCGTCGAATTCTCCGCGCCGGCGCGAATTGCTCGGTATGATTCTTCCTGAATTCGGGATTGCCGAAGCGCGCGAGGTCGACGAGATTTATCCCGACGGATTGCCTGCCGACGAAGTGCCTGTTTATCTGTCGCGGCTGAAAGCGTCGGCTTATTCCGACTTGCTGGACGACGATTTGTCGCTCTTGCTTATAACGGCCGATACCGTGGTGATTCTTGACGGCTGTATACTCGGCAAGCCTCGTGACCGTTCCGATGCCGTAGCCATGCTTGAAAGCCTGTCGGGAAAGACGCATACGGTAGTGACGGGTGTTACACTTAGCTCAGCTGGCGGATGCGAATCGTTTTCGGAACGAACCGACGTGCATTTCGCTCCATTGACCCGCGGAGAGATAGAAGCCTATGTTGATTCGTTCCGTCCCTATGATAAGGCAGGAGCCTATGGGATTCAGGAGTGGATAGGTGCTGCCGCCATAAGCGGCATCGAAGGATGTTTCTATAATGTGATGGGTTTGCCGCTGCATGCGCTCTATTCGTTCCTGCGCAAAGTAGGAGGCAAGAATTCTATCTGAACAGACGTGGCAGGAAATCCATCAGGTACAGGCGCCAGTTGCGCCACTGATGGCCTCCGTCGCTTTCGTTGTAGATATATTTTATGCCGAGTGAATCGAGATTGTCGCGGAATTTCCGGTTGCCGTCGTAGAGAAAATCGTCGCGACCTATCGCGAGATAATACAATTCGGGAGCATCGGCGAACTGGCGGAGAGTGATTTTGTCGAGATTGTTGTGGTAGTCGTCGTAGAAATCAATTCCTGACGGAAGTGTCGGTGGCATGAAAGCGGGTGAGAAGAGGCCTATGTATCCGAACATGTCGGGATAGCAGGCCGAGATTATGCGCGAATGGTAGCCCCCGCGCGACAGTCCGGCGATGGCACGATGCCCTTTGTCCGCCAAGGTGCGATAGTTGGAGTCGATGTACTCTACCAGTTCCGGAAAATTTTTCTCGAATTCTCCGCTGTTCAGCCCGGGCTGGTCGAATGTCGGGCGTTCCCGCAGCGTTCCTTCTCCCGGTGCGCTGTCGACGTCACTGTCGCCGTTGGGCATGACAACTATCATTGGTTCTGTCAGCCCCGAATCGATCATATTGTCAAGGATCTGTGCGGCACGTCCGAGCGAAAGCCAGGACTCTTCATCGCCGCCGGTGCCGTGGAGCAGATAAAGAACGGGATAACGCCTGTCGCCTGAATTTTCATAGCCCGGAGGTGTGTAGATACTTATCCGTCGGTCGTATCCGGCGCTTTTCGACGGATACCACAGCCGGGTCACGCTCCCGTGGGGAATAGGGTTGTTTTTGTAATAGGAACCCGGGGTTCCGTCTATGATGAAATAGTCCGAAACGGAGCCTATGTCGCGCTGGCGATGTGTGTTAGACGGGTCGTTGACTTCAACGCCGTCGATACGGAAGCGGTATGTCCACAGTTCGGAGGAAAACGGTTCCGTGCGCAGCGTCCATATTCCGTCGTTTCCTTGTGTCATCATTAAGGGCGAGGGCGCCCAGTCGCCTGTTATTTCGACACGGCGTGCGTCGGGAGCCTTAAGCCTGAAAGTGACGGATTTGTCGTCGTTTATTTCCGGCGATATAAGTTCGTTTCCTCCCCAAAGGCTTTGTTGGGCTGCGGCTGCGTGTGCGGCCAAGGAGATAAGTACGGCGGCAGTAAGTTTTTTCATGGTTTTGCGGTGGTGGCGGATTAGCGTTTATCTTCGTTTTTTATGGCCGCGTATTATCGCATTGCGGTCTGTCACTACAAAGTCGAGCGGGATGTCGTGCTCCTCGGCGTCGATTTCGTCGACGAGTTGGAATTCATAGCCTACGCCTATTGTCAGCGCTCGGCAGTTTTCGAGCAGGCGGTCGTAATAGCCTTTCCCACGGCCGACGCGGTTCCCGTGGCGGTCGAATGCTACCGCGGGGACTATCACGAGGTCGATTTCCGAAATGTCCACTGTGTTGTCGCCGGTCGGCTCCTCGATACGGAAGGCACCGAGGTGCATCCGGCTGCGTTCGTAGGGCAGGATTTCGAGGTTGAGTCCGTTGACGCGAGGCAGGAAGAATTTTTTCTTACCCTGCATGCGTTCCATGAATTCTATAGTGGATAGTTCGTCGGGCAGGGAGTGATATAAAAGTACTCGTTCGGCCACTACGAATGCGGCCATGCGTCGCACCCGGTCGAACACCCGGCGTGCGGCTTCACGACGCTCGGTGTCGTCGACCAGTTGTTTGCGGGCGCGTATGCGCCGGCGTATATCGTCCTTGTTGTTCATTTCGTCGGATTTACCGCTTTGTCGATTTCAGCCGTCACCGGAGTGGCCGCTTCGCCGCGCTTTATGCGGCCTATGGCTTCGTTTACCACCGGGTCGCGGCGGTTCATCAGCTCGAAATAGGCGCTGAATCCCAGGATGTCGCGTGCGATGATGGCTTTAATCTGATTAACAATCAGATCCTGCGAAATGTTGATGTAATACCAGCGGGGTCTTATTCCGCCTTCAGTCGAGGCATAATTCACGAAGGACTGGAGAAGAACGGGGTCGGAAGGCAGCTTTGACAAAAGAGCGTCGAGAGAGTTGGCTGCGTCGAGATTTTCCCGGTTGAGATCACAATATTCGTAGGCGAATTTTTGCAGCAGGCCGGCGTTGGCAACCGCCACATAGTAGTTTGTGACTCCTGACGTGTCGGACGGGACGAATATGTCGGGTATGATGCCGCCTCCGCCGAATACCTCCCGTCCGTGGCGGGTACGGTACACATCCGTGGAGTCGCGCCGCATGCTGTCGGCGCTGAATACTTCGCCGCGGTTGTAGCGTTCGAAGATTTCGCTTTCATAATCAACGTTTTTTCCCGGCGTATAGCCTTTCTGTATGCAGCGTCCCGAGGGCGTGTAGTAACGTTGTACAGTCAGGCGTATCTGGCTTGAATCGGGCATGTCGAAAGAGCGCTGTACAAGCCCCTTGCCGAATGAGCGGCGGCCTATGATCAGTCCCCGGTCGTTGTCCTGTATGGCTCCGGCAAAAATCTCGCTGGCGCTGGCGGTGAATTCATCGATCAGCACAACGAGCTGTTCGGTGCCGAAAGAGCCGGTGAGGTCTGTGGCCAGTACGGAGTTGTCGGAAAAGTTGCGGCCGCGGGTCATCACTATTATTGCCGGAGAATCGAAGAACTCGTTGGCCATAAGTACCGCCGGGTTCATGTATCCTCCGCCGTTGCCGCGCAGGTCTATGACAAAAGCTTTTGCCCCGCGATGGCGCAGGCGGCCCAGAGCCTGCAGGAACTCCGAATATGTGTTGTCGGAGAATTTGCCAATCTTGACATATCCGATCGAGTCGTTGGCCATGTATTCGGCATCGACAGGCGACACCGGAATCTCGCCGCGCACAAGTTCGAAACTCAGCGGCTTTGCGGAATTCTTTCGTTTTACCTTTACGTCGACCGTGCTGTCTTTTTCGCCGCGAAGCATGGTGAAAACACTTTCATTTGTCAGGTCGCTGCCTGAAATCTCGCGTCCGTCGACTTCGATGATGCGGTCGCCGGCCAGTATGCCTGCGCTTTCCGCGGCGCCTCCTGAGATTACTTCCACAATGTAGAGGCTGTCGTTAAGCAGTTGGAACTGTATTCCGATTCCGTAGAACGAGCTTTCGAGGTCGCGGTCGGCGATTTTACGGTCAGAGGCGGCTATGTATGCCGAATGAGGATCCAGATTGTGTATAAGCTGGGGGAGTGTAAGCTCGACGAGGCTGTCGGTGTCGACATCATCGACATAGCAGTCGGTCACCATGTCGAATACTTCGGTGAGTTTGTCAAGTGCCCGGTCCTCGCGGTCGCGCAGTGTCAGGTATCGTCCGGCCCAGAGTCCTGCCGCCAGCATGGCAGCAGCCACGACCGGTAGCATAAGAAGGTATTTTTTATTCTTGTTGTCGTTATCCATAGTCTATATTTTGTGAAATTCGGCGGAATCATTTCAGATCCGCCACGTGCAGGCATTCCACTCCGGCTCTGCGCAGGAGATCTATTCCGTCGGCGATGCGGTAAAGTTCGTTGAAAACAACACGCTTTATTCCCGCCTGTATAATCAGTTTGGCGCATTCCATACATGGCGATGCTGTGACATAGAGGGTGGCGCCGTCGCTCGAATTATTGCTGCGGGCCACTTTCGTTATGGCATTGGCCTCGGCGTGAAGTACATAAGGTTTTGTAATTCCGCTGTCGTCCTCGCATACGTTTTCAAAACCTGCGGGGGTTCCGTTGTAGCCGTCGGAAATAATCATCTGATCCTTGACTATGATGGCTCCGACTTTGCGCCGCAGGCAGTAGGAGTTTTCGGCCCATATTGTTGCCATGCGCAGGTAGCGCTTGTCAAGTATTTCCTGTTTTTCGGATTGCATGTCTGATTGTTTAGTGTTGATGATAGGCACAAAGATAGCGAAAATTATGCTCAGACATTCCGTACAATCGCAAAAAATCAGTAAATTTGCACTTGGAAAGTAACAATTACCCATGGGATTTTTTAATTTTTTCAGCAAAGAGAAAAAGCAGACCCTCGACCGCGGACTGCAGAAAACGAAAGAAGGCGTATTCGGCAAGCTCCGCCGGGCACTGACCGGCAGGCGTACCGTCGACGATGATTTCCTTGACGAACTCGAGGAAATCTTCATAACATCGGATGTGGGAGCGGAAACGACTCTCAAGATCATCGACCGCATACAGAGCCGTGTGGCCCGCGACAAATATGTCGATATGGATGAATTGCGCGAAATGCTCTGCGAGGAGATCACAGAGCTGCTTGCCGAGAATCCCCGCGACGAGGCGCTTGCCGATTTTTCTGTTCCCGAGGGTAAAAAGCCATACGTGATAATGGTTGTAGGTGTCAACGGCGTTGGCAAGACAACCACTATAGGCAAACTTGCTTATCTTTATAAACAGGCCGGCAATAAAGTCATGCTTGGCGCCGCCGACACATTCCGTGCTGCTGCCGTCGAGCAGCTTGACGAGTGGGGACGGCGTGCCGGTGTTCCTGTCGTCAAGCAACAGCTTGGTTCCGATGCCGCCGCTGTCGCATACGATACGCTTCAGTCGGCGGTGGCGAACGATGTCGATGTGGTTATTATCGATACCGCCGGACGCCTGCATAACAAGAAAGGTCTTATGGACGAGCTGACAAAGATAAAGCGGGTAATGGAAAAAGTCGTTCCAGACGCTCCCCATGAAGTATTGCTTGTGTTGGACGGCTCGACCGGGCAGAACGCATTCGAGCAGGCTCGTCAGTTCTCGGCTGCCACGCAGGTGACACATCTTGCTGTCACCAAGCTCGACGGGACAGCCCGCGGGGGTGTCGTCATTGGCATAAGCGACCAGTTCCGCATTCCTGTGAAATACATAGGCCTGGGTGAAGGCATATCCGATCTGCAGATATTCAACCGCGGAGAATTTGTCAAATCGCTTTTCGGAAACGAATTGGAATAAAGCCGCGCTTTTCATGACGGAAAAGAAAAGACTGAATGTCATAACCATGGGATGCTCCAAGAATCTTGTCGATTCGGAGCGTCTTGCCCGCATTATGGCTGACGCCGGTTATGATGTGTGTTTCGATGCCGACGGTTTCAGCGGCGGTGATGTGGTTGTCAACACCTGTGGCTTCATAGGTGACGCCAAAGAGGAATCCATTGAAATGATTCTTGAGTGTGTCAAGGCAAAAGCCGATGGCGTGATAGGCTCTGTCTATGTCATGGGATGCCTCTCCGAACGTTATCGTCGCGAACTCCCGGAGTCCTTGCCCGAGGTGGACGGCTGGTACGGCAAGTTCGACTGGACGGCGATTGCTTCCGATCTCGCGGGTAAAGAACATAGTCCGAAGTCAAAAACTTATGAACGCATATTGTCGGATCTGCCCCATCGCGCCTATCTGAAAATTGCCGAAGGATGCAACCGTTTCTGTGCATTCTGTGCCATCCCCCTGGTAACCGGACGCTATAAATCGCGCCCGAAAGACGAAATTGTCGAGGAGGTACGCTCGCTTGTCGCCCGTGGTGTCAAGGAATTCAACGTCATAGCCCAGGACCTGTCGTACTACGGACGTGATATCGATCCGGAGGGAAGACCCTTGATAGCCTCGCTTGTCGCAGCCATATCCGATGTGCCCGGGGTGGAATGGATACGCTTGCATTATGCCTATCCAGCCGATTTTCCCTACGATCTGCTGCCGGTAATGGCCTCGCGTCCGAATGTTTGCAAATATCTCGACATAGCTTTGCAGCATGCCTCCGACAAGGTGCTTTCGAATATGCGGCGTCATATAGACGGAGCCGCTACCGCCGTACTGCTCGACCGCATACGTCGGGAGGTTCCCGGCATACACATACGCACTACACTTATGACCGGATTTCCCGGCGAGGGCGATGCCGAGTTCGAGGAGCTGATGGCTTTTGTGGAGCGGCAGCGTTTCGAACGCATGGGTGCTTTCGCCTACTGTGAGGAAGAAGATACTTTTGCCGCAAAGAATTTTGCCGATGATATTCCTGACGATGTCAAGCAGTCCCGCCTTGACCGGCTGATGGCTCTTCAGGCAGAGATAGCGGCGGAAATCAATGCGGAGAAAGTCGGACGTCGGATGCGGGTGCTTGTCGACCGCCGCGACGATGAATTCTTCTATGCCAGAACAGAATTCGATTCGCCGGAAGTCGACGGGGAGGTTCTTATTCCCGCTACGGCTTCGGGGGTAAAGGTCGGTGAATTCTGCGAAGTGGAGATAACGGGAGCCGCTGTCTACGATCTTGAGGCACTTCCTGTCGGAAACTCCTGACGGCTTGCCATAACAATCCACGCCTATGTGCGCTTCGTTTTCTCCGGAAATATCGTCGGCTGTCGGTCTGGCACTGCGTAGCCGCTGTCCGTTTATCGTCTATCGCCTGCCCGACGACGATACCGTTGTTTTCCATGCCAATCCCGGAGGAGATAATGCAGTAGCCGATTTCGGGGCGGATGTAATTGTGCAGCCTTTCGACGCCTCTCTGCCGGCGACGCATATAATAGCTGAATGCGATGCCGCGGCTTTGCTCGCACTGAATGCCCGCGGACTGCTTCCGGCGGCTCCGGCTCAGGAAGAAGCCTGTCCCAAGTCTACTTCCCGCGACGAATATCTGCGCTCGCTCTCCGCAGTAATAGATTCCTTGAGAAGGGGAGATGGGCGTAAAGTGGTGATTTCCCGTATAAAGGTGGTGGAAACACGTGACCTTGACAAGGTGGCTTTGGCTGACGCTGTATTTTCGGAGTTCAGACGTGCTTTCTGTTTTTTCTATTATCATCCGTCTTTGGGTCTTTGGCTCGGGGCGTCGCCTGAACTGCTGCTCGGACGCGACGGATGCGGCATACTGCATACAATGGCTCTTGCAGGAACAAGACCGGCCGGAACGTGCGCTCCGTGGGACAGAAAAAATATTGAAGAACATCGCGCTGTAACAGACTTTATTGTTGAGAAGCTGCGTTCTTGCGAATTGAAGCCGGAAGTGGGGGAATGCGCTACATTGCCTTATGGGAAAGCTATAGAACACCTCTGCACAAAGGTTTCAGCCCGGGCTTCGGATTCTTCGTCGTTCAAGCGTGTGCTTGAGGCTCTTCATCCGACGCCGGCGCTATGCGGCTACCCGGTCGGGTTCGCATTGGAGGCTATTGGTCGCGCAGAGGCTCATTGCCGGTCGTGTTATGGCGGTTATATATCGGTAGGCGATGCCGCGTATGTCAATCTGCGTTGCGCCCGTATCTATTCCGACGGATCCTGCTGCCTTTTCGCCGGAGGCGGAATAATGCCTGATTCCGATCCTGACGACGAATGGGCCGAAACCGAACGAAAAGCTTCATCTCTTCTCTCAATCATACGAAAATGCCAATATTAGATTCACAGGAACCGTCGCAGTCGTCGGCACGCCATGCAATGGCGGTAGCTGTACTCTCTGTCGTTATCCTTCTGTTGCTTCAGGCGGTTCCGTGGGGAAGCCTGACCGGCAACAGGCTTAAAGATTTCAATCTTTTCGCTGATATATTTCCCCATGAAACAAGCTATGAACCCATCGCAGCCGCTACCGATATCGATCCGGAACTGCAAAGCTATATGGAAGAGAGCACGCTTGAAAGCGAGGCGGCAGAGCCGGAAGCTTATGCTGAATCCGTTGTCGTGCCGCAATTTACCGAGGTGCCGAGAGTCGACGGACGTGTCGTGATAGAAGATTACAGTTCCGGCGGTGACGGTATGGCTGATTTCCGTGCGGCTTTGGCTTCGGCAACAGAACGTCTTGTCAGAGTGGCTGTACTTGGCGATTCGTATATCGAAGGCGATATTCTTGTTCAGGATCTGCGACGCCTGTTCCGGCTGCGTTTCGGCGGAAATGGGGTGGGGTATATGGCCATGCACTCCGAATTTCCCGGTTTCCGTCGGTCGGTAAGACAGTCGGACAGCGGTTGGAAAGCAATAGATGTGCGCACGATGCGCAATTCGGATACTTTGCGCACGATAGCGGGTGAGTATGCGCGTGTCGATGGCGTCAAAGCTAAAAGCCGTTTTGAAGGAAGCGGCCGGCCGGACGTGTCGAACTCGTCATGGAGCCGTTCGCGTTTCGCTTTTATTTCTACAGACTCAGGCAGTGTCACACTGACAATAGACGGACTTCCTCCGCAGACGTATCCGTGCGGCAATGCGGGGAAATTGCAGGTTCTGTCGCTCGACGGCCCAACGTCATCATTTACCGTCGAGTCCGATGTTCCGGGCTTGAGGGCGCTTGGTGTCTGGCTGGACGCTGCGACAGGGGTGGCGGTCGACTGCATGTCGCAGCGTGGAAATTCCGGTGTGGGACTCAGGCGTACGGACAAAAGGCTGACGGATGCCATGTCGCACCATGTTTCTTATGACCTTATTATAATGGAATACGGCATGAACGCTCTTTCCGCCGAGCAGAAAGAATACGGAGGCTATTCGGCCGGAATAGCCGAGTCGATAAGCCGTCTGCAAGAGCTTTATCCGGATGCTTCCCTGTTGCTGATGGGTGTCGGCGACCGTGGTTTTAAGGATGGGGCGGCAGTGAAGTCCTTGCCGACATGTTCTGCTCTGGTCGAGGCTCAGCGGAATGCGGCACGACGTTGCGGAGTCATGTTCTTTGATACGCGCGCGGCTCAGGGGGGCGAAGGAGGCGTGGTGGAATGGCGTAAGCGCGGTCTTGTCAATGCCGACTATATACACCTTAACCATGACGGCGGAGCCGCGCTTGCAGAAGAACTGTTTTTCGCCATAATGAATTCGGTCGATGAATAGGTGTGTTTTATTTATTGTTTTTTTCTTGTCGGTCCTGTATTCTTCGGCCGACGATGCGCAGAATGAAGTGAGGGAGAATCCGCGCATAGAAAACAACGGCGCGGACAATCCTGTCGACCTGTCCTTGTATCCGTTCATTGATAAAAAGGCAAATGAGATCAGTCTGAACGGTGCGGATTGGAGCGCATTGCGACGCAGCTATTCCGGAGCATTTGGAGAGGGGCGTGATCTTTTCACCGTCTTGCATCTGGGCGATTCGCATATCCAGGCAGATTTCTCGACATCCGTTCTTCGCGCGCGGCTTTCATCTTTGTGCGGATCGGCGGGGCGTGGGTTGCTTGTCCCGTTTCGTGCCGCCGGTACCAATGAGCCGCTTGACTACAGCATAAGCATAAGTCCGGCGGATTATGTGGCATCGCGCCTGCTGCGCCAGCCTTGGGAAAGCGACATGCCCTTTACCGGCATAGGTATCGCTCCGATGTCGGAGGAATTTACCGTTACGATAAGCTGCCGCAGCGCTTTTGACCGTATGCGTTTCTTTTTTCTCGGTTCTGTTCCGGCGGTGCGTTCGGTTATTTCCAAGGAAAAAGGGCCTTTGGTATTCGCATATTCGGAAACGGAGTCGCCGGCTTTGTTGCTGCCGGAAGCGGTTTCGTCGGTAGAAGTGACATTTTCCGGAAGGGGATGCACATTCGGAGCTGTCGAAGTAGCCAATGGCTCGGCCGGGGTGCTTGTCCACGGACTCGGCAACAATGGTGCGACATTCAGCAGCTATAATACAATAGGCGGGTTCGCGGAAGCAGTGTCCACCCTTACCCCCGACCTGTATATCATCAGTCTTGGGACGAACGAGGCTTTCAGTACTGTCAGCGAAGAAGGGATGAAAGCCTCGATGGATGTCCTTCTGTCGTCCATACGCCGTGCTGATCCGGAAGCTCGGGTTTTGCTTACCACTCCGGCCGAATGTTTCCGTAGAGTCCGTCGCCGCGGACGTCGTCGCGGCCCTATGGTTGTCAACCATAAAGTGGCGCAGATGCGTCGTGTCATGCTCGATTACGCTGTTGCCCATTCCATCCCTCTCTACGACTGGTACGCCGTGTCAGGAGGGAGCGGGTCGGCGGCAAAGCGCAAGTCGGCAGGCCTTCTTGGTGCTGATGGAATACATGATACAGCCATAGGCTATAGGCTTGCCGGCAGTCTGCTTGCCGAAGCGCTCGAATCGGCTTTGAGTGAAAAATGCCGGTGAACTTTTTTTGCTTTTTTTAATAAATAAAGTGCGGGCATCCGTCCTGTGTTTGTCGAAGAAAGGCTAAATTTGCAAAGAGATTATAACATGCGTAGATACGCCTGCCTTTGGGCACAGGCTGTATTTGTCAAGCCAAAAAAAATTACACTTTAACATCGTACCGCTAAATGGAAAAACGCGATTTAAGCTTCTGGAAATTATGGAATCTCAGTTTCGGATTCTTCGGGGTTCAGATAGCTTTCGCCCTTCAAAGCTCGCAGGTTAGCCGAATATTCGCCACAATCGGAGCTGATCCCCATGACCTCAGTTACTTCTGGATATTACCGCCTCTTATGGGCATGATCGTCCAGCCTATAGTCGGAAGTGCTTCTGACCGCACTTGGAACCGTCTTGGCCGTCGTCTGCCTTATCTGGTGCTTGGCGCTTTGGTCGCCATAGTTGTCATGTGCTTTCTGCCCAATGCCGGTTCTCTTGGTTTAGGTATCTCGCAGGCCATAATTTTCGGTCTTGTGATGCTTATGCTCCTCGACACCTCCATCAATATGGCCATGCAGCCCTTCAAGATGCTTGTAGGCGATTCCGTCAACGAAAAACAGAAAGGACTGGCATATTCGATACAGAGTTTCCTGTGCAATGCCGGATCGGTTGTCGGTTATCTTGCTCCTTTCTGCCTTGCATATTTTCTGAGCAATACAGCTCCGTCGGGCGAAGTGCCACAGACGGTTACGTGGGCTTTCTATATAGGGGCCGCCATCCTTTTGCTATGCGTTGTCTATACACTTGTCTTTGTCCGGGAGATGCCGCCTGCCGAATATGCCGCATTCCATGGAATAAAGCCGGATAAAAAAGACGACAGGAAAAAGAACGGAAACGTGTTCGCGCTTTTACGCCGTGCGCCCAAGGTGTTCTGGACAGTCGGGCTTGTGCAGTTCTTCTGCTGGGCGGCATTCATGTATATGTGGACCTACACTACAGAGGCGATAGCCAATCAGGCCTACGATACACCCGTATCAGAGAAAATCGACGGACTGCGTATCGACGGAAAGGACTATACTTTCAAGAATCTTTTTGCAGGCAATACACCGCTGGTTCTTGACGGACGCCAGGTAGTGGCCGACGGTTACGATTTCTCCGCAGCCGGAACTCTTACCGCCGCCAATATCGCAATCCTTCCCGAAGACGGCGGCGAATATTATCTTGACGAAACCGAAACACTGCCTGCTCTTTCTTCCGCTTCCAAAGTGGAATTTATTGAACACCGCATACTCAATCCGGCCAGCGAGGAATATCAGAAAGCCGGTAACAACAACGGCACATTGCTTGCCATCCAAGGTATAGTCGCGGTGCTGTGGGCTATAGCCCTTTCGCGCTTCCGCAATCGCCGCCTGGCTTATTCGCTCAGTCTGTTGATCGGTGCCGCCGGTTTTGTTTCCGTGTTCTTCAGCCATAACATGGTGCTGCTCAGTATAGGTTACGGTCTTGCCGGATGCGCCTGGGCATCGATGCTGGCCATGCCGTTCACAATTCTGACAAATGCTCTCTCGGGTGACAATATAGGTACTTATCTCGGACTGTTCAACTGTACCATCTGCCTGCCGCAGATCATAGCGTCGGTCTTTGGCGGTATCATACTCAAGGCCATGCCGCTCACGGCGTCCGGAGTGCCTAATTCACCGGCTATGATACTTGTTTCCGGCATTCTCCTTTTCTGCGGTGCTATTGCAGTATGGAATATAAAGGAAACATTCGGCAGCCGGAAAGAGTCTGCATCCGAAGTTGAGACCGATATGCTTAAAACCCGGATTGGAACAGATGCCGATATATAAAAATGGAATCATTACGTCAGTTATATAAGATAGGAAACGGACCGTCGAGTTCCCATACGATGGGACCGCGCAAAGCCGCGCAACACTTCGCGGAGCATTACGGTTCGGGTGCCGTCCGTTTTGAAGTCACTCTTTACGGCGCCCTTGCGGCGACCGGCAAGGGGCACCTTACGGATCAGGCCATACTCGGAATTCTTTCACCGATCGCGCCTACGGAGATTCTGTGGAAACCGGAAACCGTACTTGATTTTCACACAAACGGTATGACATTCCGCTCGTTCGGAGCCTCCGGACAGGAGCTTGCGTCGTGGACGGTCTATTCAATAGGCGGAGGTGATATTGTGGAAGAGGGGCAGGACCGTACGCCGACACAGTCTATCTATCCGCTGACAAAAATAAAGGACATACAGAAGTTCTGCGAAGAAAGCGGAACAAGCTACTGGGAATATGTCGACAAGATTGAAGGTGCCGGAATATGGGATTATCTGGCCGAGGTCTGGACGGTAATGAAAGAAGCCGTCGAACGTGGCATAGAGGCTGAGGGCGTGCTTCCCGGAGGACTCGGTGTGCGCCGTAAGGCTGTCAGCTATTACGTTCATGCGGCCGGTTATAACAGTTCGCTGAAAAGCAGGGGGCTGGTCTATGCCTATGCGTTGGCCGTGTCGGAAGAGAATGCCTCAGGAGGTCGTATCGTGACAGCTCCTACATGCGGTTCGTGCGGCATTGTTCCCGCGGTTCTGTATCATCTGCATAATTCCAAGGGCTTCAGTGAAAAGCGCATCCTTCGCGCTCTGGCTACTGCCGGCCTGTTCGGTAATGTGGTAAAATACAACGCTTCCGTTTCAGGTGCGGAGGTCGGATGCCAGGGAGAAGTTGGGGTGGCCTGTGCCATGGCTGCTGCGGCGGCTTCACAACTTTTCGGTGGTACGCCGGCCCAAATAGAATATTCGGCGGAAATGGGACTTGAGCATCATCTCGGACTTACTTGCGACCCTGTGTGCGGACTTGTCCAGATTCCATGTATAGAGCGCAACGCTTATGCTGCTGCCCGTGCGTTGGATGCAAATCTGTATGCAGCTTTTTCAGACGGACGGCATCGGGTCGATTTCGACCGCATTGTGGAAGTGATGAAACAGACAGGCCACGACATTCCTTCCCTGTATAAGGAAACAGCGTTGGGCGGTCTGGCCGCAATAAAATGATATTTTTGCCGAGTCCGGCAAAACTCCTTTGTAATTGAGCTTGTTTCTATTTTGAAATAAATGGAAACAAGCTCAAAAATTATGAAAAAAGCAGGCATATTTTACGGCTCTACAACAGGAACTACAGCCGAGGTGGCAAAAAAACTCGCATCATTGCTTGGTATCGATGCGGTCGATGTACACGACGTGGCATCTTCTTCACCTTCGGAACTCGGCGATTATGAAACACTCTATCTCGGATCCTCGACATGGGGGTCGGGTGAAGTTCAGGATGACTGGTATGATTTTCTCGACGGTGCGTCGGCGCTGAATCTGAACGGACACCGTATCGCTCTCTTCGGATGTGGCGATGAAACGATGTCCGATACGTTCTGCGCTGCCCTCGGGGTGATGTACCATCGTCTGAAGCCGACAGGAGCCGGTTTTATAGGTGAATATCCGGCCGATTGTTATGATTTCACGGATTCTGAAGCGCGTCTGCCGGATGGCCGCATGGCGGGGCTTGCGCTCGATGAAGTGAATCATCCCGAACTTACCGACAAGCGTCTGCGCGAGTGGATAGCATCGTTACCCTCAGTCTGAACAAAAACGGAATAAAAAGCCCTGCAAAGGTCGGCCGACGGCTTGTGCCGTAAATCGCGGTCGCCTTTGCAGGGCTTTTGTTTTATTGTCCGTCGGTTTGTGACGGGGGTGTCGGTCAGTGTACCACTACTTTCGTGACGGTGTTTTCACCGGATATTTTTATGATGTATATACCGGCGGGAAGTGTCATTTTTTCATAGCCGGACAGGCAGTCGACAGCGGCGGAGATTTTGCCGTCGGGACTGTAGATGACAGCGCTCTGACCGTTGTAACCTTTGATGACAACATGACCCGCTTCACCGTTCACACTGCCTGAGGCGGAGAGCGTACTGCCGGCACCGCTTGTCAGGCTGACGACGGTGTTGGACAATGGATGTTCGGTGCTTTCAGAGCCGGTTGTCGTCACGACGGCCACATTGAACCTGTCGCCTGATTTTACTGCGGCATATTTGTAAGCGGTATCCTTGGTGTCGGCAATCTTTTCGCCGTTGCAGTATATATTATATCCTGTAATTTCGGCGTCGGTCAGCGGCGAGTAGAAAATGTCGTCGAGGCAGATTCCGAAAATGTCTTCACAACGGTAGTGGAATGCGAAGTAACGGGCGTCGGCAGGCAGTGTCACTTCAAGCGGATTCCATGCTATGCGAGCCTGCGAGAAAGTCTTCAACAAGATGAAATCCTCGGGAGAGCGGCCGGTGGATGAGTAGAGTACATCTATTGACTCTGCCCCGTATTCCTCGGAAAGGATGTTCAGTCGGAAGCTGACTTTAGAGCCGCCTGTGACTTCAGGTGAAATCAGCCAGTCGTCGGCAGGACCGTTTTCGGGGGTGACGGCCATAAAATATTTGCTACCGCTGTAGGCCGGTATTACCGAAGCGGCAGGAAGAGCTTCGGTATCAATTACCTGGAATGCTTTCGGCTCGTATTCGCCGGGGATAGAAACTCCTATACCGTATACATCGTTTCCGTCGCGATCGATGTTGAGCCACGGGCCGATTTCAGTGGCGTAGGTGAACGCTTCATAGTCTTCGATGTCGTCATTGCCTGTCAGTTTTATTTCAGGCGTGCTCCAGCTCAGAACTATTCCTCCGTCAGGCGTGCTTTCGCCTTTGAGGTCGAGCACAACCGGTCGGTTTCCCGGTGTGATTGTCACTTCGGTTTCGGCAACGTTATCGTCGGGTATCTGGTCGGTGTAATCGACAAGTTCGAAACGGAGCGTGTGCGTGCCTACGTGGTCGGCGGTCGGTGTGAATGTATAGGAGAAGTGCGACGTAACTCCGGGAGCAATCTTCGGGTTTGCTATTGTCGCGTCCGCATCAAGTTCGGTTGAACCTAGTGTACATCTCATTTCCGGCAGAGTCAGAGCTGTTTCGCTCTGGTTGGTGATGTTGCCGATGACGGTATACGATTCTCCTACGATCATTTCGTCGCTGCACCGCAGTGTTGCCTGAAGCTGTTTCTCGAATATGTTCTTTACCGAGTACGACTTCAGGATGAATGCTTCCGAGCCACCTCCGAATTCTATTTCGATGAAGAAATTAACCCAGGCTTTGCCAAGTAGCGATGCGGGCAGGTCGAATGTGATGTCTTTCCATTCATTGCCGCTATGTGCTTCGATTTCGCCTACCGGAATGTCGTCGGAACCGTATGTGCGTGCATATATTCTGGCTGCGGGAGTACTTG
This sequence comes from uncultured Muribaculaceae bacterium, assembly GCA_910587235.1. GTDB lineage: Bacteria > Bacteroidota > Bacteroidia > Bacteroidales > Muribaculaceae > CAG-873. Next base: position 47,644 of record CAJUKD010000013.1, read on the forward strand.
CGGCGGAGAATACCGACAAGCTGAGGCTTGCCGCGGGTGATGATGCTGTGGAGAATTTCGGAAGAGCCAGACGGGCATATTTAGATGCTTCGTCGGGAGTATTGACACAGAAGAGTGCCTTCATGTTTTTGCCTGATAGTGCCGGCAATAGCAGACCCGGATCATCGAGGAACCAGTTGCCGGAATATTCTTCGGTCGGAGTCGGCGTGATGACGGGTGTGTACATATACCGTCCGGTGGAGAAGTCATCGGCCATAGGCAGTGGATATGGTACGCCCAACACGTCGTAGGTCAGTCCGGTGAGCGACATGCCTTTGTCGTTTACCGCGGCCACGGCAATGAAAGTCACATCCTGCAGGGCTTTGTCGCTTGTATAGGTGTACGAGCTTACTCCGGCCGGGAGTTCGTCGAGCAGATTCCAGTATTCTCCGCTGTCGTCGAGGGCAACGTAGACATTGTGCCTGAGTGAAGCGACATCGACAGCTCCGCCGTTCTCGCCTGTTGCCGCATCAGTCCAGTTTATCGTCATCGACATGTTGTCGTCGCTGACTGAAGACGAAACTGTCGGGATGCCGGGTTTGTCGAAGCCGCAGTATGCGTTTATTCTGGCGCTTTCGCCATCTCCGTAGTTTTCAGAGGCGACGCGCACTTCAAATTCGGTAAATCCGTCTTTGGCGGCTATTGTAACGCTTACGCTTTCACCCGGTTTGCCGCTTGCGGTCTGCACTGCGCCTGTCGAGGATGTGACAGTTGCTGTCAGTAGCGATTCGGGGTCAAGAGCCGCTCCGTTTATGCCGTTGAGCGGCATAGTGAAGCTTAGGGTGGCTGTCAGTTCGCCTGATTCGGCAGGTTTTGCCGACAGGTCGGTAACAGCCGCCGGAGCGTTGGCTGATTTGCCTGAGTCGGCGATGCCTACACCATATACCGACAAGGTGTGGGCGTCGGCGTTCGATTTACGGTGTATGCCTATGATGTAGCTGCCGGCTTCGGGTGCTATGTATTCGGCAGAGAATTCTTCATAGAGGAAAGAATTCATTCCCGTCTTTTCCACAAGGACGGTCATGGCTTCGGGGATAGCCTCGTTGCCTATGCAGATTTCGAAATCTTCCGGGAAGCGTTCGAGGTAGGCGCGAACGGAAGCTTTCACCTTATATATGCGTGTGGCGTCGGCTATGGCTACTTTGGGGAAGAATATCCAGGCGTCGGAGCTTTTGCCGTCGGCAGTGCGGCACACCATGGCGCCTTTGCCGTTGTCGGCTCCGGTGTTATATTCCCAGTTGATTCCGCTTGAATTTGCGTCGAGGGTAGTGAGAGTTTCGAATTCGCCAAGCGACGGACGCATCTCGAAAGGAAGCGGGTAGACGTAGCCTTCGGGATTGTTCACCGTTATGGCGTTTACGGCCGGGGAGCCGACGAGAGTTTCTTCGCCGTCTTCCACGAATGCCGAAGCCGTTATTGTGTGGCGGCCGATAGGCAGAGTCATGGGAACGGTTATTTCCGAGCCTGCCGCCGCGGGAGCGAAGCGCTGAAGTTCGGTGCCGTCGACGCTTACTATAAGTCCGACGGGTGTTTCGAGCGGCTTTTCTTCGGCTGTAAGAGTGGGCAGGATATATGTCACTGAGCCTTCTGTGCCGTTGAAATCCACGCTTTTCACGGCGGGAATGCCGGGGGTAATATCAGGTGCCGCTGTGATGGCGATGTTCGCCACATTGAGATTCCATTGGTCGGCTTCGCTTATGCAATGTATGCCGACATACCATCTTCCGCCTTCAGGCACGGTTATGGTTCCGGTGAATGTGTCCCAGATTGTGTTTTTGATGTTGCTGCATGTGAGCATGGTGCTCATTTCGGCCGGATTAGTTGTGCGGCCTACGCATATCTCGAATGATTCGGGACTTTGGTTTGATGCGCATTTTGCGTCGACAGACAGATCGAAGGCACCGCCTTCCGTCCCGAAATCCACGGCAGGAAGGAATACCCAGTCGTCGGCTTTGTCAGAGCCGTAGGAATACTGCAGCGAGTTGTCATTGTATGTCCATGTGTTACCGTCGTTGTTGCTGTCGACCACAAAGCATTCCTGTTCGAATTCAGCCAAGGTCGGAGCCATGAAGAATGGCAAGGGTAGGGCTTCGCCGCTTGTGGCACGCACGGTGTCGCCGATGGCTGAGCTGAAAGATTTCCGGCCGTCGGCCATTATATATGCAGTGTATGTTATAGTGTGAACTCCTTTTGAAAGTGTCAAGGAGATTTCCTTGTTTTCGCCGGGATTGCACGCGGGATAGTCGGCGTATTCGGTGCCGTCGACCGCTATGCTAAGTCCTACATTACCTTCTATGGCTTTGCCTTGTATTGTCTGCGATGGCAGCACCACGGTAGCTGTGTATTCAAGATTGTCTATGGCACCGGAAGCCAGAATCGGAGCCAGGGGTACGGGGGTGTTCTGCAATTCGAGGCTTATCTCGCGCAACCAAAGACCGTACTGGCCTTTTATGGAGTTGGCGTGAAGTCCGAGATAGTTTATTCCGGAACCTGACATTGCGAATGAAACATCATGGGTTTCCCACTGTGTGTTGGTTATGTTGTCGACATCCATTACGACGGTCATGGCAGCTGGTTCGGCTGAGGCGCCCCATGCGATTTCAAAACTTTCCTTGTAAGATGAACTTTGTACGCGGCTTTGTACAGTCAGTTTCAGAAAGTTTTCGTCGGAAACCGTTGTGAACGGAATGAAAAGCCACTCGTCGGCGTCGAGGTCGTCGTTGTAGTCGTATTTAAGATATTCCGCCGACATGAATTTCCAGGTCTTGCCATCGCCGTTGGCGTCGAGCGGGATGAAGCGGTTAAATTCTTCCATAGTCGGAGTGATCGCCATCGGCAGAGAGAAAGGCGCGGTTTCAGCAGCGCGTCTGACTGTTTTTGCCGGCATGACTACAGTCGAGGCATTGCTGCGCGACGTTTTTGCCGGTCCTTTTGCCGGCGGGGTAGCCCATGCGGTCGAAGCCAGCGCGAGCATTGCAACTAAAATTAAATTTTTCATGTGGGGATTATATTGTTTTTGCATATTGTTCTTGATTGGCAAAAGATACTTCGATAGATTCGCAAATATAACAATAATTCACATTGTAGCAATAAAAACTTTCGTCGTGAACAATAATTTGTTGTTTTGTGTTGAAAAAGCATAAATATTTTGTCTGTCCCTGATGGAAGATTTGATAATAATAATCGGACTTATACTTCTTAACGGTGTATTCTCTATGTCGGAAGTCGCATTGATTTCTGCAAGAAAAACACGTCTGGCTTCTGATGCGAAAAAAGGAAGCCGCGGAGCGATGGCGGCACTGAAACTTGCCGAGGATCCTGACAGATTCCTGTCTACAGTGCAGATAGGAATCACCTTGATAGGCATTCTTACGGGTCTGTTTTCAGGTGCGGCCTTGTCGGGAGAATTCGCTTCGTGGCTGGTGGCTTCGGGAATGCGGGCTGCGACAGCCTCGGCTGTCGCCAGAACGGTAATCGTAATTGTGGTGACTTATCTTTCGATAGTTCTGGGTGAACTGTTGCCGAAAAGAATAGGTCTGAATTCGTCGGACAGAGTGGCACGCCTTGTTGCACGCCCTATGAAAATACTGTCGCTTATTACAATGCCGGCTGTCTGGCTTCTGTCGAAATCCACGGCAGTGCTTGTCCGCGTATTTAATGTCGGACAGAATGGCGACAAAGTGACGGAAGAAGAAATTAAATCTGTAATACGGGAAGGCGCCAGTTCAGGAGAAGTCAAGGATATGGAGCAGGATATAATGTTCCGTGCGCTTGTGATGGGTGACGAAAAGGTCTGTTCGATAATGACTCCGAGAACTGAACTTATATCGCTGGATCTTGGAATGGCTCCGTCGGAGGTAAAAGAAACTATCCGTCGGTCCACGCATAGCTGTTATCCTGTCTACAACGCTTCGCGCGATGATATAGCCGGTATAGTGCACCTTAAAGATCTTGTATTTGAAATTTGCGGAAGTGATTTCAGTCTGGAAAAAGTCATAAGCAAGGCTTGTTATATGCCGGAATCGATGCAGGTATATGACGCTCTGTCTTTCCTGCGGAAAAAGAATGTGCATTGCGGTCTGATATGTGACGAGTTCGGCGCTTTACAAGGCATGATTACACTTTGCGACATACTTGGCGGCCTTGTCGGTTCAGTGGAAGTCGGTACCGACGATCCTTTTATTCTGGAACGTCAGCAAGGCGACGGATGGACTGTCGACGGGCAGTGCCCCATCTATGATTTTATGACCTTTTTCGATCCGGACAGCCATTATCAGCCCGGCTCGTATTCCACTGTAGCCGGCCTTGTGCTCGAAACCCTTAAATTTATTCCTCAGCCCGGTGATTTCATTCTTTATGGTGATCTGAGGATAGAAGTCGTGGAAATGGACGGTGCGAGAATCGACCGTTTGCTTGTGACACGGATTAACTAAAAATAAGGCGGACTGCTTTTGACCTTCGCCCCGAATTCACTATCTTTGCACTGCGAATGAAAAATCGCTGTGTTAAAGAATGATAACTCGCATAATCGACGAGAAATCCGTCAGACGGCTTAAAGAACTGATCGATGACTCTGAAAAAATACTTATAATAAGCCATACTGCGCCCGACGGCGATGCCATAGGATCGTCGTTGGCGGCCATGCATGTCCTTATGTCGATAGGCAAGGATGCGCGTGTGCTTGTGCCTGACCAGCCTCTTGCCAATCTACGCAATCTTCCGGGAGCGAAGGAGATAACCGATGCTTGCCGCTATCCGGATTTTGCCGCCAAGCTGTTCGACGAATCGGACCTGGTGCTGTGCCTCGATTTCAACGAGCCTAAGCGCGTCGACCGCGTCGCTCCGCTGCTGGAGAGCTGTAAGGCTCCCAAGGTGCTGATCGACCATCATCTGCATCCGTCGGATTTTGCCGAGGTATCGATTTCGCATCCCGAGATGTCCTCGACATGCTATCTGCTTTTCCGGGTGCTCTGTCGACTGGAACTTTTCAATTTCATTGACAAGAATGCTGCCGAATGTCTTCTTGCCGGCATAATGACCGACACGGGCAACTTTTCCTATAATTGTTCGGATCCTGAACTTTATATAGTCGTGTCTGAACTGTTGAAAAAAGGTGCCGACCGCGACCGCCTTTATAGCCGTCTGTTCAACACATTCTCGGCAAATTGCCTGCGTTTGAATTCCTACGCCCTGCTTAATAAAATGGAGCTTTTTGAATCCAAGGGTGCGGCATTGATAACACTCTCCCGCGAGGAGCTTAACCGTTTCCACTATTCCAAGGGCGATACCGAAGGACTTGTGAACCGTCCCCTGTCGATTCCCGGCATACGTTACAGCGCTTTTCTGCGCGAGGAAAGCGATTTTGTGAAAGTGTCGATGCGCAGCGTGGGGGATTTTCCTGTCAATCTTCTTTGTTCGGAGCATTTCGGCGGCGGCGGACATCTTAACGCTGCCGGCGGCGAATTTGCCGGCACGCTCGATGAAGCAGCGGAGCTGTTCCGCAGTCTTGTCGACGAAAATTATTCAAAATATATTGCCAACAGCAACAATACAAAAGGAAAAAAATGAGCGTCAAATCAATCTTCATAACACTTGCGGTGCTGTCGGCTGCTGCTATTATGTCGGCCGGCCTCTCGTCGTGTAACGACGGAAAGACATACGCACAGCTCCTCAACGAGGAGAATCATTATGTCAATAATTTTCTCGCCGACCAACGGGTAATCGGGGAAGTGCCTGCCGACACTGTCTTTGAAACAGGTCCTGACGCTCCTTATTACCGTCTTAACGAGGACGGTTCGCTGTATATGCAGGTTCTCAATCCCGGAACAAAGGGAAACAAGGTCAAGCCCGACGAGCTTATTTATTTCCGCTATACCCGCTGGAATCTTTCGGAGTATTCCGACGGCAAATTGCCGGTGGGGGAGGGTAACAATACCTCGCTCGGAGCTACATGGTTCCGTTACGGCAATTATCAGCTTGCCAACACCTACAAGTGGGGCACCGGCATACAATACCCGCTTTCGCTTCTTCCTGTCGACTGCGAGGTGAACATAATCATAAAATCCACCGACGGGCCTACGGATGAAACTGCCGATGTGATACCGTACCTTTATAATATAACCTATCGTCGTCCCGAGCTTTGAATCCGTAGCAGGCAAGGGATATGCTTATTCATTTACTGACATGACACTTATCAAATCTATCTCAGGTATCCGCGGAACAATAGGCGGACAGCCCGGCGATGCGCTGTCGCCTCTCGACATTGTGAAGTTCACCGCCGCGTTCGCAACTTTCATCGACAATACCACCACTCTTACAGGCCGCACTATTGTCGTAGGCCGCGACGCACGCATATCCGGAAAAATGGTGCGCGACTTGGTAGTAGGCACGCTTGTGGGAATGGGCTTTGATGTGGTCGACATAGATCTTGCTTCCACTCCGACAACAGAGCTTGCCGTGACAGGTGAAAAAGCATGCGGAGGTCTTATCCTGACCGCATCGCACAACCCGCGCCAGTGGAATGCCCTCAAGCTTCTGAACGAACGTGGCGAATTTCTCAATGATGCCGAGGGAAAGGAAGTGCTGCGTATAGCGGCAGAAGGCAGTTACAGCTTCGCACCTGTCGAGCGCCTCGGAAAGGTGTATACCAACACGACATATAACCGGCGTCATATCGATGCAGTGCTCGCGTTGCCGCTTGTCGATACGGATGCGATCCGCCGTGCCGACTTCAAAGTGGCTGTCGATGCCGTGAATTCCGTCGGCGGTGTCGTGATTCCCGAGCTTCTGCGTGCGCTTGGCGTGAAGGATGAAAATATCATAGAACTCAATTGCGAGCCGACAGGACGCTTTGCCCATAATCCCGAACCTATACCCGAAAACCTTACTCAGATTTCTGATGTGGTGCGCCGTAGCGGTGCCGACCTGGGCATAGTCGTCGATCCCGATGTCGACCGTCTTGCACTGGTCAAGGAGAACGGGGAGATGTTCGGAGAGGAATATACTCTTGTTGCCGTATCAGACTATGTTCTTAGCCATACTCCCGGAGCTACAGTCAGCAACCTAAGCTCGTCGCGCGCCTTGCGCGATGTCACCCGCGCACATGGCTGCACCTATACCGCGGCAGCTGTCGGGGAAGTGAATGTGACTACCGAGATGAAGCGTACTTCCGCTGTCATAGGCGGCGAAGGCAACGGCGGAGTCATATATCCCGAATTGCATTACGGCCGTGATGCCCTTGTCGGTGTCGCTCTCTTCCTGACATTGCTGGCCAAACATGGCGGCAAGGTTTCGGAGTTGCGTGAAACATATCCTCCTTATTCAATATATAAGACTAAAATCGAACTTTCTCCGGCTCTTGACGTCGATGCGCTTCTCAAGGCCGTCAAGGAGCGTTTTGCAGGAGAGGAAGTGACAGATATCGACGGTGTTAAGATCGATTTCGCCGATTCATGGGTGCATCTGCGCAAGTCAAACACCGAACCTATCGTGCGCATCTATGCCGAGGCGCACAGCATGGGAGAGGCCGAGGCAAAAGCCGGAGAGATAAAGGCTATAATATCAGAGATGTTAGCTTGAGCTTTTTGAATGAAGCTTATAGCTGAAAGCAGTACTACGCGTACGGAGTGGGCATTGGTCGACGGTTGCGATATCGTCGAACATGCCTTCACTTCGGGGCTGAATCCTTTTTTTCAGACGCGCCGCGAGATATCCCACAGCATACGGCTTGAATTGCCGGAAGCCTTTTTCCGCCGTCGTTGGGAGCATCTGTACTTTTATGGAGCCGGATGCGCGACCAAAGAGAAGAACAAAATAATGGAATCGTCGCTGGTGGCACAGTTCCGTACACCGGTGACGGTGCAAAGCGACCTTCTCGGTGCGGCACGAGGTTTGCTTGTGCGCCGTTCCGGGCTGGCATGTATACTTGGCACAGGCTCGAATTCCTGTTATTATGACGGATTCGGAATCGTTAAGACCGTGAAACCGCTCGGATTCCTGCTCGGCGACGAAGGATCCGGAGCTTACATAGGCAAGCATTTTGTGGCCGACATGCTCAAGGGGCTTGCTCCGGAGGATCTTACCAAGGCTTTTTTCGAGCGTTTCATGACCACGCCGGACGAACTTCAGGCAGATATATATTCCGACAGTATGCCGAGCCGCGCATTGTCGCGATATTCGGCTTTTCTGGTCGATTATGTCGATAATGCGTATGTCTACAGGCTTGTGTACGACGCTTTCATGCGCTTTTTCGAACGTAATATCATAGCCTATGATTATGAGGAGAATCCGCTGAGTTTTGTGGGTTCTACCGGTATGCTTTTCAAAAAGATACTGTTGCGTGCAGCCTCCGATTTCGGGGTGGATGTGGCGAAAGTGGTTCGTTTTTCCATGCCCGGGCTTATCGAATATCATGCAGCGGAGCAATAGAAGGATAATTGTAAAAAAATGCTAATTCGACCGCCGTAGTGTCACAACTGCGGCGGTTTTTTTCATTAGGGGTTCGTTCGAGCTTAGCCTCGGAGTTTTCGGTTGAATGCCTTTGGCTATAGCCAGGTGAATATGACGCTCCTCGGAACCGGACAGGTTTATGCGTAATGGACTGTTATCGATGGGGCTATTTCAGCAATTTCCTGTCATTGTCGCCGCTTTCAAGTACGCTCATCTGATGAATGGCGATTTGATTAAGCTTGATTAGACGCTCCTGCTGTGGCATCCCTTGTTCTATAAACACCGCATTGAGATTCTCCATATTGGAGAGGCATATAAGTTCGTTGATAGAGGCGTAATCCCGGATATTGCCTTTGAGGTCGGGATTGGCTTCATGCCATTGTTTTGCGGTCATGCCGAACATGGCGACATTCAGCACATCAGCTTCACTGGCATAGATGATACTTGCCTGAGCCTTGGTAATCTCGGCTGGTATGAGATTGTGCTTAATAGCGTCTGTGTGGATTCGATAGTTTATTTTTGACAACTCACGTTTGGCAGACCAGCCAAGTTGCATCTGTTCCTCCGATTTAAGCCTCTGATATTCCTTGACGAGAAGCAACTGGAATTTAGGCGCAATCCACATGCCAAAATGATATGCAATATCACGATGGGCATAAGTACCGCCATATCTTCCTGCTTTTGAACGTATACCTATAGCATTAGTCCTTTATATCCAAGTTTTCACTGAAAGAACAAAATTGTTGCTACCGGCAGCATTTTTAATTGTACTGAATTCGGTACAATTAAAATTTGGATTATATAACATTTCCCATTCTCCAAGATACTCCAAGGTGCTTTTGAGGCTTAGCCAACGAAAGATGATATGCTCCTGCATCTGACTCCGAGCCATATCGGTCAGACTGATGTAATCTTCTTCATTGTACTGAACAATGGTGATGTCGGTGTTGAGAACGGTTATTTTTGCCATAAATATGTTTCGATATTTGTCCGATTTGACTAAAAGCTCTACTTTTGCAGTGTTGATTCCCGGTAGCCCCTGACTCGTCAAGCTATCGGTTTTAGTTTTTATAAGCGCAAATATAATCATTTCAGCATGATTGGTCAACAGCGAGAAAAAGGACATCGGGTATCCCTTCCGATGTCCAATCACGCCAAATTCTTTATCAAATCTTTCTCAACTGCATCGGCAAGGACTTTCTTGAACCAATGGTAATTCGAACGTAATATCATAGCCTATGATTATGAGGAGAATCCGCTGAGTTTTGTGGGTTCTACCGGTATGCTTTTCAAAAAGATACTGTTGCGTGCAGCCTCCGATTTCGGGGTGGATGTGGCGAAAGTGGTTCGTTTCTCCATGCCCGGGCTTATCGAGTATCATGCAGCGGAGCAATAGAAGGATAATTGTAAAAAAATGCTAATTCAACCGTCGTAGTGTCACAACTGCGGCGGTTTTTCGTCTACTCTACAGAACGCCCTGATAACAGCATTAGAAAAATGGATACTGAAGAATTCAAGACATTCCTTGCTCCGCTCTACAGCCGGATGTATGCCGTGGCGCTTGCGGTTCTCGGTAATCATGATGATGCTGCCGATGCGGTTCAGGATGCCGTTATGCGTCTGTTTGAGATGCGTCGACGCCTGGGCGAAGGTGGCCAGGTGGCGCACCCGGAATCGTTCGCCATATTCGTGGTGCGGAACTATGCTATCGACCGTCTGCGAGAACTGTCGCGGCACCGTATGCGCTCTCTGGATGATAGCGGCGAGATTGCTGTCGACGGTGATAACTCCGATGCCGTTGACGATTTTGAGCTGGTGCGGACGATGATGGATTCGTTGACCGTAAATCAGCGCAAGGTTCTGGAGATGACGGCAATCGGAGGCATGGATGCACGGGAAGTGGCCGGAGAACTGAATCTGACGGAGAATAATGTCAGGCAACTGTTAAGCCGTGCGCGCAAGCAGCTCCGTCGGCTTTTTTATAAGGACTAAAACAATCGCTACTATGGACGAAATAAAGTTTTTACTTGAGAAATATTATCGCGGCGAAACAACTGTCGCCGAAGAGAAACGCCTTGCCGATCTGCTTGCTGTGGCCGATATGGCCGCTTTAGAACCGGAACTGCAGGCCGACGCACGGGCATTTCTCGCTCTCGACGCTTATGCAGGAGCCGAAATAGCGGCTGTAGCCATGCGGGCCGAGTGCGGCATCGATGCACGGGTGGCACACGACAAGCGTCGCCGGCGTTTCCGCATGATGGCTGCCGCGGCATCGGTGGCGGTTTTTATTGTGGCGGGAGCCGTACTTTTCTTTAATCCGGAAGAACAGGGCAGGGCGAATGCTTATGATTTCGCGGCTCTTAAAGCACAGCTCGATGCCGCACGCGAACGCTGTCCGGAATGCACTTATATAGAGGTCGAGGATTCGACCAGCGCAGCAGCCATATCAGGCCGGGTTCTCGGCTTGCTTGCAAACAAGCTTGAGCATTCGGCAGGGGTTGTGGCATATTCAGAACAAGTCGGGAAACAGACTATTTATAAAACTTTAAATACATTGAAAAGATGAAACGACTGATATTTGTTTTTGTGACGGCTTTAACTGCCATGTTTGCCGTAACTTCATGCGACGCTCAGATTAAGATGCTTAAAAAGGCGGCCGAGGTCGACGGTGTTACATCGGTTTATGTTTCTAAAGCCATGCTTGCCATGGCCGGAGGTATCGAAGGAATCGACGGGCTGGATGAAGTCAAGCCGTTCATAAAGAGGCTCAATGGAGTGGAAATTGTGGTAGCCGAGAGCGTGGACGCCCGTAAGAAAGTGCGAGCCGAATGTATGAAGCTGGTGAAAAAAACGGGGGTAGAACTGCTTACGGAAATCAATGATAAGGATGACCGGGTGGCGATTTATGGCCGGAAGGCTGGGATTGGCGCCAAAGATCCGGACGAAATGACTTTTGACGGACTTCTTATGTTCGTCGACGACAGCGACGACTATGTTGCAATCTATATCGACGGAAAAATAGATGTGAAAGGTCTGGTGGAAACTTTTCAAAAAAAATAAACGATTGAATTCCGGAGTATGCAGATGTGGAATCCGTGGCATGGCTGCCGCAAGATAAGCGAAGGATGCAGGCATTGTTATGTCTACAGGCAGGATGCCGCTTTCGGCGCGGCCATAGCTACTACGGAAGTGCGCAGGACTGCATCGTTCGACTTGCCTTTGAAGCGCTCCCGCAAGGGACAATGGAAATATCCGGCGGGAAGCGTTTTCGGTCTGTGTTTCACATCCGACTTTCTGATTGAGGAAGCCGATGTCTGGCGTGACGAAATCTGGCATATAATAAGAACGAGAAGCGACTGTTCGTTCGTGTTTTTCACCAAGCGTATCGACCGTCTGGCGCATTGTCTGCCCGCCGACTGGGGCGACGGCTACGACAACGTAGCCGTCGGCTGTACGGCCGAGAACCAGGAGCGTGCAGACTACAGGTTGCCGATATTCCTTAGTCTGCCGCTGAAACACCGGCTGATAATAGTCGCGCCTATGATAGAACGGCTCGATCTTATGCCTTATCTCGTCGATGCGTCGTTGGTCGAGGAAGTATCGGTCGGCGGCGAGTCCGGGAAATATGCGCGTTTGCTCGAGTTCGACTGGGTGAAAGATCTGCACACACAATGTGTGCGTAGCGGAGTGCGCTTCACCTTCCATCAGACAGGTTCTTTTTTGCGTAAGGACGGGCGTGTCTATAATATCCCCCGCATGTACCAGCATTCACAGGCCAAAAAGGCCGGCCTGAATACATGAGATTTTGCGGATAATATGGGGGATGGGCTGCGCCGACTTTCATTTCTTTGTTATATCTTTGCAGAATAAGAAACATGATGATGGAAGAATATCTTATCGATTATAAAAATGTGGAGATATGCCGTGCCGAGCATGTGGTGTTGAAAAATGTCACATTCAGCCTGCGTGCCGGAGAATTCGTTTATCTGCTCGGGAAGGTCGGGAGCGGCAAGACTTCGTTGCTTAAGTCGTTTTATGCAGAGGTTCCCGTGGCTTCAGGTGATGCCCGCATATTCGATTATGATCTTACGACTATCCGGAGGCGTGAGGTGCCTTTTCTGCGCCGTCAACTGGGCATTGTCTTTCAGGATTTTCAGCTGTTGACCGACCGCACGGCGTATGCCAATCTTGAATTTGTACTGGAAGCTACCGGCTGGCGCGACAAGGAAGCGCGCGAAGAGCGTATCGACGCTGTGTTGCGCCAGGTCGGGATGGTCAACAAGGCCTACAAGATGCCTCATGAACTATCCGGCGGCGAGCAGCAGCGCATTGTCACAGCCCGTGCTTTGCTCAATAACCCCGGAATAATACTTGCCGACGAACCTACGGGCAACCTTGATCCTGCCACGGGCGAAATGATAATGAGCCATCTGTACGATATCGCCCGCCGCGGGACTGCTGTTGTTGTCGCTACCCATAATCTATCCTTGCTCGACGCTTTCCCGGGTCGTGTGCTGCGATGTGCCGACAAGCATCTTGTCGAAGAAAGAAGATAATATATATAATAGGTATATAAATCAGGCGGGGTCATGCTGTCGACTGCATGACCCCGCCTGATTATTTTGAAAAGCTTTCCGGCTTATTTCTTGTTGCGGTTGCCGTAGCGGCTCATGAACTTGTCGACGCGACCTGCGGTGTCGACGAGTTTCTGCTTGCCTGTGAAGAACGGGTGCGAGGAGCTGGTGATTTCAAGCTTCACCAAAGGATAGGTCACACCGTCGATATCGATGGTTTCGCGGGTTGCGATAGTCGAACGGGTGATGAATGTTTCATCGTTCGACATGTCTTTGAAGACAACTTCGCGATAGTTGGAGGGATGGATGTCCTTTTTCATTGTTATTTAACTCTTTAATACGTATTAATCTTGCTATTTGACGATGCGCTGGTAAGGCGCGTTTTCGTAATGGCCTGCAAATTTACGAAAAAAAGTGCTACCGGGCAAATAAAAAATCGCGACATTAGTCTAAAATCCCAACTGTTGGCCTAAAGGTCGATGAAATGACTGTTTTTTTTGGTGCGAGGGAGGAAAAAACTTAAATTTGTCGCTTGTTAGAGTTTGTAAACCGAAAAATTATCATTATCCAATTCATAAATTAAATCAGAAATTATGAAGAAAACAACCCTGACCGGCGTGATGTCGTTGTCGGCGCTTGTGCTTCTGAGCAGTTGTGGCGAGGATTTGCCCAATGGCGGCGGCACCGGCACCGGACTGCTTGCACCAGTCGTTAATCTCGATACTGAGGTTATGGCATCGTCGCGCGCAACGGACGAATCCGCATCGCGTGCGGCTGATGAAATCAGTGTCGACGACCTGCGCATCAAGGTGGCTTCGGCCGACGATGACGGCGCATCATTCAGCCAGACATGGAACAGCCTCGCGGAATTTCCGCTCGACCAGAAATTTAAAGTCGGAACTTACAATGTGACTGCTTTCTACGGCGATCCTGCCGTGGAAGGTTTTGAAATGCCGGCCTATTCAGGCACACAACGGGTGACTGTGGCCGAGAACCAGACATCGGAAGTGTCGATCGAAGCACGTCTTGTCAATGCCATGATAAGCGTGGAGTACACCGACGCTTTCCAGAATTACATGAGCAACTGGAGTGCTTCGGTAGCAGGCGGCGATGCCTCGAATCCCGTTGCATTCGCAACCACGGAAACACGTCCGGCATATATACAGGCCGGCCCTGCGAAGGTTTACGTAAGCTTTACAAAGCCGAACGGCGTAAGCGCCACTCTGGAGGTCGCCTCGATTGAAGCCAAAGCGTGCCATCACTACCATGTGGGCGTCGATGTGAACGGTGGCGGAGCCGGTTCGGAAACTCTTGAAATTACATTCGATGCCGACGTCGACCGTGAAGAAACTGTCAACATCCCTCTCGACGACGACATCCTCAATGCTCCCGCGCCCGAACTTTCGGCCGACGGATTCGTGCCCGGCGAGTCTGTCAGCTTTGCCGAAGGCATGGTGGCCGACGGCGCCGACCTGAAGATGAATATCATAGCCCGTGGTGGAATCGCTTCGGTGACGATGACTACCGCATCGGCATCATTGCTTTCGAAGGGCTGGCCTGCAAGCATAGATCTTGCCGCCGCATCTTCGTCGCAGCAGGGCACGTTGACAGAACTCGGACTCGGCGTACTCGGCCTGTGGAAGAACCTCGGCGAGATGGCTGTGATCGATTTCAGCCGCGTGCTTCCCAATATCGCATATATGGCCGGAACCGACAACAAGACCGAATTCTCCATCGTGGTAACCGACCGTCTGCGCAAGGTCAGCGAGCCTCTGACGCTCAGCGTCGTCCTTGAACCCGTCGTCCTGACGCTTGCCGAAGGTCGGGGCACATTCAATCCCGGCGACGACTACACGCTGACTCTGACCTATAACGGCACTGATGTCGAAAATAACCTTAAGGTGCAGTATCGCAACAACCGAGGCACATGGACCAATGCCACCATACGCAGCATAAGTCCCGCTTCGCGCGAGGCTACATTGTATGATGTCACAATCGCGACTCCCGAAATCGACGCCGACCTTATCCTGCGTGCGCTCTGCGGCAGTGTCACAAGCGATGAGCTGACAGTCAAGCAGGCTCCTTTTAATGTCAGCGTAGCCCGCGAGGCAGACGTTTTCGCAACCCGTGCAACTCTTACCGTCAGCGGACAGGAAGAAAGCGGTGCCGCCCTGGCATCGCGTGCGACATTGTACATGGCTGAAGGCGACGGGGATTACGCAGCCTGTCAGTTCACCGACAATGGCGACGGCACTATAGCCGTCGCAGGCCTTACCCCCGCCACCGCATACCGCGCCCGCATCGAAGTCGACGGCCGCCGCTGTGCTCCTGCCACATTCACGACTGAAACCGCTCTCGGCGTTCCCAACGGCGACTTCGAGGAGTTGGTACAGACTATTAATGTAAGCAATATGCAATCCGGAGGTTTGTACACTCGTGTTGTGTTGTTTGGAGGTGATATGCAGAACCATTCGAGCTTTATCGTAAGCGAACCGCGCGGATGGGCTTCGACGAACGGACTGACATGTAATCTTTCGTCATCGAATCAGAACACATGGTTTGTCACACCGTCTGTATTCAACAGCACTCTGTTCTGGCAGAATGTTGTGGATACCCAGGGTGGTATGGGCGGCCAGAAAGCCACTCCCTCCAATTATCAGGGCCATTCGGCAGCATCAGGCGAAGTCGCCATGCTTCTGCGCAATGTGGCGTGGGATCCTGCCGGAACCAATCCCGACCGTGACAAAAAAACAGCGGGTCCCGATAATTATTACAGCCGCAATACTCCGTCATCCATAGCCCGGACAACGGCCGGCCGCATGTATCTGGCCACTTTTGCCGAGGCGGACAACAAAGGTAGCCATACCGAGGGCGTGGCATTCACCTCGCGTCCGTCGGCCTTGGCCGGACAGTACAAATATGTGCGCGACGGCAATGACGGCTCGGAAATGGCTACGGTCAATGTCGAGATTCTGGCCGGACAGACTGTGATAGCTTCCGGTGCAGCCGCGCTTGATGCCGCCGGCGACTATACGGCTTTCAATGTGCCGCTGACATATACCCGCTCCGACCTCAAGGCCACAGGCCTGCGTGTGGCGCTATGCTCTTCGAACCGCGCCGAGGCCGATATAAAGACCACAAAGTACGCCCAGCTTCACCGCCAGGAAGCCAATGGTGCGGTGCTGACGGTCGACAACCTCACCTTTAATTACTAAGCCAACGTTTCATGACAATGAAAAAGTCAATAACATATCTTGCGGCGCTTGCATTGACATTCGGTGCCGTATCCTGCGACGAATCCTGGAATCCACCGACAAGCGATCAGGGTGAACTGTCGCTCAATTCGCTTGGCATCGAGGTTTCCGACGCCGAGAATATAGTGCGTTCGCGCGCCGATGTCCCCTCGACCGATAATTTCCTGGTTGAGATTTACGATGCACAGGGCGCTCTTGCCGGTAACTGGACGTACAAATCCATGCCGGAAGTAGTGACTCTCGGTGTAGGCACAGGTTATCGCGTCGATGTGAAATCGCATGCCATTGCCAAGGCGGAATGGGAAAAACCTTATTATGCCGGTTCCGCGACATTCGATATAGAAAAATCCAAGATCACATCGATAGGAGTCGTGACATGCCGTTTCAGCTCTCTGCGTGTCAGCGTGATTTTCACCGACCGTCTGCGCGCCCTTCTTGGCGACGACGTAGAAGTAACGGCAGTCCTCAACGAAGACCAGACCGACGGACGGCTTGTGTTCACTCCCGCTGAGACCCGTTCGGCCTACTTCGATGTGGCGGAAGGCGAGTCTTCGCTTGCCTTGAATTTCCATGGCACCGTCAACGGCTACGTGGAAAACTTCTCGCGTGTCTACACCGACATCGCTGCCGGACAGCACCGGCAGGTGACTTTCGACGTGCGCGAGAACGGTTCCGATATTCCAGAGGAAAGCGGTGGCCTGAATCCGACAGAAGGAATATATGTGACCACCGACGTAACCGATGAATATGTCGGAGGCAATGCCGGTGTCGAGGAGGATGTTATGGATCCGTCCGACCGCCCCGGAAAAGAAGATCCAATCGATCCTCCGGGTCCCGGGCCTGAAGAACCTGATAAAGATAAACCCGATTTCACCAGCGACTATCTTGACCTGAAAGGTGTGAATATGCTGAGTGAGTTCGGCGAAGGCAAGAAGCCCGCATCGCTCAAGATCTTGGCACCGAAAGGAGTCAAAACACTGCATGTGTTTATCGATTCCGCCACTCTCGACGACGATATGCTCGGTGGCGTAGGCCTTGCGACAAAATTCTATCTTGACAGCGGAAAGGCCGACAATGCAGACGCTACAGATCTCAGCGGCGCTCTTTCGGGCATGGGATTCCCTGTCGGCGATAAAGTTGTAGATCAGACCGAGATTCCGTTCGATATCACCGGATTTATGGAAATTCTCGGTATCGTAGGTGCGGGTGAACTTCATAAATTCATCATCACTGTGACCGACAACGACGGTAACGTTGAAACAGCAACCCTTCAACTCCAAGCATAAAGCGCAATGAAAACCAATAAAATATTACTGGCAACAGCCATTGCGGCCTCGGTAATGGCCGGCAGTTGCTCGGAGGAGCGCTTTGCTCCCGAGGGTGAGGGCCGTCTGATGCTTACGGCCGCTATCAACACCGAGGTGCGCGATGCTTCGCGTGCCGATGCCGAAACCGAAGAACTCGGTGAAAGCTGCATGATATGGATTTCTAACGAAAAAGGTCTTGTACGCCGTTATATAGGCATAAACAATCTGCCTGCCGACGGTATCAAGCTGCTCAACGGCCGCTATACCGTCGAGGCATGGGCCGGCGACAGCGTGACGGCTTCTTTTGAAAGCCGCTGGTTCAAAGGCCGCGAGTCTTTTGAAATCACGGCAGGTTCGATGGAACGCAAGACCGTAGTCTGCAAAATCGCCAATGTCGTGGCGCGTGTGAACTACAATGCAATAGTCGACGAAGTCCTTGCCGACTACACCATGACCATAGCCAACAGCCGCGGACAGCTCGTATATACGGGCCGTACCGATGCCGACGGCTACTTCATGATGCCCACCGGCGACAACAAACTGACATGGACTCTGTCCGGCAAAAAAGCCGCCGACGGTTCGGAGTTTACAAAGTCCGGCGAGATACTTGACGTACAGCCCGCCACGCGCTACACCTTGAATGTCACCTATACGAATGACAACACCGAGGTCGGAGGCGCATACTTCGACATTGAAGTGGATACCGAGGAGATTCTGGTTGAGGACGTGGTGGAAATCACGACTGCACCGGAGATTCAAGGCTATAACTTCGATATCACGCGTCCTGTCGTGGGCGAGGAAGGCTCTATCGGCCGTCGTTCAGTATTCGTGGTCGGCGCCACTGCGCTGAAATCGGTAACCCTTGATTGCGAAGCCTTCCCCGAACTGCTCGGCATCGACGGAAACGATTTCGACCTGCTCGACGGAATAGATCCGGCGGTGCTCGAAACAATAAACAATGGCGGCATCACGACCGCATTCTTCCCCACTTCCGACGGAGCGACCGACCGTATGCTGAAAATCAACTTTGAGGAAAACTTCACCTCGAAGCTGAAAAACGGCGACTATACGGTAGGAATCGCAGCCACCGACTCCAAAGGAAAGACGTCGCGGGCCACGCTGACATTCAGCGTCACCGATGCCAAGACCCAGAACGAACCTGTCAATGACCTTGAAACATACGCTAACCGTACAGTGCTCCGAGGCTCGGTTGTCAAGGACGGTGTTGAAAGTGTAGGTTTCAACTATCGCCGTTCGGGAGCATCGGAATGGATCTATGTCGAGGCTACCGTCGTTTCGCGTGCTTTGGCTGTAGGCACTGTGTTTACAGCTGAAATCGAAGGACTGGAGCCTGCCACGAACTATGAGTACACGACCGTTGCCGACGGTGTGCCCTCCGCAGCCGTATCGACATTCCGCACCGAGCCTGCACCGCAGCTGCCGAATGCCTCGTTCGAGGATTGGGTGGAAGCTACCCCGACGCTGATCTGTGCGAATGAATCCTCCATGTTCTGGGATTCGGGCAACCATGGTTCCGCGACAATGAAAATAAACATCACCACTCCTACGACCGCCTTTGTTCATTCCGGAGCACGTGCCGCCAAGCTTGAGAGTGCATACCCCTCGATGTTCGGTATCGGCAAATTCGCTGCCGGCAATGCTTTCGTAGGCAAGTACCTTGCGACTGACGGAACAGACGGTATACTTGGTTTTGGCCGTCCGTTCGAAGGCCGTCCTACCGCGATGAAAGTGTATGTGCGTTACGAACCTGTGGAAATCAACCGTAAGGGTTCCGACCTGCCTGACTTTGTCAAGACTTCAGGATTGGACGAAGGCATGATCTATATAGCGCTTCTTGACGACAGCAAGAAAGAGGTTTCATACAAGGGTCAAAGCTGGCAATATCCCATCGTGATACAGACAAAGAGCCGCCAGCTTTTCGACAATAAAGCCGGGAATGTCATCGCTTATGGCGAGCGCGTGTTCACTGAACGTACTGCCGGCGACGGCTTCGAGGAGGTGATAATTCCTATCGAGTACCGCCGTACCGACATCAAGCCTTCGAATATCGCCGTCGTATGTTCCGGCAGCCGTTATGGCGACTACTTCACGGGTGGCGAAGGCACCGTGATGTATATCGACGACGTGGAACTGATCTATTGATATAGGTATATCTTTCCAAATAAAACCGGGGACCGCGATTCAGTTCGCGGTTCCCGATTTTATTTAGCGGTGATACCTGCTGTTTACGTCGGTTAAAAAAGGCCGGAGTGTGGAAATATTGTCGGATCGCTTTCCGGTGATATTAACTTTGTGGCATGAACTGCACATCGACCGAAATCTTGACTTTACTGAAAAGCATTGCCGCCGGAGCGGCAGGAGTGATCTGGGCTTTTACGGCACCTATAGTGCCATACGCCGAATTGTGTACTTTTGTGGTGTTTCTCGATTATTTCAGCGCCAGACAGCTCGGGCGGCGTCTGCGGCGAAAAATGAGCGACGGGGGTGAAAAAGATGCCGTGGCGGCGGCTAGTTTTTCCTCGGCACGTTTCGGCCGGGTGATTTCCACGCTTGTGCGCGTCTATCTGGCTCTGGTGCTTGCGGCGGCCATACAGAATCTGGTGGTGGAAGGAATGGCGGGGATTCCTACCGGATTCAATTGTGTGAAGTTCGTTACAGGTGTCGTTTGTTTCCGGCAGCTGATGTCCGTGCTCGAAAACGAATCGACGTGCAGCGACGCCGCATGGGCACGCCGTGCGCGCCGTTATCTTATCGACAAAAGCGCAAGGTATCTCGGATTGGATGACAATGACTGAATTTTATTGTCATAATAAAACGTGGAAATTGAAAATTCGCAACTGATTGCCGAAAAGTTTGCAAATTTGTTTATAAGTTGTATATTTGTTGGCGTAATTCCTAATTTAATGTTTAATATGAAAAAAATCTTTACCATTTTGCTGTCGCTTCTTGTTTCAGCCCTTGTGTTCATTGTGGCGGCACAGTCAGGATCCGTACTGCGTGTCGATATCGACGATCCCGCACGGGTCAGTGTAACTGTCGGCGATGAAGAGCAGACGAATCTTGTCGCAGGGCTTAATGAAATTCCTGTCGACTTTTCGCAGCCTCCGGTGCGTGTCCTGATTTCGGCTCGTCCAGGTGCTATGCTTGTAAAAGTATTGGAAACCAACGGCGACTATAGCAGCGAGATGCCTATACATGCCGAAAACGGGCTTCAGTTCTGCAATATCAGCCTGTACAGCGATTATGGCGATACTTATAAAGTTACATCAGCTCCTGCCGACGACCGCCGGAGCGCGGAAGCAACGTTCACAGTCGACGATCCCGGGCGATTTACCGCCGTATTTGTCGAAACCGACCGTATCATAGAGCTTCAGGCCGGAATCACCCCTGTCAGCTTCGATCCTGAAGTAGAGAAGACAGTGAAGGTGACCGCTATCGGTAAAGATCTCTACCGTGTGACTGTCGGAGATCAGGTGTTCCAGTCGAATTACAGTTACACCTTCGATGTGGCCGACGGCACTCAGGTCAATATCGAAGCGAATTTCCCGGATATCGATGTGCCTGTAAATCTTGTTGTCGAAGGCCAGGGGGCTGCCGATTTCATTCGTGCGGTCGACGTCGACGGACGTCCGGCTACCGGTTTTCTTGACGAGGGATTCAAGGTCAAGGCCGGCTCCGAGCTGACTTTATACTGCCGTACTGATGAATACCAGGTGCTTGCGGCGTCGTTCAACAGTTATACCATAACTCTTTCGGCAACTACTACATTCCTGATCACAGAGCCTACCGAGATCTATGCCATGGTGCAGAAGTATGCGTCCTTTGAAATGACGGTGCGTATCGATGATCCTTCGCGCATAACTCTGTATCGCGGATATCATTATAATAACGATGTAATAGAGCTTGTAGCCGGCGATAATACGGTTGAGGTGCGTCGCGATACCCCCATTCTTACTGTCAAACCGGCCGACGGTGCATATCTTTCCTCTGTCGAGGTGGTAAATCCGACTACTACTTACCGCTATCCGGCAGATGAGCTGAAAACGCAATATCTTATGGTCGGCTCGCTTGCTGCCGATGATCTGCTTGATATAAAGACCGGCGATATAGTCCGCGACAGCCATGCCGCTATCTTTATCAGCGATCTTGCCGCCGATGCAGGTTTCTTTAAGTTGCTTCGTGCGAATTCCACCTCGGTCGACGGTCTTGCCGACGGTTATAATCTCTTTGATTTCTATGAAGGCGACAATCCGTTCAGGATCGAGACCGGCGGAGCATCTTCACGATTTATTTATATCGACGGGGAAGAAATAGAGCCGGAATATCCCGGTGCTACGACATACTCGTTCAGCCTTGATGCCGGATCTGTCGTGAAAGTTTATTTCAACAGCCGTCCGACCGATGGCACAGTCATCTTTGATGTTGATCCTGAAATAAGCGGCGAGATTTCGGCCACTCATGATTATGTGGCTTCTGTCGCTGATTTCTCGGCTCCTGTCGAAGCTTTTGTCGGAACACAGTTCTGTGTGGAATCGAAAAACGGCGCTGCGCTGATTGTCAATGTCGACGGTGAGGATGTTACGGCTGTCGACGGAAAGTACACATTTACTACCGAAGTGGCTGAAACCCGTGTCGCCGTCAGCAAGGATCGTAGCGGAATCGTTTCGGTTGAGAGCGTTTCGGAAGAAGGACCTGTACGCAATCTTCAGGGAATCGTGCTTGCTGAGAAAGCGACACCCGAAGCCCTCGCCAAGCTTCCTGCGGGCATCTATATTGTAGGCAACCGTAAGATAGCTGTGAAATAAGGCGATCTGGAATGGAATTTTTATTCGATGAGATAATCCGCACGGCGGCTCCCGGCTATGAACTCATAGCCGTGGAAGCCGCCGTGGCGAATTTCCCGACTCAGGATGCCTTGTGGCAGGAAATTGAACTTGCCGCGTCTGAAATCCGCCGGACCTATGCCATGGAGCAGATAAGACATCGCCCGGCCATAGCGGCGACAAGGGATGTTTACAAGGCTCTCGGCAAAGAACCGAACCGTTATCGTCCGTCGGCAGAAGCATTGTGCCGACGGATAGTGAAGGGTCTTGAATTATATCGTTCGACTGCTTTGGTCGACCTTGTCAATCTGCTTTCGCTGCGCTCGGGCCACTCGATAGGTGCTTTCGATGCCGACTCTATATCGGGTGAAGTATTGACGCTTGGTGCAGGCCGCGACGGTGAGCCGTATGCGGCGATAGGACGTGGCGAACTGAACATCGCGGGACTGCCTGTGTGGCGCGACTCAATAGGCGGTATCGGAACTCCGACGAGCGATAACGAACGGACCAAGATATCGTCGGATACGCGGCGCCTGCTGATGACGGTAAATATCTACGGGCAGGGAGATATGCCTGATGGTGATTTTGAACAGTTGCTTCGTCGTCTGCTTGCCGGCTATGCCTCCGCCACTGAAATTTCAATCAGGAAACTGCATATAAAATGAAAGTACTCCATATCGCTTCGGCATCGTCGCCCGACAGCCGTCATATTGCCACAGCCGTCGAAGCTCTCAGGCGAGGTGCGGTAATAATCTATCCTACTGATACGCTTTATGCTTTCGGATGCGATGCCCTTAATGCCAGAGCCGTTGAGGCGTTGTGCCGTATAAAAGGGATTAATCCCGAGAAAAACACGCTTTCCATAGTATGCTGCGACATATCGCAGGCTTCGGAGTATGCGCGCATCGACAACCGGGCTTTCAGGATTCTTAAGGATTCATTGCCCGGACCTTATACTTATATTCTGCCTGCGGCCACTTCCTTGCCTAAGCCTTTCCGCGGACGTAGATGTGTTGGAGTCCGTGTGCCTGATTGCAACATATCCCGGGAGCTGGCGCGTGAACTCGGCAATCCGCTCATGACATCATCGGTTCTTCCTCCTGCCGAGGACCCGGAACTTGTAGCCGATGCCTCGGCTTTGGCTCTCGCTTATGGACATGTACGGGGAATTGAACTGACTCTCGATGGCGGTGAAGGCTCTTTGCGCCCGTCGACGGTCATAGATCTTGTCGACAGCTCCGCGCCTGTTGTTGTCAGGGAGTAGTAAGCTTTAAACCGGAAACCGCTATGCCGGATCTATCAGTTCATAGATCTGACGGGTGTCTTCAGCGCCAAGGCGGTAGTAGCCTCCTATGATCTCGCCCTTGTTCCTGTGAAGGTTGCTTACAAGAGCGGCTATGTCGGGTTCGTCGATACCGAGTCCTTTGAATGAAAGCGGCAGGCGGAGCACTGCCGAAAAGAATGCTCTGAGCGATGCTACAGCTTCGATTGCCGCCGTACGGTCGTCCTTGGCTTCGACTCCGAACACGCGGCGTCCGAGCTGGGCCACTTTCGACGGTTTGTGGTGGGCCATGAATGCCATCCATGCGGGAATCACGGCGGCCAGACCTGCGCCGTGTGCCACGTTGGGATACATGGCGCTGATTTCATGTTCCATGTAGTGCGATACCCAGTCTTCGCGTCGGCCGCAGCCTATCAGGCCGTTGTGAGCCAGTGTGCCGGCCCATTCGATATTGGCACGCGACTGGTAGTCTGTCGGCTCGGCAAGTGCTTTGGGCGCTTCGGTAATGAGTGCGAGCAGGAGTCCTTCGCACAGACGGTCGCCGACCTCGACCCGCGGAGTGGTGCTGAAGTAGCGTTCCATGATGTGCGACATCATGTCGACGATTCCTATGGCTGTCTGACGGGCTGACAGGGTGAAGGTCATCTCTGGATTCACTACAGCAAAACGCGGTTTTAGAATGCTGTCGGTGCGCAGGCTGAGTTTTACGTTGTCCTCGCTTCGTGTTATCACAGCGTTGCCGGAGCCTTCCGAGCCGGAGCCGGGAATGGTGAGCAACACTCCGACGGGCAATGCTTCTTTCACCTGGGCTTTGCCGGAGAAGAAATCCCAGAAGTCGCCGTCGTAGCCTGTCCCTGCGGCGATGGCTTTTGCTGTGTCTATGACAGAACCGCCCCCGACGGCGAGCACTCCGTCGACCTTTTTCGCTCTGGCGAGTTTTATGCCTTCGTAGACAAGGGTGTCGGTCGGATTGGGCTGTACGCCTCCGAGCGTAACCCATTCTATGCCGAGGGTATTGAGAGATGTTGTGATGCGGTCGAGCAGGCCGTTGTTCTTTACGTACTTCTGACCGTAGACAATCATGACTTTGGATGCTCCGGTCAGAAATGTCAGCATTCCGATCTTCTCTTCCGAACCACGTCCGAATTCATATAATGTAGGCGAATAGTAAGTGAAGTTTTCCATAAGAGATATGGCCGGTGTTTACGGCTGAAATAGTTGAAACTTGTTGAATCAGTTGAAATAATAACCCGCGAAGGCTTGCTTATGTTCTCGGCCTCCGCGGGTTATTTTATGTTGTGCCCGGCTTATTTACCGGCCGTCAGACCGGGATACTCTTTGGCATAGCGGAGCATCTGGGAGGGATAGTCCTCGCTGTAGTCGACAGTGACGTCGGTGATCTTTCCCGATGCGTCGCGCACGGCTGTGTAGACCGGATTGACAAAACCGCGGTACGGGGCGATGTCGAGTGTGGAATAGCGGTCGAGAACTTCGCGATGCAGTTCGGGATCGACCTTGACGCCGTATTTTTCCACCAGTGCCGCACCGGCAGCGTAGTCGCCGGTGGAGCGTATGCGCTGTATTTCGGCAAGCAGGTCACCGAACAGACCTCTCAGGGCTTCGTAGTCGTTTATTTTGACGAAAGTCTTGCCGTCGCGCTTGACAAGTTCGATCACATTCGCGTCGCGGCCGTGTTCGAGAACCCATTCGGCGATGATCTTGCGGTTGCGCATGTGTGCCTCTTCCACATCCTTGCCGGGTTCGATGCGCATGAGCTGCGTCATAAGACCGTTGAGGATGTATTTGTAGTACTCGGCTTTATAGGCGTCGGGGTTGTCGAGCAGGCCGATTTCAAGAAGTTTCGGGTCGGCGAGATAGTAAAGGGCGAAAAGGTCGGCACGGGTTTCCTCCAATGTTGAGCCGTGGGCTTTCAGTGCATCGGGATCGACGCCAGGTAGTAGACGGCCTGAACCGTGGCCGAGGCATTCGTGAAGGTCGGTGTGCAGATTGTCGGTGATGAAAAGATAATCGTCGAGCAACTTGCGTGTGTCTTCGTCGATTACGAATTCTTCGTTGAAACCGTTGCCGTGGCTTGCTTCGTCGTATGCTTGTGTGATATTCTCTATTGTCACTGATTTTGAGCCGTGGGCGGCGCGTATCCAGTTGGCGTTCGGCAGATTTATGCCTATGGGGGTGGCCGGATATGCGTCGCCGGCGAGGATGGCGGCCGTAATCACTTTTGCCGATACGCCTTTGACTTTTTCTTTGCGGAACTGCGGATCAACCGGCGAATTGTCCTCGAACCACTGTGCGTTGGCGCTGAGTACCTCGGTGCGTTCGCTGGCGGGAATATTCTTGAAGTTTACAATCGATTCCCATGAGCCTGTCATTCCCAGCGGGTCGCCGTAGCTTTCGATGAATCCGTTTATGAAGTCGACCTGGGATACGGTATCTTCGGCCCATCGTATGGAATAATCGTCGAAAGTGGCCAGATCGCCGCTGCGGTAGAAGTCGACAAGGCGTTCGATGATTTTGCGTTGTGCGTCGTTTTCGGCATAGTTGGCGGCGCTGTCGAGGTTCTCCACAATATGGGCGATGGCATCGGAATACAGACCTCCGAGGCGGTATTGGCGTTCTGTTATGTTGCCCTTTTCGTCGCGTTCGATACGGGTGTTCAGGCCGTAGGATATGGGGGTCGGGTCGTCGGCTTTTTTCAGTTTTGCGAAGTATGCCTCGACTTCGGCCTGTGTTATGCCGTCGGCATACATGTTGCAGGCCGATGTGGCCACAAGGTCTTCGCCCTCAGCCTGGTTTACGTTTTTGGCGTCGAGTGCCGGATTGAAGATTACTTCGAGGATTTCACCGGTAGAAGCCGGAGCGGAGCCTTCGGGCAGAGCAGCTATGCGGTTTTCAAGGAATTCGCGGCTGAAGGCAGGGACGAATTTGTCGTTCGAGTAGTGATGGTGTATGCCGTTGGCGAACCATACTTGTTTGACGTATGTTTCAAATGCTTTCCACTCGTCCGATTCGCGGTCGCCGTCATAGTTTGTATACACGGCTTCGAGCAGGCGGCGCAGGTCGAGATTATGCTTGTATTTTTGATCCCATAGAATATCACGACCCCACAGGGCGGCTTCCTGAAGGTAATATATAAGGGTTTTCTGCTTCAGATTCAGGCTGTCGAAGTCGGGAACCTTGTATCGAAGCACTTCGATGTCGGCAAAGCGGTCGACTGTGTAATCGAAATCGCTCTCTGGAGTCTGCTCTTTGGCTCCTGTGCACGATGCGGCAAGCAGTGAAAGAGTCATGGCACTTGCAATGATTGTTTTTTTCATATTGTTGAATTTCTGAATTATCAATGATTCGGTAAAAATCACCGAAGTGGTTGAAACTTAAGTTAATATATCG
>CAJUKD010000014.1 GCA_910587235.1 uncultured Muribaculaceae bacterium
AGAGCGTCTGCCTTACAAGCAGAGGGTCGGGGGTTCGAATCCCTCAGCGCCCACGGTTAAAACCACCATGTCATCCGCGATATGGTGGTTTTTTTGTGTATTGTAAAATTCACCCGCGGTGCGGGTAGGGGGGGGCAGCGTGGGGGCGCATAATAAAGAACGGGCGATAACATACCGCAAAAGTATGATATCGCCCGTTATGACGAAAAGACGTGGCTGTCTTTAGTATTTGACTTGAATATCTTCGTATTCCGATTTAGGAATGTTTATACCCT
This sequence comes from uncultured Muribaculaceae bacterium, assembly GCA_910587235.1. GTDB lineage: Bacteria > Bacteroidota > Bacteroidia > Bacteroidales > Muribaculaceae > CAG-873. Next base: position 276 of record CAJUKD010000014.1, read on the forward strand.
GCTTTTTTTGCCTGTCGCCTGACGGTAGGGGATGATTGCCGTCATTTTTGCATTGTCAATATTGTTTCGAAATAAGGCCCAAGGGCGAATTGGAATTCATTATCGCCCTTGAGATGAAGCCTATAACAGAATCTTAAAGGAATGTTTAGAAAGCTGTTTGAGTGTTGGTAAACACGCGCGTCGACATGATTATCACCGATATAATTGCCATCTTTGTCAAAATCATTAAAAGGGATGAAATCTGCCGTAGGATCGTCGGTGTACATCCAATAAGTGTATGTAGTGGGGCCGTATCGGAGATTTAATCCGGTTTCAATGAAGAATTTTTCTTTAATCGGGAACTGCAACTCGCATCCCAACATGAATGCCATGCTTCAGGGATAGTTATTAAATTTTTTATTTCTGATTGCAGGCATGCCCTCCCCCAAAAAAATGCAATATCCAGTTGACTGCGGCATAGGAACTTGCTGTACTTGTTAGAGCGAAAAACAGAATAACAAATTTGAGATAGTCGCGGCAAATGAGTTTTTTTTAGGATAACATGGCTGACAACATGATGCTTTACAGTCCATTCAGGCAATTTATTCAATAAGAAACGTGGACTGAAATTGCCACGTCTATTGAGATGGTCGTAGGAAACCAATGATGAAGATGAGGGAATAGCAGTCCACGCTATAGCGTGAGAACCGCTTTGTTATCCTCTCATCATTGCGAAAATTTCCTACGTTTTCTCAATAAGAGATAAGCAAAACGCTTCTTTGTTTATCGATATGTCCGCGCATTAAATCGCGGCGTAAAATTAATAGAAGTTTTTTTGAAATGGCAAATATTTTAAAACCAATACCCAAGGAATTTCTTGTCGGGTGTATGTAATTTTTTTGGATAAATTTGCGTCTAATTAAGAAAAAAACTCAAAAACAAATTATTATGAGTACACCTTGGTATGTTTATTTAATAATTGGAGTGGTAGGAAGTCTTCTGTTGGAAGTTTGCGATAAATTCAAAATTATAAAATCGAAGACATTACGTGTCTTAATAGTTATTTTTGTATCTTCCTTTATCTGTTTGCTTATTTACGACCTTATCTTCGCGCCGAAATAGAGTGTCGGATTCGAGGTCTGCGATGTGTGATTCGCAATGACGGCTCTCCCGGTTCTGGTGGATTCTTTAATGATGTCCGCCTGCACTTCTTTATAGATGGGCCTAAATTTATTTGTGCGGGTGGCTGGTGGTTAATGTGTTGGTATATAGGTGTATGTATGGCGTTTTGTCGTTGCTGGCGAAATGTTAAATAACTTCATGGTGAGATTTTATTGTCGCGTCGGGCTTTGCGGATGCTATATTTGCAGTGTAATTATTAATCTTTTAGCTGTAGATACTATGAAATCCGATTACTTACGGGCTATTCAGCTTCCGTTGAATTCTAATTTTCTTTATTCTGTTCCGGTGCTGGAGCTTTGCGGGCGCGGCCGCATGGATGCTCTTGTGCTCTATTTGTTCCTTCTGACTCATATACGTCGGAATGGTTGCTATGTAGAAGTCGGATCAAGCGACCTTGTCGACGAATATGTCGGGTTAAGCGGCAGGACTTGGGAGGAGGTTTATGAGGATATAGAACTACTTGTCGAAGTGGGTTTCTTCGATAAGGAGGTTTACGACAAGCATTGTGTCCTGACTTCGCGACGTCTGCAGTGCGGTTATCGTCGCCGCAAGTATGCCGTGCCTATTCCGGAGGAATATCTGGTGAAAAGCAATGCTGAACGCCGTCGTGCGGAATCTGCTTCAAAGGCTGTGCGGAAGGCGGAGGAGGCTGAGAAGAAAGCCGCTGTGCCGGCGGAGGGCGTATGTATGGCGCAGGATGTAAAAGAAACGGACATGGAAAAAGAAACGATGCGTCCGGCGGGGACACATCGTTTGCAAGAGGAAGAATGTCGGGGTGACAGGATTCGAACCTGCGACCACCTGGTCCCAAACCAGGTGCGCTACCGGACTGCGCTACGCCCCGATTGCCCTAAAGCGATGCAAAGATAGTTCTTTTTTATGAATGATGCAAATTTGCATTCAAGCAAAAAAAGAATGAGAAACGAAATCCGAAGATTTGCTGTTTCTCATTCTCCTCTCTCCTCTTGCGGTGCGGACGGGACTCGAACCCGCGACCCCAGGCGTGACAGGCCTGTATTCTAACCGACTGAACTACCGCACCATTCTCTTCGCTCTCGGAGAGGCATCAGCTTTGTTGCTTTTGCGTGTGCAAAGTTATAGCACATTTTTGATTCGTCCAAATATTTTAATGAAAAAATTCTCTTTAAAGTGGTTTTTGTCTTATTTTGCCAATATGTTATCCTTTATTTCTTGCTTTTCCGGCTTCCGGAAGCTGCTTTTTCTGTTTCGGATCTGTTGCGTTTTTTTGCGGACGGTGGAATCCTGAGCCTCGATGGGCGAGATTGCAACATTAAATTGCAGCTTATTCATCTCGATCGGGCTTAAACGTTCTGCGTCGGAAAAAACTTGTTGCGGAATAGTTTTCATGTCGTATGTCTTTTATTGGGAGATTTGGTCTTCGGGAGATTCTCGCTCTTCATCCGGGCTGCGGTCGAACAAGGGGAGAAGGCGGTTCACACCAAGCAGCATGACTGTATAACAGGCGCCGAGTACGGCGATATTGCCAAAACTGTCATATCCATGGAAGGATCGTCCCCAGAGATAGCAGAAGAACGAAAGCCACAGGAGGCTTTGGACGCACAGGCATAGCGTACACCATGCCTTGGCACGGACTTTCTGATACCATACGCTCCAGATGGAGAAGGGAAGGCAACATGCGTTGATGATAGCCAGCGGTGCGGTATGACCCGGAAAAACAAGCAATGCGACAAGGCTTACGCTGAAGTAGGCAAAACCTACCTCGCTCCAGCCGAACAGGCCGAAAAATTTGGAAGCTTTAGTCGAAAGCACAGTGTCGCATCCTCCTTTTTCGATTACCGAGCAGATGCGTTCGGCATATGGGCTGTGGATGTGCAGCTGTTTGAGCAGGAGAAGATATGAAATATAGATACCAGCGCAGTTGATAACCGTCAACATTGTGCTCCAGGCATGCCGCCACAGTCCGCCGCTGATGAAAAGATAAAGAAAAAGGAAAGCGATCAGAGCGATAAGTATGCGAGGTTTCGCTTTTGAAGCCTTTTCAAAGACGTGGTGTTTGTCGTAGTCCGGTTCTTGCGATTGCGGCGACGGATATGCAAGCAGGACTATACCCGTACATGCCTTTAAAAACGCATCTGTGCTGGCTGTGGCTTCTGTTTGGCCGTCCTCTCCGTAGCGATATGTTACCGAATCCTGACCTATGCCGCTTACGAGCACGAATCCTTTGTCGGTCTCCGCGATAAACGGGCTTGTCAGTCGGGTAATGGAACTGCGGTCCGACAGGCGCAAGACTTCGTTGCGTATACCGTATTCGTCAAGGAGCTTTGAGAATCCGAACAGTGTCTTGAAAGTCATTGTGCGAAACCGCCTGTCGCTGTAAGCGCTTGTGTGAGGCACCTGCAGTGCTGTCAGAAAAACCGAGTATATAGTTGAACCGGACATAGAGAGAGGTAGCTGAGATTGTAGATATATTAAAACCGGATTGTAAGCGCTTTATGATTTGGCGATGTCGTCTTCTATTTTTTTCAGGAGCACGTTGCCGTCGATTTCGCCGCTGTAGCGCCATGTTTCTTTTCCGTTGTGGTAAAGAATGAAAGTAGGAGTTCCTGTCACCTGAAGTTTGTCGGAAAGTTCATCGTTTTCGTCGATATCAAGCTGGATTATGCTTGCGCGTCCTGCTGTCAGCTCTTTTATTTCTTCCACTACGGGCATCATACGGCGGCAATGTCCGCACCAGTCTGCATAAAATTCAACAAGAACGGTCTTCATGCTGTTGGTAAGTTCTTTGTAGTCGCTCATAATATTTGATTTTTAAATTGATATTGTAATATGTTTTCAGACACAAGATAAACAAGCGCTACCGCCTCAAGGTTTAGCGACTGATCGAAGGGGAGAGATTATGAAGATATGTCATTAGGGTTAAAGAGTGTGAAATAAGTATAGGCGAAGAAAAATAGATGTAACTTAGAGAACTTAAAATCCAAGCTCTTATGAAAAGGTTGTATGTAGCCATGTTGCTTTTTTGTGTCGGAGCGTATGCGGCGCCTGTGCTTTCGGCAGAGCTTTTTGTAAGGAGCCTGCCGGTCGAGGTTGTGGCTCCAATGCGCGGAGAGTCCGATAATTTCTGGGATTTGTCGAATGTCATTTCAGAAAGAACATTCGGGGTGGATTACAGGGTTTATGGTGATTCGTTGCTCTCGGAGGAGTATGACAGAATTCGTTGTTGGTATGATACCGATTCATGCGGTATGCTGCGTATGGAGGGGCTTTTATGGAGGCTTGACCCTGTGCGGCATGTGCTCGCGGGCTGCTGGCGCGGCGTCGGGCTTGATTCAGGGGATTCCTTTATGGCGATAGTCGAACGCGAGAGTATGCCACGAGATACTTTGTCATGCCGTCTGGAACGTAAGGCTGATGAGGGTGGCTTGCTGATTCTCCCGGGGCCGGATACTGTTGCTGTGGTGATGCGGCGGGAACTTGTCGGTGTGACCGACATGGCCGGGGAGTATCTGCAGGAGTGCCGCCGCTGGTTTCACGTCGGTGACCGCCGGCGATGTGCGTTGCCTGTAGCAGTGGCATTAACGAGGAGTTACGGCGGTAAACTTCTTTCCGACGTGGCATTTGTTGCCGACAGCCGTGAGTATGTGTCGGAGGAATACGAACGCGAGGAACAACCTGACCTCTCGCTGCTTGACGTCGGTTTCGACGGTGGAATCCTTACGATTGCGTCCGGCGGCGGAGCCATGCCTTATGATGTCAGGGCCGATGTGACTGACCTTGCCGGCCGTTCGTATCTCGGAGGGGTGCTTCCGGCGGGACACTCTTCGCTTTCGCTGAATTTTTCAGCGCTTCCGCACGGAGCTTATCTTGTAGTTCTGAGTTGTCGCGAAAGTGTGCGCAAGGAGCCGTTTGTATGGTAGCCCTCTGAGTCGGTGCCATAGCGGTGCGGATAAGTGGAAATAACAAAAAACTCTTCAGGAAATTTCCTGAAGAGTTTTTTGTTACTGTTGTCTTGCAGTTGAAATCAGATCACGTCGTCCTCGATTGTTTCGAGAGCTTCGGGATCGGCGACCGGAGCCGGTGTGTCGGCTGTAGCGCTTTCGAGTTTCTTCATTATTGCGAAGATGAAGCCTGCCGAGAGGAGGCATACGCAGATGAGGATGCCCCAGAGCACGGCTACATTGATTTCGTTCCACAGTAGGGCGGGAATGAATACCAGATAGTTACCTATGGCGGTAGCGCCGAACCAGCAACCCATCATAAGTCCTTTGTACTTCGGGGGAGCTACTTTTGATACGAAAGATATGCCCATGGGCGAGAGCAGCAGTTCGGCAAAAGTAAGGAAGAGATAGGTGGTTATAAGTACGTTTGGCGATACGAGGCTTGTGCCTTGACCTTCGAGCGGGGCGGTGCCGAGTCCGAGGGACATGAACATCAGGAATGCGAACGCGAATCCGGCCACAAGCATGCCGTAGCCGATCTTGCGTGGTGCGCTCGGTTCTTTGCCGCGTTTGCCGAGCCAGCCGAATATGGCTACGGAGAATGGTGTCAGGGCAACGACGTAGAATGGGTTGAACTGTTGGTAGATCTGCGGTTGTATGCCGGTCACGACGTCGGGGGTGTTGTTGTAGAAGAAGTATATCCCGACTCCGGCGCCGACGGCCACGATGGCGGATATTATGCGCGAGCGTGTGCTTTCGGCCTGGAAGAGGTTGAACAGAGCGTAGACGAGCACGACGACTACGGCGAGCGCCCAGACATTGAAAGCTATGCGCGTCCAGCCGGTGCTTTCGGTTGCAGTGAATACTTCGGCGAATTTGGTGAGTGTCATTCCGTTCTGGTGGAATACCATCCAGAAGAATATGACTACGGTGAACACCAGCAGCAGAGCCACGATGCGGCTCTTGGTCTGTGTCTTGGTAAGTTCGGGGGCTGCTGCCGCTCCGGTGCCGGCTGCTGCGGTTCCGCTGTTGGCGCCTGTGTAGGTGCGGCGACCGAGCTTATAGATAAGGAATGAAACAATCATCGAGGCGCAGGCTACGGCGAAGGCATAGCTGTAGCCGGTGGAGATTGCGTTGATGAAATCGTTGGCGAATGCTTCGAGGCGGCCGGTATATGAAGCGGCGTTTTGCGCGATGTAGGCGTTTACGGTGTCGAGTGCGCTGCCTTCCGGCATTTCTCCGCTGACAATCTTGGTGCAGATGGAGGGAATCGCAGGATCGTAGACGAAACCTTTTGCCTGCAGGGCTTTGCTGCAAAGGCCGGAAGTTACCGACGGGGCGAACATGGCGCCAATGTTGATGGCCATGTAGAACAGAGAGAACGCCACGTCGCGTTTTGAGGCATAGCGCGGGTCGTTGTATAGGTCGCCGACCATAACCTGCAGGTTGCCTTTGAATAGTCCTGTGCCTATGGCTATCAGCAGAAGCGCGCCTATCATGATTATTAGCGATGAAGTCTGCATGCGGGCTGTAGGCACTGCCATAAGCAGGTAGCCTGCGAACATCACGACTATACCGAGGGTCACGGTCTTCTGGAAGTTCCATTTATCGGCCACTATGCCGCCGAGCATGGGCATGAAATAGACCAGGGCGAGGAATGTAGAGTAGATGAATCCCGCCATGGCGGTGCTGAAGGCGAATTTCGCCTGTAGGAACAGGAGCAGGATGGCGAGCATGGTATAGTATCCGAAGCGTTCGCCGGTGTTGGACAGTGCCAGCACGTAAAGCCCCTTGGGCTGGTTTTTGAACATTTGGAATTAGAGGGTTAGGGTGGGTAATTAATTATTCTTATTTTTTCGTCTGTCTGCAAAGATAATTAAATTCCGACGAAAAGTATGCAAGGTCGGTGTTTTTTGCGTTTTTGCGTTCCATGAATTTGGCATTGCTCGCAAATTCTGATTATATTTGCCGCATGAATGTCCATTCCCGCCATCTTCCCGGCGCCACGATGATAGTTTTTGCGGCCATTGTGCTTCTTTTTGTGCCCTGGCTCGGTGAAACGCTCTTTTATTCAAAAGGAGAACCGCGCGAGGCCGTCGTGGCCTTGAGCATTCTCCAGTCCGGCGACTGGATCCTGCCGGTGAACTATGGCGCCGACATACCTTTCAAACCGCCATTTCTTGCCTGGTTGATTGCAATATTCGCCAAAGTGTTCAACGGCGGAGTTGTCGGCGAATTCGTATCCCGTCTTCCGTCGGCTGTGGCGGCTACCGCTATGCTTATGGGCGGATATTTCTGGGCGCGACGTGTGCGTGATACCCGTTTTGCCATTATTTTCACTCTTATAACGGCCACATCGTTCGAGGTTTTCCGCGCGGCCATGGCCTGTCGTGTCGACATGGTGCTGACGGCCTGTTCGGTGGGCGCCATATATATAATGTATGACCTGCGGGAGCGCCGCGGGCATTACCGCGCCTTGCGTTATGCCGCCGTGTGGCTTCTCCTTGCCTGTGCCGCGCTCACCAAGGGTCCGGTGGGTTCGTTGCTCCCTTGTTTTGCCATGGGCATTTATTGTCTTCTGAGGCGTGACCGCTTCTGGCCGGTGCTTGGGCGTATGCTTGCCCTTGCGCTGACGGCGCTGATTCCGTATGCGCTGTGGGCATGGGCGGCGTATCTGCAAGGAGGCGACGCTTTCATGGCTCTTGTCCTTGAGGAAAATACAGGACGCCTTACCGGCACTATGTCTTATAGCAGCCATGTCAAGCCGGTGTGGTACAACGGAGTGACTCTTCTCAGCGGACTGTTGCCTTGGACACTTCTTGCTCTTATGGCTACGGCTTCGACCGGGCGTGTGCGACGCGGACCTATGAAAACGGCGGGTTTGCTGGCTTTGGCTGTGTCGGTGACCGTTGTCGGATTCTACTGTATTCCCGAAAGCAAGCGCAGCGTCTATCTTCTTCCGGCATATCCTTTCATCTGCTATGGCCTGACGGCCATGACTGAAGCTATAGCGGCCAAGCGCGTCATGCGTGTGTTCGCGTGGTTTATGGCGCTGCTTGCGGTGGCCGCTCCTTTGCTTTTTGCCGCCGCTACAATTATTCAGCCCGAGCAGTTGCCGCCTCTCGTGATGCCTTGGGGTGTGGCGTCTTATGTCATGCTTGCCTTGCCGTTTGCCGCCGGTGTGGCATGGATGTGCAACCGTCATAGTCCTGTCGGGCATGTGCTTGTGATTGTATGGTCGCTTTATCTCGCGTATACTGCGGCTATCATGCCGGCAGTGCTGAATCCCCGGAGCGACAGCCGCGCACTGGCAGAGATTCCTGATGGAGCGAATGTGTACAGCCTTGCCGATGATGACCGGCTCTATTCCCTCAACTATTATCTCGGCGATGCCATAAGGACTGTTCCGGATATTGAAGCTGCGGCTGCTTTGCCGTCGGGTGCGGTGCTTATAGTGCACGATCGTTTCGAACCGGAGATTCCGCGCGATGCTTTCGATGTGGAGGTGTTACTCGACCGTTCGGCCGACCATCGCCGAAAGCTATATAAAGCCGTAAGAAAATAAACACATATATAATTATATCTCAGGTTTTCCACTTTGTAATCTATGGAACTTAACAGTCTTACTGCAATCTCTCCTGTCGACGGCCGCTATCGCGGCAAGTGCGATGCTCTCGCGGCTTATTTTTCGGAATACGCGCTGATGCGCTACCGCGTGAAAGTCGAAATAGAATATTTCATCGCCTTGTGTGAGATTCCTCTGCCTCAGCTCGCGGGTGTCGATTCATCGGTGTTCCCTTCGCTGCGTGCCATCTATTCTCCGGAGAATTTCACTCTTGAATGTGCCGGCCGTATCAAGGAAATCGAGCAGGTCACCAACCACGATGTCAAGGCAGTGGAGTATTTTATCAAGGAGCAGTTCGACCGCCTTGGTCTGGAGAATTACAAGGAATTCATTCACTTCGGACTGACTTCGCAGGACATAAATAATACGTCCGTGCCCATGAGCGTGGCCGATGCGATTGCCGACGTCTTCCGCCCTGCGCTGATACGCCTTATCGACAAACTGGATTCGCTGGCCCGCGAATGGGCTTCGGTGGCTATGCTTGCCAAGACGCACGGACAGCCAGCCTCGCCCACTACTCTGGGAAAAGAAATAGAGGTATATGTTTATCGTCTGCGTACATGCCTTCAGGCTCTCGATGCCGAGCGTGTCACGGGTAAGTTCGGCGGCGCTACCGGCAATTTCAATGCTCACCGCGCGGCATATCCCGACTATGACTGGCGCCGTTTTGCTGCCGAGTTCCTCGATGGACGCCTCGGCATAGGCCGCGAGGAGTTCACCACCCAGATTTCAAATTACGACAATCTTGCCGCACTGTTCGATGCCCTTGCACGTATAAATACTGTTGTGCTCGACCTTGACCGCGATATGTGGATGTACATATCCATGGATTATTTCAAGCAGCGCATCAAGGCCGGCGAGGTCGGTTCATCGGCCATGCCTCATAAGGTGAACCCTATCGACTACGAGAATTCAGAGGGTAATATCGGTATAGCAAATGCCGTCTATTCGCATCTGGCGTCGAAGCTGCCGGTGTCGCGCCTGCAGCGCGACCTGACCGACTCGACGGTGCTGCGCAATGTCGGCGTTCCCATGGCGCATAGCATCATAGCCATAGAATCGACTCTCAAAGGACTCGGCAAGCTGATTCTCAATGCCGATGCCATAGCCCGCGATCTTTCGGGCATGTGGAGCGTGGTTGCCGAGGGAATACAGACTATCCTGCGCCGCGAAGGATACCCCAATCCGTATGAAACACTGAAAGCTCTTACGCGTGTCAATACGGGGGTAACGGCCGAGAGCATATCCGAGTTCATCGACTCGCTTGAGGTTTCGGATGCCGTCAAGGTCGAACTGCATGCCCTGTCGCCGGCGACATACGTTGGTTATACCCTTGATGATTAATCGGATATTATAAGAGTTGCGGCACGTGCCGGGGCGCATCCGTCGCCCAGACGTCCGCGAATTTCCCTGTAGCCCGCGAGCTGAGCCTCGCGGGCTTCGCTGTTCTGCCTGAGCAGTGGTTCAAGCTGTGCGGCCACTGACTCGGGGGTGCACAAATGCAGCAGCATTTCGGGTATTATCTCCCTGTCGGCGATGAGGTTGGGCAGTGTGACGAATCGCACGCTCAGCAGCCGTTTCATGATATTGTACGACAGGCGCGAACCGTTGGCGCGGTAAACGGCAACCTGCGGCACTCCTGCCAGAGCTGTTTCGAGCGTGGCGGTGCCGGATGTGACAAGCGCGGCGCGGCTGTTGACAAGTATGTCGACGGCCGACTCTTCGCGTAGCACGGGAGTATCGTTTGTCGCTCCGGCGGCGCTGTAGATTTCATCGTCGATGCCAGGAGCGCCGACTATCACACCGCGGTACTGCGGAAAGTGTGCCATCACGGCGAGCATCACCGGCAGATTGTTGCGGATTTCGCCGCGGCGGCTTCCAGGCATCAGGGCCACCAATGGGCGGTGAGGCCGCAGACGTCTGGCGGAGAAGAATTCTTCCCGCGGGGGCACGAGGGTGAGGCGTTTGTCGATCTCACCGACAGAGGGATTTCCCACATATATTGATTCGGCTCCGTTCGCATGGTAAAAATCCGGTTCGAACGGCAGAATTGAATATACGTGTCGCACCAGACGGCGGATATCGCGTATCCGCCATTTTTTCCATGCCCATATTTTAGGCGATATGTAATAGTCGGTGATGATTCCGGCTTTGGCTGCCGCAGCGGCGAGTTTGAGGTTGAAGCTTGGATAGTCGACCAGTACCAGCCGGTCGGGTGCATAAGTTTTCAGGGCTTCGCGGGCCGTGCGCAGATTGTGCGCCACTTTCCCCAGATTGCGCAGGACTTCGCTGAAGCCCATATAGGCCATGTCGCGGTAGTGGATCAGCGGTGCGTGGCCGGCGGCTTCGGCCATCATGTCGCCGCCGAGAAATGTGAATTCGGCTTTCGGGTCGAGGCGGCGCAGTTCGTCGATAAGGGCTGCTGCGTGGAGGTCGCCCGAGGCTTCGCCTGCTGATATGAAGTATTTCATTTGCTGTTTCGTTTGCTCCGGAAGAATTCCTGCATCAGTTCCCGGCATTCGTCGGCGCGTATGCCTGAGCTTATTTCGGTTTTGGGATGGAAGGGAGAGGCATCTTCGCGACATACGGCGCTGTAGCCCCGTCGCGGATCGGCAGTGCCGTAGACAATGCGTCCTATCTGGCTCCAACCCAGGGCGCCGGCGCACATTGTGCATGGTTCGACAGTAACGTAGAGCGTGCAGTCGGAGAGGTATTTCCCGCCGAGGCTCTGTGCGGCGGCGCTTATTGCGAGCATTTCGGCGTGGGCCGTTACGTCGGTCAGCGCTTCCGTGCGGTTGTGGCCGCGTCCTATCACGCGTCCGGAGGCCACTACTACGGCGCCTATGGGGATTTCGCCGGCGGCGGCTGCGTTGCGGGCTTCGGCAATGGCAAGCCCCATGAAGTAATTGTCGTCGAGAAGCATGTGTCGGGATGGATAAAGTCAGCGGATATCTATTTTCATTCCTTCGTTGGCGGCAATGACTGCGGGAAATTCTTCGGCAGCCTGAGCGACGAGTACGGAACTGTCGGTTACGGTTTTGGAATAATGCCCGATTACAAGTCTTGAAGCTCCGGATTCGGATGCTATCCGTGCAGCCTGGCGTGCGGTGGAGTGGCCGCGTATGCCTGCGCGGGCAGCTTGTTTGTCGCCGTATGTTGCCTCGTGGTATATCACGTCTATTCCTTTTACAGCTTCGGCTACCCGCAGGTCGAATGCCGTGTCGGAACAGTAGGCATAGCTTGCGGCCGGTGTCGGAGCTGTGGTTAGCCTCTCGTTGGGCACTACGGTGCCGTCGGATGTGACAAAATCCGCGCCTTCCTTTATTGCGGGAATCTGCCAGTGCGGGATGTTGTAGAATTTGGCCATATCGCCACGCATGTGTCGCGGGCCTTGTTTTTCCCGGAAAATAAAGCCGGAGCATGGCACGCGGTGGAAAAGAGGGAAATTTTCCACAATCATTGTGCGGTCTTCGTAGAGCACGGCCGATGCAGCAGGATCGAATATGTTATAGCGCAGGGTGTAGGATGGCTCCCGGCACATGGCTTCCATGATTGTTTGCAGCAGTTCGGCGCCTTCGCGGCAGATATGTACTGTGATTTCGCCTTCGATGTTGTGGAGCGACATTGTCGACAACAGCCCTGGCAGTCCGAGAAAGTGGTCGCCGTGTATGTGGGAGATGAATATATTCCGCAGTTTTGCGTAGGCTATTCCGTAGCGGCGCATCTGCAATTGTGTGCCTTCGCCGCAGTCGATCATGAACAGACGGTCGTGGAACGACAGCACCTGCGAACTTGGCAGGTGACGCAAGGTCGGAGTTGCCGACCCGCATCCGAGGATTCTGACGTTGAAATATGACATCGTGAAGTGCAAAGATAGGCAAAATTGGCCGTCGACCTTGCAAAAAAAGGATAAAAAACACCTATATAGTGTATGTTAAGCCATCTTGCCTTCAACTTTTATGCCGCGGATTCGTAGTATCTATACACAACAGCAGAAAGAAGTGATACATTGAATTAGTTTTTTCATAGGATTAGATTTTAAGGTTAAGGGCCGGCGGAAATCGTGAGATTGCCGCCGGTCCGTTTTTTTTTCACTATCCGGAGGAGTGATTCACGGGCTTGCAAACAATTGCGTGGGGAGCGATGTTATACTTGCAAGCGGCGAGGAAACGCCGCCGGTCGTTTCTACTATTTTTAGAGAGATGATAGTGTTTAACAATAATGTATTAAAATAATTGTGCTTTTAACAAAATTCTCTACCTTTGTACTGATTTAAGCATTAATTCTAATTGTTGGATTTTATGAAAAAGACAATTCTTGCGGGTGTGGCGGCACTTGGTGCGCTCTCCGCGGCTGCCCAGGCAGTAGAACAGCCTAAATTTTTTGACAACTGGTCCATCGGCCTTGACGGCGGTGTTACCACTCCCATGAATCATCATCCCTTCTTCGGCTCGATGCGCGGTCTTGCAGGCCTGCATGTCGACAAGCAGATCACTCCGGTTTTCGGAATGGGTGTCGAAGGCCAGTTCGGTGTCAACACTTCTTCGTGGCATGGCTTTACGCGCAGCACCACGGCTTTTGATAATTCATATGTAGGAGTCTACGGTACTGTCGACCTGTTCAATCTTTTCGGTGGCTATCAGTGCGATCTCCGTCCGTTTACGATCGACGCTGTTGCCGGCGCGGGCTGGGGCCATCTATATCTTAACGAGGAGGCCGGACCTGACGTGAACTATTTCGGCACTAAGGTCGGCCTTAATTTCAACTTCAATGTAAGCAAGGTGGTAACGCTGGCCCTTAAGCCGTCTATCAACTGGAACATGAACGGCGGCGGCGCCAAGCAGTCGGCTACGGCCTACAACATCAATCGCGCTACGTTCAATCTGATGGCCGGTGTGACGTTCCACTTCGGCGGCGGTTTCGACTGTGTGCGTCCTTACAACCAGGCTGAGATCGACGCCCTTAACGGACAAATCAACGCCCTGCGCGGAGATCTCGAACTTACCGCGGCTGAAAATGCAGCCATCGCTACCCGCGCGGCCGCTCTCCAGAATGAACTGAACGCATGCCGCTCGCGCAAGCCTGAAGTTGTGAAGGAGGTGTCGAACCAGCTGAATTCTGTACGTTTCGTATTCTTCCGCGTCGGTTCTTCCAAGATTACTGCTGATCAGATGCCTAATGTGGAAATGATTGCCGACTATATGAAGAATCATCCGGCTTCCAAGGTGGTGATCAAGGGTTACGCATCGCCAGAAGGCAATCTTGACTTCAACATCCGTCTTGCACAGAACCGTGCCGAATCGGTCCGCAATACTCTTATCAAACGATTCAAGATTGCAGGCGACCGCATCACCGCACAGGGTGAAGGCATAGGCAACATGTTCGAGGAGGATTCATGGAACCGCGTGAGCATCTGCACACTTGAGGAAACAGGTAAATAGAATTTCTCTCCTGCGATAACATAACTGACATCAAACGACAAGTCACCCGCGGGGTTTTCCCGCGGGTGACTTAATCTCTTAAAAAAACTTATAACATTCACGACAATGAACGAAATGCTTATCAACATCGTCGGCTATACGGCCAGCATCTGCATGATTTTCGGTTATCTTCCACAGGCTATAGCCACAATACGCACGCGTAATACAGACGGCATCGCTATGCCGACATTCTGTATGTTAGGTCTGGGCAGTATTTTTTTTGTAGCCCAGGGTATAATGCTCGAGAACTGGCCTTTAGTGATCACCAATGTCATCACTACGATCTGTTCGGTTATTATCTTCGGCATGAAACTCCGCAATGATGCCCGTAAGCGCGGGAAGTAGAGTTTAGGGTTTAGAGTTTAGGGGGCTTAGCGGCGCGTCGGGTTTTGTCCGACGAGTCGGTCGGTCACAACGACGGCTCTCCGAGCCTCCATGTTATTGCGGATGATATACCCCCATGAAATCATGGGGTTAAGCACAAGCGCGCACCCTCCGGGTGCTTGGTAACGTGGTGCGGCAGATTCCCCTACGAAGAAAAAGAGCAAGAGGTTGCACCTGTAGGCGCAACCTCTTGCTCGATTCTGTTGTAAAATTGTTTCTGATGTCTGTCGGGTTTATCGCTGATGTCAGAGATTGAAACGCATTCCGACCTGAAGCAGGCCTTGAGCGCCGAATCCAAGTTCGCCGAACATCGAGCATACGCGTGAGATTCCGACTTCGGCGCCGAGCGGCGATGCCTGCACGGCGAAGTATCCGCGGTTTTTATAGCTGTCGTGGTATGTCATGTGGGAGATGTCGACGCCTACGCCGAGATGGCCGTAGAGAGTGACGATGTTGTTTCGCCAGTAATCGTATCTGCCGTTGAGCATAATGACGTGGTAGTAGATGTTTGCGTCGGAGTGTTTATAAGAGCTTGACGAGAATGTGTAGCTGGCTCCGAGATAGAGTTTCGGCGCTACCTTAAAGTTGATTCCGGCGGTCAGCGCACCCCAGGCGTTGTTTACTTTTCCGCCGTCGTGCATGTCGCAGCAGTCCATCATGGTGTAGCCTCCGTAGCCGATCTGGAGTTGCGGTTTCTGCGCATAGGCGCAGGTGGCAAGTCCTGCGGCCGCTGCAATGGTCAGGAAGATTTTTTTCATTGGAATTGCTTTTTTAACGGTTGAAACATGTTCATATATGAACAAGAACGCCGGCGGCCGTCAAAATGTTGATAAAAAAACGCCGTGTCGGTGGTAGACACGGCGTTTTTTATATAGATTTCAGCTATGAGCTTATTCGGCGCACTTTGCTTTGATGAATTCGCGGTTTAGACGGGCGATGTTGCTCAGAGGAATGTTCTTGGGGCATTCGGCTGCGCAGGCACCGGTGTTGGTGCAGTTGCCGAAACCGAGTTCGTCCATTTTGCGTACCATGGCGCGTGCGCGGCGTGCGCGTTCGACCTGTCCCTGGGGCAGAAGTGCGAACTGGCTGACTTTTGCCGATACAAAAAGCATTGCGGAGCCGTTCTTACAAGCGGCCACGCATGCGCCGCAACCTATGCAGGTGGCAGAGTCCATGGCTACGTCGGCTACTTCTTTAGAGATGGGTATGTCGTTTGCGTCGGGTGCGCCTCCGCAGTTGAATGACACGTAACCGCCGGCCTGCTGGATTTTGTCGAATGCGTTGCGATCGACCATAAGGTCGCGGATCACGGGGAATGCCGCGGAGCGCCAAGGCTCGATTGTTATGGTGTCGCCGTCGTGGAATTTGCGCATGTGGAGCTGGCATGTGGTGATGCCCTGTACGGGACCGTGGGGATGTCCGTTGATGTAGAGCGAGCACATGCCGCAGATTCCTTCGCGGCAGTCGTTGTCGAACACTACGGGTTCCTCACCGCGCTCTACCAGAAGCTGGTTGAGCATGTCGAGCATTTCGAGGAAGCTGCTTCCTGTCGAAACGTTGTCGAGGTGATAGTTGACGAACTGTCCTTTCTCTTTTGGACCACGTTGACGCCAAATTTTCAGATTTACGCTGATAGTATTTTCCATTTTAATATGTAAAGTATTTGGTAGGCAAGCGCCTTGGTGCCGGCGCTTGCCCCGTGGTTTGCAATCAGGACTTGTAGTTACGTGTCTGAACCTGGATGGCTTCGTATTTCAGAGGTTCCTTGATCAGGATGGGCTTTTCCGTGTCGCCGGTCCACTTCCAGCAGCTGACGTACATGTACTTGTCGTCGCGACGTGCGGCTTCGCCGTCGGGAGTCTGGTACTCTTCGCGGAAATGTGCACCGCAGGATTCGTTGCGGTTCAGGGCGTCGATAGCCATCATGCGAGCGACAACAAGGAAGTCTTCGAGGCGGAGAGCTTTCTCGAGTTCGGTGTTGAGGTCGTCGGCGGCTCCGACAATGCGGAGGTCGCTGTAGAATTCTTTCCGGACTTCTTCGATTTCGTCGAGGGCTTTTACAAGGCTCTGGAGAGTGCGGCCCATGCCAACGAGGTTCCACATCACGTGGCCCAGACGTTTGTGGATTTCGTCGGGACTCTTTGTGCCTTTTATGTTCATCAGGCGTGCGATGCGGTCGCGGACGTCTTTTTCGGCGGCTTCGAATTCGGGAGCGTCGGTGCTGAAGCGGGGAACTTTAATCTGGTCGCTGAGGTAGTTCTGCATGGTGTAGGGCAGAACGAAGTATCCGTCGGCAAGACCCTGCATGAGCGCAGAAGCGCCGAGGCGGTTTGCACCGTGGTCGGAGAAGTTGCATTCGCCGATAGCGAACAGTCCCTTGACCGATGTCTGAAGTTCGTAGTCGACCCAGATGCCTCCCATGGTGTAGTGGCTGGCGGGGAATATCATCATGGGTGTTTCGTAGGGGTTGTCGTCGGAAATCATCTGGTACATGTCGAAGAGGTTTCCGTAGCGGTCGCGTACAACGTCCTTGCCAAGGCGCTGGATGGCGTACTTGAAGTCGAGGTAAACGGCGTTGCCTGTTCCTACACCGTAGCCTGCGTCGCAGCGTTCTTTGGCTGCGCGGCTTGCGATGTCGCGCGGGCAGAGGTTGCCGAAAGCGGGATAGCGGCGTTCGAGATAGAAGTCGCGGTCCTCGTCAGGAATGTCGGTGGGTTTTTTCTTTCCGGCACGGATTGCTTCGGCGTCTTCTTTCTTGGCGGGTACCCAGATGCGACCGTCGTTTCGGAGCGATTCACTCATAAGTGTGAGTTTCGACTGGTCTTCGCCGTGTACGGGGATACAGGTGGGGTGTATCTGAGTGAAAGCGAGGTTTGCCAGATATGCGCCTTTCTTGAATGCCTGGATTGCGGCTGAACCGTTGCAGCCCATGGCATTGGTCGAGAGGAAGAATGCACGGCCGTATCCGCCGGTGGCGAGTACGACTGCGTGGGCGGCATAGCGTTCGATTTCACCGGTTACGAGGTTGCGGACGATGATGCCGCGTGCGCGTCCGTCGATGATCACGATGTCGAGCATCTCGCGACGGTTGAATGAGCGCACGGTGCCTTTCTGTATCTGGCGGTTGAGCGACGAGTATGCTCCGAGCAGGAGCTGCTGGCCTGTCTGTCCCTTGGCATAGAATGTGCGGGATACCTGTGCTCCGCCGAAAGAGCGGTTGGCGAGCAGGCCGCCGTATTCGCGTGCGAAAGGAACGCCTTGTGCCACGCACTGGTCGATGATGTTGGCCGATACTTCGGCGAGGCGGTATACGTTGGCTTCGCGGGAGCGGAAGTCGCCGCCTTTGACTGTATCGTAGAAGAGGCGATATACAGAGTCGCCGTCGTTCTGGTAGTTCTTAGCTGCGTTGATACCTCCCTGTGCGGCGATGGAGTGTGCGCGGCGGGGGCTGTCCTGAATGCAGAAATTATAGACGTTGAAGCCCATTTCGCCGAGTGTGGATGCGGCGGATGCGCCGGCCAGACCTGTTCCTACAACGATTATGTCGAGGTTGCGTTTGTTGGCGGGGTTCACCAGATGCTGGTGGGCTTTGTAGTTGGTCCATTTCTCAGCGACAGGACCTTCAGGAATTTTCGAGTCGAGCTGATACTCCGGAAGCTTGGAGGATTCGACATCGGCGAATTCCTGCATGATGGGGCTGGAGTCAATCATGCCCTCAAGGTTGAGTTTCTGTGCCATATCTCTGAGTTTATTTGTTTGTTTCGTTAGTTTTGTTCATCTGTTCGGCATACTGTATTGTGCGGTCGAGTCGCTGCACGAATTCTTTGACGCCTTCAGTTTCTTTGGTCTTTACGTCGGGGCACTGTTTCTCGACTGCATTCGCTATTGCCTGAGCCTGTTCGAGGTAGCCTTTGCCCTGTTCGGCGAAGAATTTGATGGAAGCGGTCTGTACGGCCTGCTGACCTTCGGCTTCGGCGCTCTGCTGCACGGCGCTGAGTTCGGCCTGAAAGTTTTCCTGGATTGCTTCTGCGCGTTCGCCCCAGAAGCCTGCGTACTGTTCCTGCAGAGCTACGTCGGTAGTGAAGAAGTTGCTGCGTGCCTGCACTGTGAATAGTATTGCCTGTGCGGTGAAGAGTATCACTACGATCGATGTCCACCAGCAGGCGATGTTTTTAAGACGGCCGAGCCATATATTGTTGTTCCAGCCAATGGTGTGGAACATCGACCAGAAACCGTGGTTCATGTGGAACCAGAGTGCGATAAAGCCGATGATGTATACCACGGGAGTCCACCACTGCTGGAAAGCGAGCTGCAGGAACAGAGTTCCGAACACGGGAGCGGCGGGAGCACCTCCTACTTCGGGCAGTGCGGTGAGGTCGTGGGAGATGAGTTCCTGAAGCTGCATCTTGGCCCAGAACTGGGTCATGTGCACTCCGAGGAATGCCAGAACTACGATGCCGAGGACAAGCATGTTCTTGGATGACCATTCGACCTGCTTGGGGCGCGAGTTGACGGCGTAACGGTCGGCGCCGCGCGCACGGCGGTTCTGGACTGTCAGCCAAAGAGCGTAGATGATGTGGATGATGAAGAGGGCGGCCAGACCCATGGATGCCACAAGGGCATACCAGTTGGCTCCGAGGAACTCGCAGATCACATTATAGGCTGCGGGCCACAGGAGTGCCACAGAGTTCATCAACACGTGAAAAGTTACGAATAGGACGAGGCAGACGCCTGTGATTGCCATCACAAACTTTCGTCCTATAGATGAGCTTGTTAACCACATAGGATGATTGATTTTAATTGATTATGTTAATTTGTTGCTTGTCGGATTGGTATTATATGCAGCTAATGTCCTGCAAATTTAATGTAATTTAAGCGATGTGGCAAGAATTAAAGAAAAAATTCTTTAACAAAGTCGGACGTCTTTTTCGGCTTTGGGTGTTCTTTGCAATTTTTTTTATTGCTGATGCCGGACTTTTTCAGATGCCGGATGTTATACATAGTACAACATTAATTTTTTATTATATCATGAATTTTCTTACTGATGAAAAGCTTGTGATTGTCGGCGCGGCCGGCATGATAGGCTCCAATATGGCACAGACGGCCATGATGATGCGTCTTACTCCCAATATCTGTCTTTATGATCCTTATGCCCCGGCTTTGGAGGGAGTGGCCGAGGAGCTGCTCCACAGCGGCATGGCCGGTTTCAATCTCACTTATACGTCCGATGAAAAAGAAGCTCTGACGGGAGCGGCGTATATTGTAAGTTCCGGCGGTGCGGCAAGAAAGGCCGGCATGACCCGCGAGGATCTGCTTAAGGGCAACGCCCTGATAGCGGAGGATTTCGGAAAGAAAGTGCGTCAATACTGTCCTGATGTTAAGCATGTGGTGGTGGTGTTCAATCCGGCGGATATCACGGGGCTTATAACTCTTATATATTCAGGACTCAAACCGTCGCAGGTGACCACGCTTGCGGCTCTCGACAGCACGCGTCTGCGTTCGGAACTTGCCAAGTATTTCCATGTGTCGCCAGATGAGGTTACGGGTTGCCGTACTTATGGAGGTCACGGAGAGCAGATGGCGGTCTTTGCTTCTACGGCAAAGGTGGCCGGCAAGCCGCTGTCGGAGCTTATCGGGACCCAGGCTCTTCCCGAACAGGAGTGGGAGGAGATCAGACAGAGGGTTATACAGGGCGGCAAGCATATAATCGACCTCCGCGGACGTTCGTCGTTCCAGAGTCCGGCTTATATCTCGATAGAGATGATTGCCGCGGCTATGGGTGGCAAGGCTTTCACATGGCCTGCCGGTGCATATATTGACAACGGGACATACAATCATATCATGATGGCTGCCGAAACTACTATCGACGGCAACGGCGTGACGGTGCATCCGGTAGGCGGAACTGCCGAGGAGCGCAAGGAGCTGGACCGGAGCTATCATCATCTGTGCAAATTGCGCGACGAGGTGATTGCAATGGGTGTGCTGCCTCCGGTCGAACGCTGGCATGATATCAATCCCAATATACGCTGAGAATTTTCAGTGCCGGATTTGTGTAAGGGCGGTATGTCTTGGATGGCATATCGCCCTTGCCGCGTGTGTACGGGCGGTTGAGTCCGAGTTTTTCGGCGCATTGTTGTGCTCTTTCAGGGAATATAATTACAAAAAACGCGATTTCTGCAGGATTGCTGCAAAAACCGCATCGGAACGGGTTGTGTATTTGTTTATGTGGCTTGCCGGTTCAGTCTTTATTGAAAATCCCTTTTATTTTTTCCATTAGAGATGGTTCGTCCATTCGTATGTCGATGCTGGCTTTGGACGATTTGCGGTTCAGGAATATTATTGATGTATGGAGTACGATGGCCACCCATTCTTCGAATGGTACTATCGCGTGTATTCGGTTGAGAGGTATGTTGTGGAACGGTGATGCCGGATCGATGCTGTTTATGACGAGCATATCGACGGGGCCGTCCATGTCGATGACTATGTTGTGGTGCCCGGCACTGTCGAATAGCAGAGGCATGTCGAGGCAGTCGGGGCTTGCCGGACGGCGCGAGTATTTTTTGTATAGGGTCTGTATTACCTGTCGGGTGATCATCGTTGGCTATCGTTTATAGGTGTGAGAGTATTGGTTTTTCTTTGCGTTTTGTAATTATAACCGCATTATTGCGGGATAGTTGGCAAAAATTAAAAGGTTTAAATACTTTTTGCGTTTGTCACCGCTATGTAACACTTTGTAATGGAATCCCCGCCGGGGATTCTTGTTGCCCCGGCGGGTATTTCGATGTTATCGGGGCGTGTCCGGCAGTGTTGTTCTGCCGACCCTCGATTCTTGTTATCAGGCCAGGAATCCGAGCAGGACACCGGCAGCTACGGCAGAGCCGATCACACCGGCTACGTTTGGCCCCATTGCGTGCATCAGCAGATAGTTGGACGGGTCATATTCCAGTCCGAGATTGTTGGATATGCGTGCCGACATGGGTACTGCCGATACTCCGGCATTGCCGATAAGCGGGTTGATTTTCTTGTCCTTCGGAAGAAGCAGGTTAAAGAGCTTGACGAAGAGCACGCCCGACGACGAAGCTATTATGAAGGCCATGAATCCGAGGAAGAAAATGAATATAGTCTGTGGTGTGAGGAACTGCGAAGCCTGTGTGGATGCGCCGACAGTCATTCCGAGGAGTATTGTGACTATGTCGGTGAGTGCGTTGGAGGCTGTTTTGGCCAGACGTGTGGTGACTCCGCATTCGCGCAGGAGGTTACCGAAGAACAGCATTCCCAGCAGCGGCAGGCCTGAGGGCACGACGAAGCATGTCAGGAGCATGCCTACGATGGGGAATATGATCTTTTCGTTCTGCGACACGGCACGTGCGGGCTTCATTCGTATAAGGCGTTCTTTTTTCGTTGTGAACAGACGCATCAACGGCGGCTGGATCACGGGAACAAGAGCCATGTAGGAATAGGCCGATACGGCGATTGCACCCATCAGGTTCGGGGCGAGCTTTGACGACAGGAAGATAGCCGTCGGGCCGTCGGCACCGCCGATGATGGCGATTGCACCGGCCTGGTCGGGTGAGAATCCCAGAGCCAGGGCTACCATGTATGCGCCGAAGATGCCGAACTGAGCGGCTGCTCCGATAAGCATGAGTTTGGGATTGGCAATCAGGGCCGAGAAGTCGGTCATGGCGCCGATGCCGAGGAAAATCAGGGGAGGATACCAACCGGCAGCAACACCGTTGTAGAGGATGTTGAGCACGGAACCTTCTTCGTAAATGCCTACTTCAAGACCTGCGCCGGTATTGAAGGGCACGTTTCCGATAAGGATACCGAATCCGATCGGCACAAGGAGCATGGGTTCGAAGTTCTTCTTGATGGCAAGCCAGATGAAGAACAGACCCACTGCGAGCATCACGAAGTTGCCCGCTTGCGCGTTTGCGAAACCTGTCAGTTCCCAGAACTGTTGCAGGTTGTTCATCAGAAATTCACCGAATGACATGGCAGGATGCTGATATTATTCGATGGTAATAAGAGTTGCGCCTTCAAGCACGGCATCGCCGGCATTTACGGCTATCGATGCCACACGTCCGTCGCGTCCGGCATGTATGGCGTTTTCCATTTTCATGGCTTCGAGGAGCACCACTGTGTCGGCGGCCTTGACGGTGTCGCCTACTTTTACGGATACGGAAATCACTGTTCCGGGCAGGGGCGCTTTGACAGCTGTTCCCGCGCCTGTGCTTGCAGAGGGTTTGGCGATAACTTTTTCGCCGGATGCGGTGCGAGGTGCGGCAGATGGACGCGGCGCTTGTACGGCAGCGACTTTTGCGGATTTTGTCTGGTCGATTTCGACTTTGTAAGGCACGCCGTTCACTTCCACCTGGGCCAGGTTGTCGTCGATGTCGCCTATGGCGACTTTATAGACGTTGCCGTTGATTTTATATTTGTATTCTTTCATTTTTCCTGTGATGTTGGAGTGTTGGTGTTTCGGTTGATTGTCAATGTCTGCCGGGGATCTCGCGAAGTCCGTAGATCTTGGAGTTCCAGGGGGAGTATGCACGTTTGACTTTGTTTATTGTCAGTACGGTGTTCTCGCGGTCGTGGGCGTCGAGGTGTTCGTGCAGAGCCATTACGATGGCGGCGATTTCTTCGCCGGAGTCGTGTGTTTTCTGCACTTCGTCGGCCTGTTTGCGGTTTACGCCGTGGGCGCGCATCTTATTCATCTTCGACACTGCCGATCCGATCTTTCCTATGCCGTAGAAGCATAGGCATAGCACAAGTAGAGCGCTGAAAACTATGCACATGGCCATGACAGTCATGCCCAGTCCGTTGCCGTCGAGTTTTGCGAACTGTTCGACTTTACGGTTGGTGTCTTTGATCACGTTGGCACTCGATGGTGTGATGTAGTCGTCTTCACCGCCTGTGCGTAGCATCCATTCTCCGGCTCCGTCCTCGCTGCGTGCCCATGTCTGGTCGGCGGTGAGGGAGGCGGGTATCACAACTTCGTCGATCAGGGTTTCGCCGTTTGCATCATAGATGCCTATCCAGTTGTCCTGTCCGGGTTTCAGTGTGAAATTTGTGTGGAAGGTGCCTTTGTTTGGTTCGCCGTCGGCATAGAAGATTATGTGCTGGCGTTTGGGGATGCGTGTGTTTACATCTCCCAGGGGCACCGGATACAGCTTTTTGTTGTTCTTGTCGTTGGTCAGGTATACGCTGGAAATCTCCAATGGCGCGAAGTTGGAGTTGAACAGTTCTATCCATGCTCCGCGTCGTCCGTAGTCGTCGACGATGCTGTTGTTGTTCTCGACCATCACTTCGTTGATGCGCAGTGCGCTTCGTCCCTGCCCGAAAGCCGGGAGCGCGGCTGTCGCCGTCAGCATTAGTGCGATGGCCTTGAATATCATTCTTTTTTTCATATTCTCTTTTTCAGCGGTTGGTAAGTATGGTCTTTTCCGCCTGATCAGAGGGGGATGTTGCCGTGTTTTTTCGCGGGGTTCATCACCTTCTTGGTGGCGAGCTGCTGAAGGGCGCGTATTACGCGGAAACGTGTGTTGCGCGGTTCGATAACGTCGTCGATATATCCGTATTTGGCTGCGTTGTAGGGGTTGCAGAAGAGTTTGTTGTACTCAGCCTCGCGGTCGGCCAGAACCTGTGCGGGATTGTCGGATGCTTTAGCTTCCTTGGCGTAGAGTACTTCTACCGCTCCGGCTCCGCCCATTACGGCGATTTCGGCAGTCGGCCATGCGTAGTTCATGTCGCCTCGGAGCTGCTTGCAGCTCATCACGATGTGGCTGCCGCCGTAGCTCTTGCGCAGTGTTACTGTTACTTTGGGCACTGTAGCCTCGCCGAAAGCGTAGAGGAGTTTTGCGCCGTGGAGGATCACGCCGTTGTATTCCTGGCCTGTGCCGGGCAGGAATCCGGGGACGTCGACGAGTGTTACCAGAGGAATGTTGAATGCGTCGCAGAAGCGTACGAAACGCGCGCCTTTGCGGGATGCGTTGCTGTCGAGTACTCCGGCGAGGTATTTGGGCTGGTTAGCCACGATGCCGACCGACTGGCCGTTGAAGCGTGCGAAGCCTACGATGATGTTTTTGGCGTAGTCGCGCTGTACTTCGAGGAATTCTCCGTTGTCGACAATGGCGCCGATTACTTCGTACATGTCGTAGGGACGTGTGGGCGAGTCGGGGATTATGTCGTTGAGGGAGTCTTCGAGGCGGTCGATGGGGTCGTTGCATTCTTTCAGCGGAGCTTCCTCAAGGTTGTTCTGGGGTATGTAGCTGAAAAGTTTGCGTATGATCTTGAGGGCGTGTTCGCCGTCGTCTGCGGCAAAGTGGCAGACACCGCTTTTCGATGAATGCACTTCGGCACCGCCGAGGGCATCCTGGCTTACGTCTTCGCCGGTCACGGTCTTTACTACTTTAGGTCCGGTCAGGAACATGTAGGATATTCCTTTGGCCATGATTGTGAAGTCGGTCAGGGCAGGGGAGTATACGGCACCTCCGGCGCAGGGGCCGAGGATGGCTGATATCTGTGGAATCACGCCTGAAGCCATGATATTGCGCTGGAAGATTTCGGCGTAGCCTGCCAGGGCGTTGATGCCTTCCTGTATGCGGGCGCCGCCGGAGTCGTTGAGTCCGATTACGGGTGCGCCCATC
The DNA here is from genome assembly GCA_910587235.1 of uncultured Muribaculaceae bacterium. GTDB lineage: Bacteria > Bacteroidota > Bacteroidia > Bacteroidales > Muribaculaceae > CAG-873. Next base: position 25,492 of record CAJUKD010000014.1, read on the forward strand.
TTCATTGCCATGTCCATGACTTTGCAGATTTTGAGTGCCATGGTTTCTGACAGTGAACCTCCGAATACGGTGAAGTCTTGTGCGAAGACGTAGACCAGACGGCCTTCGATTGTGCCGTAGCCGGTCACGACGCCGTCGCCGAGATATGATTTCTTTTCTTGTCCGAAGTTGGTGCAGCGGTGGCGCACAAACATGTCGAGTTCCTCGAAAGAACCTTCGTCGAGGAGTTGGGCGATGCGTTCGCGGGCGGTGTATTTTCCGCGTTCATGCTGCTTTTCGATGGCTTTTTCGCCACCGCCGAGGCGTGCCTCGGCGCGAAGCTCGATGAGTTCTTTTACTTTTTCAAGTTGACTGCTCATGTGTCTTTTATTCTTGAGAGTTAAAGCTTTCGCTTATGTGAGTTGACGGATTGAGTTTTTTTATTTTGCGGCGGGATCTTCGCAGAGTTCCACCAGTGTGCCTACTGTTGATTTCGGATGAAGGAAGGCTATGTTGAGTCCTTCCGCACCGCGGCGCGGTGCTTTGTCGATCAGGCGGCAGCCTTTGGCTTCTACTTCGGCCAGAGCGTTTGCCACGCCGTCGTTGACGGCGAATGCGATGTGCTGTATGCCGCCGCGGCCGCCGTTGTTGGCTATGAATTTCGAGATTGCGCTGTCCTCCGAGGTTCCTTCGAGCAATTCGATTTTGGTCTGGCCGACACGGAAGAATGCGGTGCGGACTTTCTGGTCAGCTACTTCTTCGATTGCGAAGCACTTGAATCCGAGCATGTTCTCGTAGAATGGGATTGCCTCGTCGAGCGAGGGAACGGCGATGCCGATGTGTTCGATATGCGAAATGTCCATAACGATTTGGTTGATATGTGGTTAATGTTGTTTTTTGCTCTTTTGCATTTTTAAGGTGGCCGCGTCAGGGAGCGACGTCCCATAAAGCACTAAACCGCGACGGCCAGGGACCGCGCGGTTTAGCGATTGCAAATTTATAGAATATTTTGCAAAATCGGTAATTTACTTGTCGTTATTTATCGGCACTTGCCGTTTGAACACTTCTTTGAATGATATTAGAGTTTCTGTACGGGCGAGTCCGAGTGCCTGGATCTGGTTTTGGAGCAGGTGGAGCAGGTGGTCGTTGTTGCGGGCATACAGCTTTATGAAAATGTCGTACTGACCTGTGGTGAAATGGCATTCCACTACTTCCGGAATTTTTTCCAGTGCGTCGACGACGTCGTTGAACTGTGACGGGTCGCGTAGAAAAATGCCTACGTAGGCGCAGGTGTCGTAGCCTACTGTCGAGGGGTCGATACGGCATTCGGAGCCTATTATTACATGGTTCTGCATCAGACGCTGGACGCGCTGGTGGACGGCTGCCCCCGAAACTCCGTATTCGCGTGCTATCTCCAGATAGGGCGTGCGGGCGTTGGCCGTTAGGGAATGAAGTATCTTCAGATCGAGGTTGTCGAAAAATTGACGGGCCATGGTTTTTCGGTTTTATGCGGTTTTAAGGCTAAATGTTTATTGTATTTCGCAAATATAAGATTTTTTCTTTATATTCTAATGCGATGTTGTCAGCTTTCTTTTTACCCGAAATTTTCATAAAAATCCGGCTGAAGTATATTTTTTTGACTAATGACGGTGTTTTTTGTCGTACAGGCTTACATGCCGCGCCCGGGCTTTATGGCGGTGTTTTATTGTTTTTTAACTGTTAGAAGGCTCCTCGGCGTCGACAAGATCGCAGATAAGTGTGGCTGAAGATACTTCTTTCACGCGGACACGCGCCGTATCGCCGGGCCGTAATGTTCCTCGGGGGAATACTGCGGATTTGTTCTGGCTCGTGCGTCCGACCATGCGGTCGGTTCCGCGTTTCGACACACCTTCGACAAGTACGTCGAATTCGCGGCCTATGTCGCGGCGGTTTGATTGCAGTGACAGTTCGTTCTGCAAGGCTATCATGCGGTTTAGCCGTTCGATTTTGATTTCTTCGGGAATGTTGTCCGGCATTGTCCGTGCGGCCAGTGTGCCCGGGCGTTCGGAGTATTTGAACATGAATGCCGAGTCGAAGCCTACCCGGCGCATAAGGTCGAGGGTCTGGAGGAAGTCGTCTTCGCTTTCGTTGTGGAATCCGGTGAAGAGGTCGGTCGATATGGCGCAGTCGGGCATTGCTCGCCGTATCGCTTCGATTCGTCCGAGGTACCATTCGCGGGTGTATTTGCGGTTCATGGCCGCCAGCACGGCATTGCTCCCTGACTGCACGGGCAGATGAATGTGCCGGCAGATATTGGAGTGGGCAGCCATTACGGCTATTGTGGCGTCGGACATGTCTTTGGGGTGGGACGTTGTGAAGCGGACACGCATTTCAGGGGCGGCTTCGGCCACGAGCGCCAGCAAGGCTGCAAAATCTGTTGCGCGTCCGGTCGCTTCGTCGGTGTAGAGGTAGCTGTTGACGTTCTGTCCGAGCAGCGTCACTTCCTTGAATCCTTTTGCGCGCAGGTCGGCGAGTTCGCGCAGGATTGATTCGGTTGGGCGACTGCGTTCGCGTCCGCGGGTGTAGGGCACGATGCAGTATGAGCAAAAATTGTTGCAGCCGCGCATTATGCTTATGAATCCGCTGACGTGTACGCCGGCCAGACGCACAGGCACGATGTCGCGGTATGTTTCGGTGGTGCTTAGCTCGACGTTTACAGCTTTTTCGCCGGCTTCGGCGGCGGCGAAAAGAGCCGGTAGGTCGAGATAGGAGTCGGGACCGGCTACGAGGTTTACCCCATGCTTTTCCACTAATTCTTCGCGTACGCGCTCGGCCATACAGCCGATTACGCCGACTATCAGTTTGCCTCCGCGCCGGCGTCGCAAAGAGCCGAGGAACTGCAGACGGCTCAGGATTTTCTGCTCTGCGTTGTCGCGTATGGAGCAGGTGTTTAGCAGCACGGCGTCGGCCTGTTCTATGTTTTCGCAGATTTCATATCCGGCCATGCCCATCACTGATGCCACCACTTCGGAGTCGGCCACGTTCATCTGGCAGCCGTAGGTTTCGATGAAAAGGCGGCGCACGGCCTCGCTTTCACCGCTGTTATGCTGTTGTAGTTTAGTCATTTGAGATAAATATTTGTGACATTGCACAATATTGTCTATTTTTGTGCAAAATTACTAAAAAAGTAAAGACTAACCAATTTTCCGATACCATATCACATAAGCAATTCTTGAATTATGGCTTTCAATTACATCACGGCTCAGGAAGCTGCCGAAATGATTAAAGACGGCGATTCCCTCGGTCTGTCGGGCTTTACCGCGCCCGGTTCACCCAAAGTAATAACCGAAGCGCTTGCTGCCAGAGCCGAGCGCGAGCATGAGGCTGGACGTCCTTTTAAGGTCAATATCTTCTCGGGCGCATCTACCAGCGATCATGCCGACGGAGTGCTCTCCCGCGCCAATGCCATCAACATGCGTGCGCCTTATCAAAATCTGCCCGATCTGCGCAAGCGTATCAATGCCCATGATTGCCATTACTTTGACCGTCACCTTTCGGAGATGGCTCAGGAAATGCGCTATGGCTTCTACGGAAAGCTCGATTACGCTATAATAGAGGCTGCCGATATTAACGACAATGGCGAAATAATACTCGGTTGCGGTCTGGGCAACATACCTACCTATGCGATGCTTGCCGAAAAGATATTCATCGAACTGAACGAGCAGCTGCCCAAGGGTCTGATGGGAATGCACGACGTGATTCTGCTTCAGGATCCTCCCCGTCGCCGCGAGATACCCATCTATGCAGCCAACGACCGCATAGGTTCGCCCGTGCTGAAAATCGACCCGGCAAAGGTGGTCGGTATAGTGCGTACCAAGTCCTACGACGGCGTGAAGCCATTCACGACTCCTGACGAAGTGTCGAAGCAGATCGGTTCGAATGTCGTCAAATTCCTTGTCAGCGAGTATCTGTCGGGCCGTCTGCCCAAAGAGTTCCTGCCTTTGCAGTCGGGGGTGGGAAATGTTGCCAACGCTGTGCTTTATGATCTTGGCGAGAGCAAGGAACTGCCTCCCTTCATGATGTATACCGAAGTAATCCAGGATGCCGTGCTCGAGCTTATGAAGAAAGGCAAATGTACGTTTGCATCCACATGTTCCATGACCTTCTCCGACCAGACCGAGGAAACTCTGTTTGCCGATCTCAATTTCTTCCATGACAAGATTCTGATGCGTCCGGCGGAAATTTCCAACAATCCGGAGGTTATACGCCGTATAGGTGTCATCGCCATGAACACAGCTCTTGAGGCCGATATCTTCGGCGGAGTCAATTCGACACATGTGCTCGGCACGAAGATGATGAACGGCATCGGCGGTTCGGGCGACTTTACCCGCAACGCTTTCCTTTCGATCTTCAGCTGCCCGTCGATCACCAAAGGCGGCATGATAAGCAATATCGTTCCGATGGTGGCGCATGCCGACCACAGCGAACATTCTGTCGACATCATCGTAACCGACCAAGGTATCGCCGACCTTCGTCATAAAGATCCGGTCGAACGTGCCCGCGAGATTATCGACAAGTGCGCGCATCCGATGTATCGCGAGCTTCTCACCGACTATCTCAATCTGGGCAAGGGCGGTCAGACTCCGCATTCGCTTCGTGCGGCATTTGCTTTCCACAATGCTTTCAACGAAACGGGTGATATGCGCAATACCGATTTCTCCAAGTACTGCTGACCTTTTCCGGCCTGCAAAATTAGATATAGCGCTGTGTCAGTTTATGACACAGCGCTTTTTTTGTTTCGGGGAGCTTATATGCGGCCATTTGCTTTCTTTTTTGTCATTAATATGTGTATAATTGTGAAAATGGTACTATATTTGCGTAAATTAAGAAATAAGGATGACTTTCCATGTGAAATGACTCCCGGTGCCGGCCTATCCGGCTAAAATGTATCAGAATTTATAACAATATTATTTATGGGTAAAATCTTCGCTACTCTTTCAGTTTTCGCTGTCGCGGCAATGTCAGCTCATGGCGCGCAACAGGATGTGACTCTCTACGGACAGCTCTACAACGGTTCTGCTGACTACGGCATATATAGCTTTTCGTCAGGAACTGATGCTGTTATGGAAAAAGTGACCGATATTGCCGCAGAACCGAACTGCGGATCGGTATCGACCGGTTCACGTTTCTATTGCTTCAGTGCCGAAGCCGGCGATTACGGCACGGAATATGCAGCATACGTATATGATTCCGCCGCCGACTATACGTTGGTGACCCGTATAGGCAGCGCTTATCCCATGGCTAAAGCACAGCAGGTTCTCGCCTGTGATCCTACAAGTTCGAAGATATATACCGTCTATCAGGAGAGCGGCTATTACGGAGGTGTTGAATCGTACCTCGGAATAGTCGATATATCCAACCGTACAATAACTAAAATAGGCTCGAGCCTTTATTTCGGTTTCGGTTCCACTGCAATCGTCGCGATGGCTTTCGATCCCGAGGGCCAGCTCTATGGCATAGCGTCGAATTCATATTTATATAAGATAGACAAGACGAATGCCAATCTCAGCAATGTAGGTTCGACAGGCATATATCCGCAGTACGAGCAGTCGATGACTTTCAGCCCTGACGGCAGCGTAATTTTCTGGGCCGCATGCAACGATGAGATCAATGCCCTGTATAGTGTTGACCCTTCAACGGCGTCTGCGAAAAAAATCAAGGATTTTGTCAACGGAGAAGAGTTCGTGTCGCTCTGGACGGGTGGTATTGTAGCTGCCGACGGCGCTCCTGCTGCGGCAACAGACTTGAAAGCTGATTTTCAGGGAGCTTCGCTCAGCGGAACCATAACATTCACGGCTCCTGTGCTTACCCATGCCGGAAATGAGCTTGGCGGAGTCATAAATTATGAAATCAAGGCTAACGAGCAGAAAGTGTCGGAAGGTACGACTGCTCCGGGTCGTGAAACGGTATGTCCTGTCGTACTTTCTGAAAGAGGTGTGACAGATTTTACGGTTACGCTTTCAAACAGCGAGGGGATAGGCGAGAGCGCGTCGCTTGCAGGTGTTTTTGTCGGCCCTGACACGCCGCGCTATGTAGAAAATCTGCGTCTTGAGGCAGGAAGCGCCGAGGGCGAGTTCATCGTAAGCTGGGATTCGCCGGAAACAGGTGCCCATGGCGGTTATGTGGATCCCGCGGGCATAAAATACCGCGTACGCCGTCTTCCTGATTTCGAGATTCTTTCAGAGAACGCAACATCGCCTTTTACCGATTCGTTCCTTTCTGAAACACCTGTCATGTGTTCTTATGAGGTTATGCCTTATGTCGATGAGAATATTTCCGGTTTGCCTCTGACATCCAACAGTATAATGACCGGAAAACCGTTCGAAGTCCCGTATTCTGAAGATTTCGAGAGCACATCGCACACGGGAGAATGGACTATAATCGATGCCAACGGCGACGGCCACAGCTGGGAATACCAGTGGGATTTCGGCTACTATCGTGTCTATAACAATGATAATCCGAAGAATGACTGGCTTATCTCGCCTTATGTGCGTCTTGAAAGTGGAAAACGTTACTGCCTTACATTCGATGTCCGTACAATTGCCGATGAAGAGATAGAGGTCAGGGCCGGACAGAGCCTCGAGCCTGCGGAGCTGGACATGGTATTGATTGAACCGGTGCTGATTCCCGATACCAATTATGAATGGCAGACACGCGAGTGCACTTTCACCGCGCCTGTCGACGGGAAGTACCATTTCGGTTTCCACGCCATGACCGCTACTCCTGAAAATGCTTTGGCTGCGTATATCGACAATGTAAAAGTAGAGCGTGTGCAGTCGTCAGGCATAGAGGCTGTGGAAACAACGGGTGCGGCGGCTTCGGAAGTCCGATACTTCAATATGCAGGGTGTCGAGGTGTCGCCTGAAACGCTTGTTCCGGGCATTTATATCGTCGGTGGCGGTGACGCTTCCGCACGCAAAGTCGTGGTGAAATAATGTCGTTCGTTTTTAAGGAAAAATTTCGTTAATGGACCCTGCCGATTGGGAATTTATTGCTACCTTTGCGGCGGAATAATGGAACGGGTGCGCGACAGCGCACCCGGATATTATGGAAATACCAATCAAATCAACAGATATTAAAATGGTTAGCTACAAAGAACTCGGTCTTGTGAACACCCGCGAGATGTTTGCCAAGGCAATCGCCGGCGGATATGCAATCCCCGCTTTCAACTTCAACAACATGGAGCAGCTTCAGGCCATCATCAAGGCTGCAGCTACAGAAAAGTCACCTGTTATCCTACAGGTTTCCAAAGGTGCCCGTAACTATGCCAACGCCACCCTCCTGCGTTATATGGCCCAGGGTGCCGTAGAGTATGCCAAGGAACTCGGTTGGGAAAATCCCCAGATCGTGCTTCATCTCGACCACGGCGACAGCTTCGAACTCTGCAAGAACTGCATTGACTGCGGTTTCTCATCAGTGATGATCGACGGCTCCCACCTTCCTTACGAAGAAAACGTAGCCCTCACCAAGCAGGTTGTTGACTATGCTCATCAGCACGATGTAACAGTCGAAGGCGAACTCGGTGTTCTTGCCGGTGTCGAGGATGAAGTTAGCTCCGACCACCACACCTACACCGACCCTGAAGAAGTAATCGACTTCGCTACCCGCACAGGCTGCGACTCTCTGGCTATTTCTATCGGCACTTCGCACGGCGCTTACAAGTTCACACCCGCACAGTGCACCCGCAACGCCGAAGGCAAACTCGTTCCCCCGCCTCTGGCATTCGACGTTCTGGACGCTGTTATGGAAAAACTGCCCGGATTCCCCATCGTGCTCCACGGTTCGTCGTCCGTTCCTCAGGAAGAAGTCGATACCATCAACATGTTCGGCGGCAAGCTCCCCGACGCTATCGGTATCCCCGAAGAACAGCTCCGCGAGGCCTCCAAGAGCGCTGTATGCAAAATCAACATCGACTCCGACAGCCGTCTGGCCATGACAGCCGCCGTACGTCGCGTGTTCGCTGAAAAGCCCGCCGAATTCGACCCCCGCAAGTACCTGGGTCCGGCTCGCGACAACATGGAAAAACTTTACCGTCACAAAATCGTGAACGTCCTCGGTTCCGCAGGCAAGGCTTGATAATATAGCTTGTTCCGATATATTAAATGCGCTGTGTCTTTTCAGGCACAGCGCATTTAATATATTGTATTGTTGTGATTGTCGTTTTCAGATATAGGAATGAAGTCCTGAAAAAATCCGGTTTACACCGAACCAAAGGAAAAGCATCAGAACAAAAGAGGCTATCAGGAATACGTTCAGAGTCTTGGGCCGCCGACGCAAGGCCGGAATATATCTGCCATGCAATGGAATCAGATAGACAAGCAGGCACAGGAGCGACCATGTTTCTTTCGGATCCCAGCTCCAGTATGCTCCCCATGAAAGTCCGGCCCAGACAGAGCCAGTGATAATTCCTGCCGTAAGCGAGGTTACGGCAATCCGCAGCAGTGAGATTTGAGTGCCGGACATTGCCGCGGCCTCTTTTTGCGATTTCATAAGTCCTGCAATGGCGCAGAGAGTTATGACGGCGAAAAGAGAGTAGGCGCATATCACAAGGCATACGTGGATTCCGAGTAAGGGATTGTCGAGAACCGGAGAAAAACCATTTCCGGGGATTCCTGAGGCGGCGGCAGCGGCGAGTGATGCCAGGGCTATGACAAATGCGCTTGCAGGTATCAGGCCTTCGCTGTGTCTGAATAATACCGCCAGCCCTATGGCCGGAATAGAAGCAAGAACAAAGGTGTCAGATAATGTCACGGCAGGAAAAGCGCCTGTCATGTTTGCCCTCCATGCGAGCCACGACAAGGCTCCGGTGATGATGACTGCGCACAGCCATAGCGGAGGACTCGTTCGTCTGTTATCTTTTATTCTGCTGAAGTATGGATTTTTTCCACGGATTATGATACAAGCGAGCATCGAAAGCACTAAAAGCGCGTATCCGGAGTACACGACAGGCCGCCCGACGGGATCGTTGCAAACATGGAGCCATGCGCCGTGTCCGTCGCAATCGGCATGGCGCATGATAAAAATATAGGAGCCGGAACTGACAGCTTTGTTTACCGCGGAATATTTTGTGGCAGCATCTTCGTCTTGTATGATTGTAAGCCAAGCCGGAATTTCAGGCTTGGCGGCTTCAATGCTGTCGAGCCTGATGTGGAACGGCAACGGGAGCACTGTGCCGTCGCTTCCGTCGCGCCATGTGGCAGCCGGCCCGTTGCCTTCGCGCAGATGTATGTATCCGTAATCCGCGGTGAAGAAAGTGGCGACGGCTCCCGCGGCAATCAGCAGCAGCGACAGGTGTATCAGCAGCCGGCAATATTTCATATCTTGTCAGAGAGTCCTTATTGCCTGGCATTCCATTTCCACAAGCCATCCGGGGCGGCATACCGGAGCAAGAACAAGCAGGAACGGCAAGCCGGGGTAGCGTTTGCCGACAATATTCTCTACTGTAAGCGCGTCGGCGATATCGCGTATGTAGACAATTGCATGGCTCATGTCGGCGGGTGTGCATCCGGCTTCGGCGAGCAATACTTCCACGTTCTCGCACATGCGGTCGGTCTGCCCGCATATATCGCCCGGATGCACGATCATTCCTTTGTTGTCGATACTTGCCGTTCCCGAGATAAGCACACGTGTCCGGTCGGAGAAATCTATGGCCACTCCGCGTTCGAAGGCCACTCCGTATTCGCTCGTACGGTTAAGGTGCGATGCTCCGTAAAGGAAGCGTACTGCGCCGGATGGCAGGTCGGGAACAGAATAACTGTCCATTGTGACGGTCGCTGATGTGTCCGGATTGTTGCCGCCTATTCCGGTACTGGCTATGAAATGAGTGGACGTCGACAGGCCGTAGCGGGCAAAGACATCGTTGCGTCCGCTTACGACACCGTCATAATTAACGTCGATATCGCGGACAAAAAACCATGTGCGCAGGCATCCGTCGGCAAGCGACGAGCCTTGGGTGCAGAGCTGGTCTGCAAGCTTGTCGAGCATGGATACGGTGGCATCATGGGAGGAAAGCCCCGGCCGGCATACCGAGGCAAGCCATAGCTCTGTGCTTCCGTCAGGTAATTTTACCGAGTGGTGTCCGTCGGGCAGAGTTTGTGTTTCCGCTCCTGCACGCAAGGATATCCACAGCGCGACTTTCGTCAGACCGTCGGCCGACAACGGTGCTTGTCCGATTACCGATACGGCACATCCGAGTCCAAGCCGTTTCAGGGCTTCGGACTGGTTGGACGGATCGCTGAGAAAGAAACGTGCGAATACAGGCACGGGATTTCCCGGCAGGCTTTCGCGAAGAGAGGCCAGTTGCCGGACCGTCGCGTCGAGCTGCTCGGTAAAACTGCCGTTCGGGCGCGGACGTATTATGGCATTGTATTCGGCACCTCCGGCAGGAGATGGGAATGCCGAGAATAGGACTCCGGCATTTTCTCCGTGCGTTTGAAGAGAGTGGTATGAAATGGTTGGGCTTATGTCGGGAATCATTGTTGTTCGTCGGTAGCGGTGTCTTTATTTACAAAGCGTTCGATATATTCGCTCGGAAGCATTCTGAACTCTTTCTTGAAGCATAGACTGAAATATTTCGGGTCGTTGAACCCGACAGCATAGGCAAGTTCCGAGATTCGTATGCCTTTCTTTTCGCCCATGATACGGCAGGCGGTTTTCAGCCTGATGTTGCGGACAAAAGAAGAATACGACAGGCCGGTGAGTGATTTCAGTTTGCGGAATAGCGTTGATTTCGAGATTGCCATATCCTTGGCAAACATGGTCTGGCTATAGTCGGGGTCGCTTATGTGGGCTGTTATGAGTTCCATCGATTTCTTCAGGAAATTTTCGTCCAGCGATGTGTATACATAAGAGTCCACGTCGGTGGCGAATTGTTCGCGGAAGTTGCGGTTGCTTGTGGAGCGCCTGCTCAGCAGATTCGATATTCTGGCTTGCAGGACCGTGAAACTGAACGGCTTCGGAATAAAGCCGTCGGCACCTGCCTTATAAGCTTCCACTTCAGCGTCCTCCATGGCGTTTGCCGTAAGCAGGAGGATGGGAATATGGCTGGACTCTATCCGTGATTTTGCCTGACGGCAGAAGTCGAGTCCGTTCATGCCCGGCATCATCATGTCGGTTATTATCAGGTTGATGTCGTGGGCGGCGAGAGTTTTCATGGCGCTTTCGGCCGACGGGGCTGTCAGCACCGTGTAGTCGTGTGAGAGCAGTTGCGACATCAGCCTCAGAAGGTCGCCGTCGTCCTCGACGACAAGCAGAGTTTCTTTTCCATCGCTTTCGGGCAATACCGCGCGATCTTCATATACGGCTGTATCCTCAGCTGTCGTTGTATCGTTTTTTTGCGGAGAATCTGAAACCGTGGATAAAGTCATAGCCGGCATGTTGTCGATTTCATTCTCCTGATATGCCGTCCGCAGGATGGGGATTGTCACCCGGAACTCGGTTCCTACACCTTCAGTGCTTTCTACTTCTATGGCACCGTGGTGTAGTTCCACGAGATCTTTGGTTAATGAAAGGCCTATCCCGTTGCCTGATGTGCTGTAGCGGCGGTGTTCGCCTTCGTAGAATCGTTTGAAAAGATCCGGAATACGCTGGGACGGAATTCCGGGTCCGTTGTCGGCCACGCTGATTACGGCCCGGGAAAGTTCAGGAACGTATTCGAGTTTTATCGTTACTTTTCCATCCGGCAATACATATTTTGCGGCGTTGGTGAGCAGGTTGTAAAGTATTTTGTCGATTTTGTCGGGATCGAACCATGCTTTCAGCTGTTCCGCTTCATGGGTGAATGTACATTCCAGACCTCGGGCTTTCATCACCGGCATGATGTTTTCAATTATTCCGCCGACCATGGCAACCAGGTCGCCTTCCGATACACGCAGGCGCAGGTTGCCGCTTTCCGCTTTGCGGAATTCGAGGACTTGCTGCAGAAGCCTCGACAGGCGGTTCACGCTGTTCATCATTATGCGGTGATACTCTTTCTGTTCGGGTGTGTTGCCTTTCATCTGTTCCGCCACGGCCGAGATAATCGACAGCGGAGTCAGCCATTCGTGGGTGACGTTGGTGAAAAAACGCAACTTGTCGCGGTTAAGCCGTTCGGCCTGTTCCAGCTCAAGTTCCCGAAGGTGCAGCTCGTTGCTCCGGCGTACGCGGGTGCGGGAGATACGGAACAGGATATATATCGCGGCAAGCGAGATTAACAGGTAGATAAGCTTCGCCCACCATGTGGCCCATAGCGACGGTTCCACTATTACTTTAAGGGTACGTTCTTTGCCGGACCATGCACCTTTGGCATCGCTTGTCATTACACGGAAAGTGTATTCTCCGGGAGAAAGGTTGTTGTAATAGGCGAATCGGCGAGATGCGTCAGGATATTGCCATCCGGAATCGAATCCGTCAAGCCGGTAGGCGTACTTGTGCTGCAGGGGATTGTTCAGGAAGTCGAGCACCATGAACTCGATGCTGAAATTGTTTTGAGAAGGATTCAGCCGTATGCACTCTGTATAACCCGGCGCAAGTTGTGAAACAGCGTCGCGTTCGTCGTCCGACATTCTTTCCCACGACACTCCGGATACCTTTATGTCGGTGATTGTTACCGGCAGTGAGCAGGATTCGTCCTCTGTCAGCTCTCCGCTTATTATGTTCAGGCCATGCGGGCCTCCGAAGAACATGCGGCCGGCATAGTCACGGAAAGCGGCATTGTGGCTGAATATATTATCCTGTGCCCCGTCGCTTGAAGTGAATACCTTGAAACTGGCCGTCGAGTTGTCCGGCGAAACCCTGAGCCTGTACAGTCCCATGTTCGAGCCTATCCACAGATTGGATGCGCTGTCGCCGAGTATACTCGAAATTACATCGCCCGGAAGATTCCACTTCACATGCACCGGAGTAAAAGAGTCTTCCGTATAGTCGTAGAGGCTTAGTCCGGCGCCTGATGTTCCGGCCCATACCCGACCTGATATATCGCAGTAGAGAACGGTTACGGCTGTTGAATTGAGAGAGGCTCCTGACGGGTTGTAGGTTTTGACGCTATAGGCTGAGGGCCGGGTTCCGTAACCGTCGATACGGACAACTCCGAGGTTTTTAGAACCTACCCATATACATCCGTCGGCGCCCTCTACAATGCTGTTGACACTGATGCCTTCCTCAAACAGGCTATCGAAGCGGCAATATGTGCCGTCGGGCATCAGAACGGTAAGTCCGGGCAATGCTCCGAACCACATCCGTCCGGAGCTGTCCTCATATATTGCCGACACTCTGTCGCCGGCAAGCCAGGGGGTATTGGAGCGTGTGTGGTGCTCCATCGTTTTTCCGTCGGAGGATATTATGTATAGCCCTCCGTCGTAGGTGCCGACATACATTTTGCCGTCGGATGCCTGGATGATACATTGTGTCGTGTATGGCGTGGCGGATGCCGCAGAGAAGGGGTGTCCGGGATTTGCGCTTACGGAACCGTCGCGCATGTCATAGACGGCGACACCTGAATTAGCGCCCAGACTAATCCATAGCCGTCCCTGCCTGTCGCCGCTCACCCGCTGTACGGAGTTTGTTCCGAAGCGTTCGCGTATGCCGTCGAGCCGGTCCAGATTCAGACCAGTGCTTTTGGAGGCGAATGACATAGCTCCTTTTCCGAGAATACTGATCCACATCACTCCGGCGCGGTCGTGGATGATAGATGTGACTTCTTTTACGGAATTGTCGTTGCCGTCGGAGTATATGTGCTCGAATGCCGTAGAACTTTCGTGCAGAAGACTAACACCTTTTCGGGTACCTATCCAGAGTGTGTGGGTGGACGGGTCTTCTGATATGGAGTAGATGATATTGTCTGATATCGATGTCGGGTCTGAAGTGTCGTGGGTGTAGTTTTCCCAGGAAACTTTTTCCGGATCATAAGGATTGCGGAGCATGGAAAGACCGCAGTCCCAGCTGCCGACCCATATCCTGTGGCGGCTGTCCTCGAATATCACGTGGGCGGATTTGCGTTCGTTGAACCGTGGATATGAATGGAACGCTCCGTCCGTCGACAGCCGGTAGAGTCCTTCGTTCCATGTTCCGATCCATATATTGCCACGAGAGTCCTCCATAAGAGATTTTACGGAAGTCTGCGGCATTACGTCGCCGGAGCGTTCTCGAGTATACAGATGAAGGCTGTCGGTGTCTGTGAGGTATTCGAAAAGGCCTTGGTCGGAGCCTACAAATATACGTCCGTCGCGGGTTGCCAGCAGGCAGGATATGGTGTTGCTCCTCAGTTCGGGACGTATGATTCTTCTGATGGCAGACCTCTTTTTGTCGAATACGTTCAGCCCTTCCTGTGTGCCTATCCATATTCTGTTCAGCTTGTCTTCGGCCAGGCAGGTGATGTTGTTGTTTGTGAGTACTTCCCCGCTGCGTATGTCTGATTTGAATACGGTCATACGCGCGCCGTCGTAGCGTGCAAGCCCATTATGGGTGGCGAACCACATGTAGCCTTCGCTGTCCTGGAGGACTTGCTGCACATTGTCGGATGGAAGTCCGTCGTAGGTGCTTGTAAGGCGTGTACGGTATGGGCTGTTTCCGGCGGGTGTGGAAGCGTATGCCTGAAAGAACAGGCACAGTGTCATCAGGAATACGGTTATGAATTTACTGTTCGGTAGCATTTATCGGGTCGGACTGTACGGTTTCGATAATCTGACGCTTGGAGATTTCCACCGGGCAGACCATGAACTCGGGTATATTGTATGATTTCATCCTTTCCGTGTCGTGGTCGGGCGACTGTTGTGGCAGCCGGAATGGTTTGTGTGCCTTTCCGTCGCGCCCGAAATAGGCGATATAAAGGCGTGTATATGATCCGTCGTCGCGCCGGCTGCTGAATATGATCCACCTTCCGTTCGACGACCAGCTGTGGTAGCTCTCGACGTCGTTGCTGTTGAGTTCCTCCATCGGCCTTGTTTCTCCGGTAGATAGGTCTTTTATATATAGGTCGCTGTCGCGGTGCCAGATATGGAATGTGCCGAAGCGTCCCATGGTGAACAGCAGGTAACGGCCATCGGGTGACGGGCGCGGAAGGGTGGCGCTCATTCCGAATTCCGATGCCGCGAAAATGGTGTCGGGCGTACCGAAACTGTGGGTGGCGATGTCAAAGGGTCGATACAGGATGTCGTAACGGAAGTCTTCGAAATTCGTGTTCTGGTATAATGCCATCGCTTTTTTTGTCATTGCCGGTACGGCGGCTTCGGCATACCACAGTCCTTTGCCGTCGGGATGCCAGTAGGGAAACGTGGCGAGCCGAGATGAATCGTTCCCTTGCGTAGATATATGGCTTATGCGGTCTGTTGCCACGTCGTAGAGAATAATCTCCGATGCGGCATCCTGGACTTCCACCTTGTTCCGGTCGTTGGTATGGAAACTCTGGGTGGTTGTGTTGACGGAGTAGGCTATCAGAGCTTCGGTGGGATGCCATGAGGGATATACTCCTGAAGAAACCGTAGAGCCTGTCTTAAGATTGACTTTCTTCAGTTGTCCGCCATGGCTGACCAGAGTTCCTCCTTTGCGCACCCTGAAGTGCATCTGCATGTTGCCTTCACGGTTATAATCCTGATATGAGTGGCAGTTCATGCACTGTCCTTCTTTTTCGGTAGAAAGAGCCTGACTGTTGAAAATTTCTTTTTCTTCAAAGCTGCCGAGTTCTCTCTGGCATATTGCCATTGTTTCGAATGATATGTAGGACGGTTCTATCAAGCGGTATGAGATATACGGGTCGATACTGTCGGCCACGGCATTCCGCATGGCTTTGGGATATCGAGTCCATCGGCCGGAGTGTTCCACATATATATCGGCGAACACGGAATCACCCATGGCGTCGCATGTCAGCTTGTGCCAGCGGTCGGCAGGGATGTCGGTCGTGCGTCCGTCTACGGTAAAACCTTCCGCATCTTTTCCGGAGTAGAAGTGTACCGTATAATTGTCGGCCACGGTATCGATACGGAAATTAAGCGGTGCTATATTGCAGGGTATCGTGAGCCGGGTATAATCGGGTATGATTGCAGTTTCGGTTCCGGCGTCGGTATATGCTTCGGGTATCCGGGGCGAACAGGACGCAAGAAGCGCCGGCAGAAGCATGCCGGATGCTATGGACAAAACGGAAAAACGACTGATTTTCATGTTGTCTTAAGGTCGTTGATAAAGAAATAATAGAACCAGTAAGTGTCGCTGAAGTCCTTGCGGAAAGCTTCACGGTTGTATTCCTCGGAATAGTTGGAGTTCTGACGGGCCATTGTCATGAAGCGTTCGAAACGTGCGGCTATTTCCGGGTCGATTGCAAAGCGGTGCCAGTCCACTTCGTTCTCGAGGGCGGAGAAGAGCAGGGCTGCCTCCTGATAGTGGACAGGAAGCCGGTCGTGGGTTCTGGCATATAGCATGAATCGCGGCCAGAATTCTGCAATGTCTTTTTTCTTCATGTTGAACTGTAGCGACAGTTCTACCAGGGCAGGCGGCCCGCCTGCAAGAGCGGCGACATTAGAACTTATGTAATGCTCGATGAGTCCTGAATCTCCGCCAAGCTGCGAGTCATAAGCTGTCAGAGGTTTTATCGATGCCATTTCCGGGTCGTTGCCGATGAGTTCGGGATTGTCGGCATAGCGTAGATATTTTTCGGCCTCGCCGGAATGGAACATCGAGCCTGAAATCATGCGAAGATAACGGCGAGCCAGATTATATTCCCCGTTCATAAGAGCGCATTTGCTCATGTATCTGAGGTATTCCGTTTTATATCCGTATTCGACCATGTCTTCCATGCACCAGCGGTAACAGTCATTCAGACGTCCGAAAAGATAGTTTAGCGAACGGGCCGAGCTTAGACGAAGGGCAAGAAAGGGGTAAGGGCTGGCGTACTCCGCAGCACCCTGAGGGAATGTGAACAGGCTGTCGGGTGCATCGCCGCGGTGGAACAGTGCGGCGTGAGTGAGCATTTCCACGGCACGTGTCGGTTCCTCTTTGAGTTCTCTTGCCTTTCTGATGGCGGCGGAGTTGTCGCCATCGGAGATGGCTATATCCATGGCTACCATGGTTTCGAAATTGGCATCGCGGAACCGGCATACAAATATCGATATGACGGATATGGCAAATATGGCAGCTGAAATATATCCGGCGGATTTTTGTTGAGTCGCTTTTCTTCCGCTGTGGAACAATGCGGACATAAATATCAGTGTGCCGATTGTAATCCAATATGTAAGCATTAAGGGTTGAAAGTCGGCGGCCATGCGCGGTATTCCGGCGGTGTAGATGTGGGAAAGCATGGCGTGCGACTCAAATAAGTAGAAGTACAGCTGTGGTATGATAGCCGCAAGTGCGGCTCCCGTGATTGCAATCCACAGGATGCGTCGTTGGCGGTTGCTGATCTCGTCGACAGCGCAAAGTCCTGCGCCAAGAAGCGAGTAGAAGCCGAAGAGAGGATATGTAAAGGTACAGATAATTATGATAATGGCGCGGACAAGCGGTCGGCGCGAGGCGCGGAACACAGCTGTTGCCGCAATCGAAAAGCTGAAGCCTATTACCCCGGTCCAGATGAATCCCGGAGTCTTTGACATGTAGATTAGGTAGCCGGGCATAAGGGCGAACAGCAACATCATGGCTGACGGGACAATCGCGGCAGGCGACAGATTACGCGGCAGGCGGAATGTGGCGGATGTCAGTGCCCAGAGTCCGATAAGGGCGGCTGTAAAAATTGTGGCGCCGAGCCACGGATAGTAGAAAAACTGGGTCAGGAATGAAGCAATCCAGTCGATAAATCCTGCGGGAACGCTCATGCAATGGTTGAAAAACCATTGCCCGCCCATGAAAAACGATAAATCCTCAAGTTTCCGAAGATAAGGTGCTCCGGCACCTGTCATCAGCAAAACGATTGATGAGAGGGCAAATATTGCAGGAAACAGAATGTACGACATGCGTGCACAGGTGTTTGTTTCCGTTCGTTTGCCGGTGTTTGGTTTCGGAGTACTGTCTGCTTTGTTTCCGGACATGGATTGTGATAACAATTGATTGTGTAATAGGTTGCTTAATGCAAAATTAGCAAAAAAATGCCGCACGTCAAACAAGCCGTGCGGCATTTTGCGTGAGAATTATCAGATTATTATTTTATGGACAGACTGAGTTACGGATGAAGAGATCTCCACGAGATATATGCCTGAGGGCAAGGCCACGGGAAGTGCGACGGATGTACGTCCGGCGCTTATTCCGCACTCGATAGCCGAGAGAATACGGCCTGATACGGTGTCGATAATCCTTATCGATGCGTTGCAGCTTGCCGCCGAACGTATTTCAAGGATATTGCTGCCGCGTATCGCGCTTACT
Organism: uncultured Muribaculaceae bacterium; assembly: GCA_910587235.1. Taxonomy (GTDB): domain Bacteria; phylum Bacteroidota; class Bacteroidia; order Bacteroidales; family Muribaculaceae; genus CAG-873. Next base: position 43,828 of record CAJUKD010000014.1, read on the forward strand.
TCTGGAGTCCAGGCTGCATCGATTGTATTGATGCCGGCGCTCTCTTCAAATATTCTCTGCTCTTCCATTGCTGCCGCATTAGCCGCACGGTAAGCAGAGCTGAACATGTCGGCCGCTTCATAGTCGTGCTTCCGGGCATCGAAGTACAGTCCGAAACTTTGTGATGCAGCAGCTCCGTATGCACTCATGAACACGGGAGTTCCTGCAAGCTGGGATGAACCGGAAACTGAGAGGACTTTGCTGTCGCTGACGTTCTGTATCTTGTAGCATCCGTCTTCTTCCAGCTCCAGACGCCATGTCTGCGACGGCTTGCCGTTGTCCTGCGACAGCAGCAATGAACCGAATATACTTTCGAGGTATTTTCCGGAAGCCGCTTCGACCAGACGCCAGTGATATGGATTGCCTGCGACGGCTTCAAGACGGAATTCCATGTTTGAGTTGTCGTCATCGTCGTCAATGAAGAATCCGTTGCCTGCGGTGGATATCCAGCGGTCGGAATATTTGTCGAGAATTCTTACCACTGCTCCGTCGGCGGGCGCTGCGATGCGTTTGAAGCGGTCGCAGTCATCGAATACGCTGATGTCCCAGCTGTCGTGCCATTTCACGGTCGGCGCACCGGAACGCAAGCTCAGGGGGAGCCATACGTACTCCGATTTTCCACCGACATCCGAAGAATTCCAGCGGTCGCCCATGTAGACATAAGCTCCTTCCTTGCCGGCTACTTTGAAAATATATGTGCTCTGGCTTCTGTATGTGGTGGCAGCTCCGTTGTCTATAGCAAAGTTGCGTCCGGGTTCCCAGTATCCCATGATTTCGGTGGCGGTGGCGCTGTGTCCGGGATTCGGATCCCATCCTGTGCAGCCGGAGAATACCCCGAAATAAGTATCGCCGGCCTTTATTATGGCAGGAGCTTCATATCGGAGTCCCATAAGGATTTTTGTTTCTGTTACCGGCGAATTTTCAGTACTGAGATAGTCGGCGGAGAGAAGAGCAAGGTTCATGTTCGTGTTCATGTCGGTCGACGCGAAGTGGTATGCCTTGCCATCGGTGTCTTTGAATACGGTCTGGTCGCGCGAATCATGGTTGTTGGGGCGGAATGTGCTTACAAACTGATAATCCCCGTCGATTTTGTCGGCGACAGCCACACATACGCGTGCCTCGCCGTAACCGTTGCCGTTCTCCCAGTGTATATACATCACCCATTTTCCGGTATTGTCGTTGAATATCACTTTCGGACGTTCGAGCGTGCATTTGCCGGTTTCGGGGTCTATGGCTTGCGATGCTTTGAACACCAGTCCTTTGCGGCTCCAGTTGTAGAGGTCGGTGGAGGTGTAGCAGCTGACGCCGTTGCTGTCGTAGCCCGTGCGGTCTTCTCCGAACCAGTAATAAGTGCCGTCGAGATATTGCACACAACCTCCGTGGGCGTTTATGTGGCGTCCTGAAGTATCATTCCATACTTGTCCGGGGGTGATATTGTTGCGTGCCGCATAGCTTGCAGGCGATATGGCGACTGCAAAAGCGCACAATATCGCTGGCGGTAACATTTTTATTTTCATGCTGATGATAAACGATAAGAAAACATGATAAAAAAGGGTGAGCCGCATTGCTTTTGAGGTAGTGCGGCTCACCCTTGCAAACCTATAAATCAATATACGAACTTAAATGTCTGCGATTGGCCTTTGCCGGTCACTACGGCTATGTAAAGGCCGTGTCCTGGTAGCGCGAGTGTAGTTCCTGCCGCATAATCGTCGGCGGAGGCCACGCTTGTGCCCAGTGTGTCGTAGATGCTTACGGAAGCACCGTCGGGAGTATTGTAGAAGGCTATGCCGTCGGCTGTCGTGCGTGTGTATGCAGCGTTTGCCAGTTCGGTTTCATCTACGCCGCTGAAGTCAAGATCAGAGCCGAAGCTGGGAGCCAGGGGAGCATAAGCGCCTGTAACGTCGTAAGCGAAATATTCCACTTGAGCACCGCTCTTGCTGAAGCCCACTTTCTGGTCGAGGACGCGTGATGTTCCTGAGAGGGTCATCTCGTCGACGTATGTTGCCTGCGGGTTCGAACCCCATCCGCCACCGTTGAGGAAGCGTTCGTTGTAGAGAATCACTTTGATCTGTTTGCAGTCGGCCGAGGTGGTGTAGTTGAGTCCGTACTGTTCCATTTCATCCTCGTTTGTGATTGTTACGGAAGTTCCGAGCTTGCTGTCCTGAAGTTCCTGGATTTTTACGCTCGACATGTTGGTTCCGCTCTTTTTGTCCATGCCGCCTTTGGCAAGGAAAGAGAGGCTGTAAGTGCTGTTGGGAGCCACGTCGACGATCTGCGACACAGTACCTGCGCCCCATCCGTCGTTCCAGTTGTAGCGCTGGAGCTTCATGGCGTGGTTGTTGTGGTCGAGTTCGTTGTCGATTTCAAGATTTGCAACGTCGTATGTGCAGTTGTATCGGTCGATGGGATCCACGATCCATCCTTCGACGCGGTTTACAAGGCTGTCGGGACGTACGTTGTATTCGCCTTCGAAATTTCCGTTCTTGAGGAGGTTTTCAACGATTTCACCGTTTTCGACAGCCCATTCGGCCTGGTTACCGTAGTCCGAAGCACGGAGAGTAGCCACCTGTATGCCGTCGCGATAAGCGAAAATTCTCTTGTCGGAAGTTACGGCGAAACGGTATGTGTGGAATTTGCCGTCCTTGTTGTAGAATTTCTGTTTACCGCCGTCGGCAGCTGTCGCGGGGTTAGAGATGCTGATCTGCGATGCACCGTTGTAGAATCCCATTTCTTCAGCTTCTACGAAGGCTTTGAATGCGGCTCCTTCGGTTGTAACGGCGTAGGAATCGAATGTCGACATCGAGTTGGCGATTTTTACGCGGCATTCCACGGTGTAGCCGTTTTCGCCGGGAGTGAAGCCGTCGGCGAGGGCGTGGCTGAACTTGTTTTCAGTGCCTCCGGTGTAGACTGCGCCGCCTTTGAGGTCCTTGGCTTCAAGTTCGTTGCAATAACCGGTAAGATCGATGTAGGTGCGGAGGTCGCCGCTGCGCAGGATTACCTTACCGAAAGTTTCCGGCAGGGTGCTCAGCAGTGTGATGCGGATTTCACCGTTCTTTTCGGGATCGAGGACTTCAGGATATACAGAGAAGCCTGCAGTTGCCGATACTTTGACCTTGTCGGCCGAGATGAGGTTTGCAATGTTGATTTTGACAGTCTTGCTGTTGCCGGCACCTTCGATAGTCACTGCGTTCTGGTCGGGGCTAAGTACGGGGGTGACGGGAGCATAGGCGCCTGTTGCATCGTAGGTGAAGTACTCCATCTGAGCACCGCTCTTGTTGAAACCTACCTTCTGGTCGAGGACGCGAGATGTTCCTGCGAGGGCCATTTCGTCGAAGTATGTCGGCTGCGGGCTTGAACCCCATCCGCCACCATTGAGGAAGCGTTCGTTGTAGAGAATCACTTTGATCTGTTTGCAGTCGGCCGAAGTGGTGTAGTTGAGGCCATACTGTTCCATCTCTTCTTCGTTTGTGATTGTCACGGAAGTTCCGAGCTTGCTGTCCTGAACTTCCTGGATTTTTACGCTCGACATGTTGGTTCCGCTCTTTTTGTCCATGCCGCCTTTGGCAAGGAAAGAGAGGCTGTAAGTGCTGTTGGGAGCCACGTCGACGATCTGCGACACAGTACCTGCGCCCCATCCGTCGTTCCAGTTGTAGCGCTGGAGCTTCATGGCGTGGTTGTTGTGGTCGAGTTCGTTGTCGATTTCAAGATTTGCAACGTCGTATGCGCAGTTGTATTGGTCGATGGGATCGAGGATCCATCCTTCGACGCGGTTTACAAGGCCGTCGGCACGTACATTGTATTCGCCTTCGAAGTTGCTGTTCTTGAGGAGGTTCTCAACGATTTCACCGTTTTCAACAGCCCATTCGGCCTGGTTTCCGTAGTCCGAAGCACGGAGAGTAGCCACCTGTATGCCGTCGCGGTAAGCGAAAATTCTCTTGTCGGATGTTACGGCGAAACGGTATGTGTGGAATTTGCCGTCCTTGTTGTAGAATTTCTGTTTACCGCCGTCGGCAGCTGTCGTGGGGTTAGAGATGCTGATCTGCGATGCACCGTTGTAGAATCCCATATTGTCAGCCTCTACGAAAGCTTTGAATGCGGCTCCTTCGGTTGTAACGGCGTAGGAGTCGAATGTCGACATCGAGTTGTTGAGCTTCATACGGAATTCCACCGTATAGCCGTTTTCACCGGGATTGAAACCGTCGGCGAGAGCGTGGCTGAACTTGTTTTCAGTGCCTGTATAGACAGGGCTTGCGTTCAGGGCCTTCTGCTCGAGAGCTGAACCGTAGCCGACCACGGGCATTACGGCACGGAAGTCGCCGCTGCGTAGGATGATCTTGCCTTCGGTCTTGGGCAGAGTGCTGAGAAGGGTCACGCGGATAGTGGCGTTTTGTACGTCGGCGGGAAGTGTGGCCGGATACACTTCAAGACCTGATGTTGCGGTCAGGGTCACTCGGTCGGTCAGATTCGAGGCATTGATGGTGAATGTGCCCGACTGTCCGGTTCCGTTAATCACTACTTTGCCGTTCTCGGGAGCTTTGGCGGGGGCTTTGGCCACGGAAGTGGCGGCCTCGCCGAGTATCAGCACCGGAGAAGTTGCAAAGCTGCTGAAGGCTGCCGACATGCTCAGCGTGGCCAACAGAATTTTACAATAATGATTTCTCATGTTGATTGGTTTTAGGAATATGATATCAAAAGTATCTATATAGATTATTTCACCGATATTTTCAGTACGCTGCCGCCACAGCGGGCTACGTAGGTTCCCGGTGTGAAGCCGCAGGTGCTGATGCTGTTGTTGTTGCAATTGCTTGCGATACATTTTCCTGTGGAATCGAACACCGATAGTTTCTCGGTGCTGTCGTTCCCGCAGCTGTAAAGCTTTTTTGCTGCTGTGTCGTAGAAGATGCCTGACGATACGGCGGCGGACAAGCTCCCCGTACCAGCGCTTTTGGCGGAGGATATCGCACACCATGCTATGTCCTCGGGGCGGGAATCAGGACGTGCTGCACCTGCCGATTTTTCAAAGTCCTTGAATATTAATGCCCGCGTGCCTGAAACCGAGATAGCCCTGATGCCGGAGGCAGGAGCATCAGGCTCTTCTCCGCTTTGTGTGGCGGCAAAGAAAGCGCAATCAGTCATAATGCTGCCGTATTCTATCGGCAGTGCGGCCGATGAGATGTGTCCTATATTGGCGTTGCGGCATATACCTGCTTTTATTTCGCGTCCGTCGGGAAGGAGTGCGCTGCCGGGTGTTATGGCTACGTAGTCTATGGTGCCAGGCAGACGGTCAATGTCGGGCGCTGCGCTTTCATAGCGAATCTCGACATCGAAACCTTCCGGGCTGACCGACGATACACCGACCACGGCAGGATAGATTCCTGTGTCGGAAACCACAGAGGCGAATACTGCGGGAGTGCAGTCGAACGGGGTCGGGAATTTTACCGACAGCACTTTGCCGGCATCGGCATTGTCGAGTTTTCCGGCAATGGCGTCGAGTTCCCCGAGCTTGTATTTTCCCGGTGCTGCGAAAATCATGTAGGCGAGTGTGTCGCGGCTTACGAAAGAGTCGCTCCCGTTGTAGTGCCACGAACTTGTGCCCAACGCGCAGAGTCCGGGGCTTACGAGCCGTGCGCTTGCCGCCATCGGCGCTTTCATGCGGTATGTCTGTATTCCGGGCAGGATTACTGCCGAGCCATAGCTTCGGTCGTCGTGGAGGAGGTGAAAGCGGAGTTCTTTGGCCGTCGTCCTTCTTCCTGCTATCCATTCCTTGCCGGATGCGGGGAGGATACTGTAGCCTGTGCTGTTCGAAGTGTATGCCCTTTCGCCTTCTGCAATCGACACTACGCGGTAATCCACGTCGCCGGCGTCGCCGACAGCCTCGGGTTCGCTCCAGCTGTCGGTGCGGAACGGGACTTGCGCTACTGTGCTGAATGTATTGCCGTCGTTTGAGCGCTCGATGATATATCCGTCGGTCTGTTCAATGTTGCCGTCGATCCAGCGGAGGGTGAAGCGGCTCTGCCCGGCATAGGATATATCAAGGTCGGGAGCGCTGTTTATCGTCCATGTAGGGATGACTTCTTTCTCGGGTGAGAATGCTTTTCCGGCCTTGAAGTCGCGGTATACTTTTCCGGCGGGAGTGAGGTTGAGATTGCCCCAGAAAAGGGAGCGTTTTTCTTCAACCCAATTATATACCGAATACCGTTCGATGAAAGAGCATGTGTCCATCATCTGTAGTACTTCTTCCATGAATTTGCGCTGCTTTTCCTGTTGTGCGCTTTTGTCTGCCGGCCATGATTCGTGAGTCCAGTTGGCCCCGTTATTCCATTCCGTGATCCATATCGGGCGGCCTGTTTTTTCATGAACCTCTTTGAGCTTCTTGTACCAGTCTTTTACCGAGCTTACCTGTACGGCGCTTCCGCTACCGCCCCAATAGGCGTGTATTGCCACATAGTCGACACGGTAATTTCTGGCATCGCATTCGTCGATGAAGCGGTATAGCCATGAAAAATCGGTGGTTGCGGGCGAGCCTAATCGCAAGCCGGAGTGAAGGTGTCTGGGCCATTCGGCCACGGCTTTTTCGACCGATACCGCCGACTGTTCGCTGTGGTCGGGTTCGTTGTAGCTCAGCAGATGGGTGTAGTCGGCTGTGTTGGCTATTTTGTGCCAGTCGGAATCGCCGCCGTGTCCCCATTTCTCGGGCACGAATTCCTGATTGCGCCATGCGGAGCCTTGAGTTTGCGGCGAGCGTCCCCAGTCGGCGGATGTCCCCCAGTTGTAGACCCAGGTGCTTGATGTGGCGTCGGCCTGCTGCTCAAGAAATCCTTCCGGCGGATTGGACTGTCCGTTGCCTCCCACCCATCCTTTTTTGGATGTAACGCGCCAGGGGAACACCCGGACGAATGATACTTTGCCGCATAGTTCGGCGGGAAGACGTTCGATGCTGAGATCGGTATTTTCAGCTATGAAGCATCGGCTGTAGCCGGTGCCGTCGGGATTTGTGGCCAGTGTGGCCATGTATCCGCGGGCAAGGCGGAAAGAGCTGATGTTGTCGTCGAGGGTGAGCGGACGTATGTTTCCGGCATCGACATCGGAGGCCGGCGAGTTGCTATAGTGTGGCCCTGTGATGAAGCTTTCCGATTCGCCGTCGAAAGCCGTCTGGCTATATGCCGTGAGAGGGCTGTAGTCTGTGGAGTGAGGTAATATCTCTGTACCGTGGCGGTACACGTAGATACGTGCGTTGGCATCAGGCTCTAAAATTTCGCCTTTCACTCTGACGGAGCCGATGAGATGCCGTATGACGTCGGAGGGGCGTATATTGTCAAAGAACAGGCGGCAATTGTCGTCGGCAAGGTCAATCGTTTTGCCCGGGGCTATGGCTTCGTCGGCTGAACTTGCGGTGATGTGAAAATCGGTGTCGCCGCTCAGACGCATGTCGGAGTCGACATGTGCGCTGACGTGAAGACCTGCCATTGCTGCAAAAGAGCGTATGCCCAGAGCCAGCAGGAATATGACTTTTGTGTTATGTGCCGTGTTCTTTAAATTCATTTTTTTGGGTGTCTGTTTTTTTTGAGGAGGGTGGGGTGGGAAGAAAGGGGCCGGGCGTACCCGGCCCCTTATTTAGTGTTTAAAGTCTGATTATTTTACAATGATAATGTTGCTTTCGGTGACGTTTGCAGTCCGGATGGCTACTACATACTTGCCGGCGCTGAGTTCGACAGAGCATGAGGGTCCGTAGGTTTCGGCGATTGTCACTGTGCGTCCGTCGAGAGTGTATACGGCCACGATGGTTTTGCCGCTGATGCCTTCGACTACGATGCCGCCTGCATTGGCGTACACGTTGAGTTTGCCTGATGCTACTGAATCGATTCCGGCGTTTTCACGGGCGTATTCGAGTGCTTTGATGAGGGCTGTGCGGGCTTTTTCTATTTCGGCTTTGGTGTGGTTGTCGGCGTCGGCAACGATATCCTTTGCGTCGGCGAGAGCCATTTCAAGACCGAAATCCTGAACACCGCTTTCGGCGATGAATGCTTCGGCTTCGGCTATTGCAGCGTTTATGGCGGTGAGGTCGTGGGCGGGTATGGCCTGAGCTTTGAATGATTCAACAGCAGCTTTGAGCGTTTCAATGGCAGCTATGAGATCAGCCTGTGTGGATTCTGCGTTGTCGGCAGTGCCGTTTGCTGCGGCGATTGCCTCGGAGAGTCCGTTGATAGCGGATACGGGATAGTTGCCCGGCTTGAAGCCCTGGGTTGCGTTGTCGAGTATCTCTTGAGCGTCGGCGATTGCTTGTACAAGGCCGGTGCTGGCAATAAGGTCCTCGGTGAATTTGGCGATGGCGCTGTTGAGAGTTTCGGCCTGTGTGTCGACAGATGCCTGATTGATGGCGGCGCGGTCGATGGCTTTGGCTTCGGCGAGTGCTGAGTTGAGTGCGTCGACTACTGCCTGCGGGCACTGGCCTTCGCCGGAACCGATTACAGTGGCGCCGGCGAGAGCTGCTTCGGCTTTGGCGATGGCGCTGTCGAGTTCGGTGAATTTAACGGTGACAACAGATTTGCGGAGTGCAGTCATTGCATCGTTCAGAGCTTTTGTGCATGCGTCGATTTCCTCCTGAGTCTTTGTCATGTCGGCTTCCGCTTCTTTGGCTGCTACGAGTGCGGCGTTGAAAGCATCGATGTTTTCCTGAGGATAGTATCCGTTGAAGTCGCCGGCTTTCAGGTCGCTGAATTCTTCAGCTTCCGCTTCGTTGATGGCTTTGCGCAGGGGAGTGCGGTTTACGGAGATGGCTCCGTTAATGAAAGCATAACGTGCGTCGAGAAGTGCTTCGAGGTCGGTTACCTCAGGAGCGCTTACCGCTTTCGCTGCAGCGATTGCAGCGGCAAATGCGTCGACGGCTTCCTGGGGACGCTGGCCCTGATCGGTTCCGATGTTGTCTTTTTCGGCTTCGTAGAGAGCTTCGGCACATTCGATGGCGTCGTTGAGGACGTCGGCCACGGGCTGAATTTCGGTGTTGCCGGCGAATGCTTCGGTAGCAGCGATGACTTCTTCGGTGAGGGCGTCGCAGGCTTCCTGATCAGTAACGGTCTTGGCGCTTTCTTCAAATACGGCTATCTGGGCTTCGAAAGCTTCGATTGCACTTTCGTAATACTGACCCACTTCGATGCCTATCTGAGCTGCTGCGGCTTTGGCGTATGCAGCGGCGATGGCTGCTTCGAGTTCGTCTTTGATAACGGCATTGGGATTGTTGATGAAGTCGGTACGGGCCTGGTTGAGTTCGCTTGTCTTGGCGTCGACTTCTTCCTGGGTTGCGCCACGGAGAGCGTCGGCAGCGTTTATCACGGCAGCGAAGGCTTCGCATTTGGCATCGCTCCACTGGCCGATTTCATTGCCACGGTCGATGTTTTCGAGGGTGTAACGGGCGTTGGCCACAGCTCTCTCAAGGTTGAATACATAGGGGTCGTTGGGAAGATCTACGCGAAGGAAGCGTGACTGATGTGCATTGCTGCCTTTGTCGAGATTCTGTATTGAGAAGTTGGTTGCGCTTCCGAATGTGAGTACTTTTGTGGGATCGTCGTATTCGACCAGAGCGAAGTAAGGAATATTGTCGATGGTTGCAGTGTAGACAACGGTCCACTTGGGAGCATCGGCGTCGGCTACTTCAATGGCGGTGCCTTCGTAAGAAAGGGCTTTGCCGTCGTTCTTAATTATATATGTGTATTTGGCACCTTCCACAGGGATGAATGTCCAGTGCTGTGCGGTGTTGCCTGCGGTGAATTCCGATGTTCCGATGGCTCCGTCGTTATTGGTCATGAACTTGGAAGAGTACTTGAGTACGGAGAAACGGTAGGCGGTGTTTTCTTCGGGAATGAAGAAGGGATCGATTTTCTCGGCAAGGAATGCGTTTATGGCAGCGTTCAGTGTATCGGTGATGTCGTTCACATCCTGCTGTGATGCGGGAACGGCGTTTTTAGCCGTGTTGAGTGCTGCACTGAGGGCGTCTACGGCGCTTTGAGGATAATTGCCGGGTTCTTCACCCACAACGGCTTTCGAGATGTAGTTCTCGGCGTTTTCGATGGCTTTTTCAAGGCCGATGGTGAGGAATTCTCCGTCGACAACTTCAAGGATCTGCCACTTGGCGTTTACCTGGTTGCGGCTCTTGTTCGTGTAGATAAGGCTGCCGGGATTATTTTCGTCGGAAGCCCATGCTCCGTTAAAGTTGAAACGGTTGAGGGTGTACACTTTCGTTTCAAGGTCAACGATGTCGAAGAATATCTGCGCAGCTTCTTGAGCCGGGTCGGCCAAAGTCGTTGAGTTCCAACCTCCCTTGTAGGCGAGATAACCGCTGCCGTCCGCTATCTTGAGGTTGAAAGCTACGCTAAGTCCTTCGACAGGCACGATCTCGAATTTCTGATTGTCTTCGGCTGTAGGATTTGCCAGGACTGCTTCGCCGTTGGAATTCACGCCGAGCATCAGGTTGTTATAGGTGTTGACGAAGTAGTATTTTTTTCCTGCTTCGGGTACGAATACATAGCGGGTGTTGCCGAATGTGGCCACAGCGTTGTTGAGGACGGGTACTGCGGCATTATATGCTTCGGGATCGGCGCTTGCCCATGTTGCCATGGCTTCGGCTATTGCTGCGCTCAGGGCGTCGGCGGATGCCTGGGGATAGGAGCCTGTGGTGTCGCCTATGTTTGCGGCGGCAAGAGTTTCGTTGGCATAGCTGATAGCATTGAATAGATAGTTAACAGCGTTTGTGAATGCCGAAAGATTTGCGGCGGCCTCGTTCACCTCGCTCTGTTCGGTAGCGCTTTCCAGTGCTGCCTCAGCTGTTGCGATTGCGGCGTTGTAGGCATCAACACCCTCTTGGGTGAAAGATTCGCTTACAGGTTTTTCCGCTACATTGTTTTTTGCGTTGGCGATTGCGGTTTCAAGAGCGCTGTAGATAAGGCCGTCGGAGGCTTCGATAAAACGCCAGGCATGTTTTCCGTCGTTACCGTTTTTGTCTGTGTATACGCCGGCTCCGTCGTTGTTCTGGTCAGTGCCGAAATATGCTTTGCGACCTAAATTCCACATCTTGACGTGGTCTACTTCCGTGCATTCCCAGAATGTGAAGCGGGTGAAGTCATCGGCAGGATCTTCAAGGAATTTCACGGTATAACTGCCGTCGCTTCCGAGGTAGCGGCCGTCCTCAAGTTTGATGTTGTAGGTGTTCTCCGCATCGGCTACGATCTCGAAAGTGAATTTTTGCGATGTGCCGGAACCGGCGCTCATGATTTTGGCGGAGTTTCCGTCGACTGTTAGAAACAGACCGCTTGAGTGCTGGATCATGTAGGTTTTAGTCGGATCAGGATTTTTCAGCGGCTCGGCATACATGCTTTGGGCGAAAAATCCCATCATTACCAGCAGAAGGGTAAAGATTTTTTTCATGATAAATTTGGTTAATTATGTTTAGGTTATATATCAGGTATGATTGGTATCGGATATTTCGGTCACAAAAATATTTTTACCCGTGCGGGTTCAGGTAGATAAATATTTCAGAAAGGCCTATGACTACGATGCGCGATGGATATAGCTTTCTTTTTTCCGAATTAAAACCCTGTTTTTCCGAATTACGCCCTGTCGATTTATAAGGTAGAAAATACGAAAAAGAGCCATTCTACCTACTTTTCAGACGTTTTAATCGATGTTTTATTCTCTTGTTACGGATGTTTTGATTAATTTTGCGAATAGTATAAACAATTATAAAATCCGACGATGATACCAAAGAAAATACATTTGTGCTGGTTTAGCGACGATCCGTATCCGGTGGAGATAAAGGTGTGTCTTGACAGCTGGAAACGCATCCTGCCCGACTATGAGGTGAGAATGTGGCGTATGGCCGACGCCCGTGCCATCGGATGCCGATTTATCGACGAGGCTCTCGACAATCGCCGATGGGCTTTTGCCTCGGATGTCGTCCGCTACTATGCTTTGTGGAAAGAAGGCGGAGTTTATATGGACAGCGACATTTTCATGTATCGTCGATTCGATGAATTCTTGCCTGAGAACGGTGAGGGCTTTGTGACTTTCCACGAAAAGATTTATCCCGAGCATTTTCCTTTCGGTCTGCAGGCCGCATTCATGATTTCGTCGCCCGGCAACGATTATTGCCGCGCTGTACTCGACTATTATATGGAACGCCCTTATAAGAATCCCGACGGCAGTGTCAACGAACTGATTTCACCGGCTGTGATGTCGTTGGTAGCCGAGCGTTTCGGCTGGCATTGCGAGGACGTTGAGCAGCATTGCGGTTCCCTAACCGTATATCCTACGCATTTTCTGGCTCCGCGCAAGCGTTATGTCGTCGACGGTGAAACGATAGGTCAGCATAGGGTGTATGGCAGCTGGCGTAAACGCAAGTTCGGCCGCAAACTCGAAAAGTTCTTCGAGCATCAGTGGCACGTAGTGCGCTATGCGCTCTTCCGCCGCTGACGCGAGCAAGATATTGTGGTGTGAGTAGACCTACTCACGAACTGTCAATCGAAAACCGGCATTTAATGCCGGTTTTCGATTGACTCTTTTTATCCCCGTGGCTGAAGTCACGGCTTATTATATTCTATGTGCTTTATCACGCTTGTTCAGAAGTTATAATATAGTCCGAGGCCTACGGTGTTGGCGCGTGTCACATTGGTTCGCTCTGTCATCCTGATGTTGAAAGAAGCTCTCAGGGTAAAGCGCCATAATGTGTAGCCGAGGCCGATGCGCCAATAGGCCGATGCGCGGCGATAGTCGCGCTCATAGTGTGATGGGCCTGTCTGAGAGAAGTTGCACGAAGCCCATGGTCCGGTGAAAGCCTCTATGCCTGCGCCGAAGTTGACTCCTAAGCTGGCTGCTAACGAGCCTCCGAAATTTGTGCCGGACTTTGCATCACCTGTTGTTCCGGGGATGCCGCCGAACCCGCGGTTTATGTTTTCCACATATAACGAGGCTTCGGGATTCAGGAAAAAGAATTTGCCGAAGTTGAGAGTGTATCCTCCGGTTGCACCTATGCTCCAGAACTCCGGCTTATTTCCTCTGTCGTCAGTTTTACCTACAGAGAATATCGGTGTCACACCAATCGAGAAGCCATTGCCCCGAGCTGTGGCTGTAGAGGCTGTCATTGCGATAATCACAGCTACAAGCAGAAATCTAAAAACGGATACTTTCATAATATTCTTTTATTTAGGTGATATATTATATATCATTTTTAAACTCGTACCATCAGTATTATTACCTGGGGCTACATTGGTTATATTGTAGTAATATCCATCGTAGGTTCCACCCCATCCCCAGTTTATATAGTGAAAAGGTCCTGCCGTATTATCTTGATGTCTTGTATTGAATGCTTCCAGGCTCTTAAACCTCGTAAATGTATATATCGACTTGTATGTTCGTGTTAGATCTATATATCGGCAACTAACTACCCATGCGTGGTGTTGGATTTTCCCTTTGCTGTCTTTGTATTCACTATGAACGATAATCGGTTTGCCGGAATTAAGGTCAGAGTTTGCGAGGTTAAGATCGAAGCTATTGTTGTGTTTTGCATTATAACCGAATGATATAATTGTTGATGTCATATCGGATAGGCTTATTCCGGTTCCGTCCAAATTGTATTTGGGATTGGATTTTTGAGCAAGGCTGTATAAAAAATCAGAGGTGATTTTAGATCCAGAATTAATAGGCATGCCTGCCCAATTTATGTATGTCGGATGTTTGTAATAATACATTACTTGTCCAGCTGCAATGGTGGTACACCCTGCATAGGCGTGGTTGCCATTGCTCAATATTGGGAAACTTACATTATAGGATGCTGTTTGGTTCCAGGTGGTTTTCATAGAATTCTTAACTCCGATTATTAATGACTCTCTTCGCTCGACTACTACAGCAAGCTCTCTTGCATGTTCATAGTATAGCCAATACGTATTGTTTATCAGGTCATCATCAGAAACAATTGATTCATCTGCGTTATAAACGGTGAATCCTTTTAATTGCCATGTACGGATGGAGTCTTCGCGTATGCGTAATAATTCAGCTAAATCTTCGTCGCTGATTTCAGACCGTGAAATATGGGAGTTGAAAGTCGATAGTACTTTGGCTTCATATTGTTCCCATTGTGAATGGACGCGTTTGATAGAATCCATGGGGACAAATTCTGCATTGGAAATTTCGTCAATAGTCTTTTCAATCCATTCTGTTACATCGTGATGGGTTAGATTATTAAGACAAAAATTGCCGTATGTATTATATGCAACTATCGGCGTGTATCTTTTTGACGCACTTATTACTATAAAACCGTTGTCGTTAGCAAAATTTACTATATAAAGTGTTGGATTATTGTTTGAATCATAAACTGTTTCAATTTCAAAATCCATAGAGCGTGCAGTTTCAATCGAATTTCTGATTATGAAATCAGATATTACACGATTTAGTTCGTTTGGGTTGACTCTGGTTGGGTCTGTTATTTCATTGACAGGTGGATCTGCACTAATTTCTGTTTCAGAGAAAAAAGGCTCGTTATAATCAGTACAACTGACAAAAAAAGTGATTAAAATACAAAGGATAGAAAGTGTGTAGAAATGTTTCATAATAATATAGTTGGTTAATAATGGTGTGAGCTTTGCAAATATATGTGTTGTTTTGCAAAAAAAAACAAAATATTACTATGAAAAATATTGTTTTTGTGATCTTTTGTTGCTTTGCCTGAAAACGTGTTTGTGCTTTGTGTTTTGCAAAATATTGTATCGCCGGCGCTATTCGGCGATGGCGCGGGCTATGGCAGATTTCATGGCTCGGCCGTCGGCCATTTCAGCGCTCAGGCGGCGTACGGCGGCTTTCATGCTGGCGCGTTCGTCGCCGCTGAGAGCGGCAAGGCGTTCAGGCAGATACTCCAGGGTGTCGACAGTTATCCCTATGCCTTTTTCTGCAACGACAGGGGCTATCGCGGCTCCCGCCCATACTATCAGCGGCAGGCCGGCACGAATGTAGAGCGATGCTTTGTGCGGAGCGTTCAAGGCGAGATATTCGCCGAAGTCGCCGGAGCATGTATCTATGCGGTCGCCGTCCCATACAAGCCCGAAATCGCCTTCGGCGCTTGCCGTGGCTATGAATTCATCGGCAGGGATGAATCCGCGGTACGTAATCTTTGCGTTTGCCGGAAGCAGCTTCTGCTCGTCGACGGACATATTGCCGAAAAGGGTCAGAGAGATGCCGGCGGTGAATTTATCGCATTGCAGCAGGAAGGAATTTTTGCGCAGGTTCAGCGAGCCGGCATATATGAGGCGCACATTTTGCGAACAGGTCGGAGCGCAAGGCTGTGCATCGCTCAGAAAATCATGTAGACCGAGTACGTCCACAGGCCGGTCGATATTGTGGCCGATCAGCCAACGGCGCATGGCATCGGTGGCTGCGATTATACGGTCGGCGTGTTGCAGACGGCGTATCTCGCTTTCAGGAGTCAGTTTCTTTCGGCGGAACGCTCCGAGATCATGGATAAAGGCCACGGTGATGGCTCCACGCAGGCGAGCTATGCGGCATATCAGCGAGAAATATTTCTTGACAGGGTATTGCAGCAATAGAACATCTTCGGCGCGGACAGTGAGGCTCATTCGGACGACTCCTGCGAGATTGATAAAGAATGTGGCGATTTTACCTCTGCCATAAGAACGCGACAGCCCGAGATTGACGGCTCCCATCGAGGCGAGAATATCCTCGTAGTCGGATTTGGCTTTGTTTCCGGCCGACAGGCGGTCGGGGTAACGGCGGCTGATGTAGCAGAGGCGCGTCATGATGTTGTGGCTGATTCAGGATGCTATAAATTCGCGAGCTGTGCGTATGTCGGCGGCATGGTCTACGTCGACAATTTTGTCGAAAGGATATGCTTTCAGCCTGAGTCCGGATTCGAGGAGCGCCCGCTGATAGTTGCGCATACGGCTTATGCCCTGTTCCATACATCCGGCCAGAACGTCGATGGCCTTAGGGGTCAGGCCGTAGATGCCTCCCGAGATGTAACGGTCGGTTCCTGTCGGCGCATCGCGGAATGCAGTAATCATATCCGTAGATGGATCGGCGTCGACATAGAGAGGCTTTTCGTCGTCGATGAATGTCGTGACGGCCATCATGCCGTCCACGTCGGCGGGAGCATCGGCGAAAGCATGGGCATAGCGGCTGAAATCCGGCTCGCGGAAGATAGTATCGACGGTTGTCAATATGAATTTTCCCGCCGGCAGCACACGCGATACTTCATAGAAACTGTGCATTGAACTTGGGGTCGATTTCACGACCAGATGGAAGTCGAAAGGCAGTTCCGGTGCGATTTTTTCGAGATAGGCGCGGACGTCGGTCATCTGCTCGTTGACAATGACACTGAGCGAGCGGGCGTCGCATTGCGAGAATATGTCGATCAGCCGGCGTATCATAGGCCGGCCGTCAAGGTCGACCATGGGTTTTGGGAGGGCAACACCCTCCTGCACCAGGCGGGAACCTTCGCCCGCGGCTATGATTGCATAGTTCATGTCAGTCTTTGCTTAGGTCGAGGACGACGTTGTCGTTGCCCTTGTTGTGGTATTGCCGCCGCAGGGGGTGGGCTGACGCATCGTCGTAGGCACGGCGGTTACGGAATATGTCGATGGCGGCATATATGGCGCAGCGCATCGATTCGGGCGATGCCAGGCCTTGTCCGGCTATGTCGTAGCCGGTGCCGTGGTCGGGCGATGTGCGCACGTATGGCAGCCCGGCGGTAAAGTTGACGCCTTCGTCCATTGCGATGGTCTTGAAAGGAGCGAGGCCCTGATCGTGGTACATTGCCAGTATGCCGTCGAATTTGCTGTAGTTTCCGCTGCCGAAAAAGCCGTCGGCGGCGTATGGGCCGAAAGCAAGAATTTTTTTCTCGCGGGCTTCGGCAATCGCCGGTGTTATTATTTCGCTTTCTTCGCTTCCGAGAAGTCCTTCTTCGCCGGCATGCGGATTGAGTGCAAGGACGGCTATACGGGGTGTGTGTATGCCGAAATCGCGACGGAGCGATCGATCGAATCGCAATAGTTTCTCCTCGATAAGCTCTTTGGTGATTGAGGCTGATACGGCGCTTATAGGTGTGTGGACGGTTGCCAGAGCCACGCGTATTTTTTCGGAACAGAGTACCATTAAAGCTTTGTCGGGTATCCGGTCGTTCGAGTCGGTATCGCCGGTGTTTGCCAGAGAGGCTTCGAGATATTCGGTGTGGCCGGGGAAAGTGAAGGTCGGACTCTGGATGCTGTGCTTGTCGATCGGAGCGGTGACCAGTACGTCGATGGCGCCTCGGCGCAGGTCTGTCACTGCGCTTTCGAGAGCCGCAAGAGCTGCAGCACCGGCTGTTTCGGATGCCTTGCCGGGGTCTATGCGTGTGTCTTCTCCTACTACGTTTATGATGCAGAACTGTCCGTCGCGGGCATCTTCGGCTTTTTCTATCTGTGTCAGTTGCACAGGGGCGAGTTCCATGGCTTTGCGGTAGAACGCGGCGATTTTGGCCGAGCCATATACTATTATGTCGCACAGATCGGCCATGCGTGTGTCTTCAAGTACTTTGAGGATTACTTCGTAGCCTATGCCGTTGATGTCGCCGTGGGTGATTCCCACTTTTATTTTTTTATTGCTCATTTGTTTTCAGTGTTTTCTTTTTGTTTTCCTGCAAGCATTCCGCAGGCAGCCTGTATGTCCTCGCCGCGCGAAGCGCGTATGGTAGCGGTTACACCGAGTTCGTTAAGACGGTCGCGGAAGGCTTCCATCGTTCGGGCATCGGCCGGGCTGCGGTCGAAACCGGGAATCCGATGGAAGCGGATAAGATTTACCCGTGCCGAGCTGCCGCGCAGAAGGCGGGCAAGCGCGTCGGCGTGCCGCATGTCGTCGTTGACTCCGCGCCAGACGGTGTATTCCACGGACAGGCGACGCTGGTGGGCGAAGTCGTAGTCGCGCAGGAGAGCCATGACCTGACTTACCGGCCATGCGTTCTCGACGGGCATTATCTCCCGGCGGTCGGTGTGGAACGGTGTGTGTACGCTTATGGCGATGTGTACTTGTGTTGAGTCGAGGAAACGGCGAAGTACATTGATATTGCCAATGGTCGAAAGGGTTATGCGCCTCGGACTCCAGGCCATGCCCCATGGGGCGGTAAGTATTTCGATGGCGGCCAGGACAGCATCGGCGTTGTCGGTGGGTTCGCCCATGCCCATGAATACCACATTTGTCAGTTCTCCTGATTCCGGTACAGACAGAATCTGGTTGATTATTGCTCCTGCGTCAAGGTTGCCGTGGAACCCTTGGCGTCCGGTCATGCAGAACGCGCAGTTCATGCGGCATCCGGCCTGCGACGACACGCAGATGGTCGCGCGTTCACGGTCGGGTATTACAACGGCTTCTATATCACGCCCCCCGGCTCCAGGAAAGAGATATTTGGCTGTGCCGTCGGCCGAGCGTGCTTCGGCGACGGCCTCTTCGCGGCCGACAATCCATCCTGCGGCAATCATGCGCGAACGGGCTTCTTTCGACAGATCGGTCATGGCATCTATGCCTGTGACGCGTTTTTCGTATAGCCATCGTGCCATTTGTTTGGCGGCGAACGGTTTCAGTCCGTTTCCGGCGGCTACTTCACGCAATTCGTCGAGTGTCAGGCCGAGGAGTTTGCGTGGCGAGGCGCCGGATTTGCTTTCGGGTGCGTTTGTCATTGTGTTCGGCCGTAACAATCAGTTGAAAGCCAAAGCCATGCGTTCTACGGCTTTTGCTGCTGGGATTTTGTGGTAAAGAATTTCATATACACCGTCGAGTATGGGCATGTCGACGCCGTATCGTTCATTTATGTCGTGGATACATTTTGCCCCGTAATAACCTTCGGCAGTCTGTTCCATTTCCATGCGTGCCGCTTTTACAGAATATCCTTTGCCTATCATCGAGCCGAAGTTGTGGTTGCGGGAGAAGCGTGAATAGGCCGTGACGAGCAGATCGCCGAGATATACTGAGTCGCAGATCTGGCGTGGACGCGGACTTACGGCGGCACAAAAACGTTCCATCTCGCGTATGGCGTTGGATATGAGCATGGCCGAGAAGTTGTCGCCACGCTTCATGCCGTGGATTATGCCGGCTGCGATGGCATATACGTTTTTCAGCACGGCGGCGTATTCAATGCCTTCGACGTCGCTTGAAATTATTGTGTGGGTGTTTTTTCCACTTATACATGCTGCGAAAGCTTCGGCGCGCTGCGTGTCCGTGCAGCCTATGGTAAGGTAGGACGGCCGGTCGAGGGCCACTTCCTCGGCATGGCATGGTCCGGAAACCACAAGAGAGTTGTCGAGGCTTACTCCGAAGCGGCGCATCATGTAGTCCGATACTAGTTCGTTTCCGTCGGGCACAATACCCTTCACGGCCGAAACAACCGCTTTTTGGCTGATGTCGACATTGATCTTGTCAACATGGTCTTTGAAATATGGCGAGGGCATCACCAGCAGGAGCGTGTCGGCCTGCTCGCAGACGGCATTAATGTCGCTTGAGAAATTTATGCGGTTTATGTCGAACTCAACGTCTGTAAGGTATGCCGGGTTATGGCCCATACGACGGAAATCCTCGATGCGGTCGTCGCGCCGCATGTACCATAGTATGGTCGGACAGTTCTGCAACAGCAGTTTGGCCAGCGCTGTGGCCCAACTGCCGCCGCCCATCACGGCTATGTTCCCGGGAAATCGTTTAGTTTCCATGGTATTTATGGCTTTATTTGTCGTTGCCGGCAGCACTTATCCATGCACCGACGGCGTCGATGGTCTGGTTTGTCAGACCGAGCTTGTGTTTTTTGTTAAGTCCGCAGAGATCCTGATGGAGTTTGCCGGCAGTCTGTGTGGCGAGTGCTGCTACGGTCAGTATTCCGGCCTTATAGAGAACGGGTACCCATTCGGCGGGTACACCTGCGTTTGCAAATGTTTCGGCACTGTCGCGTTTTTCAACCTTTTCAGGACGCATCTGGGGGAAGAGAAGCACTTCCTGGATGGCGACTTGTCCGGTCATAAGCATCACAAGACGGTCCATTCCGATGCCCATTCCTGATGTCGGGGGCATGCCGTATTCAAGTGCGCGTATGAAATCGGCATCGATGATCATAGCTTCGTCGTCGCCTTTCTCACCGAGTCGCATCTGTTCGACAAAGCGTTCGTACTGGTCGATCGGATCGTTCAGCTCGGAATAGGCGTTCGCAAGTTCTTTGCCGTTGACCATCAGTTCGAAGCGTTCGGTGAGTTCGGGATTGTCGCGATGACGTTTTGTCAGCGGCGACATTTCTATCGGATAATCGGTGATAAATGTGGGTTGTATGTACCTGCCTTCGCAACGCTCGCCGAAAATCTCGTCGATCAGTTTGCCTTTGCCCATCGAGGGGTCGACCTCGATACCGAGTTCGCGGCATACTCCGCGCAGGGCATCTTCGTCCATGCCGGTGATGTCGAAACCGGTGTGTTCCTTGATTGCCTGAGCCATAGTGACACGCGGGAACGGAGCTTTGAAGCTTATAGTGTTGTCGCCGACGCGTACGTCGGTGGTGCCGTTTACGTCAAGACATATTTTTTCGAGCATGCGTTCGGTGAAAGCCATCATCCAGTTGTAGTCCTTGTAGGCCACGTAAATCTCCATGCAAGTGAACTCGGGGTTGTGGGTGCGGTCCATGCCTTCGTTGCGGAAGTTCTTGGAGAACTCGTAAACGCCGTCGAAGCCTCCGACAATCAGGCGCTTCAGATAAAGCTCGTCGGCAATACGCAGGTATAGAGGAATGTCGAGCGCATTGTGGTGGGTGATGAACGGACGAGCCGAGGCTCCTCCGGGAATGGACTGAAGTATCGGGGTTTCCACTTCGATGTAGCCTGCCGAGTTGAAGTACTCGCGCATGGAATTGTAGACCTTTGTGCGTTTCAGGAAAATCTCTTTTACGCCGTCGTTCACGATAAGGTCCACATAGCGGCGGCGATAGCGCAGTTCGGGGTCATCGAAAGCGTCGTATGTCACGCCGTCTTTCACCTTTACAATGGGCAGAGGGCGGAGCGACTTGCTGAGAACTGTCAGTTCGCGGGCATGGACTGATATTTCACCTGTCTGAGTGCGGAACACGTAGCCGCGTACGCCTATGAAGTCGCCTATGTCGAGCAGTTTTTTGAATACGACGTTGTAAAGGTCTTTGTTTTCGTCGGGACATATTTCGTCGCGGGAGATATAAATCTGGATTCTGCCGTCGGCATCCTGCAGTTCCACAAACGATGCTTTTCCCATGATGCGGCGGCTCATGATGCGGCCGGCCACGGCGACATCCCGTGCGGGGGCATCGTCCTTAAAGTTTTCGCGGATTTCGGTGCTGTGACCTGTAACTTCGTATTCAGCTGCGGGATATGGCTCTATGCCCATCTGGCGTAAAGTGGCCATGCTGCCACGGCGTATTGTTTCCTGTTCGCTCAGTTCAAGTGGATTCATATCTTGATTCTTTAATTTTCCGATTGATTTGCAAAGTTACCATTTTCCCGTGTCTTAAGCAAATCAATGCTTCCGGGTTTTATGGGTTTTATTCGAGTAGGCCCACGGCTCTTTCATTTAACCTAAAATAAATAGCATATCTTCCCTTACCCGGTT
>CAJUKD010000015.1 GCA_910587235.1 uncultured Muribaculaceae bacterium
GAAAAGGGTCACATTTTCCCGCCGACAGGGGGCAATCTGCACCGACTTTTCCAACATGGACGTCGACGCTTTTGGCAGATATGCCATCGGCCGTATATGCGGCGACAATACGTACCAGGTCAGTGAGGCTGAATTGCATGCCATCGAGTCTGTGGAGCAGACTTATTACCTCCCCGAATTTCTATCGGGGCGACGTGCGCCGGAACATGAGGGGGCCGACGTCGGGGTCATCCGTAGGCAGGGCCGCATAGACGGTGTCGGTGAGCTTGATGTGCATATCCGTGTCGACTGAGACAATATAATCCGTTCCGTTAATATTTCCGGCGATTTTTTCGTCTTATCAGAACTTGACGATGCCTTCTGAGAACAAAAACAACTTTTAAGTTGTATGTATAATAAAAACTCCTTATCTTTGCAAAAAATATAAGACATGGAATTTGACCAGATTACAGACAATGGCAATTTGTGGGCAGTAAGATACGACAACTGCCTTGATAATGTTCTCGACACCATTCTTGACCAATGGAATGATGTTACATGGCTACGCTCCTATTTTAAGCAGAATATCGGAGACTTGGCCTCCTATTTCAAAATAACAGACGTAAATCAAGCGATATACGATACCATTGAAGACAGTGAAAGATTACAGTGTCTTATAATGGATATTTCCCCGGATGCCAATCTCGATGAGATCTTCAGACCTTTGGAAAATAGCCGGACATCTGAAATGTTGCTTGGGAAGGAGAAGACCCGTCTACGTAACACGCCCCGTCATGCCTCATGGTTACGAATATATGCAATCAAGTTGGAGCCGGGTATCTATGTAGTAACCGGCGGTGCAATCAAACTTACACGCACCATGCAGGAACGAGAACATACACTGGTTGAATTGGCCCGTATGGAGAAAGTAAGGAGATTTTTAATAGAGAACGAGATATCGGATAAGGATTCGTTCGATGACTATCTTCGTGAACTGAATTAAAAAAGGAGGTTGATATGAAGACAAGAGAAGAAACGATAAAGAAGCTGAACGAGCATCGAAGCACGACTCCCTCAAAGTGGCGGGAGAATGCAGAATGGCGCATGGCCAATAAGTCATGGTTGAGATACTCGCAGAGAATCGCCATGATGATGCTTGATAAAATGGAGGAACTCGGACTGACACAAAAGGCACTTGCCGAACGAATGGGTTGCTCCCAGCAGTACATCTCGCGTGTTTTGAAGGGTACGGAGAATCTGTCAATCGAGACAATCTCAAAGATTGAAAATGCTCTTCATCTGGAGATTCTTGAACCGGCTTTTGCACCTCGCTGAACATTTTAACACTCTGCATAAGGAGGGTTAAAACGAACATTCGGACTTAAAGTCATAGAAAAAAGTATTAACTTTGCAATAACCTTAGAACCCTTCGGGTCATGCAGCAAGCGGCTGTGTGAGGATAAAGAAATTTAGGTTGCAAATTCGCTACACACGAATGTTAACCAATTGCAACTTGTTGATATAAGTGCATTTGGAGCGCAAGGAACAAATCCCTCCAGCTCCACAACGGCAAAGCGATGCAATTCAATGAATTGCATCGCTTTGCCGTATAAAATCAGAATATATGAACTTCTAAAAGGATATGTTAACCCTGTCCGATCATGGAAAGGAATGTTTGTTCGTCGATTATGGGGATTCCCAATTTCTGTGCTTTCTCGAGTTTTACCGGTCCCATATTCTCACCTGCAAGTATATAATCGGTTTTCTTGGATATGGAACCTGTATTTTTGCCGCCGTATGCCTCAATCATTGCCTTATAGTCATCACGCCCGTGAAGAGAAAACACACCGCTTATGACAAATGTCTTTCCTCCGAGGACATCGGATACTCCGTTCTGATTATCCGGCAAGGCACACTCCATCGTCAGGCCGGCGTCGCGCAAACGCTCAACAATACGACGGTTTTCTTCATCAGCAAAATAATCGACAATAGACCGGGCTATACGCGGCCCTACATCTTCGACAGCTTCAAGCTCGGCAAGCGGCATATCCATAAGCCTGTCAAGCGAGCCTGCGGCTCTGGCGAGTTTGCGCGCTGTGGTTTCACCTACATACGGGATAGACAGAGCAAACACCACACGCTCAAACGGCACCTCACGGCTGGCGGCGATGCCATCTACCACACGTTCGGCACTGCGGCGTGCAAATCCTTCGAGAGTCATAAGCATCTCCGGTGTCAGACTGTATAAATCAGCTATATCATGCACCATTCCTGCCTCGAAGAGGCGTGCGGCAGTTTCCTCGCCGACGCCATCGATATTCATCATACGACGGCCTACAAAGTGCTCGACCCGCCCTATTATCTGAGGCTTACACCCTCGCTTGTTGGGACATACCCACGCAGCCTCGCCCTCGACACGAAGCAAGGGCGTGCCACACGCAGGACAATGGCTGACGAATTCTACGGGACGACTGCCGGCACAACGCTCCGATAGTTCAACACCTGTAATTTTCGGAATTATTTCTCCGCCTTTCTCCACATATAACATATCGTCGGAATGAATGTCGAGCGCGCGCATTATATCGGCGTTATGCAACGACGCACGCTTGACGACCGTACCCGACAACAACACCGGTTCGAGATTGGCGACAGGCGTAATGATTCCCATTCGTCCGACATCGAACGACACAAAACGCAGACGTGTCAAAGCTCGTTCGGCCCGGAACTTGTAGGCCACAGCCCAACGTGGCGACTTTGCCGTAAAACCGAGATTAAGTTGTTCCTGAAGGACATCTACTTTAAAAACAAGACCGTCGGTCGCTACCGGCAACTCTTTCCTGGCCGTGTCCCAATATTTTATGAAAGCGTCGACATCCGATATTGATCCGAGGTGTGTCATGGCGTCGGATACCTTGAATCCCCATCGGCGAGCCGCCTGCATGTTTTCGTAATGCGTGGCATACGGCAACTTATCACCTAAAAGATAATAAAGGTAAGCATCAAGTCCGCGACGCCCCACTTCCGCTGAGTTCTGCAGTTTAAGAGTGCCGGCAGCGGCATTGCGCGGATTGGCGAAAAGCGGCTCTCCGGCAGCCTCACGTTCGGCGTTGAGGCGGTCGAAAGCAGACCACGTCAAAACTATCTCTCCGCGGATTTCAAAGAAATCGGGATAGTCGTCGCCGGAAAGCTGCAAAGGAATCGTACGGATTGTACGGACATTGGCCGTCACATCGTCACCTTTCTCGCCGTCGCCACGGGTAACGGCACGCACAAGACGCCCATACTCATATATAAGCGATATACCGGTACCATCGAATTTCATTTCTCCGACAAGCGTAACATCACGCCCCGGCAAAGCCTGTTCCAGCCGCCCCACCCATTGCTCGACCTCTTCTACAGAATAGGTATTGGCAAGCGACAACATCGGGTAGACATGAGCCACTTGCTCAAAAGAATGACTGATATCGGAACCGACGCGCTGCGTGGGCGAATTCGGGTCGGCATGTTCCGGATGTTTCTTTTCCAACCCTTCAAGTTCGCGCATCATGGCATCGAAATCGAAATCGCTTATTTCCGGTGCATTCAGAACATAATAGTTATGATTGTGGCGGTGCAGTTCCTTTCGCAGCGTATCAATACGGCTCAATTCGTCGGCAATTGTCATATAGCTTATTATCTCTATATATTATTCCTGTGGTTTACGGTCAAAATGTACGTAGCTCTGCTTGGCCGGAACATAAGTATCATCGGACCACAGCGAACTCGAAATCATAAGGTCAGCGCTTATGCGGTTGCATGCAATAGGCACATTGTGTATACGGCACTGCCGCAGAAGCATCTGTATGTCGGCTTCATGAGGCTGTGGATTGAGGTCGTCGATAAGGAAGACAGCCAGATCCACCTCATGGCGCACTACCATTGCGGCAATTTCCGCATCTCCGCCCAAAGGACCTGAATTCATACAGCGGATGTCGGCTTCAATGCCAAGTTCATCGAATGCATTTTTGATCAGGCCACCGGTCGTCCCTGTACATACAATCCTGTGATGTGAAAGGTATTCGGCATTGTAACGCGCCCAGTCCACCATATCTGCCTTGCGGTTATCATGAGCCACAAGGGCTATTGTAAGTTTTTCTTTCATGATTTCAATTCATTTTATAGTCATATCAATAAAACATCCGCCCGTTCCGTATGTTTACATTCATTTTCGCCTGATCCCCGTGCTGACCTTTTCAGGATTATGGGCAATAAAATCTTTCCAAGAGGCGGATGATTTTGTTTTCAGAGGCTTGGCTGATTCATAGAAATGACACAGCGCAGCGCCGAGAGCATCAGTAGCATCAAGATGCGGCAGCATCGACGCCTCAGGAATGTCGAGCATGCGCCGCAACATTTCACGCACCTGCTCCTTGGATGCTCCGCCGTTGCCTGTGATAGCCATTTTTATCTTTCGCGGCTCATATTCCGTAATAGGTACCTGACGGGCTATGGCGGCGGCTATGGCAACTCCCTGTGCCCGTCCGAGCTTCAGCATCGACTGCACATTCTTTCCGAAGAAAGGAGCCTCGATAGCCATCTCGTCGGGCAGATATTGCTCTACCAGCATAGTCACACGCTCATAAATACGGTGGAGCCGCATATAGTGATCTTCGAATTTCTTCAGCTCAATCACACCCATGGCTATCAGAGCCGGCTTTCGCCCGAAAACGCCGAGAATGCCATAGCCCATGACATTAGTTCCCGGGTCTATGCCCAGTATGACACGGTCAGCCTCCTTGACTTTTGCATCTGCCATATCATTTCATAATTTCAAGTACACTGCTGAAGAAGAGCACACGCATGCCCCAACGGTCGCTTATAAGCCGTAACAATTCGGGACAGGTACCGGTCATAAAATCGTCCAGAATGCGGCGCGACGGAGCACGCATCTGCAAGGCATAGCTTGTAGACGGCTCTCCCGTACCGGCATCCTGAGCCGCCATCACCTTTGTAAGCAAAGGCTGAACAAATCCGCACCCTGAGCATGCGACCTTTATATATTCGTCACGAAGAAAATCGATAAAATCCGATGCAATAGCATCATCAACCTGGAATGTGGTATTAAATAGATACATCTGTAAAATTCAATATTCAAGAAGCGACTCCAAAAAGCAACTTCAGATGAAGCAATATGGTATGAAAAAAGCCATAATGGCGTGCCATGATCCGAAAACGTTCACGCAACGATGCACGCCTGTTGCGCGTGGTAAGTCCTTCGCTGAGATAGTCGACCAAAGCAGGTCGATCCACGTAAACATTATGCCGCGAATGTTGCAAACAATGTATACACCAGTCGTAGTCAGCCGAATAACGATAACGCAGATCAAAAGGCACTGTAATACGCCGCAAAACAAAAAACGCCTGATGACATACGACCATACCTCGCCTGAAATCACTCAAAGCAAGGTTCTCCGGAGCCTCGAAATGACGCGGGTGCAAATACCGGCCATCATCATCGACAATGTCAGTCTGTCCATAGACTATACCTGGAGAACCTGCATCGGCAATCGCTGACGCCACTCTTGCCAGTACATCCCTATCATGGAAAGCATCGCCGGCATTCAGAAATACCACATAAGTTCCCCGAGCTTCCGACAGCCCCCGGTTCATAGCATCATACAGACCTTTGTCCGGACGGCAGTCAAAACGCCTTTTTATCGAAGGCCGTGCGGCAGCCACGGATGCGGTGGCATCGGTCGACGCTCCGTCGATGACCAGATGTTCATAATCAAGAAAAGTCTGACCGTCGACACTGATGAGCGTGCGCTCAAGTGTGTCTGCGGCATTTCGTGTAACAGTAATTATACTTATAAGAGGGCTGGCCATTGTCATCGGGCTTTATTTATTCTGTCAGAGAACAAAGATACGAATAAGTCGAGTGCAAAGCCAAATTTATTTGCGCTTTGCCGAGCGAGAGTATCTAAGACGATAGTCAAAGATAATCATAAGTCGAGAGCAAAGCCAAATTTATTTTATAACAACACACCCTCAAGCTCAAGCAGGAATTTTTTAACATGCAGGCCACCCCCATAACCTGTGAGCGACCAGTCGCCGCCTATTACTCTGTGACAAGGTGCGAATATCGACAATGCGTTGGCTCCATTGGCATTCGCCACGGCTCTGACAGCTGTAGGCATGGCTATATCTGCGGCCATCTTTCCATACGAAATTGTTGTTCCGAAAGGTATCGTCAAAAGAGCATTCCATACTTTTTGCTGAAAATCACTGCCGGCAAACAGCAGAGGCAGCGAAAATTCTTTGCGCTCGCCGGCAAAGTATTCTTCGAGCTGCAATATTGCAATCCGCGTCATATCCGAGTCGCCTTCCTTAAACTCCGCATCAAGAACGCGTTCCAGTCGCCTTATTATATGACCGTTACTCTTACCTGACTGCCAATCACACAGACATAGCCTGTCGCCTAAAGAACCCAAAAGCAAAGCACCGCAGGGCGAAACATAGTTCTGAACTATAATTTTATTTTTCTGTTTCATACCGTTTTTGAGCATGCAAGTTACATTTTTATTTTTAATTACAGACTCTGCTTCATCATAATTTCGTGCGCGAGGCACACGCTGTCTGCGAAAAAAATGCTACCTTTGCCGACGAAATCAATCCAATAGAGTATGCAGAAAATCCGCAATATCGCAATCATTGCCCACGTCGACCACGGCAAAACCACGCTTGTCGACAAAATGCTCCTTGCCGGCCATCTTTTTCGCGAGAATCAGAATGCCGGAGAATTAATTCTTGACAACAACGATCTGGAGCGCGAACGCGGTATAACAATCCTGTCGAAAAACGTTTCCATCGACTATAAAGGATATAAAATCAACATAATCGACACCCCCGGGCACGCCGATTTCGGCGGCGAGGTAGAACGTGTGCTCAACATGGCCGACGGCTGCCTGCTCTTGGTCGACGCATTCGAAGGACCGATGCCCCAGACTCGTTTCGTGCTGCAGAAAGCCATACAGCTGGGACTTAAACCCGTAGTGGTAATCAATAAAGTAGACAAACCGAACTGCCGTCCCGACGAGGTACAGGAGATGGTGTTCGATCTGATGTTCAATCTCGACGCCACAGAAGAGCAGCTCGACTTCCCCACTCTCTACGGTTCCGCCAAACAAGGCTGGATGAGTACGGATTACGACAAACCGACCGACAACATCCTGCCCTTGCTCGACGCCATAATCGAATACATACCCGAACCCGCCACTCTTGAAGGTCCGGCACAGATGCTCGTGACATCACTGGATTTCTCAAAATATGTCGGCCGCATAGCCATAGGCCGCGTACACCGCGGCACCGTACGCGAAGGTATGGATATCGCCTTATGCCGTCGCGACGGCTCCATAAGCCGCCAACGTATCAAAGAACTGCATACCTTCGAAGGAATGGGACGCAAACGTGTGCAGGAAGTAGGCAGCGGTGACATCTGTGCCATCGTCGGACTCGAAGGATTCGAAATCGGTGATACCGTAGCCGATGCTGAAACACCTGAAGCCCTCCCCCGCATAGCCATCGACGAACCGACAATGTCGATGACTTTCACCATAAACGATAGTCCTTTTTTCGGCCGCGACGGCAAATTCGTCACATCGCGCCACATCGGCGACCGTCTGACAGCAGAACTTGACCGCAACCTGGCTCTGCGCGTTCAAAAGGACGCGAATCAGGATGTATGGAGTGTTTTCGGCCGCGGAGTGCTGCATCTGTCGGTACTTATCGAAACCATGCGCCGCGAGGGCTACGAACTTCAGGTCGGACAGCCGCAGGTAATCGTTAAAGAAATCGACGGAGTAAAATGCGAGCCTGTCGAACTGCTCACCATCAACGTCCCCGAAGAATACTCGTCGAAAATGATCGACATGGTTACCCGCCGCAAAGGCGACCTTACAGCCATGACCACCCAGAACGACCGTGTGCAGCTTGAATTCCAGATACCGTCGCGAGGCATCATCGGCCTACGCAACAACGTGCTGACAGCATCGGCGGGAGAAGCCATCATGGCTCACCGCTTTCTGGAATACCAACCCTGGAAAGGCGAGATCGAACGCCGGGTTAACGGCTCTCTGATCGCTTTGGAAGCGGGAACAGCCTATGCCTATGCCATAGACAAGCTTCAGGACCGCGGACGATTCTTCATCTTCCCTCAGGAAGAAGTATATGCCGGACAGGTGGTCGGCGAGAACGCCAAAGACAATGACATTGTGGTGAATGTGACCAAATCAAAGAAACTCACCAACATGCGTGCGTCCGGCGCCGACGACAAAGCCCGCATAGTTCCTCCGGTCGTATTCAGCCTCGAAGAAGCGCTGGAATACATCAAAGAGGATGAATATGTTGAAGTTACCCCCCACCACATACGTCTTCGCAAAATCATACTCGACGAAATCGAGCGCAAACGCGCAAACCGTTAATCCTCTGCAAGCGGTAATGGAAGCGTTCAGCCTCAACATACGCGGGAAACTTCGACGCTACGAGCGTCCTGCTGTCATGGGCATCGTCAACGTGACGCCCGACTCTTTCTACGCCGATTCACGGACATTCGCCGACGAGGAAATCGCGACACGCGTAACCGGCATGATTGCGGCAGGAGTGGACATAATCGATGTCGGCGCCTACTCGTCGCGCCCCGGTGCCGGCGATGTAACCCACGATGAAGAAGCTGCCCGCCTGCAACGCGGCCTGTCCATTGTCCGTCAGATAGCCGGCCCGGATATTCCGGTTTCAGTCGACACATTCCGTGCCGACGTAGCACGCAGATGCATAGAAGACTGGGGCGCCGACATCATAAACGACATCTCAGGCGGCAGCATCGACCCCGACATGGGCGAAACTGCTGCAGCCCTGCAGGTTCCATACATACTTATGCACATGCGCGGCACCCCGGCCGACATGCAGTCCCGAACCGACTATAACGACGTCACAGCCGACGTTCTGGCTGAACTGGGCGATAAACTCGCTCAATTAGCAATACTCGGCGTAAACGATATAATAATCGATCCGGGCTTCGGATTTTCAAAAACCATGGAGCAAAACTACCGCTTGCTCCGCGACCTACGGCTTTTCGGACTGTTTCACCGCCCTGTACTTGCCGGATTCTCGCGTAAATCCATGATCACTCGTCTGCTTGGCATCAGTTCTGATGAAGCGCTGAACGGCACGACCGCTCTTAACGTACTGGCACTCGAACGAGGAGCCGCCATACTGCGTGTCCACGACGTCCGCGCTGCCCGCGAAGCCATAGAAATAGTAATGGCTACCGAAGGCGAAATCCCTCATATATCACCTTAATCAAAGACACATGGCATTCGGAATCAAAGACATACTCGACATTCTTCTGTTCGCGATGATGCTTTTCTACATCTATCGCCTTATGAAGGAATCCGGCACCATAAACATTTTCTACGGTGTGATGGCATTCATTGTCGTATGGGTTGTTGCTTCCGAAATATTCGACATGCGTCTTATAGGTACTATTCTCGACAAATTCATGGCCATAGGCCTGCTTATTCTGGTAATTCTGTTCCAGGAACAGATAAAGCGCTTTCTTGTCGACCTTGGCTCACACCGACGATGGGCTTTCCTTCGAAAACTCTTCCATCACCACGACGCGGAAGCCGACGAGCAATCTCACCGGCAGGTACTACCCGTAGTCTACGCCTGCATGAGCATGGCGAAAAGTAAAACCGGCGCACTGATAGTCATCGAACAGTCCATACCTCTCGACAACTATGCCAAATCCGGCGATATAATAAACGCCGATATCAACACGCGCCTTATCGAGAATATATTCTTCAAGAACTCCCCTCTCCACGATGGCGCCATGATAATAGCACGCGGACGCATCGAAGCGGCCGGATGTATTCTTCCGGTCAGTCACGACAGCGATGTGCCACGCTCGTTAGGCCTGCGCCACCGTTCGGCACTCGGAATAGCCCAGGCAACAGACGCTTTTGCAATCGTAGTCAGCGAGGAAACCGGCAACATATCCGTAGCATACCGGGGTAAACTGCATACAAGGCTGAATTCTACAGAACTTGAGAAACAACTGAATTCACTGACTGAAAACAAATAAAAACTTCAGCGAAGTATTCCACAAGCCATGACCAATATAGACTTGAATGTCCTGCGCGATAAAGTAGCGCGCTACTTTGACCTTACGCCTTTCCTGACTCCGCAGGCCGAAGCTGAGGCAAATATACGCGAAGGAGTGGGATTCCGAGGCACGAACGTCCTGATTCTTATCGCGGCGATATTCATAGCATCGTTAGGACTGAACACCAACTCTACGGCCGTAATCATAGGCGCCATGCTCATCTCGCCACTGATGGGTCCTATAATCGGTATTGGACTCGGAGTCGGTATCCACGACTTCGAGCTAATAAAGCGCTCGTTCCGTAATCTACTCTATGCCACATTCTTCAGTGTAATAACTTCCTGCGTATATTTTCTCATATCTCCCGTCAACGAAGGCCATAGCGAACTTCTGGCACGTACATCTCCGACTATATACGACGTTTTCATCGGCTTTTTCGGCGGTGCCGCAGGCATACTGGCAATAGGCAGCAAAGCAAAAGGAAACGTGCTCCCCGGAGTAGCCATAGCCACCGCCCTCATGCCGCCGCTCTGTACCGTAGGCTATGGTCTGGCAACATGGCAACCCACCTATTTTCTTGGTGCACTTTACCTGTTTTTCATAAATTCGGTGTTCATAGCCTGTGCCACAACTGCCGGTGTAAAGCTGATGCACTATGCGCCGAAATCATTCTCCAATCCCGAACGCGCACGCAAAGTACGCCGTATTGTATATGCACTCGCCCTGCTCACAATGCTTCCTGCCATATATCTGACATATACAATGCTTGTGCAGAATAACTTCGAAAACAATTGCGGACGCTTCGTCAATACCGAATTCGACTTTCCAAATACCTCTGTACTAAACTACAAGACAAGTTTTAATAAAAACCAGAGAACTCTGACTGTTTCCCTTATGGGAGAAACACTGCCGCAGGATTCACTGATGGTCGCCATGACCGACCGACTGGCGCTTTACCACCTCAACGGCACCCGTCTGCGCATAATACAGGGAAACTACTACGACCCGCGCACAGACTTCACCCAGACCACATCGTCGATGTTGCGCGATATGTACACCGTCACACAAAGTACAATAACACGCCAGCAGGTAACAATAGACTCCTTACGCAACGCCTACTCGACAACCCTGCGCAACGATTCCATGAGCGTCCGCATTGCTCCTGAGCTAAAAGTACTCTTCCCACAGATAGGCAATATAGCCATCAACCGGACAATAGTCTGCGATGTGGCTACCGGAGGACTCGACACGATGAACATAGTCCTCGTCGACTACGACAGACAAATAAGCGCGGCCGAGCGGAATAAATTCCATGAATTCCTTGAGGCCCGACTTCAGTCCGGAAACATAACAATAATAAATTCCAAGGAAATAGCGACAAAGAAAGGAGTGACGGACTGACATGTACCGTCGGCAGTCGATAGCTATCAGAGCCACGATGACGATTCTCGTATTCGTCATCGCCGGCGTCATGCAGTTCCATCATCACCACAGCAGTCACTGCCATTCACTCTGTATCTACGTACTTGAAGAAATATGCAATCACAGCCACGACGAAAACGGGCACAACAACGGCGCTCCGGATTCACATGATTCGGACTGTGCAATGCACCTGTCCGACTTTCAGGCCAATGAATATACGGACAACACAATCCAATATTGCGACAATAACGGACAAAAAAATTTCTGTGGCCACATTTTCTGTGCCATAAATTCACAACACCACTGTAACAATTATGGACATCCGACGGTTGGGAAGCCTTCCGCCAAGATAAAAACAAGCTTGCGAGCAGGACACAAATGTCCGAAAGCACTCCGTGCTCCACCTTTATGCTGACCTTAAGAATACACTGAAAGATCCGCCTTGAATAGAATACAACTGCGGATCCGGAATTAAAGCTTCACAAAAAACAAAGCATAAAGGATATAAAAATGAAACACATTATTATATATGCGGCCATCGGCATGATGGCGCTTACCACTTCCTGCAGGCATAATGAGGAAAACGACGGCCATGAACACCATGATCACAATCATGCAGAGGGGCACGTACATGGTTATGAACATAGCACCGATACCGAAAAAACGGATAATAGTTTCGGCGGCGAAATCGTATTGCATCCCGAAGTAGCCGAACGTTTCGGCGTAAAAACCGATACCATACGCCGAGGCGGTTTCCGCCGGAGCGTCAGCGCTTCAGGCATAGTACTGAACTCCAGCAGCGACCTTGCGACCGTCACCGCACCCGCCGCCGGCATAGTGGAATTCCCCCGCGGAACAGACCTCGGCGCCGAAGTAAAAGCCGGCAGTGTGATCGCCACAATCGATAGCCGCAGCGTCAGCGGCGGAGATGCCGCCGCCGCCGCACGCGCCGATTATGAGAATGCCCGCCGTGAATACGAACGTATATCGGCTCTGTGGGCCGACCGCCTTGTCACCGCCGCCGAACATGCTGCTGCCGAAGCGGCATACAGGCGCGCCGAAGCGGCATACAGCCGACCGGCAGCATCAGGAACTGCAAAATCTCCGATTTCAGGCATAATCACATCACTTGAAGCAATGCGCGGCCAATATGTCGAGGCAGGAGCACCCATAGCCACTGTCGCCTCCTCAAAGACTCTGACTCTGCGTATAGATCTGCCTATACGTTATGCTTCCGACCCTGCCGCCTTTACAGACGCACGTGTGAAACTTCCATACTCCGGCCGGGTAATCGACATAGCCGAGGCCGGCGGACATCGCGTTGCTTCCACCGGTATGCCGGCTGCCGGAAACACATCGGCTTACATACCGGTCTATTTCAAGGTTGTCAACGACGGGACTTTCACACCAGGACTCTCTTTCAGCGCCGAACTGCTCGCCAATGAAACGGGAAACATAATCAGCGTGCCTCTGGATGCCTTGTCAGAACAACAGGGACGTATGTACGTCTACAAAAAAATCGATGACGAATGCTATATAAAGATGCCTGTCAGCACCGGTAAGAGCGACGGACGGCGCATAGCCATAAATTCAGGTGTATCCGACGGCGACATTATAGTAGTGGCCGGCACTCCCACCGTAAGATTGGCCGAAAGCAGCGCCGCCATTCCCGAAGGCCACAGTCATAACCACTAAGTCCCCGTCCCTATGCTCAACAAAATCATCAAAGCATCGCTGCAGAACCGTGTGGCCGTGCTTATCATATCCGCCCTTATCCTTTTGGGCGGAGTTGTGGCGCTTATGCGCATGGACGTAGACATATTCCCCGACCTCAATGCTCCGACAGTCGTAGTAATGACCGAAGCTCCTGGCCTCGCGCCCGAAGAAGTGGAAACCGTAGTGACCTACCCTATCGAAACAGCAATGAACGGAGCCACCGGCGTACGGCGTGTGCGCTCTTCCTCGACAACCGGCTTTTCGGTTGTATGGGTTGAATTTGACTGGGATACCGACATATATCTTGCCCGACAAATCGTCGGCGAACGCCTCGACAGAGCCGGACAGGAACTGCCCGACGGCGTCGAACAGCCTATCATGGGACCGCAGTCTTCCATTCTCGGAGAGGCCATGATAATAGGCCTGACCGCCGATACCACATCCTTGATTGAGCTGCGGCGTCTTGCCGAAAAAGTGATCAGCCCGAAACTGTTGTCGGTTGTCGGGGTATCCCAGGTGTCGGTAATAGGCGGCGATATGCCAGAATACCGCATCTGTCTTGATCCTGAACGTATGCGGCTTTTCGATATAAGCCTCAACGAAGTACTTGATGCAACAGAACAGATCAATGACAATGCCGGCGCAGGCATCGTCAACGACTACGGCAACGAATATATAATAAAAGGAGTCATCAATACCGACAGGCCTGAAGAAATCGCTGCGGCTGTAGTGCGTTCCGACAACCGCGGAATCGTTACACTGGCAGACATAGCCGATGTGGAAATCGGAGGACAACAGCCTCGGATCGGCGCCGCATCAGTCAAAGGACAGCCCGCCGTACTGATCACGATAACAAAGCAGCCTGACACGGGTACCATAGGCCTTACTGAAGCCATCGACAACAGACTCGAGGAAATCAGCCGCACCCTGCCGCCGGACATCGTAATATCCGATGACATATTCCGACAGAGCGATTTCATAGACAGCTCCATAAGCAATCTGCAGCAGACTCTGCTGGAAGGAGCGCTGTTCGTCATAATTGTGCTGTTCTTCTTCCTGATGAACCTGCGCACGACGCTGATCTCAATCGTAGCCATCCCCATGTCGATCATAGTCACCATACTGGCAATGCACTTCATGGGTTATACCATAAACACTATGAGCCTCGGCGGCATAGCGATTGCCATAGGCTGTCTGGTCGACGATGCCATTGTAGACGTCGAGAACGTCTATAAACGCCTGAGGCAGAACATGGCCTTGCCGACCGACGAACGGCAGACAACTGTCGATGTAGTCTATCACGCCTCGGCTGAAGTCCGTATGCCTATATTCAACTCCACGCTTATCATCATGTCTGCATTTCTTCCTCTGTTCCTTCTCAGCGGCATGGAAGGACGCATGCTGATTCCTCTCGGAGTATCGTTCATAATAGCCCTGGCGGCATCGACGATTGTAGCACTCACGCTAACACCTGTCCTGTGCAGCTATCTGCTCGGCGGAAAAAACACCGGCAAAAACGAATACGGACATGAGCCGGCCGTAACCCGCCGTATGCGCGGAATGTATATAAAATCTCTGCAAATCGCCCTGAACCATAAAAAAACAATTCTAAGCATAGTCGCGCTGCTTTTCCTGACATCAATCGCCCTGTTCTTCACTCTCGGCCGCGGATTTCTGCCGCCATTCAACGAAGGTTCGTTCACTATCAACGTTTCTTCCTTGCCCGGCATCTCGCTGGAAGAAAGTGACAAAATCGGACGGGAAGCGGAGCGGATAATCATGATGACACCTGAGATACGGACGGTAGCACGCAAGACCGGCCGCGCCGAACTCGATGAACATTCACTCGGCGTAAACGTATCGGAAATAGAAGCCCCCTATACTTTGTCAGGACGCACCCGTTCAGAGGTGGCAAATGAACTGCGCGAGCGGCTGTCGGAAATTCCAGGCACAGTCATTGAAATAGGACAGCCTATATCACACCGCATCGACGCCATGCTCTCAGGAACCCAATCGCAGATTGCCATCAAAATTTTCGGCGATGACCTGAACAGCCTTTTCGCCACAGGACGCAAAATCCACGACATAGTACGCGAAGTCGACGGCGTTGTCGACGCCAACATAGAGCAGCAGATAGAACGTCCGGAACTGACCGTTCGTCCGCGCCG
This sequence comes from uncultured Muribaculaceae bacterium, assembly GCA_910587235.1. Lineage (GTDB taxonomy): Bacteria > Bacteroidota > Bacteroidia > Bacteroidales > Muribaculaceae > CAG-873. Next base: position 15,427 of record CAJUKD010000015.1, read on the forward strand.
CGACATGCTTGCCGCCTATGGCATAACAATGGCCGATTTCCGCCGCGTACTCGCCATAGCTCTCGGAGGCACTACCGTATCACAGGTCTACAGTGGCGGTAACAGCTATGATGTCACCCTTATAGCAGGCGACAACTACCGCAATACCCTCGATGCCATCCGGGATTATACAATCGACAGCAACCGTGGAAAAATTCCTCTCGAAGCCGTCGCCGAAATCACATCTACCACAGGTCCGAACACCATAAACCGGGAGAATACATCAAGACGCCTTGTCGTATCGGCCAACGTCGAGGGACGCGATCTGCGCGGAACAGTCGATGAGATCCGTCGCAGGATAGAAACGGAAGTAGACATGCCGCAAAACTACTATGTGAGCTACGGCGGACAATTCGAAAGCGAAGAAAGCGCATCCCGCACATTGATGCTTGCTTCACTTGGAGCGATACTACTGATTTTCCTACTGCTATACAGCGAATTCCGCGACATGGCCGAATCGCTGATCATTCTTATCAACATGCCTCTCGCCCTTATAGGCGGAGTTCTTATTCTCTTCTTTACCGGAGCCGAAGTCAACATTCCGGCAATAATAGGTTTTATTTCCCTGATGGGTATCAGCACCCGCAACGGAATGTTGCTTATCAGCCGCTACAACAATCTCGAGGCTGAAGGCAACGGCATTGACACTCGCATAATGACAGGTTCGGCCGACCGACTGCTGCCAATCGTCATGACCGCACTGACATCAGCTCTGGCGCTTATTCCTCTGGCGATAGGTGCCAGTGACCCCGGCAACGAGATACAGTCGCCCATGGCTATAGTGATTCTCGGAGGACTGCTGTCTTCGACTATACTCAACATATATGTCGTACCCGTATGCTACAGAATCCTTATGTCACACCGCTCAAAAAAGAACAGAAAATGAATCTGAAGATATATATCACACTCATTGCGGCAACAGCCGTATCAGCAGGAAGCGCTTGCATCAAAGCTGCAACTCCTGCCGGCTTCGACGAAATAGTGGCTGAAGTCATCGCGGGAAACCCGGCTCTTGGCGCCGAACGCGCCCGCATGGCAGCCGAACTTGGCGCCGAAGCCGCTGAAAACATCCCGTCAGACCCGGAAGTCAGCTTCGAATATCTATGGGGCATCGGCAAGCTTGCCGACGGAAACAAATGGAACGCCGGAATCAGCCAGTCGTTCGACTGGCCGGGCGTATACTCCGCCAGACGCAAAGCAACTGCACGACGTGCGACAGCATTCTCTCTCCTCTACCGCGACCGCATGGCCGACGCCGTACGCGACGCCCGCACAGCCCTGATCGACATAATCGGATGCCGGCGTCGCCTTGAACTCTGCCGGCGTCAGAGCGCCACACTCGACTCTTTGCTTGAATCGTCGCGCAACGCATTCGAACGAGGCGGCGCAATCACAATACTCGACTACAAAAAACTACAGATAGAGAGCAACAAGATGCGGGTGCTGTGCGACGACACCGAAGCCGAGCTGGACGCCCTGCGTGCTTCCCTTATAGCCATGGGCGGCAACAGGTTGATTGACACCGAAAGTCTACTCAACTATCCTGCAATGCCGCTGCTGACAGAAGCCGAATATCTCGACATCCTTGACACGCAGGATCCATACGTACTCAGCCGCGCACCAATGCTCGATGCCGGACGTGAGCGTCTGTCGGCAGCTCGACGCAGCAGGCTCCCGGGATTCACCATAGGTTACTCTTTCGAAAACGAAGCCGGCGAACATTTCACCGGATTCAGTGCGGCAATAACCCTCCCGGTATGGTCACGTCGACGCAGCATAACCGCAGCCGACATGGAACTGCAGGCCACCGCCGACGAATATACATCCGCATATCTTGCCCGTAGGGCTTCTATAATCTCGGACCGGGCGGCTGCCGCAGCACTCGACCGTCGCCTCGAAGGATACATCGCCGCACTTGGCGACGGAAGCTACCCCGCTCTACTTCGAAAAGCACTTGACGGAGGTGCTATGTCAATGCTTGATTACCTGCGCGAAATGAACTTCTATACCGAGTCATGCCTCGAATTCGAAAGCCTGCTGCAACGGCGTGCCCGGCTACTGGCAATTCTCAACCGTTTTCATAACATCGAAGCATTCGAATCGTTTAATTTTGAGAAAAATACATAGTAATTGCATTTTTTTGACTAACTTTGCGCGTATTTTTGGAAACGCCCCCGAAAATGATTTGAATCTTTATGGAAATCAAACTCAAAAAAGGTCTTAAACTGAACCTGGAAGGCGCCGTGACCGATATCACAGCCATACGCGATGTCCGTCCGACCCGTTGCGCGATTGTTCCGGACGACTATCCCGGACTGACGCCGAAAGCCGACGTCAAAGTCGGCGACAGCGTGAAAATCGGCACTCCCCTATTGCACGACAAAAAAAATCCCGAAATCAATCTCGTATCACCTGTCAGCGGCCATGTCGTAGAAATACGCCGTGGAGAACGTCGCAAATTGCTTGCCATAGTAGTGGAAAACGACGGATCCGCCGACAGCGAAAATTTCGCAATACCATCCGATGCCGAAGGTGTGCGAGCTGTGCTTGCCCGCTCGGGCTTGCTTGCTCTGATGCGCCGGCGTCCTTACGACATCATCCCCTCGCCCGACGACCAAGTCCGGGATATCTTTATCACCGCCTTCGATTCCGCTCCGCTTGCAGCACCCATGACAGCCGGCATCGAAGGCGACGCTTTAAAAGCCACTCTCGAAAAAGCCGTATCCGCACTTGCTCTAATCACAACAGGGAAAATATATATAGGACGGCACCACGGAATGGCGCTACCGACCATAAAGGGTGCGGAAATGATTGATTTCAACGGTCCGCACCCGGCAGGATGCGCCGGGATCCAGGCTGCGGCAATTGCCCCTGTCAACAAAGGCGAAGTTATCTGGACTCTTGATCTCACCACACTTTTCCGAATCGGACGCCTGTTTACCGACGGCTGTTTCGATCCGTCGGCTATCGTGGCCGTGACAGGTCCGGAGATAAAGAATCCGTCAATCGTGCGCACAAGCATCGGTGCGCCCGTCACTGAAATAATAAACGGTATGCTCGCCGAGGAAAAACATCACCGGCGCATTATCAGCGGCAACGTACTGACCGGTCAGGCCGTCGGCACCAGTGCCGACGGCGACTGCTGGCTTCATTATCCCTACCGTCAGGTGACCGTGATCGCCGAAGGCGACGATGTCGACGAATTCATGGGATGGGCATCATTAGCTCCCGGCAAAATGAGCACCAGCCGGACATTTCCCGGATATTTTCTGCACCGCGCTTTCCGCCCCGACGCACGCATCAACGGCGGACGTCGGGCTATGATTATGAGCGGACAGTACGACGACATGATTCCCATGGACATCATGCCCGAATATCTTATCAAAGCCATAATGGCACGCGACATCGACGCGATGGAGAAACTCGGAATCTACGAAGTGGCTCCTGAAGACTTTGCCGCAGCCGAATATGCCGACACCTCCAAACTGCCTCTGCAGCAGATTGTGCGCGACGGCCTCGAATATCTCCGTAAAGAACTCGAATAACAAAAACCGTTAAATAATTTCATAAAGTGGCATCACTACGTAAATATCTCGACCGTATAAAGCCTGATTTCGAACCGGGGGGAAAGTTTCATGCCCTCCACTCAGTTTTCGACGGTTTTGAAACATTCCTCTACACCCCGCGCACAACATCCGCTCCACGCAACGCTGTGCATATTCACGACAGCATGGATTCCAAGCGTACGATGATTATCGTCGTACTCGCCCTGATGCCTTGCTTCTTTTTCGGAATGTACAACACCGGATACCAGCACCAGCTGGCTCTCGGCATCAATGAGTTCCAATTCTGGGATATGATGCTCTACGGTTTCCTTACCATACTTCCGCGCGTGGCCGTGGCCTACATTGTCGGACTCGGCATCGAGTTCATAGTAGCGCAATGGCGTAAAGAAGAAATACAAGAAGGCTTCCTCGTAACCGGTATACTTATCCCGCTGATATGTCCGGCTGAAATCCCACTGTGGATGCTTGCCGTCGCCACAGCATTCTCTGTAATTTTCGTAAAGGAAGTATTCGGAGGTACAGGTTACAACGTTCTCAATGTGGCACTGGTAACCCGCGCGTTCCTGTTCTTCGCCTATCCCGCCAGCATGTCGGGCGACAACGTCTACATAGCATCCGGCAAGCCTTTCGGCTACGGCTACGAACTCCCCGACGGATTCAGCTGCGCCACACCTCTGGGACAGCTTGCCACGCAATCCGGTCCGGACATTGCACTTACCGGCGTCGACGGTAGCGCCATCAGCCTATGGCAGGCATTCATAGGCCTTATTCCCGGATCTTTCGGCGAAACATCCACTCTCTGCATTCTAATAGGCGCCGTCATCCTGCTCGCAGCAGGTATAGCATCGTGGCGCATCATTCTTTCAGTTGTAGCCGGCGGTCTTTTCATGGCTTGGATTGCCAATACCTTTGCCTCTCCGCTTTACCCCGCCTCCTACCTTTCGCCTGTCGAACAGCTCCTGTTCGGAGGATTTGCTTTCGCTGCCGTATTCATGGCAACAGACCCTGTGACCGCCGCACGCACCAATACCGGCAAATATATCTACGGCTTTCTTATCGGCGTAATCGCGATACTGATACGCACATATAACAACGGCTACCCGGAAGGAGCTATGCTTGCCGTACTGCTGATGAACTGCTTCGCTCCACTGATCGACTGGTGTGTCGTGCAGTCCAACATACGTCGCCGCATGAATCGTCTTAACGCTAAATCCGTACGCTCATGAACAAGCAAAGCAATCTATATACGATAATCTACATCATCGTTCTGGTGACTGTCGTTGGTTCCGCACTCGGATTCACAGCCATCTCTCTAAAAAGCAGGCAGGAAGCCAATGCCAACGCCGATAAGATGCGTCAGATCCTTGCATCCGTAGACATAACTCCGTCCAAGGACAGCATCGCAAGCGATTACGCACGCTATATTACCGATTCCTATGTGGTCGACAGCCGCGGTAACCGTATCGACGGTGTCGACGCATTTACAGTCAAAGTCGAACGTCAGGTAAAAGAAGAAGCCGACGAACGATTGCTTCCGGTCTACGAATGCCTAACCGACAATGGCTCCCTTAAATACATTCTGCCCCTCTATGGCGCAGGACTATGGGGACCTATATGGGGCTACGTATCGGTCGACTCCGACGGTACCACCATATACGACGCGTTCTTCGCACATCAGGGTGAAACCCCCGGATTGGGCGCAGAAATCGAAAAGCCGGCTTTTTCCGACCAGTTCTTCGGCAAACGCATTTTCAAGGATGGCAAGTTTTTGCCTATAGCCGTGGTTAAGGCCGGACAACATCCTGCCGGCGACGAAGACTACGTCGACGGTATCTCCGGCGGCACTATTACCAGCAAAGGTGTAGCTGCCATGATCGACAATTGCCTGAGTCCATATAAAGCTTTCCTCGAAAAACTCGAAGGTGGGAACAAGTAAGACTTGAATTTTTGACATCAACGAAAAACAGATTCCATCATGTCGGAAAAAATATCAAACAAAAGCGTCCTGTTCAATCCATTCTCAAAGGACAACCCCGTAATCGTCCAGGTGCTCGGTATATGTTCGGTTCTCGCCGTGACGGCCAAACTTGAGCCGGCACTTGTAATGGGACTCTCGGTAATTGCCGTACTGGCTTTCAGCAACGTAATCATATCCCTGATACGCAACACCATCCCAACCAACATCCGCATAATCGTACAGCTGGTGGTAGTGGCCGGACTTGTTGTCATAGTTTCGCAACTGTTGCAGGCATACGCCTACGATGTCAGCAAACAGCTGTCGGTATTCATCGGCCTTATCATCACCAACTGTATCCTTATGGGTCGCCTCGAAGCTTTTGCCATGGCAAACCGTCCGTGGCCCTCGTTCCTCGACGGAATAGGCAACGGAATAGGCTATGCCATGATACTGGTGATCGTAGGCTTTTTCCGCGAACTCCTCGGCTCCGGGACTCTGTTAGGCTATCAGGTCGTACCCCAGTGGTGCTATGACCACGGCTATGTCAACAACGGCCTTATGATTCTCCCTCCTATGGCTCTTATCGTTGTGGCTTGTATAATATGGGTACACCGCAGCATCAACAAAGACCTGCAGGAAAAATAAGAAAAAACATTCCACGGATAAAACAGCATAAGAATGGAAAACCTAAATCTTTTCATACGGTCGATTTTCATCGACAACATGATATTCGCCTATTTCCTTGGCATGTGCTCTTTCATTGCGGTCAGCAAAAATGTAAAGACAGCATTCGGCCTCGGCATAGCCGTGACTTTCATGCTTGTCATCACCCTGCCCATCAACTATCTTCTTCAGACATACGTGCTGCGCGAAGGCGCTCTTACATGGCTCAGCCCCGATTTCGCCGAAGTCGATCTAAGCTTCCTGTCGCTGATAGTGTTCATCGCCGTAATCGCCTCCATGACACAACTTGTGGAAATGGTTGTCGAGAAGTACGCTCCAGCACTATATTCGTCGCTCGGCATATTCCTGCCGCTGATAGCCGTGAACTGCGCCATACTCGGAGGCTCGCTGTTCATGCAACAGCGTGATTTTCCCAATGTATGGACCGCATTCTGCGCCGGCGGCGGATGGGGCATAGGATGGCTGCTTGCTATAACCGCCATAGCCGCACTGCGCGAACGCATAGCCCAATATTCAAATATTCCGCCCGCACTGCGCGGCGTCGGCATAACGTTCATACTCACGGCGCTGATGGGAATAGCCTTCATGAGCTTCCTCGGCATAAAGATCTAACCAAACCAGCTACCACATCATGACAGTTATAAGTATACAGGCTTCGACTCTGACACTTCTGGCAGGAACAGGTTTTTTCCTTGGCGTGACAATCCTGCTTGTCATAGTGCTGCTTCTGGCCAAACACTACCTCGTAAATAGCGGCGAAGTGACAATAGACATCAACGGCGACCGCAAACTGACCGCCAGCTCCGGCAAATCGCTGTTATCGACCATGGCCGACAACAATGTGTTCCTTTCATCGGCATGCGGAGGCAAAGGCAGTTGCGGACAATGCCGCATACAGGTCGAAGAAGGCGGAGGCGAAATTCTTCCCACCGAAGCCGTCCATTTCACCCGCAAGGAAATAAAGAACAACTGGCGTCTGGCATGCCAGGTGAAGGTAAAAGGCGACATGGCTATCGAAGTTCCCGCAGCAGCCCTCGATGTCAAGGAATGGGAATGTGAAGTGATATCCAACCGGAACGTGGCTACTTTCATCAAAGAATTCATCGTAGCCCTTCCTGCAGGCCAGCACATGGATTTCATCCCCGGCTCCTATGCCCAGATAAAAATCCCGCCATTCGAGATGGACTACGACCGCGACATCGACAAATCGCTTATCGGCGACGAATATCTGCCCGCATGGGAAAAGTTCGGTCTGTTCGCACTCAAATGCCGCAACACGGAAACCACAGTACGAGCCTACTCCATGGCAAACTATCCTGCCGAAGGCGACCGCATCATGCTAACCGTCCGTATAGCCACACCACCGTTCAAGCCAAAACCCGAAGTCGGATTCCAGGATGTGATGCCGGGCATAGCTTCCAGCTACATATTCTCACTCAAACCCGGCGACAAAGTAGTGATGAGCGGCCCTTACGGCGACTTCCATCCTATCTTCGATTCGGAAAACGAAATGATGTGGATAGGCGGCGGAGCAGGCATGGCTCCCCTGCGCGCGCAAATAATGCACATGACCCGCACTCTAAAAACCACCAACCGCAAGATGAACTTCTTCTATGGCGCACGCGCCCTGAACGAAGTATTCTATCTCGACGATTTCCTGCAACTCGAAAAAGACTTCCCCAACTTCAAATTCCATCTGGCACTCGACCGCCCCGATCCCGCAGCCGACGCAGCCGGTGTGAAGTACACCCCCGGTTTCGTGCATCAGGTAATCTACGACACATACCTCAAGAACCACGATGCACCCGAAGACATCGAATACTATATGTGCGGTCCCGGCCCGATGAGCAATGCCGTCAACACAATGCTCGACGGTCTTGGCGTTGACCCCGAAAGCATACACTACGACAACTTCGGAGGCTGAACATACTTAATTAAAGCCTACCATACAAAAAATCCCGCCGGATCGGTTTTGGACCTGTCCGGCGGGATTCCCTTAAAATGTACCTGTAAATAAATCCTCGTATTTTAACCTTATTATCCTTATAGAAGCCTGATTTATTTACTTACAGCTATTTTCATGGAAACCGGCTGACCATTATCGACCACCTTCACAATATACATTCCTGACCGACAGGACGGATATTCCAATACCGCGGTTCCGTCGACAGCCATCACAGAATCTACAGCCACGACACGGCCGCCAAGATCATAAAGCGTCACGGCAATCGGACGGCGCGAAGCGGATTCTTCTACACGCACAATCAACTTGCCATTTTCATAACTGATCACGGGCATCGACGACCGCTCATTCAGCACATTCTCCACGCCACTGCTGTTCCGTTCACCCCACGGACTGTTTTCAGGATAATCGAACCTGCGGGAATCAAAATAGACTCCGAATCTGGCTTTTGACGCTCCCGTACGCGGAATAAGTTCCAATTCCGCACCATTTGCCATCGATGCATCACGTACCGAAAGAATTTTCCCATCCTTAGGTGAAGATACAATATAAAAATTATCGCTCTGTCGTTCGAGCACCCATTTCTGGCTGACAGTATCATCACCCGGCTGAAGCGACACACCCGAAGACGATGCTGTCAGATAATCATCGCCACCATCCCGACGCAGTTTATAGGTATCGGATTCACCCGTAGCCTCAAACACAAAATTAAGCATACGGGCATCGTCATCATCCAGAAGACAGAGCTTATTGTCGTTCAAAGATACTATGCGATCTGCCATACGGCTCAGAAGGACGTATGTATTACCGTCGGATATGGATTCCGCCCGTCGGATAGCATCGAGAGTTTCAAACATAGACGGGTTCCAACTGTCAAACCACCTTAAAAACGGAACACCGGTACGCAACATCACCGGAAGCCATACGTATGTCGACGTTTCGACATTGGAGGAATTCCAGCGGTCACCCATGTACATATATGCGTAATCGTAACCTTCCACCTTAAGGGCATAAGTAGGCTGCGATGTATATGTAGTTTCGGCATTGGCGTCCACACACGGGTTGCCGAGATCATTCCACTCCCCCATGAGATTACGGGTAGTCGCGACATGACCCGGATTAGGACGCCAGCCGGTACAGCCCGAAAAGAAGCCGATATAAGTACCGTTTATTTTCATTATGGCAGGAGCCTCATACTGCTTTCCGGCGAAAATACGAGTCCAGTTTTCTGTAGGAATAAGATAATCGTCAGAAAGCACTGCAAGGTGCATCGTCATGTTATCTTCCGACGAACTGAAATGATATCCCGTACCATCGGAATCGACAAACACAGTCTGGTCGCGCGACTCGGCACCGTTCGGGCGCAAAGTACGCACAAGACTGTAGGGACCTTCGACCTTGTCGGCCTGCGCTATCATCACACGCGCTTTTGAATAGTCATTGCCGTCTTCCCAATGCGCCCACATGACATATTTCCCTGTCTTTTCGCATTTGATTACCTTTGGCCTTTCTATCGTACGCCCTTCCGCTATGTCCTGAAGGGTGTTCTTTTTATCACCCGTAGGCGTAAGAGCCAGACCAAGAGATTCCCAGTTCATCAAATCCTCAGAACGGTATACCGAAACACCATAGGAACGCATTCCACGACGGTTCTCGCCGAACCAATAATAATATCCGTTCTCGTAGTACATGCCGCCACCATGCGCATTAATGGCATTTCCATCGGTATCACGCCATGCCGAACCGTTATATATACGGCCGGCTCCATAGGCTGGCTGTCCTAAAGCTGCAACTACCAAAATTACGGCACTAAGGAAGAACTTATTCGTTTTAATCATAAACATATCCATTAATGGACGGAGGCCGGCTGTCGTCATGATGCCGATTATTCCGCCTCCGTCCTTATATTGAAATTAAGTTGCTACTTATTAAGAACCTTGACTACGGAAACAGCACCGTCAACAGTGCACACACTTACGATATACATGCCCGGAGCTACCGCAATCACATTTTCACAAGAATCGGCAACAATACGTCCGGTCAGATCCGTCACAGTCACGCGAGCGTTCTCAACTCCGTCGACACGGATAACCCCTGATACAGAATAAACCTCAACATCACCAGTAGAAATACTTGCGACACCGCTCTGATAGTTGATTTTTTCTGTTTTCACTACCGAACCGGAGCTAAGAGTAATGGTTATCTCCCCAGAAGGAGTTGCATCTTTAGCTGTAAAGAACACATATTCATCCTTGCGGTCGGGATCGATTTCCGACGGTTCTATATCAAGTGCGGCCGATGACGTTATAACCACAGGTTCGAAAAGATCCACAGGAGTTACGACAAAGTACGCGATACCGTTATCGAACACAAATCCTTCCTCAGGCAATTCGACAAAAATATCAGGATTAAAGGTGGCCGATACCATTATTTCCCTTGTCATATCACCGCATGCGACTGTGATTTTACCATCTGCAGCCACTTTGCCTTCATAGCTGACACTTACAGTCCGGGCAACATTCATTGCGGCATCAATAGTAGAAACACTGACTTTGAATCCCTCGGAAGGAGTAATAGTGATCGCTTCGGAGATGTCGGTGGCATTGACCGTGAAAATTGCAGTCGCACCCTTGCCGACAAGTTCGAGTTTATCAACGCTGACAGTCATGTCTGTGCTTATAAGACGTACGGTAATACTGCGTTTGAAGTGTCCGGAAGCGAATGTCACGGTACCGGATGTTTCCTCCGATGCCTGATCAAGGCTTACCGTCACCTCACCGCCTTCGGCGGGAAGAGAGGTCTTATCAACGCGGGCCGCACCGTCAAAAGTCACTGTCATATCCTCAGTCAGACCGGCTGCTGTAACCGTGACAACGGCACTTGCATTGCGGTCGGCAAGCACAATTTCACTTTCGCTTACATTTATCTGCCCAACGACCTCGAAGTTCCAGCTGCCGCTGCTCTTGTTGGTATATACCTTGCTGCCTATGGAAAAATCATCGGCACTAAGAACACCTTTGGAACTCCGGATTGTCACATTCGAGGGATCTTCATCAAAACCATCGAGGAGCCAGAGATTATCGGACGAGTTAGCCAGAGTGGCATCCCAACCACCCTGACATCCGAGATAGCGATAGGTGGATTCCTGTACGAGATTATAATGACCTTCATCGTCGCCGACAGGCATAACGATAAACTGTTCAAGCACATTCGCCATGTCGTAGGCTACGAATACGGGCTGTGTCGACTCTTCACTTTCCGTACCGAGAGCCATCGGTTCTTCTCCGCCGTTATATCGGATTATATAACGATTGAAACGCGGAACCACGGTGAATTCAAGTGTTTCAAGGAGCTGTTCGCCAAACATAAACTTGACAAAACATTCTGTTCCTTCCGGAGCGGAGGTCGATATGGTAAGCGGTGTGCGTTTGAAACTATCTTCAATAGTAGTTGTCGAAACAGTCACATCTTTCGATGGAACCACTGTCACATAGCCGCCGTCAAGATACATAGCCCGCACGTCGGTGGTAAACGAAATACCATCCTGCTCAACAAGCACATTGGTGTTTTTTACCTCGACCATAGGTTCTTCGTCCGGCATATCATTCACGTTGATAAGCTGCCATGCACTTCCTGCATCACCACTGATACCGTAACACATCAGTCCGGCACCGTCAGGATTGGTAATACTTGTCGGCACAAGAATACGATCCTGTCTGGAATTCTTAAGAGTGACACCGTCGCCGTTTTCCCATGTAGTCCATTCAGCCCTATCGGTACTCGGACCGAATTCGCAATAATGGGCCGCAACACCGGAACCACTGTCTACATTACGGAAATAAAGTCCGGAAGATTTCTGCACAAGGTAGAACCAGGCATCCTTACCGGGCACCGGTATCTGACGGAACATCATATCGTCGCTACGGGTATTCTCTCCGAGAACGGCTTTTTCCGTTTCACCACCTATAGCAAGCGACGTTTCCAGATTGATTATGTAGAAATACGGAGCCGGTTCGATAACAGTCACAGGTACAGAAGCCAGTCCGCCACCATCGTAAGACAGGGCTACAGTTCCCTCGGCGCCTATCTCGGCGGACGACAGCACTGTCACTTCTGCAGGTTCCCCGTCAATTACTTCTATAGAAGACGGATTCACGGAGAAACCTTCGCTGGCCGACAATGTGACGGTTCCATTGAAATTCACCGGAGTGAATTGCAGCCGGGCGCTGTTCTCCTCCACTCCCTCTTCTTTCATTATCTGAACCGAAACCGTACTAAGCTCTACCGACGGTGTATAGGTGATATCGGATGCTTTTATTATTTCATACTCGCCATTCGGGAATGTAAGAGGTTTATCGCTAAAGACACCGGCTCCGCTTGATATGGCGTCGGGTGCGACACAGTTAGTCCCTTCCGCACCTACGGTCAGACGATAATACGGCTCCTCGGTCTGCATGAAATCGAAATAATAGCTATTGGATTCAGTTTCGCTGTAGGCCGGCTTGAATTCTACTGAATATCCTTTCCAGTACAGGAACATTCCGGCGGAATTAGAAATGGTATAACCGCCGTTTCCATTAGCTACAAACGACAGTTCGAACGAGGACGACTCCGCTTTTTTGGGTGTCTGTAACACCGCTTTATTTTTAGCGTCAGAACCAAGTACAAGATCAGTGCCCTTATGTTTCAGACAATACTTCACACCACTTTCCGGATTAAAGTCACCTGCTGCCGCCTGATGTGTAGAAAAGGACATCGCAAAGATGGCGCTTAACAATAGAATAAATTTCTTCATGATTTTAAATAAGGTATTAATTATGGTTTTTCTGTTCAGGACAGCGATCCCGACACCGGCAGAGCCGGAACCGCTGCTGATATAGGCTGTTTACAATCGACGTATCAGGGTATAAATACTTTAAAAGTCTTGTTCTCATAAGCAGATACGACATTGACTATGTAGCATCCTGCTGCAATATTGAAATATTCAGAGTCAACGCATTCACCTCTGTAAGCGACTGCGGCCCCGCTGAGATTATAAATCCTTATGGAAGTGCCATCCGTAATGCCGGACACTGTAAGCATACCCGGCTCGACCGTATAGCTGATAGCTCCGGACTGTTCCGCAATTTCATTGTCCACGCCCGACCATTCGGCAGGAAAGTATGCTCCTCCAAGATCATAGGTGAAGTACTTTAGCCGGAACGAGCCGTCGCTTTTCAGAATAATACCCGGATTGAACAAGGGCTTCTTTCCTGAAAGGCTTACGTTCTTTACGTAGAAAGAGCATTTCGGACCGTTACCCTCGACTCCTGTCGAAGCAAGAGAGAAGGAAAGCTTAAGCTGATGACAGTTTTCGCCTGCTTTATAGGAGATTGTGCGAGTGGAGAAATCTCCGGAATCATTCGACACGTTCAAACTGCGGCTCAGGCCATTTTCCACCTCCGTTATATTCATGAAAGCCACATTATGACCTTTCTCGCTGCCACCGCGCACATCGGCACTAAATGTGTATGTTTCGCCGGGCACCACATTGACAACCTGAGAAATCACTGCATCGGCCCAACCGGGATTCCAATCATAGCGCTGAAGGTTTATGATATTTTCACCGGGACTGTCGGCATCGGCCACAACATAAGCGCGTGCATTCCATTCATCAATACCTGATGTATGCCATCCGGAAAGCGACGAAAGCATATAAGCCTCTTCATACTGCGTATAACTGTAGGCACCGTTGAACTTTCCGTTACGGACAAGGTTGTCGCAATCCACAGATTCTCCATCTCTGATAAATTCGATATCGGCGGGAATGCCCGTAAGGTCGATGGTATCAAGCAACTCCCCGTCCTTGAACACGTAGGCCTTATTATCAGGGCTTACAGCCACACGATATACAAAATCACCTACATTGGACACCATATCGCCTGTTATGAAATCGACATTGCCGATTTCCGGAGAAGTAGCGGTAAATTCATCGCTTACAACAAGGTTTATCCCACGTTCACGACTATTAAGAGCGCAGAATTCAAACACACCGCCGGAATAGCGCTCAAGAGTTCCGGCAAGCTCCACGGTATAACCAGACTTGCCCGGATTGAAACCGCTGTCCGCTCCCGCACGGAACACACCCTCAGTTCCGGTATAGACCGGATTGGCGGATATATCCTTATGTTCAAATTCCGAAGCTGTTCCGTGAAGCTCGACACGCTTGACAAACGTTCCGGCCTTGACAAGAAGCGAGCCTGAGCCGTCGCTTGTCCCTGTGAAAGTCACTGTCACTTTGCTGTCGGCTGTATTTGCAGCAAGTTCTTCAGGTTCCACTATAAAGTTTCCGGTCGTTATAAGTTCGATCTTGTCGACATCCTTAACATCCGATGTGCTTACCGTTATAGTTTCCTCTGCAAGAGTACGTGGAAAATCGATCTCCTCGGCATCTATGTCGATATGCGGCATATTCGGAGCATACGCACCCGTGGCGTCGAAGGTAAAATACTCGAGTTTTGCACCATTGCGCCGCATTACAAGTTGAGGTGTAAAAGTAACGTCTTTGCCGGACAGTACTATGTCGTCGAAACGCACACGTTCGGTTTCATTTCCTTTTCCTGCTTTTTTAAGACCGAGCACGACACGTAATTGCGTACACTTGGCGCTCGGGGTGAAACTTAGTTCATAGCGACCGAAATTATAGCGGTCTTTTTCCGCGATTTTCACATCCTTGCCCCGTGTAGGAGTCTGAACCTCCTCAATACGTATATATCCCAGCGAAGTATCATCGCTTTTCCTAAATCCGCCCATAGCCATTGCCGAAAGCTTATACGGAGTGCCCGGTACCACATTCACCACCTGAGAGATTTTGGAATCGAACCATCCGTCCTCCCATTGATATCTGGCAACTTCAAGAACGTGATTGTCGTCACCCATAGCATCGCTCACCACTTCTGGTGTTATATAGGTACGTGAATTCCATCCATTGTTGGCATCAAGGATTGTCCATCCTTCCACATAGTTGCAGAATACCTCGCCATCAGGATCGTCGCTCATTGAATAATTCCGGTACGAACCCTCAAAACCCGGATTGTTCAACAGATTGGCACTGCTTTCACCTTCACTGCCCACGACCGATGCCGGAACGGCATAATCGCTCACACGCAATGTATCGAGCGGCGTTCCGTCGTAGTAAACGAACACATGGCGGTCGGCAGTAACGGCATACCTGTAGGTATGGTAAGCTGATGTATTGTCGAGCACCTTGCGGTTTTCCACATCCGCACCATTGTAAACCCCATATTTGCCTCCTGATGCAAATGGGCGTATCACGCCTGAAGCATCGACAGCTGTAAACTCAAGCAACGACGCAGCTTGTTCCGTCATGGCACGGAACTCAACAGTGTAACCGTCAGCTCCGGGATTAAATCCGTCCGCAGTCCAGCTTTCATCGCTTCCTGTGTACAAAGGTTCCTTGTCAAGCATCTTTTCCGGCAACGGCGTACCCCTGCCGTCGACCTTGATAACAGCCTTGGTCGTACCGCTGCGAAGAATCACATTACCCAGAAGACGCGCTTTCTGCGATTTGAGCATTATTCGCAATATGGAATTGTCTGCATCGTATCTGATCGTCTTAGGAGCCGCCTCCACTCCATCGGGGCATATCACACTGATGTCTTCGCCGGGATTAAGATTGCCGGCACTCACACGGACAATCGCAGCGCCGTTTGTCTTGTCGATACGCACCTTCTCTTCCGATACTTTTATCTCCGGTCTGACAGGTGAATAGGCATTCTCCATATCGTATGCGAAGTATTCGATCTCGGTATCCTTATCGGCAACAAATCCTAAAGTCCCGTTGCCAACCGCACGCATCCCTTTAAGCACAAGTTTGTCGACATAAACCGGCACCTCGGGAACAGATCCCCAAGAACCGATAGCACCGGGCGATTTAAGACCGATGACCACACGCAACTGCGAACATGAGGCAGAAGGGGTATAACTCATTTTATATTCACGCGGATTCTCGGAACTGATAGTCTGTGTAGCACCACGGCTTGGATCGGCGACTTCTTCAATCCTTACATAACCGTACTTTTGCGACTGATGTATCCCTCCGGCTGCAAGAAAGCCGAGCGTGTACGGAGTGCCGCCAACCACATTCACGGCCTGTGATATCAGACCGTCGGAAAAACCGGCATTCCAACCGTAACGTTGCAGAAGCAATGCATTGTTGGCTTTGTCATAGCCCTCGGACTCGCTGATTTCCCATTTGGTTATATACTGACGTGTGTTCCAGGGTTCTATAGGATATATATCCCATCCTTGAATCCCGTCGACATAAGCTTTACTGCCGCCATCCTCAACATAAGCTATGGAATATGCGTCATCAAAATCGGGATTTACCAAAAGGTTATCGTCTTCCGCAAGCGTTCCGGTAGCAAATTCGGCAGGAATGATGAAATCCGAAGCCTCAAGCGTAGTAAGCGGATTACCGTCGCGGTAGACATATATAAGCCTGTCGCCCGATACTGCTACACGATATGTATGAGCCATATCGGAGTTCTTACGGGAACTTAGTGTCAGCGGATTAGATATTCTGGATTTGGCATTGTCCGCTGTCATCGCACTATCAGCCACATAGATACCAAAGCCCAGACCGTCCTTACCTGCCGCATACAGTTTCAATCCTTTGTCCGAACCCGCTTTTACTTTCGCGCGGATTTCAAAAGAATAAGGACCTGCCGCTGTCAAAGGAACGCTGTAATTCTTTTCAGAAGGAGTTTCCTTCTTTGCCAGAACAGATTGCTCAAGAGCTTTACCTTTCAATTCAAGAGCGACCTTATGCATTGTTTCACCACTCTTTATTATCAACGTATCTGTGGCGGATGTGCGCGTCCCTTCATAGGATACGCGTACTTTCTGTCCGTTGGCATTATATGGCAACTTGGCGGGACTGACATTTACCAGCGAAGATGATATGACACTTATCATCTGTCCCTTAGCCAATCCCTTTCCGGTCACCTTCAGCTCGGCTGTAGCCTTACCGCTCTGCGACGCATCAATTATCAGTTTATCCGTATCCGTTGTGATCGATGCGATTACAGGAGCGTACGCACCGCTTTCATCCAACGTCATTGACTCAACAATAGAGCCTCCCGCCGTTTCATATCCTACAGCAGCAGGATGGTAGGAATAAGTCAGCCCCGAAAGGCTTACGTTGTCAATATAAAGAGGAACCGTCGGAACCTCGCCCCAGTCAAGCAATGCCCCGGGAAAGCGGACTCCGAAAATCACACGTAACTGACTACAGCCCGCCGATGGGGTATATTCAACAGTATATTTTTCAAAGGCATCCGTATTCTTTATGTCGATAATTTTCGATTTACCGCTTTCAACTTCTTCAAGTTTCGCATAACCGTAGTATTTACCGTCGAATTCGCCTCCATAAGCCATAAAGCTGAATGTATAAGGCGTACCGCCTACCACATTCACAGCCTGCTGTGCTATGCCATCTGTCCATTGATCTCCTGAACTCCATGAATATCGTTGCAGTCGCAGACAGTTGCCGTCGCTTCCGCTCTGCAGGAATGCACGCGAATTCCATACATCAAAATTCGGGTATATAAACCATGCGTCCATCGTACGAAGACATGTAGCATCGTTCTCTTCCTTTATAACATTATATGTAATGTCATCCTTGCTCTCGAAATCACCGTTCCTGAGAATATTTACCGATTCAACCCGAGCGGTCGTACATTCCTGTGGGAGCGGAGTATAACGGACTGAACGCGTCCCTACATGAATCCCATTACGAAATATATATATCGAATCGGTCGTTACACCAAGGCGCAACGTCACCGTCCTGTCAGAATTCAGACGATTGTTTACGATATCCGGAGATGGCAGACAAGTCGGATCAACGAAACTGATAGCCGAGTCGACCACAGTCACAGTCCATGCCTTGCGGTCGCCACTTTCGCCGAATAGCTTTATCAGTGACGTCTTATCTTTTCCTGATTTCAATTTGAACTCTACACTGTAGTCGCCGGCAGGCTTGAAGCCCGAGGCATCGGTAATCAAGGCCGAAGGCTCTGAAATCACCGAAGGTTCTGTCGTCAGCACCTTCTCTACCAGCGGAAGACTCCCGGCCGACAAAGCCAGACCTCCGGCGAGAAGAAATGCAGGGATAAATTTCTTTTTCATATAAATCGATTTTAAGGTGTTAGAATGGGATCTGTATCAGTTTTTCTGTAATTTCATCCGAAAGCGGACTTTTGTTTTTGCATGGCGGCGTTGTTTTCCCTATTCAAAAATATCGTTTTATCCCATATATGCCCTGTGCATAATTCGTATTTTAAAGGTCAAAAATAAGAATAGACGAAGAAATCAGCAGACAATGCGTGTTTTTTCAGAATATAGCGCATGTCATGATCAGCAAAAAAACAAAGAAAATCGGCCTTGCAACTTTTTTTTGCTCGTTTCAATTATTTAAGTTACCTTTGCCTCAACCAAGTTTATAAACCGATTCAAGTAAAAACTTTCGATATATTTTTAAACATATCCGCTCTCCGTATCCGGAACAAAGAGCTATGTACAGATCTCATAACCAGTCGCAACTCATAATCATTCAAATATAACCTTAACGCAAACTCAACAATGAAAAAACTGTTTGTAGCCGCCATCGCCGCGGCAACAGTACTGAGCGCCAACGCGACATCATACGTTGTCCTCAGCGCCGACGACCTCAGGGCCGACGAAGTGCAGATTCCTTGCAATTATTACGAATGGGAAGGTACATATACTTCCGAAATGGTATCAGATGCCACTGCTCCCGACGGAGGCGCACATGTACGCACTCTCGGAGGCGCGGGATGGTTTGGCGGAGGATGGGAATCCATCGGCGCCGAATTCGACTTCTCTACAATCGCCCAAGGCGACTATGATCTGGTATTCTCTCTCAAATCCGACCTCCCCGAAAGTGTCGGCGAACTGTGGATTCAGTTCAACAATACCACTAAAGGCAAAGTCGTGCAGCCCAACCTGCGCAACATGATTGTCCTCGACAACCGGTGGCACACTTATCGCCTGAACCTTCGCGAAAATTTCGCCGACGTTCTCAACGTGACTACCGCAGGCGACAACCTCTATTGCTTCACATTCGGCGGCACAGCCGTAGCAGGCAAAAAAGTAGAGCTTTCCGACATCCGCTTCGAGCCAAAACAGGAAATGCCCTCGATTTCGGCTTCTGCAAGCAACATCACCATGACATCGGCAGAAATCAACTACACTGTAACTCTGCCGGAAAGCCTTGATGGTGCCGAAGTGGAAGTCCTGCTCGACGGAAACACCACCACTGCAAGCCCCATAGCACTCAACGGACTTACCGCCGGCACCTCCTACAGCCACTCGCTCGTAGCACGCGCCACCATCGGCGGCAAGACTCTTGAGTCAGCCCCCTGCCCCGTATCATTCAGCACTCTACGTGACCCGTCGGTGACACCCGTATGGTATGGTCTTGTTGAAAAAATGCTCGAAAGCGGCGTTGTCACAACTCCGGTACCCGTAACCTATACATACGAACTGATTGCCAACGCCGATAACACACTCACAGCCAACGTCACAATCGAAGGTTATGACAAAGTGACCGGTGCCGCACTGCCATCTTTCATGGCAGGCGGAGAATGGAAAGACATGACAAAGACAGGCGACAACACATTCACCCGCACTACTGAAAAGACATTCAGTTTCGGGGAAAACTGCGGCGAGTTGTTCTTCTACCTGCCCTTTGCCGGAGCCGCCGACCGCACTGATGTTACCGGATACACCTACGGCGCAGCAAACGAACCCATAGTCGGCTCCCTGAAGCCCCGCGTGACAGCATCTGCAGAAAACATCGTATTCAACGCTGCCGATATCGTCTACAACGTCACACTGCCGGTCGGCCTTGAAGGCGCGGACGTGCTTGTGACCGTCAACGGCGAAACAGCCACAGCAAGCCCATTCGCCATCACCGGCCTGACCGAAAATACCGAATACACTTACACCGTAGTCGCAACTGCCGCTCTCAACGGTGAAACATACACTTCAGACGAAGTGAAAGTAAGCTTCAAAACCCCTCGCGAAGGTGCTGTAGCCATTTCCTACTGGCAGATCACCAACGGTATGATGCCCAATAACTACCTCGTTGGAGAAGACGAATCTATGCGCCGCAAGCTCCCCGTATCCGTAAAAGCAGAATTCGTATATAACACCGACAAGACAATAACCATCAACTTCCAGATCTTCGGTGCTGATAAAATCGTAGGTTTCGTACCCGAAATGAATATCGGAGGTGCATGGTCAGGCTCGCTCGCCGGCCAACAGAACGAACAGGGCATCTATACATGGACCACACCTTCGACATTTGAAGAAGGCGCAAACCTCCACAGCTACTGCTGGTTCCAGTTCCCCGGCGGCGTTCAGGGCATAGACTTCCGCGACTTTACCATAGGCAACGAACAGGCCGAGGTAAACTACGGCGAAGCTGTAAATCCGGTGCTCACAGTAGGTAAAGATGTAGTTCCTGCAGGACTCAAAGTTCCCGTAACCGCCTACATGACCGATGCCGACGGCAACTACATCCTCGATTCCGCTCCTGAAATCACACTTGAGGACAACACTGCAAACGCCACTCTCGAAGGAGTCCTTCTCACCCTTGCCGGCAAAGGTTCTGTACGCGTAGTCGCAACCCTTGGCGAAAACTCCGTAGAACAGACCGTGACCTGTCTTACAAGCGCCAACGCCATCAACCTCGCTGCAGGCGTAATGGCAACTGTAAGCGAATATGCCACAAACGATCCCGCTCTCGCAACCGACGAAAACGAAGCCACTCAGCTCGAATTCAATTGCGCCGAGACACAGGAACACAGCATAGCGCTTGACCTCGGAAAATCCTTCGACATAGAAATGATCGAACTCGTATGGGAAGGCGCTTCAGCCGTCGACTATACCGTGGAACTCCGCGATGAAGATGCCGCAAGAGCCGCAGCCGAACCGACCGTATTCACCGTCACCGACGGTCAGGGCGGTGCAGGCGTGACCCCGCGTACATATCTGCATACCGACAACTTCGCCACAGTAGCAGCCCGCTACGTGACAATAAACACTACACGTGCATTTGAACCCGGATGGGGCATCAAACTTAAAGAAGTACGTGTATTCGGAACCGAACGTCAATCCAGCGCCATCGAAGGAATAGAAAAAATCGACACCGAAAATACGGAAGCCCGCTACTTCGACCTCCGCGGTATCGAAGTTCCTGCCGACGCTCTCACCCCCGGACTCTACATCCGTCTGGCCGGTGACAAAGCGACTAAAGTCGTTGTAAAATAATTCAACCGAAAAACTCCCGCCGATCTTTCAGCCCCGACTCCGTACGCCGGCAGTCGGGGCTGACATCTATAAGAAACTATTTATCAATCTATCTTTCATCAACCTAAATTCAAGTAGTACGTATGAAAAAGTTATTGCTGAGCACAGCCATTTGCGCAGCATTCGCTACGTCGGCTGCTCCGAACTATGTCATTTACTCCGGCGACCCTCTGGCCGCAAACGAAGTGCAAATTCCAAATCTCGAATTAAAAAACTGGAGCGGATGTACCGTTAATACCGCATCGGAAGATCCCACTTCCCCCGACGGTTACTCACACCACTGGCAGACTACAGGCGGCCGGTGGTTCGGAGCCGGATGGGCGACCGCTGCATTCGATTTCACCGACATTGTGAACGGCGACTACGATCTGGTATTCTCGGCAAAGACCAATCTGCCGGAAAACTGGCCTGCAAAAATTAAAATGGAAGTTGTCGGAGTATTCGGCAGCGAAAAGAACTTTGAATTACCACGCGACGAAGAATGGCATGAAGTGCGTATGAACCTGCGCGAATACTGGCCCGACCTTGCCGACAAATACGAAAACGGCAAAGAGGTCTATATTTTCTATCCGGTTTCAGACCAGACACCTGAGGCCGGCCATGACTTCTGGTTCGCCGACATACGCCTCGAGCCCAAGGACATGGAGCTTGACATCAACGCACGTGTATCCTCTGTAAGCGATACGGACGCCACTATCACGTACTCCTACACGCTTCCTTTTGCGTTGGAGGATGCCGCTCTGACAATCGATCTGCTTGATTCCAAAGGAAGCGTCGTAGCAACCGACAGCGACAACAGCCGCAACTTCACGCTTTCAGGACTTGAACCGTCAACCACCTATGCCTACACCGTACGCCTGACAGCCACACCCGCCGAAGGCGAAACACAAACAGTCGAAACCTCTGTCAGTGTAGCAACGACACGTCCGGCAGGCCAGGAATCCCGCTGGTACGGATACATCGACGCAAGCGTTCCGGCAAAAGGACCTATGGCATCGGCTGTTCCGGTAATATTCGAATACGAGCTAATATCCGGCGCCGACAACCGCCTTACCGTAAAAGCTACAGCCGAAGGCGACATAAACGCCATCACAGGACTTGTCGCTTCCGGCGTATACGTCAACAATATCAACGTAGGACAATGGAACTATTCAGCTTCAAGAAGTTTTGAAATCACACCTGAAACAGAATTTTCCGACGGCCAGAAAGTGGAAATACGATTCAGCATGATATATACCTCAGGCGGCGATTTCTCAGCCAGAATCGAAGACTTCTATTTCGGAACATCGAACGACCGTCCGGTCGTGGCCTATAAACCTGCCGTTACTGCATCGGCCACCAATATAAACCACAACAGCGCAGACATCGCATGGTCGGTAAGCCTGCCGGCCGCCATAGCCGACGCAGAAGTGAGCGTCACCGTCGACGGCAAAGCCGCAGCCTCGAGTCCGTTCACCCTGACAGATCTCAGCGAAAAGACCGCATATACGGTAGAGGTGGTCGCTAAAGCCATAAAGGACGGAAACGAATATATATCCGAACCGGTCACCGTAACATTCACCACGACAGCAGAAAATGCCGAACCCGTCCGCTACTGGCAGATTCTCGACCGCATGCTCGACAACGCATGGATAACAGGCGAAGACGAGAGCAAGCGCCGCACAGTGCCTGTTTCGGTAAAAGTGGAAATCATTCACAACACCGACCGCACAGTCACTTTCAACATAGAAAGCAAAGCCGACCGCATAGTCGGATTCGTGCCGTTCATCATCTGCGACCCTCTCGGAATAGGCCAGTCCAACATGCACAATGAAGGAAACGGACGCTACAGCTACACCACTCCCGCCGACAAGACATTCGAAATCGGACAAGCTTTGGGCAACACCTATCTGCGCTTCAACTTCGCCGGCACACAGTGCGACCTGACCATGAAGAACATCATCTTCGGTTCGGAAGGCAACGAAGCTATCGACTGGGGCGAACCGGCATCAATCAATATAAGCATAGGCAACTCCGCCATTCTCAAAACCGGAACAGCTTACGAAATAAGCAGTATCGTCTGCGACGAAGCCGGCCACTATCTTGTCGACAGTCAAGCGACATACGAAGTGGGCGACAATGACGACGCCCAGATAAACATCGCCGACAACAGCGTAACGGCCACTCGCACCGGCCACTCGACCATTAAAGCCTATATCCCCGACACTTCCGCCACAGGAGAAATCACACTGAACTTTATCGCGACGGCCACATCGGGCAACGTCGTGACCCGCGACCCGCAAGGCAACGAAAAATACACCGTGCTCTACGAAGCCGATGCCGACGCCAGGAACATACACATGGCTTTCGACGGCAACAACGGAACACAGCTCGTCTGGGACAATTTCGACAACGAAAAAGGCGCCGCCGGTGATTATGAACTGCTGATCGACCTCGGACGTTACTGCATCGTGCATGCCTGCGAAATAATATGGGAGGGCGCATGCGCACGTGAATTCACTCTAAATCTTCACATCCCCGCCGATGCGCCCTGGTACGCCGGAGCCGACCGCCGCAACACCCCCGCAGCCCGACGCGCTCCCGCAGCCGGAACAATAGACCGAAGCATAATCGGTTCAGAACCCGTCTACACCTACAATGTCAACGACAACCAACAGGTTGGCGGCGGTTTTGTGTCAAATCTTGCCGAAGTCGGCGGAATCAATACACGCTACATCAGCATCAAACCCAAAACAAAATCGGACTGGGGTGTGAAACTCGCACAATTAAACGTCATAGGCGATGAAAATGAATTCAACCCCGACGGAACTCCGACCGGTCTTGCCGATGTAAGCATAGACATAGCACCTTCCACTGTCGACGTTTACACCATCAGCGGCGCTTGTGTTCTCCGTGGTGTAAGCAACCCGGAAGCTCGCGACATCCTTGCCCCGGGAGTTTATATCATTGGCAATAAAAAAGTACTTGTGAGATAATCATTCATATTCATTATTAACAGGCGGCGCGTCGGGTTTCGATGCGCCGTCTGTTATTTTATCCGGAACAGCCCATAAGTGTTAAAAACACGCTTCATTAACCTATTTTTACCAAAATCCGATTTAATTTTTTCCAACGCAATTATTTTTGTGATATTAAATATGCCGTGTGGCATAAACAAATCCTTGAATCAACCATAAAACCAACACCTACAACCTTGTACAATGAAAAAGAAAATCTTGCTCGCGCTGATGTCCGCGCTTACTATCTGCGTATTTTCTTCCCGCGCCGCCGTAGCACCCTACGACGCCGAAGCCGCCATGCTCAATGCCCGCGGCGACATCCAAAACTGGATGAACTATCTGCCCGACGACATGTTCGTGGCCCACGTGTCAATACCCGGCACCCACGACACCGCCACCAACCACGGCTGGAAAGATGACGGAGTCAAAGGTTCCGAGAATGCCTCGAAAACTCAGGAAAAAACAATCGACGAACAGCTTGAAGGCGGCATACGTGCATTCGACTACCGCCCCGGCCTTGTCGACAACACTCTATATTGCAATCACGGCGTAAGCATCTGCAACATCACATTTGAAACCGCCCTGCGCAAAATGACATCTTACCTTGACGCCCATCCGGGAGAATTCTTCATAGTTTATCTGTTCCGCGGAAATGTATATGCAAACACCGGTGACGCAAGCTCAGGGGTAAAACTACTCGGCGGCAAAGATGACGACGAATCCCGACGTCGCTACAACGAACTTTTCGACCAGATTCTCAACAAAGGCGACATCGCCGACTACATCGTCGATTTCTCTCCTTACCTTCAGGTAAAGGACGTACGAGGCAAAATGATTTTCTTCCGCCGCGACCGCATAAATTTCGCTTTCATCGAAAAAGCCGCCAACATCGACTTCTGGACCATGCAGTTCGACCCTAACAATCCGTCGAACATAATCAACGCATCCAACCCCGCAATGGCAGGCCTGCTGCACACTCAGGACGTTTCAAGCCCCGGCGACAATGACGACGCCAAGAATCCTGAAACAAACCTCGATGCCGAAAAGCGCTATTGCACAGCTCTGCTGGACTACAGCACGCGACAGACTCGTCCCAACGAATCCCCCGAAGGCGGCGACTACAAACCTTTCTGGGTCATGAACTTCACCTCGGGCTGCAACGCCAACGGAGCCTCCAACGGCACCAAAGGCTACAAGGACAACGCCACGATAATGCACCCGCTCGTGCTGGACTATCTCGCCGACACGAACAACCCCAAAGGACCCATAGGCATAATCTATTCCGACTACGTGCTTATCCCGACCACAAAGGACGGAAAATACAACGTACGCGGCGACGAACTCGTTCCGGCCATCATAGACAACAACTTCTACTATGCCGCGGATTTCATGCTCGACAAAGAGATCTTCAACCACGACCCCGCGACCGAAATCGACCTCTTCAGCGGCAAAACAGCCCTGCTACGCAACATAGGCACAGGGCTACTCCTTGATGCCGGAGCAAATTGGGGAACCCATGCCACGCTCTCTCACACGGGCTTTTGCGTAACCCCCGTCTATAACAGCATGACCAACGCCTATCGTTTGAAAACGACTTTCACCCAAAATGGCAGTGACAACTTCATAGGTCCCAACTATTACGTCGACAATGGCTCCGGACGCGAATTCAACGCCGTATACTCAGGCCGCGGACATATCTATTCGTTCACCTACGACGACGGCGGCACGACAAAAGCCATGACGGCCGTTCCGACTTCAGGATGGAGCGACGATACGGAATACACCGTTGACGGTGCCGCTTTTGAAAAAGGCAACCTGATGCAACAATGGGAAATGATTACGGTCGAGGACTATCTGGCCGAACGCGCCGCCATCGCCAATCCCGACAACGGCCAGGAAGTCAGCTTCATGATCAAAGGCAACAAACTCGACCCCAACGACAGCAACAACAACGCATGGATTTTCACAAATGTCAACGGCAAGTACCTTAACAAAAACTATGTCTTTGGTGAAATAGTTTCGGCCAACGATACTGAAAACAACAAAACGCTCCTTTACAAGGCATACTCAAATAAAATAACAGGCATAAATGTAGGCAAATACTCCCAGTGGAAACTAAACCAGGAAGTCACTGGATTACCCAATGGCAGATATACACTGACATGCAATATGTTTGCCTGCGTACATCAGGAAATATCAATGTATGTCAATGGTGCATCCAAGGGTATCCCACATAGAATAGACTACATCCCAAGCAACGAAGAAGCACTTAATATTCTTCGTACCGAAGCGAATTGCAAAAACACATTGGAGGGAATTATAATCGAAGACGGCAAACTGAGCATCGAGTTCAACAAGATGAGCAGCAATACCAGCGCCGGCGCGCTCTTCTTCTCCGACATGGTCCTGACATATCTCGGACCGACCGACATGCAGCTGATAGAATATACCCCGTCGGATGAATACGACACCATCATACTGCCTTTCGACACCCAGGCTCCCGCTGGCATAGGCCTGTACAACTCCTACGTATACCGAGAAAAAGCAGCCAAATACTACACCCTCAACCAGACAACGCGTGAATCCATCAAGGCCAACACACCTTACCTCGTCTACAGCGAACCTGAAGCCATAGGCAAGACATTCCGCCTGTGGGGTGTGCCCGTAGCTGCCGAAGGAACTTTGACAGAAGGCCTGCTGACAGGCTCGCTGACAGCTACATCAACACCCGACGACGCATTCACCCTCGAACGCATCGACGAAGAACACATGGCATTCGTACGCAAAGGGACTGCCGTAGAACTGCCTGCAAACCGCGCATATATCCTCGACTACGACGACGAGGGAATCAACGCACCCGACTCGAAAATCAACCACCTTTACATAGGAGGCGCCGATACAGAAACCATAGAACTCACTCCGCAAGGACTGTACAGCACCTTTATCCTGCCTTTTGCTGTGGATGAGATTCCGGAAGGCATGCGTGTGTTCATTGCCTCGGCCTACGTGGCAAAATACGAAAAAGAGTGGGTTCTCCACCTGACCGAAGTCGACGCAATAGAGGCAAACAAGCCCTACGTGTATACGACTGAAAGCGGCATAATGTCGCGCGCGGCTTCCTCACCGACATTCTCCTTCTCCGGCATCCCAGCCAACGACAGCGACACCTACACCCAAGGCGTACTGACAGGCTCACACGTCGAGCATCCTGTCGCCGCAGGAGAATTCATCATCAAACCGACTCTCGACGGCTCTGTATTCAGCCGCGTGACGCCCGACGAAAGCTTCACTCTGCCGGCACACAGCGCCTACATCGCCGACAGCGAAGCCGCGGACATCAACCACATGCTGCTCGACGATTATCTTATTTCCACAGGCACGGAAACAAACATGGTTTCCGTCGACGACTCCGTTGAAGTCTACAGCACTGCCGGCGTCCTGCTTCGCAGCGGTGTCCGCGCCGCCGACGCCCTTGACGGACTTGCGCCAGGACTCTACCTGCTGCGCTCGGCCACAGCCGTAACAAAAGTCGCCCGACGCTGAATCCCATAATTATACAAAATAAAAAACAAAGCCGGCCGCACCGCCAAATTTTGCGACCGGCTTTGTTTCTTATTTAAATTTCTGAAACCCGATTCAAAAAGCTGAAAAACATTTGGATATGTCAGCCGGATTTTATAATTTTGTGCGCTGATTTTCCGCAATAGGCAGAATAAAGAGGCCGCCGCATATTGCAGCGCGCCCGCCTCAGCGGGTTAACTTTTTGTTTATCAAATAAATGTACGTTATCGTAGAAATCCAGGGACAGCAGTTCAAAGCTGAAAAAGACAAGTTCCTGTACGTTCACTATCTCGGTGAAAACGTCAATGAAGGCGACAAGGTTGAATTCGACCGCGTTCTGCTCGCCGACGTCGACGGCAATGTTAAAGTAGGTGCTCCCACAGTAGAAGGCGCCAAAGTCGTATGCGAAGTCGCCACTCCCCTTGTAAAAGGCGAAAAGGTGATTGTATTCAAGAAGAAACGTCGCAAAGGCTATCGTCGCAAAAACGGCCACCGTCAGTATTTCACCAAGATCGTCATCAAGGACGTAGTAGCTTAATCCCTAAAAAACGAATTAGAACACTATGGCACATAAAAAAGGCGTCGGCAGTTCAAAGAACGGTCGCGAGTCTGAAAGCAAACGACTCGGTGTTAAGATTTTCGGCGGTCAGTATGCCAAAGCCGGCAATATCCTGAAACGCCAGCGCGGTACAGTTCACCACCCCGGTCTGAACGTAGGTATCGGTAAAGACCATACCCTCTATGCCCTTATCGACGGCACAGTTCAGTTCACCGAAGGTCGCAACGGCCGCAAGTTCATCAACGTAACTCCGGTGGCCGAGGCATAAGACCTCGATTTCCGCCACGCGGTGAACTATCACCCCATCGAAAGGGGCTGAAAACCGACATTTTGCCGGCTTTCAGCCCCTTTTCGGTTTTATGCGGCACACACAAAAATCATATCACATGAAGAAAAAATTTTTTATAGCGTTCTGCTCGCTTCTTCCGGCCCTGCATGTTTTCGGATGGGGGCAGAAAGGTCACGACGTGACGGCATACATAGCCGAATGCCACCTCACACCCGCAGCAGCAGACTCCGTGTCCGCAATCCTCGACGGCCGCTCGCTGGTATACTGGGCAAACTGGCTCGATAACGCCAGCTATCAGCCTGATTACCGCTATACAAAAACATGGCACTATAAGAACATCGATGCCGGCACAGATTATGCCGATGCGCCTATAAATCCCGACGGCGATGTCGTGACGGGAATAAACGAACAGATCGATGTACTTAAAGGAAACTCTTCCCGAACACGCAAAGCTCTCGCGCTCAAAATTCTCACACACCTGCTCGGCGACCTGCACCAACCATTGCATCTTGGCCATGCCTCGGACCGCGGAGGCAACGAAGTGAAAATAAAATTCTTCGACAATGAAACGAAACTCCATTCGGCATGGGACTCTAAACTGCCCGAAGCTGCCCACAAATGGAGCTACAGTGAATGGCAACAGCAAATCGATCGCCTCAGCCCTGATGCCGAAAGCGAAGTGACAGCCGGCACTCCTGATGACTGGGCACGGGAAACGGCTGAAATAGCTACCCGCGTCTACAACTACTTTCCAAAAGGTTCACGCATGTCCTACAACCAGATAGCCTATTGGACACCCGTGGTCGAACAACAGTTTCTCCGCGGCGGACTGCGTCTTGCCTCCCTGCTGAACAGCATATTCGCATCCGACACAAACGACGATAAACAATAAACAGAAATGGCACACATAGTCCATGTCGGAAAAGTGACAAGCCTGAAACCCTACGGATTGGCAGTGGTCGAAATCGAAAGCAACCGGATCTCGCGTAATTCATGCGCGTCTTGCGCCATGGCGACATCTTGTATTCCCTCGGGGCACAGCGTAGCCGTAGAGGCCGCTTTCGACCGGCTCGCCGACATAGACATTGAAGCTCTCACCGGACAGAGGGTGCGCGTGGAAAGCCGGACCGGCGGCATACACGCATCGCTGCTTCTGTTCGGACTGCCACTGGCAGCACTCGTATCCACTGTCGCCATCGCCAAAACTACAGGAATGACGGATGGAATGTCGGTAATATGGGGCTTTGGCGCCTGTGTCGCTGCCATGTTCATTCCGGCATTGTTCCGCCGCCGATTCCGGCGCAGCCTATGGCACATAACAGCAATTATCGATAACAAAAAACAGACTCCAGAACAATAAAATAAAAGCCATGAGTTCCATGCTCGCCACAGCACTTCTCTTAGGCCTTACAGGACTGGCAGGAGCCTTTGTTCTATATCTGACAGCACGACGTTTCCACGTCGAAGAAGATCCGCGGATCGACAACATAGAATCACTTCTTCCTGGCGCCAACTGCGGCGCCTGCGGATGTCGCGGATGCCGTGATTTTGCAGCCACATGCGTACAACGCAATTCTCTTGAAAACCTCAACTGCCCGGGCGCACGCGAAGGCACGATGAAAGAGATAGCCTCAATTATGGGTGTAGAAACACAACCTGAAGCCAAAAGGCTTGTCGCAGTTCTCCGTTGTGCTGGATCATGCAAGGTTCGTCCCATACGTTATACCTATGACGGCGCATCGAACTGCGCTGTCATGAATGCTGTCGGCGTCGGTTCTCGCGAATGCTCATGGGGATGTCTGGCTTGTGGCGACTGCACATCAGCCTGTCGGTTCGGCGCATTGAAGATCGATCCCGGTACCGGTCTTCCGCTTGTGGATACAAGCATGTGTACCGGCTGCGGACTGTGCGTAGACGAATGCCCGCGCTCATTACTTGAACTTCGACCGGCCGGACGTCGCGAACGCCGTGTGTGGGTTGCCTGCTCCAGCCACGACCGCGGAGCCGTGGCTCGACGACAATGCAAAGCCGCCTGTATAGGCTGCGGCAAATGCGCAAAAGAGTGCCCGTTCGACGCAATTACCTTAGCCGGAAATCTGGCTTACATCAACCCGGACAAATGCAAAACCTGCGGCAAATGCGTAGCAACATGCCCAACGGGAGCCATACATGCCACATTTGAAATAAAACAGCCATCATGAAAAAAACATTCAGCAAAGGCGGCATACATCCCGTTGCGGAAAAAACAGCCTCCGCTGCGATCCGGCTTCTGCCTTTACCGCAGAAAGCCATGCTTCCGCTGAGGCAACACATTGGCGCACCGGCACGTGCCACAGTAAAGCGAGGCGACCATGTCGTCCGAGGGCAAATGGTGGCCGAAGGCGTTTCGGCCATATCCGCATCCGTACACACTCCTGTCAGCGGCGCCGTAACGTCAATCGAAAACATAATGACGCCATGGGGCACACCAATTGAAGCTATAATAGTCACCTCCTCGGAAAAAGAACACGAAGCCGACAGCGAAATACGCCGTCTGGAGTGGGAACAGACGCTTGGGGCGAAAACAGACCTGTCCACAGCAAAAAACATCGCCTCCGAAGAGATACTGTTTCATGCCGCCAAAGCCGGAATAGTAGGACTCGGTGGAGCCACATTTCCTGCACACGCTAAACTCTGTGTGCGGCCGGAAAATAAAATCAACACACTTATAATAAACGGCTGCGAATGCGAGCCATACCTGATGTGCGACGATGCTCTGATGCGGAACTGCGCACCCCGCATAATCGAAGGAACCGCACTTATGATTAAAGCCACAAGTGCATCTCGCGCTATAATCGCCATCGAGGACAATAAGACGGATGCCATCGCCGCCATAAGTGCCGCAATAGCGGAAGCCGGCAATGCGTCCATAAGCCTTGAAGTATTGCAGACAAAATATCCGCAAGGCGGTGAAAAGCAGCTTATAGAGGCTTGCACCGGTCGTCGCGTCGGCTCAGGAGCGCTTCCTGCTTCCATAGGTGTCATAGTCCACAACGTAGCCACGACATTCGCCCTGCGGCAGGCCGTGACTGCCGGTCAGCCGCTGATCGAACGTGTTGTCACAATCAGCGGCGACATCCCTGTCGGCGAACGCCATAACTATCTCGCCGCCATAGGCACACCGCTTTCCAACGTCCCTTTCACTATACCTGCGGACAAAGATATACACATCATCGCCGGAGGCCCCATGATGGGTCGCAGCGCCGTCAATCTTGATGCCCCGCTGACAAAAGGCTGCTGCGGGCTAACCATCCTGTCCGGCACACGCCGGCGGCCGACGCAGCCATGCGTGCGTTGCGGAGAATGCGTCGAAGCATGCCCAATGGGACTTGAACCTTACCTGCTCTCTGCCTACGGCTCCCGGCAGCTATGGAGAGAAGCCGCGGCCGCATCGGTAACCGACTGCCTCGAATGTGGCGCATGCAGTTACTCATGCCCTTCGTCACGCCCACTACTCGACTTTATACGAATAGCCAAACAACGCGCCCGCACAATCAAACAGGACTAAAAAAACAATACATTAATGTCGACATCACAGGTTCTGCATCTTTCACCATCGCCGCACATCCACACGCGCCGCACCACATCAGGCGCCATGCGACATGTACTGGCAGCCCTGCTGCCAGCCGTCGGCTGTGCGCTCTACTACTTCGGACTGCCGGCACTGCTGACACTCGTCATATCCTCGGCGGCAGCAATGCTGACAGAATGGGCTATAACACTGTTTCTGCTGAAACGACCATCAACACTCGGCGACTGTTCCGCACTTCTGACCGGTATCCTGCTGGCTCTTAACCTGCCTGCATCACTTCCATGGTGGATAACCGCGGCAGGAGCCGTATTTGCCATAGCCATAGCAAAAATGGCATTCGGAGGCCTTGGCTGCAACATTTTCAATCCGGCACTGACCGGCCGTGTATTCCTGTTGATTTCCTTTCCGGCGGCTATGACCGCATGGCCACTGCCCACCCCCGGATTTGGCGACGCCGACGGCGTCACAGGTGCCACTCTGCTTTCTCAGCTCAAAGAATCTGCCACCGACATCATTCCTGATGCCACATCCCTGCTCAGCGGCAATATGGGTGGTTCCATGGGTGAAACCTGCGCTGCAGCCATAATCATAGGTTTCATCTACCTTATCGCCACAGGCACAGTACGCTGGCATATACCGGCAGCAATTGTGGCCGGTATGGCACTTATCGACCTCTTCGCCGGGTTTCCCCTTTGGATCGACCTGTTGAGCGGAGGTCTGCTTCTCGGCGCTGTATTCATGGCGACGGACTATGTCACCTCGCCAATGACCAGGTCAGGCATGCTGCTCTACGGACTTCTGATTGGCATAATCACCGCTTCTATACGCCGATGGGGAATATACCCCGAAGGCATGTCTTTCGCCATTCTGATAATGAACGGCGCGACTCCGCTCATCAACCGTTATATGCGTCCGACTCGATTTTCCCCACGAAGAAAGGAGGCCACAGCATGAAATCTACTCCTTTGACAATGGCTCTTTCTCTGACTACGCTGTGCCTGTTGGCAGGGACAGCTTTGGCCGGAGTACGTATGCTGACCGAGCGCCCCATAGCCCAAGCCGCCGAGAAAGCACGCGCCGAAGCCCTGAAAGCTGTTCTGCCTACATTCGACAACAATCCCATGGCCGAAACCACAGAAGCCGACGGGCTGAACATATACCCCGCCACGTTAGCGGGAACTCCCGTAGGAGCCGCAATCGAAACATATTCCGACGCAGGTTTCAGTGGTCGTATAACCTTACTCGTAGGATTCCGTTCCGACGGTGCCGTAAGCGGTTTCAGCGTTCTTTCCCATTCTGAAACGCCGGGACTCGGAGCGCGCATGGACCGGTGGTTTCGCTCTACCGACAACGACAACGCCCACAACATAACGGGCACATCGTCGCCTCTGGCCGTCAAGCAGGACGGCGGCGACATAGACGCCATCACCGGTGCCACAATCACATCGCGTGCATTCACCGAAGCAGTGAACCGCGCGCGAAAAGCATACACATCCTCTCAATCCGGAAAAAAATGAAAGCTCTGACAGTACTGTTCGACGGGCTTGTCCGTAAAAATCCCACATTCGTGCTTATACTCGGCATGTGTCCGACTCTCGGCACAACATCGTCGGCCATTACGGGGCTTTCGATGGGATTGGCCACTATGTTTGTGCTTATATGCTCCAACACGGCCATTTCACTGATCAAACGTCTTGTTCCCGACAAGGTCCGGATACCGGCTTACATCGTAGTAATAGCCTCTTTCGTCACCATACTACAGATGCTTATGCAAGCCTATCTGCCGGCACTCAACGCCACCTTGGGAATTTTCATACCACTTATTGTTGTGAACTGCATACTTCTCGGACGCGCCGAAGCTTTCGCATCAAAAAACAGCGTCCGGCTATCGGCTGTTGACGGCATAGGCGTAGGCCTTGGATTCACCATAGCACTGACCCTACTTGGCTGCATGCGCGAACTACTCGGCACGGGTGCCATATTCGGCCTGCAACTCTATGATTCAGGATACGGCGCCCTGCTATTCGTCCTCGCGCCCGGTGCATTCATCGCACTGGGACTACTTATCGCATTGTTCAACCGCCTGACGGCAAAACACTGATGACGCCATGCTCGAATATCTCGCGATCATATTCACCGCCGTACTGGCCAACAACATCGTCTTCTCCCAGTTTCTCGGAATCTGCCCATTCATCGGCGTATCGAAAGACCTACAGTCGGCATTCGGCATGGGCATGGCCGTAGCCTTCGTGATGGGACTTGCCACATGCGCCACATGGATACTGCAACACTATATTCTCCTACCGCTCGATCTGACCTACATACAGACAATCGTATTCATACTTGTCATAGCCATTCTGGTGCAGATGCTTGAAATAATACTCAAAAAGACATCGCCGTCGCTCTACGCCGCACTTGGCGTCTATCTGCCGCTTATAACCACCAACTGTGCCGTGCTCGGCGTAGCCATAATTGTGGCACAGAAAAACTTCGGCTTACTCCATTCTTTGGTCTATGCTCTCGCCACAGCAGGCGGATTCGCCCTCGCGCTTGCTCTATTCGCCGCCATACGCACACAACTCGAACTTGCCGACGTACCGCGCGCCATGCGCGGCGTGCCAGTCGCACTTATCGTAGCCGGAATCCTCGCAATGGCGTTCATGGGTTTCGCCGGAATAGGACAATAATTACAACTACAAAAAAATGAATGCAATAGCAACAATCATCCTTTTAATAGTATCCAACATTTTCATGACATTCGCATGGTACGGGCATCTGAAACTACAGGACGCACGCATAATAAGCCCGTCGACACCACTCTACATTGTCATACTTATATCATGGGGTATAGCATTTGCCGAATACTGCTGTCAGGTGCCCGCCAACCGCATAGGCTTCACAGGCAACGGAGGACCTTTTTCTCTGATGCAACTTAAAGTCATACAGGAAGCAATCACTCTTGTAGTATTCACAATATTCACTGTAGTGTTTTTCCGCGGCGAAACGCTACACTGGAATCACCTTGCGGCATTTGTATGCCTGATTGCCGCCGTGTATTTCGTATTCATGAAATGACAATGGCCGAATCCCGATAAACGAATATTCCTTCTCCAGTAGGCTTCGAAATCGATGATAGACCACGAAGCCTGAACTTCTCTTTTTCTCTTAAAAAAATAAAGCTGTAAGTTGATAACTTACAGCTTTATTTCAGCGGAAAGACAGGGATTCGAACCCTGGGTGCCCGCAAGGGCACAACGGTTTTCGAGACCGCCCCGATCGACCACTCCGGCATCTTTCCTTTCGGGTTTTGCGAATGCAAATATACGCACTTTTTTTTATCCGACAAAACGTTTTCCGGATTTTTACAAATCATTTCCAATAAAAAAGCCCGAAGAATTTATTTAAAGCTGTTAGATCTATGCTGCCGCCAAAAAAACATTGACAAAGCGAACGATATAAAGACAATATTTACTCGAATGGGGTAACTATTCAGCCAAATAAAAAGAATAGTCATGGCAGACTGACTCGCCATTATC
>CAJUKD010000016.1 GCA_910587235.1 uncultured Muribaculaceae bacterium
GCTCAGTTAGCGGCTTAGCCTAGGATGAACAACCTCAAATTTTACCGAATCATTGAATTATCTAATCTCAAATATATTGTTCATGATCATTCCACATACAGTACCAGCCCTTTGAGGTATTCGCCTTCAGGGTGATAGATATTGACAGGATGATCGGCCGGCTGTGTCAGCTGGTGGAGTATGCGCACCCGGCGGCCGCTTTGCGCGGCGGCAGAGAACACGGCCAGACGGAATTGCTCTTTGCTGATTGCCTGGGAACATGAGAATGTGAATAATAAGCCGCCGGGGGCTATTTTCTCGAATGCGCGGAAATTGATGCGCTGATAGCCTCGCAGGGCATTGCGGATGGCTCCGCGGTGTTTTGCGAAAGCCGGAGGGTCGAGTACTATAAGGTCGTATGTCCCGGCTTCCATGTTGTCGAGGAATTTGAATGCGTCCTCGGCGTACGAACGGTGGCGTGCGCCTGCTTCCGCATCGAAGTTTAGGCTTACATTTGCGTCGGTAAGCGATACGGCTTTGGCTGAAGAGTCAACCGAATGCACGGATTCCGCACCGCCTGCCAGAGAGTAGACCGAGAATCCGCCTGTGTAGCAGAACATGTTGAGCACCCTGCGTCCGGCGCTGTAACGCCGCAGCAGTTCGCGGTTGTCGCGCTGGTCCACAAAAAAGCCTGTTTTCTGTCCGCGCAGCCAGTCCACATGGAAGCGCAGTCCGTTTTCGGTGGCTATGTCGGTGTCGAATCCGCCGACAATATAGTCGTTCTGGGGGTCGAGATGGGCTTTGTAGGGCAGGGTGGTTTCCGACTTATAGTACACGTTGCGGATACCTGCGTCAGGCAGTTCCACCAAAGCGTGGGCGATGATGTCGCGTGCGAAGTGCATTCCGGGGGAGTGGGCCTGAAGTACGGCCGTAGGTCCGTAGACGTCCACTATCAGTCCGGGAAGAAAATCACCTTCACCGTGGACAAGCCTGAATGCGTTGTTATCGGGGCGCCGGAGTCCGAGTGTCCGCCGCAAGGCGTATGCCTGGGCGAGGCGGGAGGCGAAGAAATCACTGTCGACAATGCTGTCGGCGAAATCGAGCATGCGTACGGCTATGCTGCCTATCTGGAAGTGCCCTACGCCTATTATGCGGCCGTCGGATGCGGCGACACGTACGATGTCGCCTTCCTCTATGCCGGAATCTTCGCCGGGCATCTCTGTCAGCGCACCGGAAAACACCCAGGGATGGAAGCGGTCGAGCGATTCTTCCTTACCCCGGCGCAGGCGCAGTATGGGATAGCTTGTTGATGTCATTTATTTGATAAGAAAACGGTAAATATCGTTGGCATTCGCATATAGCATAAGCGCTATAAGGAAGCAGAAACCTATTGTGTTGGCGATTTCAAGGAAGCGTTCCGACGGTTTCCTGCGTGTCACGACTTCTGCTATGAGGAAAAGCGTGTGCCCGCCGTCAAGACCCGGGATGGGAATGATGTTCATGAATGCGAGAATAATCGAGAGGAATGCCGTTATCTGCCAGAAACTGTACCAGTCCCATGTCGACGGGAAGAAGTCGCCCAGAGTGCCGAAGCCCCCGAGGCTTTGCGCCCCTTCGCGCGTGAACACGAGTCCGAGCGATGAAACATAGCTTGCCAGACGGTCGGTGCCTATTTCCCAGCCTCGCGGCACTGAACCGAAAAGAGAGTAGTGTACCTGTTCTATATCGAATATTTCGGTCGGAGAAAGCATCTGTATACCTATTTTGCCGCCGTCGCTTATAGCAACATCAAGTTCTGTAGTGCTGCCGTCGGCATGGCGCACCAGGAAAGGTAATGTGCGGCCTTTGTTTGCGGCGAGTACGGGCATGAAGTCGGAGATGGCCGGTGTGGTGTCGGTGCCGACGCGCAGTATCCGGTCTTCGGCTACGATGCCTGCCCGTTCCGCCGGGTCGCCGTTCATCGTTTTTGCCACTACGACGGGTACGCGCATCGATATTGGCGTATAGTCTTTCCCTTTGCCTACGATGGTGCGGATAAGGTCTTTGCTGACTGTTACGGTGACGGTGTCTGTGCCGCGAAGTACGCCTACCTGTGCGCCCGGCTGTAACATATCCCATTCCAGGGAGTAGTCTTTGGGATCCATGGCTTTTCCATTAAGGCTGAGGAGTATGTCGCCGTTGCGGAATCCTGCATCCAGAAGCTCGGGAGCAAAATCCATTCCCTCGGTCATGGCAGTGAACGGTATCACGCGGTCACCCCAATGGAACGCAATGCCGGTGTATATGATGATGGCGAGAACGAAGTTAAGCACTACGCCGGCTATCATCACCAGCAGGCGCTGCCATGCAGGTTTGAAACGAAACTGCCAGGCTTCAGGCAGATCGTCGGCATCGATGTCGGCGGCGGATTTTGTTTCGTCGATCATTCCGGCTATGTCGCAGTAGCCGCCGAGCGGAAGCCACCCGAGTCCGTATACGGTGTCGCGCCATGTCGGACGCTTACTTGTATCCGCTTGGTGCTCGCGACCTACGCGGAAACGCTTCAGGCAGTGTTCCGAACCGTCTTTTTTGTTGTAGCTC
Organism: uncultured Muribaculaceae bacterium; assembly: GCA_910587235.1. GTDB lineage: Bacteria > Bacteroidota > Bacteroidia > Bacteroidales > Muribaculaceae > CAG-873. The sequence goes on from CAJUKD010000016.1 coordinate 2,560, forward strand.
AGCACTTCAAGCGTGCCGGCCATAGGGTTGTATTTCAACAGAGAGAACCAGGGATTGAAAAAAAGGTAGAAACGGTTGACCTTCACGCCGAACAAGCGCGCGAAGAAGTAATGTCCGAATTCGTGGATCGTGACGAGTATTACGAGTGCCAGCACAAGCTGTGCGGCTTTGATTGCTATATCCATTTTTATTGAATTGTCAGTGGCTTATTAGTTCTGACGCGATGCGTCGGGCTTCGGCGTTTGTCGCAACGAGATCGTCGTAGCCTGGCGAGGCTACGAACGGTACCGAGTCGAGCGTGCGGCAGATGATGTTATATATATCAGGAAATGCGATGCGGTCATGCAGGAATGCGTCGACTGCCACTTCGTTGGCGCCGTTGATCGTACATGCGACGTTGCCTCCGCGTTCCAGTGCCGTGTGGGCGAGTGTGAGGCATGGGAAACGCTCCGGATCGGGTTGTTCGAACGTAAGGGATGACATTTGCTCCAGAGTAAGGGCGGGAGCAGCGTCAGCCAGCCGGCTGTTTTCGCCCAGGGCATAAGCTATAGGCACATGCATGTCGGGCACGCCGAGCTGTGCTTTTATGGCGCCGTCGGTGAATTCCACCATGGAATGCACGATTGACTGAGGATGCACAAGAGCCTTTATTCGTCCGGCGTCGATTCCGAAGAGATAGCGAGCTTCTATTATTTCAAAAGCCTTGTTCATCATGGTCGCTGAATCGACGGTTATTTTTGCGCCCATCGACCAGTTCGGATGATTCAAGGCGTCGGCAGCACGGGCTGTGAGCATCCGTTCGGCTGTCCATGTGCGGAACGGCCCTCCAGAGGCGGTGATAATCAGTCGTCGGACAGTCGCCGGATCCTCGCCGCGGAGGCATTGCGCAATGGCCGAATGTTCTGAGTCGACAGGAAATACGCGCGATGAAGAAGAGGCGAGAAGACCTGTGATAAGTTCGCCGGCCACGACCAGCGTTTCCTTGTTGGCGAGGGCTATGTCGCGTCCTGCGCGGATAGCCCGTATTGTAGGCTCAAGTCCGGAATATCCTACAGTAGCCGTGAGAACCATGTCGATCTCCGGTGCTTCGACGCATGCAGCAAAGGCTTCGGAGCCTGCCGCGCATTCCACACCGCTTCCTTCAAGCCCGCGGCGCAGTTCGCCGTACAGTTCATCGCGTGCTATTACTGCAAGGCGTGGACGGAATCTCCGGGCAAGTTCCACAAGACGGTCGACGCGGGTGCCGGCAGTCAGCACTGTAGCCCGGTAACGTTCGGGGTGAGCGGCGATGATATCAAGTGTCTGGCTTCCTATGGAACCCGTAGCTCCCAGCACCGCTATATTTTTCTGTGATTGCACTGTCTGTGAATTAATTTAACAAACCATGCGGTCGATATAATCCGCATTCAAATGCAAAGATACGAATAAGTCGACAGCAAACCCAAATTTACCTTAGATTTGCAGCGACAAACAAGTGATAAAATTTGCTTTTGCCGAGCTGCAATCATTCTGTGCATTGGGGCGGGATGAAGTGGCGGGTGGCGCAGCATTCGGTGAGTGTGTGGTCTACGATTATGTGGCGGTTGGCCATTGCTGATATTTCGGACATTTCGTGTGAAACGAGCAGTATTGTGGCGCTATGCGATATGTCGTCGATGATGTCGTACAGGCGCTCTTCAAAATGTTTGTCGATGTAGCTTAACGGTTCGTCGAGGACCAGTATTTCCGGTTTCCGTATTATTGCACGGCCGAATAGTGCGCGTTGTAGTTGTCCGCCTGAAAGGTGTCCGATCGGGCGGTTGGCAAGGTCGGTCATGTCGATAAGTTCGAGCACGCGTTCTATCTCGTGCCGGCGTGTGCCGTTGTCGATGCCGCGCATTGTCAGCAGTCCGGATGCAATTACTTCACTGACGGTGACGGGAAAGTGGGCGTCGACGGCGTTTTTCTGGGGCAGGTAGCCGAATGCCGGTTTGTCGCCTTCTTTGCCGGATGGATTGAAGTAGCGTATGTGCCCTGAGGTAGGCTGCAACAGCCCGAGGATTATACGCAGCAGTGTCGTTTTTCCTCCGCCGTTGGGTCCGGTTATGGCAAGAAAATCACCTCGGCGGACGCTGAGGCTGACATCGGTGAGTACGTTGCGGTCGCCGCGACGCATTCCTATTTTTTCTACTTCTATGACCGGCGGTGCGTCAGGCAGAATACGCGGCTTATTTATGTGATTGTGTGAGTGCATCTGTAATGATGTCGATCTGTCCTTCCCAGTCGGATGAAAGTGGGTTTATGACCACTAAACGCGAGCCGAGCATGTCGTTGACGCCTTTTGCCTGACGGGAATCGAATTCCTGCTGAAAAAAGAATACGGATGCCTTGCTTGCGGCGGCGTGGTCGATTATCTGTCGCAGTCGTCCGGCCGGCATCTCTTTGCTTTCGAATCCGACGGCAATCTGTTCCAGATCGTAGTCGCGGGCGAAATAGCTAAGCGAAGGGTGCCAGATTATGAAGCAGCTGTCGGCGTGGGCAAGGCGCCTTCGTATCGAGCTGTCGATTGAATCGAGCCGGATATTGAATGTGTTCAGACGCTTTTGTAGGATTGTCTGCATTTCGGGTCGGATGCGGGCAATGGCTGTGGCCATGTTTGAGGCCATGATGCGTACGTTTTCCACGGATGTCCAGATGTGCGGATCGGGTGCGTTGTCGTGGTGATGTGAACCGGCTTCATGAGAGTGGCCGCAAGATTCGCCGTGGCTTCCGTAAACGAATGTGATTCCGCGTGAACTGTCGGCGACAGGTATGGAGAGTGTGGTTGTTATCGCTTTTTCAAAAGGCAGTACTCCTGTTGAGAGGTAGATGTCGGAGCGTTCAAGATCCATGCGTTTGCGGGGAATCAGCTCGTATGTTTCGGGGTTTGCTCCCGGATTGATAAGGGTGCTTATGGCTACTTCGGAGCTGTCGAGGAGTTGATTCAATATGTAGCGCTGTGGTTCGACGCTGACTGCAACGGATAGTTTGTCCGTTGTGTCGTCGTTGCTGTTGTTATATCCGCAGCCTGTGCAGATTGAGGCGCAGGCTGCGGTTATAAGTATCAGGTGGGTTAATTTCATTTATTTTGTTCGAGAAGTTGTGCGGCCATTGCTGCTGCAGCACGGCGTCCGTCGCCCATGGCGAGTATTACCGTCGCTCCGCCGCGTACGATGTCGCCGCCGGCAAAAATAAGAGGAATGGACGAGCGCAGATTGCCGTCGACGGCGATTGTTCCGCGGTTGGTCACTTCGAGTCCGGATATTGAGTCGGGAATAAGCGGATTCGGTGAAACTCCAACGCTTACGATGACTTCGTCGACTTCAATCTCGTCGATAGCTCCGGGTATGGGTACGGGACTACGGCGTCCGGAGGCATCGGGCTGACCGAGTTCCATACGCTGTACGCGCATGGCGCATACGCGGCCGTTCTCGTCGGCGAGGTATTCCACCGGATTGCAGAGAGTGAGGAATTCCACGCCTTCCTCTTTGGCGTGTTCCACTTCCTCGATTCGAGCCGGCATCTCCGCCAGGCTTCGGCGGTAGACGATCATAGCCCGTTCGGCTCCCATGCGCCGGGCCGTGCGTACCGAGTCCATAGCTGTGTTTCCACCGCCGATCACGGCCACGCGGCGTCCGCGGGCGACCGGTGTTGCCGCGTCCGGACTTCCGGCGCCCATAAGGTTGATGCGTGTGAGGTATTCGTTGCTCGACATCACTCCGATGAAGTTCTCTCCGGGGATTCCCATGAAGCGTGGCAGTCCGGCGCCTGATGCGACGAACAGGCCGCTGTAGCCGCGTTCGATAAGATCGTCGTAGGAAAGAGTCTTGCCGATTACGATGTCGGTATGGAAGCGTACGCCGAGGCGCCGTAGATTGTCTAGCTCGGAATCGACAACGGCATTCGGCAGGCGGAATTCAGGGATTCCGTATTTGAGTACACCTCCTATTTCGTGTAGCGCTTCGAACACGTCGACTTCGAACCCGCGTCGGGCCATGTCGCCTGCAAAAGAAAGGGCGCACGGTCCTGACCCGGCCACGGCCACGCGCAAGCCGTTGGGTGCCGCTTTGTCTATATCGGGATGTGCGCCGTCGGCAAGGGCACGGCGTTCGGTATCGGCTGCGAAACGTTCGAGATAACCTATTGCGACCGGCGGACGTTTCATTTTGTTGTATATGCAACGGCTTTCGCATTGCCTTTCCTGAGGACAGACACGGCCGCATACAGCCGGCAGGGCGCTTGTACGTTTTAGTATGGCGGCGGCTTCAAGTGTTTCGCCGCGTTGTATGTTCTTTATGAATCCGGGGATGTCTATGTTTACCGGACAGCCTGTTACGCATTGGGGATCGGGACAGTCGAGGCAACGTGTCGCTTCGGCTACGGCCTGTTCCTCATCAAGTCCGCGGTTTACTTCTTCGTTGCAGGTGATGCGGTATGCCGGATCGAGCTGGGGCATGGCTGCGCGAGGTATTGCCGTGCGTTCTTTGGCCGGCATTGCTGCACGCAGTTCGGCGCGCCAGCTGCTGTCGCGGGTGTCGGCGGCGTGTATGTCGTTGTCGTTCTGTTTCATGGACGTTGGAACTTAGGTGTTTAAGGTTTTTGTTTGTCGTAGGCGCGCATGCGCATCATCATTTCATCGAAATCGACCTGGTGAGCGTCGAATTCCGGCCCGTCGACACATACGAATCGCATTTTGCCGCCGACGTTGACCCGGCATGCCCCGCACATTCCGGTACCGTCGACCATAATTGTGTTCAGCGAACAGAGTGTCGGCACATTGTATTTACGGGTCAGTAATGCCACGAATTTCATCATCACGGGGGGGCCTATGGTGACTACTTCTGCAACGGTTTCGCGTTGCAGGACTTCTTCGACACCTGCGGTTACAAGTCCTTTGCGGCCGTATGATCCGTCGTCGGTCATTATAATCACTTCGTCGGAATGGGCGCGCACTTCGTCTTCAAGAATTATAAGGTCGCGGGAACGTGCCGCCAGAACGCTTATTACCCTGTTTCCGGCAGCTTTCATCGCTTTTATAATAGGTAGCAGGGGTGCAACGCCTACGCCGCCACCGCAGCAGACCACGGCGCCTTCGGTGTGGTGACGTATTTCGGTGGAGCGACCGAGCGGACCGACCAGGTCTGTAAGAGAATCGCCGGCAGAAAGCTCACAGAGCAGGCGCGTAGAGTCGCCTACAGCCTGTACTACCAGAGTTATTGTGCCTGCGACGGGATCGGCATCGGCTATGGTCAGAGGAATGCGCTCGCCTTTGGAGCCTGTGCGCACGATAACGAAATGCCCCGGTTTGCGTGCGCGGGCTATTTCGGGTGCTTCAACAACAAGCTTGACTACTTTTTCCGAGAAGTGCTCTTTTTCAATTATGTTGAACATCGGACCAGAATTTAAGGATTTCAGTTGGGGTAGTGTCAGTTTTTGGATTCCGGCCAGCGGTCAGGATAGCTGATGGCCATGCGTGGCCGGCGCATGGCATATATAATAAGGAATACGCCAAGCAAAACGAACGGAATACTCAGTAGCTGCCCCATGTTGAGAAGCATGTCTTGTTCGAACGCTACCTGCGGATTTTTGATGAATTCTACGAAAAAGCGCGAGCCGAATGTGCCTATAAGGAATGTTCCGAACAGCAGTCCCGGGCGTTCGCCGCAGTTGCGCCGCCAGTACATCCACCACATAAGCCCGAAAAGAGCGAAGTAAGTCAGTGCTTCATAAATCTGTGTGGGGTGTACGGCCTGTCCGGGGTATAGTTGCTGCCATTCGGCGGAACGGACGAACATGAATCCCCATGGCAGGTCGGTCGCATGTCCGAATATTTCTGAATTCATAAGGTTTCCCAGTCGGATCAGGCCACCGACCAGCGCTATGACTATGGTCAGGCGGTCGAATGTCCAGAGCGGATTCCGTTTTGTGGTGAAGATGGAGAAGAGTATCACGGCGATTATTATTCCGATGGCTCCGCCGTGGCTGGCAAGGCCGCCTTCCCAGGTTGCGAGGATTTTCCATGGGTGCTGCGAGTAGTAATCCCACTGGTAGAAAAATACGTGGCCGAGGCGGGCGCCGACTATTGTTGCAATGCCTACGTAGACGAGCAGAATGCTCACCCAGTTTTCCGGCACTCCTTCGCGACGGAACATCCGTGCTACAAGGTTGAAGCCGATCCAGAAACCGATGGCAAACATCAGTCCGTACCAGCGTATGGTTATGAAGCTGTCGATAATGGTTGGGTTTATATCCCAAACGATGAATGAAGGTAGCATATGGTGATGTGTTTTATTCTTTTTTAGCGGGTCGGCTGAAGTATTCGCGGGTTGCCCGTCGTACTTTATGGCTCAATGATATGACTGCTATCATTGTAGGTATGGCCATAAGGGCGTAGAACAGGTCGCAGGCGCCTACCGCCGTTTCAATGGGCACGATGGCGAACACTATAAGTGATGCAAGGAAAAACCAGGCATAATAACGTCCTCTTCGGCTTCCGAAGAGGTAATTGGCGCACGTGGTGCCGTAGAAGGAGTAGGAGAACATCGAGGACATGGCGAAGCAGATGACGACGAACATAAGCAGAATGTCGCCCATCGGTATGGCGTTGGCAAAGGCTTTCATTGCTACTTCGAGTCCTTTTATGCCTTCGACATTGATATCTCCGCACAGGAGTATGGCTACGGCGGTCAGTGTGCACACAAGGCCGGAGTCGATGCTCGGGCCGAGCATGGCAATAAGTCCTTCGCGAACAGGGGTTTCGTTTCGGGATGCTCCGTGCATGATGGAGGCTGTGCCTATTCCGGCATCGTTGACCAGAGCGGCACGCCGTGCCCCTATTATGGCTATTCCGGCAAGTGCTCCGAATCCGGCGCGGAGGTTGAAGGCTTCGGCGAATATGCGTTGAAAGACGGCCGGAACATCGCCAAGGTTGGAGAGGATGATGTAGAGCACCATAATGAAGTATAACCCGACCATGAATGGCACCATTACAGACGCCACGCGGGCAATACGTTTTATGCCTCCGAGAATCACTATGGCTACAATTGCGGCTATGGCACATCCGAATAGAAGACGGTAGGCCGAAGTGTTGCTCAGACCGGTGGCGGAGCCTACGTAGCCGAGTATGTCGCTGGATGCTATTCCTTCCGGTGTGGTGAATGTCGTCATGAAGGCTTCGGTCAGCTGGTTGGCATTCATGATGCATAGAGTGCCGAAAAGGCCGGCTATAGCAAAAAAGCGTGCCAGCGGTTTCCAGCGAGGGCCGAGTCCCCTTTCTATTATGTGCATCGGGCCGCCCTGGGGTCGCCCCATGTCATCGTGTCCTTTGTACATTATTGCCAGTACGCCTTCGTGGTACTTGGTAGCCATGCCTACTATGGCGCTTACCCACATCCAGAATATTGCGCCCGGCCCTCCCATTACGAGTGCGATTGCAACACCGGCTATGTTTCCCAGTCCTATCGTAGCGGCTACGACTGAAGCAAGGGCCTGAGCCGATGATATCTGTCCCGATGTGCCGTCGGTTTTTTTACGCAATTCCTTTACGGCGGCAGGCAGTCGCCTGAGCGATACCATGCCGGAGGAAAGAAAAAGGTATAGTCCGCCCCCTATCAGCAGGAAGAATAGCGGGTAGCCACACAGGATTTCTGCGGCGTCGATTATGAATTGACTTATTTTGTCGAGCATCGGTTCTTTTTCGCGTGCATTTCGCTTGTAAAGTACAAAGATACGTAGTTTTTGAGTAATATGGATAACGGTCAGCCAGATAGTCCGTGTTTTTTTGGTGATTGCCGGAATGGCATTGGTAAATAATGTTAAAATCGACCGATCTTCAAGTACTTTGTATTGCATAGTACTTTGCGAGTGCTTATTTTTGCAGTGAAAAACAAGAGTCCTCTACAATCAACAATCTATTAAAAACAAAAAAGGCGGACGGACTTCTTAGCAGTCGTTCCGCACATTTAAGAAAAAAATGAACATCGAGAACCTGAAATCCCAGATGCGCAAGGGCATGCTTGAATTCTGCGTGCTTCTTCTGTTGGAACGGGGAGATGCTTATGCGTCGGAAATCATAGCAAGGATGAAAGACGCCCATCTTATAGTGATGGAAGGTACTCTCTATCCGCTTCTGACACGTCTGAAAAACGACGGAATCCTTACATACCGCTGGGAGGAGTCGCCGTCGGGACCACCGAGGAAGTACTATTCCCTGACTCCTTACGGGCTTACTTTCCTGCTTCAACTGAATGATGCATGGAATGAAATAAGTCATACCGTGAACCACCTGCTAAACAAACCGACAGAAAACGAACAATGAAAAAGACTTTTCCCATAAATATAAACGGTCAGATTTTCTATATAGACGAGGATGCCTATACATTGCTTCAGAACTATCTCAAGCAGTTGCGCGCGACTTTTACCGGCGACGAGGGTGCGGAGATAGTCGACGATATAGAAAGCCGTATCCATGAACATTTCAGCGAAAAACTCAGCCGGGGAGTCAATGTGATAACGTTGCCCGATGTGAATTCGGTGATTGAAACAATGGGGCGCCCTGAAGAGCTTGATGAAAACTCTGTTGACGAGAATCATTCATCTGATGGTGCAGATACGGAAGAGAGCGCTTCGCGTGAAGGTTCTATGCCTCCGCCACCGCCGCCGGCCGATGACAAGCCTTTTATATCCATAAATCTGCCGAGCCGCAAGCGTTTGTTCCGCAATATGCAGAATAAGGTTTTCGGAGGTGTCATAGGCGGTCTGGCGACTTATCTGGGGTGGAATGCGACCGTCATGCGTCTGCTTTTGTTTTTATGTGTGATATTTACCTTTGATTATGTGTTCCTGTGGGTTATCGCTTATCTTATTGCATGGATGATTATTCCGGCAGCAGTTGCTCCGCGACAGATTCTTGAGATGCGCGGACAGCCTGTGAATGTCGATACCGTAGGGCGTACGGTTCTCCAGACGCCTCCGCCTTATGACGGGCATGTTCCGGTAGAGCATGAGCGAGAAGGCTTCTTTTCGACTTTTTTCTCGGTTCTTGGCAAATGCCTGATGGCTTTTGTCGGGCTTATAAGTTCTGTGGTATCGGTCGGTATAGTGGTCCTGATTATCTCTATGCTTGTGTTGCTCACCACACATGGTGTGTTCGACATGACTGCGGTGATTCCTGAAACGGCAGGCTTGTTCCGTACGTCGCAGATGGTGTCGGCGATGACTATTGCATGGAGCATGGTGTTCCTGATTCCGGCTATAGCCTTGGTGTGGACTTCGTGTTGTGTGGTTTTCAATGCTCCGTCGGCTTCACGTTCGACAAAGGTGACGGCAATCGTACTTGAGGTGTTGTTCATCATTGCTGCTGTTGTACTGACGCTTATCGGAAGTGCATCGGTAGAGTTTCCTTTCAGGGCGGTTACCATGCCGATGGCTGCCGGAATGGTGCTGTATAACTGATACATATAAAAAAATAATGACCTGCTATCGCCGAGCGGTAGCAGGTCATTATTTTTTTATTGATTTTCAGAACGGAGTTGCCTCGTAATACGGAATGTCGACGAGGCGTATGTTGAACTGAAGGTTGGAGTAGGGCGGGATAGCGTTGGAACTCTGTGCGCCGTAGGCCACGCCGTAAGGCATTATGACTTGTGCCGTGTCGCCGCAACGCATGTCCTGCAGGGCGATTGCCCATCCTTGTACATTGGAATTTACGCGTGATTGGTAGATTCCGTCGGCGGAAATATTCAGCGAACTGTCAACTCCTGTCCCGTTGTAAAGCCGCACTGTGTAACGGGTGTCGCATGTGCTGGTGTATAGCGGCGAGAGGTTGCCTTCGGTTTCTTTCCTATCGTTGATGTAGTGGATGAGAACGAAAGAGCCGGGGTTCCATTCCGGTATGAGTACCTTATAATAGTCAGTCCCGTCGGGATTCTTTTTTGCCTGCATCTCTTCGAGCCAGGCGTTGTTGGTTTCCCTCCAGTCGCGGTACTTTTCCCAGGTCGTTTCTTCGTCCTTGGTGCATGCGCCGAGGATTATTGCTGCGGCGGCTATGAACAGGAATATTTTTTTCATTTATAATTCGTTGAAGTCGATTTTCGGAGCTTTTGCAGCTTCGGTATCGGCTTTGAATTGCTGTTTTGCGTCAAATCCGAATATTGAAGCCCAGATGTTGGCCGGGAAGCGTTTCACCCGCAGATTGTAGGCGGTTACGGCTTCGGTATAGCGTCCGCGTTCAGTGGCAATGCGGTTTTCGGTGCCTTCGAGCTGTGCCTGCAGATTGAGGAACTGCTGGTCGGCCTTGAGATCGGGATATGCCTCGCGTACGGCATTGACATAGACGTTGAAAGCACGGTTGAGATCGGACTGGGCCTGATTGTAGCGTTCGAATTCGGCTCCGGCTTCAGGGCTTGTGCCTTCGAGTGAGCGGGCATTGTCGTAGGCTGTTGTAAGGCCGGCACGGGCACGGGTCACATTTTCGTATGTCCGGCTTTCATGTTTGGCATATCCCATTACGGTAGCCCTGAGGTTGGGTATAAGGTCGAAGCGACGCTGGTACTGTACTTCTACTTTTGCCCAAGACTGCTCTACTTCCTGATCAAGGGTTACCAATGAGTTGTAGGTCGACTTGCCATTGAAGAAAAGAGTCAGGGCAAGGACGATTACAACGGCGATGGCGATGTACTTTTTCATAAATTTCTACTTTTTAGGTTGTGCGGAGGGGAGATTTTATAAGTTTATCTGAGCTTGCGCAGCAGAGAGGTGAGGCTTACACGGTCATGTATCAGACGATGGAGGTCGGCGACGGCCACACGTGTCTGCTCCATTGAGTCGCGTTCGCGCAATGTCACGGTGTTGTCCTCAAGAGTCTGATGGTCGACGGTGATGCAGAATGGTGTGCCGATTGCATCCTGACGGCGGTAGCGCTTGCCGATCGAGTCTTTTTCTTCGTAGTGTGTGGCAAAGTCGAACTTCAGTTCGTCGACAATTTCGCGGGCTTTTTCCGGCAGGCCGTCCTTGCGGACCAATGGCATTACGGCGCATTTCACGGGAGCCAGTGCGGCGGGAAGGTGGAGTACTACGCGGGAATCGCCGCCTTCGAGAGCCTGTTCTTCGTAGGAAGAGCAGAGTACGCTAAGGAACATGCGGTCGACGCCGATTGATGTTTCGATGACGTAAGGCACGTAGCTTTCGTTGAGTTCGGGGTCGAAGTACTGTATTTTCTTGCCGGAGAATTTCTCGTGTTGCGAGAGGTCGAAGTTCGTACGCGAATGTATTCCTTCCACTTCCTTGAAGCCGAAAGGCATCTGGAATTCGATGTCGGTGGCGGCGTTGGCATAGTGAGCGAGTTTGTCGTGGTCGTGGTAGCGGTACTTTTCGTCGCCGAGTCCGAGTGCCTTGTGCCATTTCAATCGCCATTCTTTCCACTGTGCGAACCATTTCAGTTCTTCGCCGGGACGCACGAAGAACTGCATTTCCATCTGTTCGAACTCGCGCATGCGGAAGATGAACTGACGGGCCACGATTTCGTTACGGAACGCCTTGCCTATCTGTGCGATGCCGAAAGGAATGCGCATACGGCCGGTTTTCTGCACGTTGAGGTAGTTGACGAATATACCCTGTGCGGTTTCGGGACGCAGATAGACGGTCATTGCTCCGTCGGCGGTGGAACCCATTTCGGTGCTGAACATAAGATTGAACTGGCGTACGTCGGTCCAGTTCTTTGTACCTGATATGGGGCATACGATTTCTTCGTCGACTATGATCTGGCGGAGTTCGGCCAGGTCGTTGGCGTTCATTGCGTTGGCGAAGCGTTCGTGGATGGCCTGTCGCTTGGCGGCATGTTCAAGTACGCGGGGATTGGTCTGGCGGAACATCGCTTCATCGAAGCTTTCGCCAAAGCGTTTTGCCGCTTTTGCCACCTCTTTCTCGATTTTGTCATCGATTTTGGCGAGATGGTCTTCGATCAGAACGTCGGCGCGGTAGCGTTTCTTTGAATCCTTGTTGTCGATCAAGGGGTCGTTGAAAGCGTCGACGTGCCCCGAGGCTTTCCATATTGTCGGGTGCATGAAGATTGCGGAGTCAATGCCGACGATGTTCTCGTGGAGCAGCGTCATCGAGTCCCACCAGTAACGTTTTATGTTGTTTTTGAGTTCCACACCGTTCTGACCGTAGTCATAAACGGCGGAAAGTCCGTCGTATATTTCACTTGAAGGAAAAACAAAACCGTACTCTTTTGCGTGTGATACGATTTTTTTGAATACGTCTTCTTGCTGAGCCATAATTGATTTATGTGTCGATAGTGTTATAATTCTACATGTCGATACAGACTGCCGTCGGGCGGCAATCCGTATTATCCGGCAAATTTACGCGAAATTATCGAGAATTTGTAATTCGCTATGCCAAAAAACATAAAAGGCCGTTCAGTTGTCGTACGGAATATTTTCGGGATCGTAGACAACGGATGCTTTCGATGTGCTGCCGGCAATGAAGTATCCCAGGCACAGGTCGCCTTCGAACATGTGTGGGCCGTTGCTGTTTCCCGATGTCAGAGCCTCGAGGTATTCGTACATTGAGTGCGATATGGGTGTCACACCGGCGCTGACGATGTCGCCTTCCCTGAGAACCTCGTTTTCGTCCTCTTCCGATATATCGCGCCGGCTTGTCCTGAACACAAGGCTCAACGTTCCTTTCCCGTCGGCAAAACGGTCGTCGGTCGCACTCCAGCGATACGGTTCGCCGTTGCGGTAGATGCGCACCCAGTAGCATTCGCCGTCTTTGGAGGGATTTTCTTCGAACGATACTTCGAGGGCGGCCACATAGTCGTAGGGCATCTTTATCCAGGAGAAGCTGAGAGAACTTATGCGCGTAGGCGGAAGCATGACTGCCGATGCTGAGAAATACTTGCCGTCACGCTCAACCTCAATGAGGTAATTGTGGTTCTCTATGCCGGTTTCGTTGCAGGTGTATATTCCACGACTGTCAGGCTGCAATTGCCATGACTTTCCGTTGTCGATGTCGCTTATGACAACTTTTGCATCTGTCATGCGAGTCGTGTTCATCGGCTCGTCGACCGGTGTTGTTTCCGTGATGATTGCCTGCATTCCTTCGTCAGAAACATAGCTTTCTATTACGTTTATCGGGGCTATGTCGTGGTAGCGGAAGTCGAGTTCTTTCTCGCAAGCGCACAATGTGCAGGCTGCGGTGATCATAGAAATGTATATGCGTATATCATTTATAGTCATAGGTCAGAATTTCAGAGTGTAGGAAACCGATGGTACGATTCCGTAAAGCGATCGCTGCATGGCCGCTGTGCCCGAGGGCTTTGTGTCGTCGTCGACAAAATATATGATGTACGGGTTGTAGCGGTTATAGAGATTGTATATTCCGAAAGCCCATTCATAGGCCATTTTTTTGCCTGTATGTATATATGTTGCCGACAGGTCGAGATGATGGGGCGGGGGAGTGCGGTAGCTGTTCCGCGAGGAATAGTAGTAGCAGGTGGCGCCGTCGAGTTCGTATTTTACGTCGGGGACAGTCAGAGCCTGTCCGGAAGAGAATGACCAAGTGGCCGATATGTTCCAGCGATCCGTCAATCTGAATATGGCTACTACCGAGGCGTTGTGTCTTCGGTCGTTCGATGCGTCATACCATAGCCCGTCGTTTATGCCGTGGATTCGAGTCTGTGTCTTTGACAGGGTGTATGATATCCAGCCGTTCAGCCGTCCGCTGTTTTTACGCAGCATAAGTTCAAGCCCGTAGCTGCGGCCTTTACCTCCAAGTATAAGGCTTTCAAGGTTTATGGAGGAGAACATCGACAGGCCGTCCTTGTAGTCGTACACATCGTGCATGTCTTTATAATATGCTTCGGCCGACCATTCCCATTCTCCGTCGTGTATCATTCCGGAATAGCCGGCTGAGTATTGCACGCATTTTTCCGGTTTTATGTTTTTGCTCGACAGGGCATAGCGGTCGGAGGGGAAACTTGTCGTGCCGGAACGCAAAGCGTGCGTGTCCTGACTCGTAATGCCGAAGCCGGCTTTTAGACTATGGTTGCGGTTGAGGCTGTATCTCAGGCTGACGCGCGGTTCGGCATTCACGTATGTCTTTGATGAAAAATCAGGATAATCGTCGGATCGTGAGAAGAATGAACTGAAACCGGAGCCGTTGAGGACCGAAAAAGTTGTCAATCTTATTCCGCCGTCGATGCCTATGTGTCCGTTGATGTCGCCGGTGTAGGCAAGCCATATTGAATTCCGCCATCCTCCGCGTGTTTCTTTCTCGTTCACTCCGTTGACAGTCCATTCGGCTGATTTGATTTTCAGAACCTCGGAACGCAGTCCGGCACTCAGCTCATGCTTGTCGCTTAATGAAAACCGTATATGTTCGTTGAAATTGAAACTGTGGATATATTCGTCGATAGCCTGGCTTGATGCCATTATATTCATGTCCATTTCCGAGCTATACGATGTAGCGGCTGCGGTGCTTGCGAAACTCCATCTGTCGCCGGCGCTTGTTCGCCATACTACGGAGCCGGCGATATTGCCCCAGTGCATTCCCATGATGTCGATGGCCATATTGTCGCGTCCGGTGAAAAAACAAATATCAAGGCGGTCGCGGTCAGAGAGTATGCTGCTCAGTTTGGCGCTGACGTCGTAGAAATTCATCACTATGTCGCGGTATTCAGGCACCATTTTAAGAAACATGTCGACATAGGAGCGTCTGGCCGCCACTGCGAATGACGCTTTTTCTTTGACGACAGGGCCTTCGGCTTTAAGTTTGGCGGCAAGTATGCCTATGGTTCCTCCGGCGTGGTAACGTTCCATGTCGCCGGGTGCGAGTGCCACATCAAGAACAGATGCGCCGGCATTACCGTAGCGGGTCGGTATGGGACCTTTGTAGAGAGTGGCCGCGGCGAGGGCATCCTCGTTGAATGTGGAGAATATACCCATCACGTGGGCGGGATTGTAAAGCGTCATTCCGTCGGCGAGAATCAGGTTCTGTGCGGCAGTGCCTCCTCGTACTTCGAAACCTCCGGCGCCTTCTCCCTCGCTGCGTATGCCCGGCAGCAGACTGATGGATTTTATGATGTCGCCTTCTCCGAACATCGACGGAGTCTGCGAAAGTTTTCCCAACTCCAGACTTTCGGCGCCGATCTGTATTTTGCTGATGCGCCGTGAGGCCGAGTTTCCCGTGACTACAATCTCTTCGAGTTCCAGAGAATCGACAGGCTCTGACGCTTCCGAAATCTGAGCGATGACGAGTGAAAATAAGAGCAGGAGGCCTTTTGCTATATTTTTCAGTAATTTCATCGGATTGAGGCAGGATTTATTAATAAAAAGGGTATATGTTGATCCGGAAAAATAATGTACATTTGGACGTGTCTTAAAAATGACAGAAAAATGGATATTAAATCTCAAATTACGGGTGTGCAACATGTAGGTGTCCCGACCGATGATCTTGCGGCAAGCGTTGATTTCTACCGGACGCTTGGTTTTGAAACGGAGTATGAAACATATAATGCCGCCGCTGACGAGCGTGTGACATTCATGCGGCTGAAAAATCTCGTGATGGAGATTTATGAGAATCGCCGTGCTACACATCGTGACGGAGCCGTCGACCATGTGGCTCTTGATGTCAGCAGGATAGACAGCCTCTTTGCCTTCTATAAGGGTTTAGGACTCAAGATGCTTGAGGACAAGGTGAGTTACTTGCCTTTCTGGGAGCACGGCATACGGTATTTCATAGTTGTAGGGCCTAACGACGAGAAAATCGAGTTCTGCGAAAGGCTGAAAGAGCCATTTCGAGGATAATCTTATCGTTTAAAACCCGTCTGCGCTTTTCAGGGGCGCAGGCGGGCTATGATTTCGTCGACTCCGAGCAAGTCCTGAGAGCCGGTTGCCATTTCTTTAAGTGTGATTTTTTCTTCGGCGAGTTCCGATTCGCCGATTATAGCCACATATGGAATCGATGAAGCGTTGGCATAAGCCATCTGTTTTTTCATTTTTGCGCTGTCAGGATATACCTCGACCGATATGCCGGCTGCGCGCATGCGCTTGGCTGCCGCAAGGGCTGCCGAAGCTTCCGCCGTTCCGAAGTTGACAAACATTACTTCTGTGGCCACACGCGTTGCTTCAGGGTAGAGGTCCAGAGCGTTGAGTACGTCGTAGATGCGGTCGGCTCCGAATGATATGCCTACTCCCGATATGCCGTCAAGCCCGAATACACCGGTAAGGTTGTCGTAACGTCCGCCGCCGGTTATGCTGCCGATTTCGACGTCGAGGGCTTTTACTTCTATGATTGTTCCGGTATAGTAATTCAGACCGCGAGCAAGCGACACATCAAGGTCGAGTTCGGCTTCGAGTCCGAGGGCGCGGGTAGCTTCTGTGACTTCGCGCAGCTCTTCGACTCCGCGGCGGCCTATTTCGATGTCGGCCAGCAACGTTTCGAGCCGGGCGATTCTTTCGGTCAGGCTGCCGCTGATTTCAAGAATCGGGCGCAAGGCGGCGATAGCTTCGTCGCCGAGGCCTCGTTCCGACAATTCTTCATTGACTTTGTCGATGCCGATTTTGTCGATTTTGTCGATAGCCACTGTTATGTCGATCAGTTTGTCGGGCGCACCTATCAGTTCGGCTATGCCGGCGAGAACCTTGCGGTTGTTGAGCTTTATCGCTACACGGATGCGCAGGCGTCGGAATACTTGGTCGATAATCTGCAGTAACTCAACTTCGTTCAGCAGCGAGTCGCTGCCTACGACGTCGGCGTCGCACTGGTAGAATTCGCGATATCGACCTTTCTGAGGACGGTCGGCACGCCATACGGGCTGAATCTGGAAGCGTTTGAACGGCAATTGCAACTCCTCGCGATGCTGGACTACGAAACGGGCGAAAGGCACCGTCAGGTCGTAGCGCAGACCTTTGTCGGATATCTGCGGAGTCAGGTGTACATAATCCCCGGCATCTATAAGCTCGCGGTCTGTTCCCCGCAGGTAATCGCCCGAATTGAGTATCTTGAACAGTAGTTTGTCGCCTTCGTCGCCATATTTGCCCATAAGCGTGGAGAGATTCTCCATGGCAGGCGTTTCAATCTGTCGGTATCCGTAAAGGCCGAATACTTCGCGTATTGTGTCGAAGATATAATTGCGGCGAGCCATTTCGGCTGTCGAGAAGTCGCGTGTTCCTTTGGGAATGGATGGTTTGCGTGGTGCCATTGTCGTTTTCGTTTTCTTTGCCGCAAAGGTAGCAAAAAAAGCGTTAACGACCATCCGGTGGCGGGATGATTTTAGCTTACGCTTCAATCATCGAATGATATGAATATGCCGTCGACGTCGTAGATCAGTTCATCAGGCTGTTGTTTGACAAGTTGTACCTTGTATCCGCCTTTGTCGCGGATGTCGATTTCATTGACAGAACCGAGATATCCGTTTTTGTGGAGATGGTCGATTGTAGCGCGGGGAAGGATATTGCGTACGATGGCTTCGGGTAGTGCGGTGTTGTCGGGCGCGCTTATCTCATCGATTTTTCCGGTGGAACTGAAGTCCATGTCGACTCCGTTGGCAAGATCTATTTCATATCTCCCGCTTTCGAATTCGCGTTCGGATTTCACGATCCCGACTCCGGGATAATTCTTTTCGAGGAAAGTACGTATGCCGTCGGGAAGCATAGAGGAATCGACGGAGCCTGCTACGGCTATACCCGGCATTCCGCCGTTCGGAATATATTGGGCGTCGGCATTCATTGCGGCGCCGGCTGTTGCTAATGCTATCAGCGCGATTTGGATTGTTTTCATATTTTCTTTTATTTGTGATTGTACAAGTTTTTAGCAGATTAACATAAAAACAGCCATGAATGTTTATCGGCTATGATTCATACGCCTATTGCCTGAAAGCGCGGATTTGTGTAAATTCGCGGCAAAATCAAAAAAACGGGTTCGGATATGAAAATGTTTTTCTACCGCATATATCAGTTTATTATCGCTATACCTCTTCTCGCTGTAGCGACAATTATAGCAGCTACCATAACCATAGCCGGAAGTGCTTTAGGCATGGGGCGTATGTTCGGTTACTGGCCGGGAAAAATCTGGGCACGTGTTTTCTGTGCGCTGACTTTGGTGCGCGTAACCGTACGGGGGCGTGAGAATATAGACCGGGGCACATCCTATGTCTTTGTGGCCAATCATCAGGGAGCATACGATATTTTTTCAATTTACGGCTATCTCGGACATAATTTCCGCTGGATGATGAAGAAAAGTCTTGAAAAGATACCTTTCGTCGGATACAGCTGTCGGGTGTCGGGACATATATATGTTGATAATTCTACGCCGGCAGCCACGCGCCGGACTATGGCTACGGCCGAGCGTCAGCTCTCGGGTGGTATGTCCGTTGTCGTATTTCCCGAAGGAGCGCGTGCGCTCGACGGGCGCCTGCATCGTTTTCGCCGCGGAGCTTTTATTCTGGCTACGGAATTCGGTCTGCCGGTGGTTCCGATTACAATCGACGGCGCTTATGATGTCATGCCGCGCGGGGCGTCGTTGCCTCGTCCTGGACATATCATCCTTACTATTCACAAGCCAATACCGGCTTCTGCCGACGGAACCCACGATCTTCCGGCGCTTATGGACAAATCGTTCCGAGCCGTCGAATCGGCTTTGCCGGAAAGGAACAAGTCGCGAGGTTGAACGAACTTTTGTCTTTCCTGATGTGTTTTATAGACAGTTAACAGACTTTATAAAACATTCAGGACAATGAAGTATCTTACCTCTTCTTTTCTGCTTGCCATAGGCATTCTTATTTCTGTATCTGTCGCGGTATCATGTTCGCGCAATGAAAAAATCGCAGGTGCCTGGACCGCACCTCCCGTCCGTCTTGACGGAGTGCCTGATGCGGCCGACGCGTTGGCGACTGTCACAGTCGATTTCGGCGTACAGGATAAGGCAAATGCCACACATCCGCTTAATCTCAGCGCTCTTATCGACGTCACTCAACCTGTAGAGGCGGTTCAAGGTGGAATTGACATGCCTTATGAAGTAAGTGTCGCTGCTACCGCGTCTATTTCCGGACGTTATACTTTCGAGAAAGGCGAAGATGATGATGTCGTGGTAACACTCGATCCGTCGAGTATGAAAGTGGATATTGATCCGGCCGGAGTGACATTTTCACAGAATGTCCTGACGGGCTTGCAGCAACCGCGACTCGATTCTTTGACTGAGGCGACAGTTTCGAAATGGCGTGTGGAAATAGCACGCGCCGTACGCAGCGAATTTTATAAGTACACTTCGATTTCAGATATTAAGATTCATCATGCCGACATGATGACATGTGAAATCTCTGACCGCGACTATACTTTGCGCCGGAACTGACATTCGGCCACATATAATGCGGATACTATTCCTGCGGCTGCTTGTTCTCCGTTTCCTCGTCGGAGAACAAGCGGTCATCTTCGTCGAGATGGAAACATTTGGCCAGCAGAGCCGTGAATTTGCTTATCTGTGTTATGGCGGCTTGTGTGTCGGGTGATATTTCTTTATTTTGCAGGCGCAGGAGCAGCACGCCATAGAGGGCGTTGAAACAGGTTTCTATTTCGCCCGCTTTGTTTTCGCCCGCTTTGCCGCGCAGTTCGACGATGTAGGGCAGTGTGCGGTAGAATTCGGCTCGATAGGCGTCGAAACGAGGACGTGGGTCGGCAAGGATCTGATTGTTAAGCTGTGCCAGTTGCCCTATGATATTCACATTCATCTGAAGGTGGCCTTTTTCTGTCACTTCTTCGCGACGCATCATGTCGATAAGCGATTCGTACCACTCCGACATCTGTTTGACAGAAGTTTCGTCGAGTCCGGGGAAACGGCTTATTACGTTTCGTCCGATTTGGTCAAGGTCGAGCCTGTTGGCGCGTATTATATCTTCTATCTGCCACATGTAGAGCAGATATTCAGCTATGTTTTCTTTGCGTTTCTGTGATGCTATAATCATCTTTCCTACGTCTGTATTTTTCTTAATTAACAAAAAACGCGGTAAATTTACTAATTTATCACGAGTGCGGAATGAAATAAAATCCGTATTTTTGTAAAAATTACCGGATATGGTATTAAAAAACAGACATGAAAAAATCAATAATCGCAATCTTTACTTTTCTGAGCCTATGCTCAGGCGCAATTATGGCACAGACTACAACCGTGGCGGAGCAAACCGCCAATCCGCTGTTTAAGGAGTTTACGGGCGTCCATGGCACCGCTCCGTTCTCTAAAATAAACGACAGCCATTGGGAAGCCGCGATTGACCGCGGAATTGAAATTGCACGTCAGGAAATCGACGCAATCACACGTCAGCGTTCGATGCCTGATTTCGAGAATACTATCGTAGCTCTTGAAAATACGGGCGAAGATCTCAACAGGGTATTGAACGTATTCTTTCCGCTGCTTTCGGCTGACAGCAACGATGAAATGATGGAGATATCCATGCGCGCATCACAGAAACTGAGCGACTATTCCACCTCCATAGTTCTCAACGAGGAACTTTGGAAGCGTGTCAAATACGTCTATGAACACCGCGACCTTTATAATCTCGATCCCGAGGATTCCATGCTTCTGCAGAAGACCTACGATTCTTTCGCCCTGTCAGGCGCCAATCTTCAGGGCAAGGACCGCGAGGAATTCCGCAAGCTGCAGAGCGAACTTTCGGCTTTGACCACAGCATTCGGGCAGAATGTTCTCCGCGAACTGAATACATACGAAGTCTATCTTACAGCCGACGATCTTGCCGGGCTTCCAGAAAGCTCTGTAGTGGCAGCAGCCGAGGCCGCCAAGGCCAAGGGGCGCGAAGGCGAATATCTGTTTACTCTTGACCAGCCGGTCTACATGGCGTTCATGAAATATTCCGCACGTCCCGACCTGCGCGAGCGCATGTACCGCCTCTATTGTTCGAGAAATACCAAGGGTGAATATTCAAACATAGAGAATATAGGCAAGATTGCCGAATTGCGTCGCAGGATTGCCGCTCTGCTTGGTGCGCCCGACTATGCCAGCCATAGCTTGCGTCGTACCATGGCCGAAAAACCGGAAGCAGTCTATGACTTGCTCGACCGCCTGCGTGATGCCTATCGTCCCGCTCTTGATGCCGAGATGGCCGAGCTTGCAGCTTTTGCATCGGAAATCGAAGGACATCCCGTGACAATCAATCCCTGGGATTATTCCTACTATTCCAATAAACTCAAAGCCTCAAAATATTCATTCGACGAGGAAGAGTTGCGCCCATATTTCGAACTGAACAATACTATAAAAGGTGTTTTCGGTCTAGCCACCAAACTCTATGGCCTGAATTTCAAAGAAAATCCCGATATAGAGGTATATCATCCCGACGTCAAGGCTTTTGATGTAAGCGATGCCGACGGCCGTTTCATAGGTGTCATATATACGGATTTCTTCCCCCGTGCGTCGAAGCGTCCCGGAGCATGGATGACAGGATTCCGCGACCAGTCAATATCGGCCGAAGGTGTGAATACGCGTCCGCTTGTCACCATTGTGATGAATTTCACCAAACCGACAGCCGACAAGCCCTCGCTGCTGACTCCGTATGAAGTCGAAACATTCCTGCATGAGTTCGGACATGCCCTCCACGGACTTCTTGCCGATACCAAATATGCTTCGATGTCGGGTACAGGCGTATATCGCGATTTTGTCGAACTGCCGTCACAGTTCAATGAAAACTATCTGACTGAAAAAGAATTCCTCGACGGTTTTGCACGTCACTACAAGACAGGAGAATCCATTCCACAGGAACTGGTAGACCGTCTTGTCGCATCGTCGCGCTATGGTGCCGCTTACCAGTGTATGCGTCAGCTCGGTTTCGGATATCTCGATATGGGCTGGCATACCGTCAAGGCTCCGGTTGCTGATCCTGTCGCTTTCGAGCGTGCCGCTACCGAAAGCGTTCGCATCTTCCCGGATGTAGACGGGACTATGACTTCTACGACATTCAGTCACATATTCTCCGGCGGTTATGCCGCAGGCTACTACAGCTATAAATGGGCTGAAGTGCTTGATGCCGATGCGTTCGCATTCTTCAAGGAACACGGTATTTTTGATCCTGTCACGGCTGAAAGTTTCCGTCGCAACGTGCTTTCACGCGGCGGAACCGAACATCCGGCTGAGCTGTACCGCCGTTTCCGCGGTCAGGATCCGACCATTGACGCATTGCTGATACGCGACGGAATAGCTAAAGAAAAAAACGTCGGCGTACGCGACAATCATATTGATTGACCGAATAATATACATAAACGGAAATACTCCCTATGGCCGATACAACTGAAGACAAGGGCATTTTCCGCATCGTTCCGGCGCGCCATGCAGCCGTCATTACCCGACGGCTGCTGGCGAGCTACGTGTGGATAGGCATAGCGATATACCTGCTTCTGGCCTATTTCGGTTTGCGTGGCGGCGGTGACTTGCGTTTCGCCTTGGTGGCTCTGATATTTTCGTTTATCGTTTACCCTTTTGTACTCGGTTTCGGCTGGCTTCTTATGGTTTCGTCGCCTGATGCGCTACGTGCGTGTGCGCCGCAATGCTGGCATGAATCCGTCGGAACCGACGGATTCGATATTATATATTATGACCATGACGCATTGCAGCCCGTCGATTCGGAGCATATCGCCGCAGGCAGCATACGCGATGTTACGGAACGTGCGGGACATACTTACGTGCGTCTGTCCGACGGCAGATGTATTATAGCAGTCACCGATAATCTGTCGCAAGTGCTGAGGCGGATTTTGCTTGATGCCGCAGATGAACCTTTGGCATAATTTTTGCATTACAACTAAGGCAGCGCGACAATGCGAGGCAGAACCGAAATATGACAGTTAAAGAATTCAAGAACCAATGCCGCACTCAACTTGCCGGAAAAAGCCTTAACGGACTTTTCGCACTTATGCGCGGATTTGCTTCCGAGCATAAGCTCGAACGTCGCCTTGCGGAAACAGGCCGGCTTGAACAGCGTTATTTCTATATGTTGTCGTTCCTGATCGGCCGGAAAGGCAGCAGGATCGACGATGATGATTTTACCGATATACGCAGTCGTGCGGTGGCGTTGGTCAACTCCATGGCGCGCGAAGCCGAGGCGCAGACATCATCGAAAATTTACTTTTCGCTTTTGCGCTACTTCAGCATGCGTCCGGAGGAAAACCTTGGCACATTGACTGTCGATTATCTGACCGAACTTCAGGATCTGCGGCTTGATAGTGAAGCGTTGCTTGACACGCGCCGCCGCGAGAGCCTTGAACGTATAAGCCGTGATATTTTCAACCGTATATGGGTCGGGCATCCTTTCTCGGAATCCGACGCCGAAACATTGTCGGATATGCTGACTGATACCGGGCTTCCTGCGACCGACCGAGAGATGTGGCTCGGAGCCGTGACACTCGGACTGCTTGCTGCGTTCGACCGCAGGCGCGTCGACTTGCTCGCACGTGTGTACTCCTCGGACGAGTGTCGCCTGTCGGTCGCGGCCCTTACCGGTCTGGTGCTCGGCGCGTTCATCCACGGCGGTACGGGCCGCCATTCCGCCGATTTTTCAGAAGTATTCGAAGCGTTGTCATCGTCAAAGTATTTTTACGACGATCTTACGACTACTGTTCTTGAACTTCTGCGTGCATGCTCCACTGGTGATGTGTCCCGTAAGATAAGCCGTGACATAATGCCCGGCATGATGGCTCAGGGACGTAAACTTATGGATGAGCTTGGCATTGACGCTGCCGATCCTTTCAAGGCTTCCGCTAATCCGGAGTGGGAGGAAAAGCTGCATAAGTCGGGAATCTTCGACAAACTCAGGGAATTCAACGAGATGCAGGCCGGAGGCGCTGACGTATATATGAATGCGTTTGCCGGAATGCGTTCATTCCCGTTTTTTCATGATGTGGCAAATTGGTTCAGGCCTTTTCATACCGATCACAGCGCTTTAAGCGATATGGTCGACGGCGACGGAGCCATGACTGCCGAGGCTTTTGCATCGGTTCCGTTTTTCTGCGACAGCGATAAATTTGCCATGATAATGGCTCTGGCTGCGGCCGGACAACGTCCTGATAGCCCGATGTTCAACCTCGGTGAACATTATCAGAGCATAAGCGATGCAGCAGGGGCTATAAAAGCGGACCGCAGCGAGTCCGGACTGCGTCAGGATGCCGTCAATAACTATGTGCGCAACCTCTATCGCTTTTTTATGCTTTTCCGGAGGAAGAACGAGTTTGTCAATCCGTTTGATACAGAACGCCTGAATCCGTTCGGCATCGATGCGCTCCGACCGTTTTTCCTTACGCCGGGACTTGCCGACGAAGCCTTGACATTCTGCATTGAAAAGGAGCTGCCGGAGGCAGCTGCCGTTTTTGCCGATGCTCCGGGTTTCAGCCCCGACGCCCATACGCTTGAACGTGTCGGATACGCTTTTGAACGAGCAGGCAAGACGGACCGCGCCATAGCTTTCTATGAACGTGCTTTTGATATCAATGCCGGCGACTGGCTTATGCAGCGTCTTGTGGCATGCCATCTGGCAAAGGGAGGACCGGAATCGGAAGCGAGGGCGAAAGAACTGCTTGAAATTCTGACGGCCGCTCATCCTGACGATGTGGGAATGTTGCGCTCATTGGCTATGTTGACCGGCGACTCTGATCCGTCGCTCAGCCTTGCGCTTTATGAAAAACTGGCTTATGTCGATCCGGGCAAAGATGATAGTATGCTCGTACGCTATCGCCTGATAGCCGGACATAT
This sequence comes from uncultured Muribaculaceae bacterium, assembly GCA_910587235.1. GTDB lineage: Bacteria > Bacteroidota > Bacteroidia > Bacteroidales > Muribaculaceae > CAG-873. Next base: position 27,319 of record CAJUKD010000016.1, read on the forward strand.
TGATGATGCCGCTTTTTTGCTTGACCGGATGATGGCTTCGCATGTCGATGCGGATACATGTCTGCAAGCTTCCGCCCTCAGCCTGGCCCGTTGCGATTTCGGAGCGGCTGTCGCAGGCGTCCGGCGTGCTTGCGCTGTGGGAGCTTTGACCCCGGAACAGGCTCTTGAACGGATTATGCCTCTTCTTGAACTTATGAATCCGGCAGGCGGCGATGCTCTGCTTACGGCTTTTGCCGATGCCGTGCGCTATGATGATTCCGCTGCGTTCAACTCCTTATATAATATTTGAAAACCAATATAAAACTGTAATCCAAATGGTAATCCAACGCTGGCAGACACTTCTGCTCCTTATTGCGGTGGCTCTGATGTGTGTATTTTGTCTTACGCCTTTTGCCACTATTCCTGAAACGGAAAATCTTGCCGCAGCTCCGACACAGCTTTTTGTGAAGGATGCTCCCGTATTCATGATTCTGAATGTGACCATCGCCTTGTTGCTTTTTCTGGCCATATTCATGTTTAAAAATCTTCGCCGCCAGATGACAGTCACACTCCTGTCGATAGTGCTTATAGCTTCATCGATAGTTGCAGGATGTTTTGTACTGTATGTAGGTATGCCCGACGCGCAGCCTGTGCTGCTCGGCGGCATCATGCTGCTTGTCGTGGTGCTTGTGCTCGCGCTTTTCGCCTATCGCTTCATGGGGCGCGACCGCAAGCTATTGAGCAGCTATGACCGTCTGCGCTGAACGTACTGTCGCTCAGCGCAGCTTTTCCGCAAGATAACGGCCTGTCGCACTACGGGGGCATCCGGCAATTTGCTCGGGTGTTCCCGTCGCTATTATCATACCGCCGGCATCGCCGCCTTCCGGCCCGAGGTCGATCACGTGGTCAGCGCATTTTATCACATCCGTATTGTGTTCTACGATCACAAGAGTGTGCCCCATGGCTATCAGCCGGTCGAAAGAAGCGAGCAGCAGATGTATGTCGTGGAAATGTAGGCCCGTGGTAGGTTCGTCGAAAATGAACATAGTGGGTTCGGAATTCTCGCGGCTGATGAAGTAGGCGAGTTTCACGCGCTGGTTTTCGCCACCCGAAAGCGAGGATGACGACTGGCCGAGCTTTATATATCCAAGGCCTACGTCGTGAAGCGGTTTCAGGCGTCGTACGATGCGCTGACAGGTGGTGTTGCCGGTTTCTTCGCTGAAAAAATCGATGGCTTCGTCGACTGTCATCTCGAGAATATCGTAGATGTTACGGTCGCGGTAGCGCACGTCCAGGACGTCGCGTTTGAAGCGTTTGCCATGGCATGCCTCGCATTCTACGGTGACGTCGGCAAGGAATTGCATTTCTATGGTAATGAATCCTTCGCCTTTGCAGTTCTCGCACCGGCCGCCTTCCGTGTTGAACGAAAATGTCGCGGGCGTGAATCCCATCTGCTTTGAGATCTGTTGGTCGGCGAAAAGAGCGCGTATTTCGTCGTATGCTTTCAGGTAGGTAGCCGGATTTGAACGTGACGAACGGCCTATCGGATTCTGGTCTACAAAGACGATGTCGGATATCTTTCGCAGGTCGCCGCTAAGCCCTTTGAATTGGCCGGGGGCGTCGCCTTCGCCTTTTATCTCGCGGTTGAGCGATCTATAGAAAATATCACGGACAAGGGTCGATTTGCCGGAACCGCTGACACCGGTCACAACTGTCATCACGCCGAGCGGGAAATCTACGGTTACGTTCTTGAGATTGTGTTCCGTAGCACCGTTCACACGGATGTAGTCGCGGTAGCGGCGTCGTATTTTCGGAACTGGGATGTTAAGTTTTCCGCTAAGATATCCGAGAGTGTAGCTTTCTGTCGCTGATTTAAGCGAGTCTACTTCTCCCTGGTATACAATTTCTCCGCCGAGGCGTCCTGCTGCCGGACCGACGTCGATGATATAATCTGCGGCCCGCATTATTTCCTCGTCGTGCTCTACGACTACTACGGTATTGCCGAGTTTCTGGAGTTTGCGCAGCACTCCGATAAGACGTTCTGTATCGCGCGAATGCAGACCGATAGACGGTTCGTCGAGAATATATAGAGAGCCTACAAGGCTGCTGCCGAGTGAGGTTGCCAGATTTATGCGTTGGCTTTCGCCGCCTGAGAGGCTGTTGCTGAGTCGATCGAGGGTGAGATAGCCCAGTCCTACTTCATTAAGGAATGTCAGGCGTTTGCGTATTTCCAGAAGCAGTCGCTCTGCGATTGCGGTGTCGCGGCTGTCAAGACTGATATCGTTGAACCATGCAAGTAATCCGCTTACGGGCATACTCACAAGTTCGCTGATTGTCTTTCCTGCAACGCGCACATTGCGGGCTTCGGGACGCAAACGGCTGCCTCCGCAGAGGCGGCATACGGTTTTGCCACGGTATTTGGCAAGAATTATACGGTACTGTATGCTGTGTCGCATCGACTCAACCCATCCGAAAAAGTCCATAATTCCCCGGCAGTTGCCTCCGTCGCCGTTCCATAGCAAGTCGATTTCGGCGGGGCTAAGCTCGTTGTAGGCTTTGTGTATGGGAAATCCTTCTTTTGTTTTTTTTGCGGCAGCAGCTATGAAATCGCGTTTCCAGCTTGATAGGGACGGCCCGCGCCAAGGAGCGACAGCGTCTTCGAATACCGAAAGCGAGCGATCGGGAATCACGAGGTCTTCAGAGATGCCGAGAGTGCGTCCGAATCCTTCGCATTGTGGACATGCCCCGACGGGATTGTTGAAATTGAACATCTGCTCGCTTGGTTCCGGAAATAGGATGCCGTCGGCTTCGAAACGCTTCGAAAAATTATGCCGGCTGACAGAGCCGTCGGAATTCCAGACGAAGATTACGAGTTCGTCGTGTCCTTCGAAAAAGGCTGTTTCGGATGATTCGGCCAGACGTGAAACTTCGTCGCTGTCAGTTGCCGTAGCCAGGCGGTCGACGAGCAGAAGAGGCATTGACTTTTCGTTGTCTGCGGGCGTATAGTCCGCAATGTCGGTAAATTGTCCGTCGGGTTTTATGAGGCGGGAATAGCCTTCCTTTATGTATATGTCGAGCTGTTCGGCAGCCGTGCGTCCTTCGGGTAGTATTATGGGCGCGGCTACAGCTATGCGGGTGCCTTCGGGCAGCGATGCTGCCAAGGCAATGATGTCGTCGACAGTGTGTTTCTTTACCTGTGTGCCTGATATCGGCGAGAAAGTGCGTCCGATGCGTCCGAATAGCATCCGCAGATAGTCATAGATCTCGGTGGAGGTTCCGACGGTAGAGCGCGGGTTGCGGGTGTTCACTTTCTGTTCTATGGCTATGGCCGGCGGCAGCCCTTTGATGTAGTCGCATTCGGGCTTGTTCAGTTTTCCGAGAAACTGGCGTGCGTAGGCCGACAGACTTTCCACATATCGCCGTCGACCTTCGGCATAAAGGGTGTCGAAGGCCAATGATGATTTTCCCGAACCTGAAAGGCCGGTGATGACAATAAATTTATTGCGTGGAATTTCTACGTCGACGTTTTTTAGATTGTTGACGCGTGCGCCTTTTATCGTGATTTTGTTTTTTTCGGACATCGTACGGAATCGAGGGAGAGAATTATAAGTCAGAGATGTTGAAGATCACCTCCTTGAAAAAGAATCGGCGTTCGGGGCTGCCGTCGGTCGGACGCAGTGTTATCACTCCGTCGGCGGCGACATCGGAGATGACGGCATCGAAACGGGAGCCTGTGGCAGCATCGGTGAACGGGTGAGGAAGTCCGTCGCCACGCCAGAGCCGTGAACGGTAAGATTTCGAAAGGCCGGCGGGACAAGGAGCCGATTCGTAGGCCGCGAGATCTTCCATTATGGACTCTGCGACTGTTTCGAGCATTTCACCGACAGATATTTCAATACCGGTCAGATGAATCAGTGACACCGGATTCGGCGCGTCCGACCGAAAGACAAGCTGATTGACGTTGATACCTATTCCTGCGATAGACCTGTCGATCGAGAGTCCCGACAGTGCGTTCTCGATTAATATGCCGCAGACTTTCCGGTCGCCTATGTATATGTCGTTCGGCCACTTGACGGTGCATCGTTCCTTGCAGCCGGATTGCGCTAGAATTGAATCAAGGCTCCGGACAATAGCCAGCGATACGATCATCGACAGTTCGAACTGACGGGATGCGTCGATTAGCTGCGGTCGCAAAAGTATGGAAAAGGTAAGGTTGCGACCGGGTTCGGCTTCCCAGCTGTTGCCGCGTTGTCCGCGCCCGGCGCTTTGTTCGCGACAACTCACGACGGTTCCCGCCGGCATGCTGTCGGCGATTGCGGCGAGTTCGGAGTTTGTTGAAGAGCAGGTGTCGAGGCGTATGAATGTAGGCTTCATTCGCTGACGGTAAGAGTGCGGGTGTCGTCGTCGTTGACCGTTATACGAACGCTGACAGTATCGGCCGGCAGTATCGGGGCTATGCGTTCAGGCCATTCGATAAGGCATATGGCGCCGGAATCGAAATAATCCTCGATGCCCAGATCGAGTGCTTCTTCAAGGTCTTCTATGCGATAGAAATCAAAATGGTAGATAAGTTCCGCCGTCGTATCGGAGCGGTATTCGTTGATAAGTGCGAATGTTGGGGAGGCTGTGTCGTCGCTTTCAACGCCGAGAGCTTTTGAAAGTGCGTTGATGAAAGTTGTCTTTCCTGCTCCCATGTCGCCGTAGAATGCGAATACGGTGTTGTCGCCCATAAGTCCTGCGAATTCGCGGGCGGCTCGGTCGAGGTCGGCTGTAGATGCTATCTGAATGGTTTTCATTTGTCTATATATGATATGAATTATTGTTTCGGGCTTAGTGTGATCAGCGGAATAAGCATTTCTTCCATTGATATTCCGCCGTGCTGGAATGTGCCTGTATAGTATTGCACGTAATAGTTGTAGTTGTTCGGGTAGGCGAAGAATTCGTCGCGGCATGCAAAGATATATGTCGTCGACACATTAGGCGAGGGCAGGCCGAAGCGTGCCGGATGCTTGATTTCGTAGACCTGTTTCGGGTTATAGGCAAGGTTCTTGCCAAGCTTGTAACGCAGGTTCGTGTTGGTGTTCTTGTCGCCTACGACCTTTATGGGCTTGTCGACACGTATGGTTCCGTGGTCGGTGGTGAGGACTATCTTGTAGCCTCGTGACGCTATACGGCGGAAAATGTCGAGCACTGTCGTATGGCGGAACCAAGATTCGGTCAGAGAGCGGTAGGCGGCGTTCGTCGATGCCAGTTCACGTATCATTTTTGATTCGGTACGTGCATGGGAGAGCATGTCGACGAAGTTGAATATTATGACATTGAGGTCGTTGGACTCGAGGCGGTCGAATTCCTTCAGCAGGCGTTCGCCGGCGCTGCTGTCGTTGATTTTGTTGTAGGAGAATGTGCAACGTCGGCGGTGGCGTTCGAATTGTGTGGCTATCAGCGGCGATTCGTTCAGATTTTTGCCTTCGTCCGATTCCTCGTCTACCCATAGCTCGGGGAACATGCGTTCGATGTCGACGGGCATAAGGCCTGAAAAAATGGCATTGCGGGCATACTGGGTGGCTGTCGGGAGTATGGATGTATAGAGTTGTTCGTCGAATGTGAAGTATTCGGCCAGCAGAGGCTTGACAGTGCGCCATTGGTCGAGCCTGAAATTGTCGATAAGAATAAAGAATACTTTTTCTCCTTTGTCAAGCAAGGGGAATACTTTCCGTGGAAAGATATCCGGACTCATCAGAGGGCGTACGCTTGTATCGTTGGATGTCACCCAGTCCTCGTAGTTGCGTCGCACCCATTTTCCGAATTCCGAATTGGCTTCGTCTTTCTGCATGGCGAGCATTTCATCCATGTTGGTGTCGGCTGATGCCAGTTCGAGTTCGCGGAATACCAGACGTTCGTAGAGGCTTTGCCAGTCTTCCAGAGTGGACGCGCTGTTAATCAGTGAACTGATTGTTGCAAAATCCTGACGATAGTCACGCGAAGTCTGTTCCGATACCAGCCGTTCGCTGTGCAGATGTTTCTTTATGGCTATAAGAATCTGGTTCGGGTTCACAGGCTTGATAAGGTAGTCTGCGATCTTGCTTCCTACAGCCTGGTCCATGATGTTTTCCTCTTCGCTCTTCGTTATCATTATGACAGGCACATGCGGCTGCCGCTGTTTTATCATCGACAGGGTTTCAAGACCGGTCAGGCCTGGCATGTTCTCGTCAAGTATGATAAGGTCGAAGCGTCGGCTCGAGGCTATGTCGAGGGCGTCGCGGCCGTTGTTGGCCGTTGTCACCTCATATCCTTTGTTCCTCAGGAACATTATGTGTGGTTTGAGAAGGTCGATTTCGTCGTCGGCCCAAAGTATGTTTCTGTTTTCGGTCATATTGTTGTTCAGTCGTCATCGAAAAGCGGGTCGTCGCCCTCGCTGCCCATTAGCGCGGGGTCGTTTTCCGGTTTTTCTGCGGGAGTTATGTTCTTGGGAGCCTGATTGGTCGTATCAGGCTGATTTGTCGGGTTTTCCTGTTTTGTTGCCGGCTCTTCCAAGGCGGGTTCCGTAGGCTGTTCTTCCGTAACGGTTTCCGCTTCGGCTCCATTGACTTCAGGAGGCGTTTCGGCTTCGTCGGCTTCCGAGAGCGTTTCGACTTCCTCAGGCTGGAGCAAGTCGGCTTGTGCATCTATATAGTTCTGTTCTTCGAGATAATGGAAATATTCGTCGAAAGAACGTCCTTCTGAAAGTAATTTGTCGAAGTTGGCGGCGCTTATGGCTATCGGTTTGACGCCGGGGAACAACTTGAAGTCCGGCGAGTCTGCCATTACCCGGCGGTAGTGGTTGAGTTCGTCGAGATTCTCGAATCCGCGTACGACTATCATGCCCAGACGCCCGAAGTTCATCTGTTCAAGGTCGAAGTCCTTTACGACAAACGAGCCGAAGTTATGGCGTGCGATTTCGTAGAGCAGCAGATTTGTCGGTATCTCGTCGGTTGCGAATGTGAATACCAGCAACTGGCGGGTATCCGGATTGAGGTCGAATACAGCGGGACCGAGTCCGTCGGCAGTGGCGGTTGTGTCGTTTGTCAGTCGCATGTCCCATATCATGCCTCGCAGGTTCCCCGATTGGGCTGTCTGAAGCTCGCGGCCTTGTGCCATGCCTTTGAGCCAAGCCGATGCTATAGGTGTGATATCCGTGTCGGGGTAGCGCTCGAGCAACTGTCGCAGTACGGCGTTGAAGTCCTCCGTTTTCTTTTCGGTGACAAGAGCCAGGGCGTGGAGGAACATGAATTTGGGCATGATTTTGCTAAGCGGATAACGCGACTCCATTTCCTCGTATCCGCGGTGTACTTCGGCATTGCGGTTTTCAAGATAAGCCTGATATGTGCGGTCGTACAGTTCCTGCTGCACGCGGTCCATGTCGCGCAGGTTGTCAAGATATTTCGGATCGCGCAAGGCCATGCCGTAGCTCGACTCCGGGAAGTCGGAAAGAATCAGGTCCCTGTATTTTTCCGCAGAAAGCGCGTCGCCCATACGCATGTACATCAGATACAGATTGTAATATGTATCAAGGCGATAGACATTGTCAGGATAATCGGAAAGCAGACGGTTGAATTCGTCGCCTGCCGCATCGAAATCCTCGAGTTTGTCTTTCAGGATAACGCCCATGTTATACAGTCCTTCCTGTATCACGTCGTGGGCAGTCTGCCGTTCCTCGTCGCTCTGTGGTATCTGTGCGAGATAATATTCAGGATAATGCGGGTCGGAAGCGTGTTCGAGTTTTTCGCGTTCCTCGTCGGAAAGATTGTCTTCAGGCTTTTCGCTGTTTTGGCTGTCGGCATCGTCTTCGCTGCCATCTTCCCCGTCGGCATCCGGGGAGTCGAAATCGGAGGTGTTGAATGTGGCCTTGTTGCGGCGGCGCCAGTCGTCCTCGAGTTTTCGTGAACCCCATCTTTTCTGGAATTCGGTCTTACCGGCATTGCGGGTGGCTGTGTTGTAGAAGTACCATGAATTGTCGGCGTTGATTGTGAATGAGTTCGGCGCGTTGTCCTGATTGAGCTGGTTGCCGTTGGCGGCCTGCTGGGCAAGATATTCTTCGCGTCGGGCTGCTTCGGCTTCTTCACGCTCTTTCTGTTTCAGGTCCTCTATGATTTTGTTGATTACAGCGTCGCGTTGTTCCGGGGTCATATCTGCAAGCCGCAGCAATGAGTCCTGAAGGTTTACGTTCTGTGAGTACACGGCCAGTTCGTCGAGCACGTCGCTGCGTCGTTTCAAAGTTTTATAGTCGGGGTAGGTGACCGGCAGTTGCGGCACAGCTTCGGAATAACAAGGCTGAGCAAGCTCATAGTTGTGCCGTATGAAATACAGATTGCCGAGAGTGAGCTGGTTCATGGCTTTGTCGATGCCGTTTCTGGTGCTTTTTTCATTCGCAAGAACATAGTTCTCGATGGCTTTGACCGTATCGCCGCGCGACAGGTACAGATTGCCTATCGCATAGTAAATCTGGTCGAGATAGTCTTTGTTGCGGTCGTAGCGTGTCATTCGCCGCAGGGCTTTGACTTCGGATGATATGTCGGCTCCGGTGAATACTTCGCTTTGTTTTATGCGTGCGTTGAATTTTGTGCGGTATGGTGCCGATGAAGCACTGCCGGCATCTTTGAACGCTTTATAGGCCTGTTCTTTCTGCCCGAGCCGTGAATATACTTGTCCGAGCAGAAAGTTAAGTCGTGTTTTCTGTGCTCCCGATGCTTCTTTGGCGGCGGCGCTAAGGTAGGGCAGAGCTGCTTCGTAGTCTTGCGAACGAAGGTGGAAATCGGCGTAGACAAAATTGTACAGTTCGCGCAGACGTTTGGTTGTCAGCTCCTCTGGCTTTATACGCGTGATTATGTTTTCGGCTTCGAATAGCCAGTCAAGCGACACATAGGAGAGCGCCTGCATCAGTTTGCTTTCGACGACAGTTTCCGGCAGCCACTTGAAATGCCGGCTGATATAGAAAAATGTAGATGCGGCTCCGAGAAAATCGCCGTTGTAATACTGGCTGCGTCCCATCATCATCCATGCGTTGTGGAGAAACGGATTGTATTCTTCGCGTTTCATCCATTCCTTATACTTGGGATCGGACGATTTCCCGGCTTTCTTCTTCGGACGTTTCTTTATCGAACGCAACTGGATAGCTTTCTGAGCTTTTTCTATCGAACGGTCGAAGTTTCCGGACGGTTGTGGCAACAGGGGGTCGCTTTTGGCTTCGACAGGGTGCATGAATACCTGACGGGAGTAGTCGTCTTCGTACTTCGACTCCATGTCGGCGAGAGTTTCGCGAAAATGCGTGTCGCCGTTGTAATATATATTGTAACGGGTTATGAATGCCTGATAGTTGCGTGAGGCGGCGGTGTTCTTTTTAGGGCTGCATGCACCAAAGAGAACACTCAAAAACAAGGTCAGCACGACTGTCAGAACCATGCTGCCCCTGAATGGCCGGGAGTTTGTCTGCCGAAAGAATGACATTATATACTATAACGTCGTTACAAGACTTCTTATTGTGCCGCCGGTGCGCTCGGATAGGCCACACGGGAGTGATATATAGTGGACAGGCGTTTGATGAATGCCTCTTTGATTCTGGGAATGTCGCGGAATGTCAGTGTCGACTGGTTGTGCAGCCCGTCGGCAATCTGTCCGTCGATGATTTTGTTTACGAGGTCGGTTATGGCAGCCTGTGAATGGTCGGTCAGAGATCGGCTGGCGGCTTCCACGCAGTCTGCCATCATCATCAGGGACGTTTCGCGGCTCTGCGGGTTCGGTCCGGGATATCTGAAGGGGGTAGGATCGGCATCCGGATTCTTGGCACAATAAGTGTAATAGAAATATTTTGCCATTCCGGCTCCGTGGTGTTCGCTTATGAAGTTGCGGATCACTTCCGGCAGCCCGGCCTTGTCGGCCAGACGCAGTCCGTCGGCCACGTGGTCTATGACTATCGATGCGCTTCGTTCGGGCGGTAGGGCATCGTGCGGGTTCACGCCATGCTGGTTTTCGGTGAAGAAAGCCGGATTTTTAAGTTTGCCTATGTCGTGGTACAGCGCGCCGGCGCGTATCAGCTGGACATTGGCGCCTATGCGCTGTGCGGCGTCGGAGGCCAGATTGCTTACGGCTATGGAGTGCTGGAACGTGCCGGGACATTCGTTGCTGAGCCGCAGCAACAGCGGATTGTTGATATCGGCGAGTTCGACAAGCGTGACGACTGAAACGAATCCGAACATACGCTCTACGGCCGACATAAGTATGTAAGCCATCGAGGTTAGAGCGGCGTTTATGAGCAGGAACACTACCATGCGAAGGTTGAAATCATCGAAAGTGCCGTTCATCATCAGCTCGAGCGATGCGTAAGCCACGATGTATGTCACCGCAACTACCAGTGATGTGCGCAGCAGCTGTGCGCGTCGGCTGAGTTCGCGAAGAGAGTAGATGGCTACGGCAGAGGCGCAGTACTGAAGGAATATGAATTCCAGCGCGAAAGAGCTTATTCCGGCGCATATCAGAGTGGCCGACATGGCGACGAAGAATGCGGTGCGTCCTTCGAAGAATACCAGCATGAGCACCGGAATTATGGTCATCGGCACGATGTATATGCCCGAGCTGATGAAGCGGTTGCTGCCTGCCGCCAACAGAAAGAATACTGTGATCATGGCGTAGATGAACAGGACCGCGTTGCGCTTCTCGTAAATTTCAGGTGCGTAGAAATAGAAATACAGCATCAGTGCCGCCAGAATAAGAGCTACATATCCGAATTGTCCGAGGAGCATCACCACGTCGTCGGCTTTGTCGTTTGTATGCATTTCGTCCAGCATGGCTTCATAAGTGCGCAGATTTGTGAAATCCTGCGGAGTTATTATGTCGCCCTTGTTGATAATTGTCGCTCCGGAGAGGATCACGCCTCGGCGCGCCGTGATAAGTTCGTACTCGTTGTCGTACAGTTGCTCGCTTTTCTCGCGGTTAAGAGTGTAGTTCGGTTCCAGAATTTCATGCAGTCCGGCTTTTGAGAAATATTCGTGGAGCGCAGGATCGCTGATTGTCGAGTCAAGATACAGATATATTTCGCGTGGCGAGGTGAAGCTGCGTGTCGGCATCTCGTTGATTATGTTTTTTTCGAGTATGCGTATTTTAGGCAGACGTCCGGCTTCAATCATTTCGCGTGTTTCGCTGTCGACCACGCCGCCTGAATAAATTTTCCGTAGTTCGGAGGCAAGAGCGGTTTTTAGCCGGTGACTGCCGGCGTCGGGAAGCGCGCGTACGATTGTGTCGATCACGAGCTGGTTTAGTTCGAATATAGGGATGAAGCGTGCGTCGAGTGTGTCGCGGGCACGTTGTACGGTAGCGGAGTCCGGATAGACCGGAATGTCGAACGGAGCGAAAAGTTGCGCGTAGTTCCACGGTCTTCCTTCCTCGTAGTTGAATCGTTTGTTCTCCGGGTGCGGGTAGACGTATACTATTATTATGGTGGCGGCAAGTGCTATCGCTATGCGTTGGAAGAGCTTGTTTCTGGGAAATTTCATGATGCTTGTAATGAGAGTTTAATGAACTCTTGCGGCAGAAGTCACACCGTCGATGGAGCGTGCCTGACGGCAAAGGTCGCTGACAGCCTCGACGTCGGCTACTTTTACCCACAGGTCGCATTCGAATACCTCGCCGGATGCTTCAATCTCAAGTTTTCGTATATCGATGCCCATGTGGGTGGAGATGAGCTGTATTAGTTCCTGCAGTATGCCGTGGCGGTCTATGCCTTCGATTTTCAGATGGGCGAGAAAGCGTTCGGGAGCGGTGTCCCATTCGGTCGCGACGATGCGCGAGCCGTAACCGGCCTTCAGTACTTGCGCTTCCGGACAGTCGAGAGAATGAATCTCGACTATGCCTTCATCGTTTATGAATCCCATTACGTCGTCGCCGTGAATGGGATGGCAGCATTGGGCGAGTTTGTAGTTTGCGCCGTCGGCTGTATGTTTGAGCCGGTATATTTCTTTTGTGTTTATTTTTTTCTCGGGAGTCAGTATCTTCTCCGTTGCGTCGTCTGCTGATGTGTCGGCCGTTTCCGTATTTGACGAGGACGATGTGGTTGGCATCACTTTCTTGCCGAATTTGATTATTGTCGACAGCAGGCCCGTCTTGCGGTCGTCGCCATGCGCGGCCGATTTTTTCAAAGTCTTGACCAAAAAGTCGGCAAGGACTATCTCCTGGGCGCCAAGCTGATAGTAAAGGTCGTCGCGTCCCGATGCATGAAAAGTGCCGAGGATTTTGCTGATGACTGCATTCGATTCCTGAATGTCGTTGTCGGCCAGCCACTTTTCGAATATTTTACGGCCTTCTGCAATCATTGGCTGGCGCATTTTGCGCAAAGCCTGACGCAGGCGTGTCTTGGCCTTGGCGGTTACCAGATGGTTTTCCCATTCGGGCTGAGGTGTCTGTGTCTTGGAGGTGAGGACTTCAGCCTGGTCGCCACTACGCAGCACATGGCTCAAAGGAACAAGCTTGTGGTTCACTTTGCCCGCTATGCAGCGCATGCCGATTTCGGAATGCAGATTGAATGCCAGGTCAAGGACTGTCGAGCCTGACGGCAGTGTGAGCAATTCTCCGGCAGGAGTGAATACCACAATTTCTGACGCAAATAGGTTTAGCTTCAGTGTGTTGAGGAAATCTATCGCGCTTGGCTCGGGATTGTCGAGTATATCCTTGATGGTGCGCAGCCATGCGTTCAGTTCTGATTCCTCGTCGCCTTCTCCGATTTTGTATTTCCAGTGCGCGGCAAAGCCTTTTTCTGCAATTTCGTCCATCCGTCGGCTGCGTATCTGAACCTCTATCCAGTTGCCGTCGGGTCCCATCACGGTTAGATGGAGAGCCTGATATCCGTTTGCCTTCGGTGTGGCTATCCAGTCGCGGGTGCGTGTGGGATGGAGCTGATACAGGTCGGTTATGGCCGAATATATGCTCCAGCAGATGGCTTTTTCTTTGCTTTGGTCGTCGCATTCGAACACTATGCGCATGGCATACAGGTCGTAGACTTCTTCGAATGGCAGATGTTTTGTTTCCATCTTGTTATAGATGGAATAGATCGATTTCAGACGGGCTTTGGCATCGTATTTTATGCCGATGCTGTCGAGCTTGCGTTTTATCGGTTCGGAGAAATCCGAATAGACGGCAGAGCGACGGGCTTCGCTTTCGTGTATTTTTTCGGAAATCTGGCGGTAGATGTCCGGATGTTCATGCTTGAAGCTCAGATCCTCGAGTTCTGTCTTTATGGCGAAAAGTCCGAGCCTGTGTGCCAGCGGAGCATATATGTAGAGTGTTTCGCCGGCTATTTTGTAGCGTTTGTTCGGAGCCATGGAGCCGAGTGTGCGCATATTGTGCAGGCGGTCGGCCATCTTGATCAGCACCACACGTATGTCTTCGCTCATGGTGAGCAGCAGTTTGCGGAAATTTTCGGCTTGTACCGATGCTTTGTCGCCGAATATGCCGCCTGATATTTTGGTGAGGCCTTCTACGAACTGTGCTATTTTTGGCCCGAAATTCTGTTCTATGTCGTCGACGGTATATTCCGTGTCCTCGACAACGTCGTGGAGCAAAGCGGCGCATATCGATGTGGATCCCAGACCGATTTCCTTGCTCACTATTTTCGCTACGGCTATGGGGTGCATTATGTACGGTTCGCCCGACCTGCGGCGTATTCCGCTGTGCGCTTCCTTGGCGAAGCGGAACGCACGTTCGATTATTTCCACTTTCTTGCGGTGGTTACTGTTGAGATAGCCGTCAAGTAGATCCTTGAAAGCATCTTCAATCATTTTATCCTCCTGCGCGGGAGTGAGGGCTGTCGGTTTACTGTCCATGGCGAATTGTCTGGATTTGCGTGCTTTGACTGTGCCGTACGGAAACGGACATTTTATACAAAGTTACTGTTTTTTCGCGAATCTTGCAAAATTAACCCTCATTAAGAAATTATTCATTCCAAAATTTTGGCGGTCGGAAAAATGTGCGTAACTTTGCAATGAAAAGTGACCGGTCGCTTTTCGCGCACAAATTTTAGGATAAAATACAAACGAATATATACTTGAATTTTGGTTATGAGGGAGGTGCGTTACTGCGAAGTAGCGCACTTTCGATTTTTAAGCCGGAATCAGAGTGTGATAAAATGTAGACATGGATAGAGAATTTACCTCGACATTGCTGGAAAATGCGGTGACTTCGCTTTCGCGTCTTCCCGGTGTTGGACGCAAGACTGCATTGCGTCTTGCCCTCCATCTGTTGCGACGCGACGAAGCTGATGCGGTCGGACTCGGAGAGGCGCTGATAGCTATGCGTAAAGGAATCCGTTATTGTCGGGTATGTCATAATATAAGCGAAGACGAGGTTTGTGATATTTGCGCGTCACCGTTGCGCGACTCCTCCTCGGTGTGTGTGGTCGAGAATGTCCGCGATGTTATGAGTATAGAACGAACAGGGCAGTTTGCCGGGCTTTATCATGTTCTCGGCGGATTGATATCGCCTGTCGACGGGATTGGCCCTGACAGCCTTGAGATAGCCTCGCTTCTGGAGCGTGTGGCTGCCGGAGGGGTCAAGGAGCTTATACTCGCTCTCAGTGCCACTGTCGAGGGCGATACTACCAATTTTTATATATACCGAAGAGTAGGAGAGCTTGGAGCGGATGTGAAAGTGACTCAGCTTGCCCGCGGGGTATCGGTTGGTAATGAGATAGAATACACCGACGAGATAACACTCGGGCGTTCGTTGCTTAACCGTACACCGTTTTCCGACGTGCTATGATTGCCGACGATGTGATTCTGCTGCGTGCCCCTGAGCCGGATGATCTCGATTCGATGTTCCGTTGGGAAAACGAACCGAATAAAAGCGATACATCGTCGGCTGTGGCTCCTTTGTCGCGTAAACAGCTGTGGGAATATATAGAAAATTATGACGGCGACATATATTCTGCCCGGCAATTGCGCATGATAATAGTGCGTCGTTCCGACGGCTTGCGCCTCGGGACTGTCGACATAAGCGATTTCGAACCTCGCGACCGGCGCGGCTTTGTCGGAATATATATAGAAGCCCGCGAGCGTAGGCATGGCTATGCTTTGCGTGCTCTTGAGCTGCTTTGCCGTCATGCGTCGGCTGTGATAGGATTGCATCAGCTTGCCGCGGTCGTCGTCGATGGCAATCAGGCCTCGCGCGGACTTTTTGTGAAAGCGGGCTTTCGTCCTTGCGGGAAATTGCGTTCTTGGGTGAGGCGGGGGCGTTTGTATGCCGATGTCATTGTCTTTCAGCGCCTTTTCGAGGTTTAGTTAAGTTCTGCGTTGCGAGGCAGCAGGCGCCAGCTGCGATAGTCGCTGCCAAGATCCCGCACGGCACGATGCCAGAAGCTGTCGCCGGATCCTGTAAGCAGTTTGCCCGTCTTTTCAGGCGTTGTGCCTACGGCCCACGAACCTTCCCGGATCTCGCGCTCGAGCTGTCCGCGTTCCCAACTGCTGTAACCTATGAAGAAGCGGACATATCCGTCGATGGGGTAGCCGGCGTTGACATAGCCCGTCATGGATGCGAAGTCGCCACCTATATACAGGCCGGGTGCGTAGCAGCGCGCTCCGCCGATGACGGTGTCGCCGAGCGTATGGATAAAGAAAAGGCGATCCTGGCCGAGCGGTCCTCCGCAGAAAACCTTGATTGGACGGGCGTCGTCGACGCCTTCGATAACATCGCTCAGCAAAAGGTCCGTGCGGTTGTTGAGCACCACACCGGTCGCGCCTTCGTCAGGAATGTAGTCGATAAGGGACAGCACGCTGTGGTTGAAAAATGTTTCAGCGAGGAATGGTTCCGACACCAGCACCGAGCCGCTTGCTGCAGAGCTGGCTGTGGCGGACACTTTAAAAAGGGAGTCGGCTAAGTTCTTCATGATTCGCGGGGTGTTAAAACGTCGGATAAAAATATGTTCTCTTTCACTATCTAACAACCATATCATTAAAAAAGATTTTCGCCTATGGCCGACAGAAGTTGTGCCCTTTGAAATAAAGCTTGCATGATTAAGGAAAAATAACTAACTTTGCACACTGCTAACTTGTATAAAAAACAAAAAATATATCGCATAAGAATGAGAAAACTCGGTTATGCTGTGTTGTCCGGGCTGTTTTTGCTGACGTTATCAGCTTGTACGTCGCCCAAGAAAGTCCCTTATCTTAAAGACGCTGAAACCATTCCGGCCGAACTGTTGGCTCAGTCGCAAAGTGTAGTTTCGCCTGTGATTGTTCCCGGCGATCTTCTTAATATAGATGTGTCGAGCATTAATATGCCGGCGGTAGCCGTGTTCAACAAGGGGCGCTATGTCAACGAAGAAGGGGAGATCGTGGCCATGCCGCATAATACGGCAAATGCCAGTTCAAGCCCTGTGGAATCATATACTGAATATTATCTTGTCGATAACAACGGCGACATCGAATTTCCCGTAATCGGAAAAATTCATGTGGCCGGATTGACTAAAAAGGACCTGGCGCAGAAAATAGTCGATGCGATATATCCTAAATATGTCAATGACAGGCCGGCGGTGGATATTCGTCTTATGAACTTCCGTGTGACAGTTGCCGGCGCCGTGCGTAGCCCCGGAGTGTATCAGTCGCGTAATGAACGCATGACATTTCTGGAAGCCATCTCTATGGCCGGTGATCTTGATATAAAGGGCGATAGAGAGAATATACTGCTTTACAGAACGAATGCCGACGGGACTCGCGAGGTGCACCGCCTTAATATTCACGACAAGGATTTTCTGATGTCGCCCTATTTCACTCTCCAACAGAATGATTATATATATGTCGAACCTAATGGGTCTATGAGGCAAAACGCATGGCAACTCAATCCGGCCGTTGGAGCAACAATCACAATAGTGGGTGGTCTATCGTCAGTCGCCTCACTCGTTATCGGAATCGTAAATTTAACGAAAAAATAATAGAGAAAATGGTTGAAGCTCAGAATCAGAATACTTCTCAGCCGCAGACGCAACCGCAGGCATCGCAGCAGACCACCGGAAACTTAGATGATAATTTCGATACCGCCGGTCTTCTTCTTGACTATCTGGCTCATTGGAAATGGTTTGTTCTGGCCGTTATCGTAAGCCTTATCGGTGCTTATTTTTATATTTCCACAATAGTTCCGACCTATCAGGTTACAGCGTCGATATTTCTCAGTCAGGACACTGACCGCGCCAAGAATGCTGTGAGCCTTAATCCGGGCGATCCTCTGGTGGCGATGAAGAACTACATCGACGAAACCGAACTGGAAATGCTTAAATCGCGGAACAATCTTATGCAGATTGTCGATTCGCTTGGCCTCTCTTATTCTTACGCCATGAAAGGACGGCTCCGTGATATTCCTCTTTATGGTAACAATGCCGTGGTGGCAAGTCTTGATTCGGTTTCGTTGCGGAATCTGAAGTCGCCCATAACAGCTTCTGTAAAGAGTGTCGGTGACGGCGTTTATGATATAAAAGTCGAAACCCATTTCAACGGTATAAAGGAGTCTAAAACGTTTGATGAAACCTCCCTGCCGATTGATATAGAACTGTCGCACGGCACTCTGACTCTATCCAAGTCGCCGACGGCCGACGCCCTCAATGGAACTGAGAAGATTGTGATTCGCAATCCTCGTAATGTGGCAGGCGCCATATCCGGAGGACTCACCATCGAATATGCAAGAAACTCCCAGACGATCATTCGTATAGCATATAATACTCCTATTATAAACCAGGGCGTGGATGTGATCAACACGCTTATCGAATTCTACAACCGTCAGATTATAAAGGACAAAAACCGTTCCGCAATTCAGACCGAAGCATTCATCCTTGATCGACTTGTGATGATCAACGGGGAGCTTAAAGATGTCGAGAACCGCCTGCAGGCTTATCGTGAGTCGCACAACATAACCAATATTGACGCACAGGCGACTATGAACCTACAGCTCAAAAGCAATTATGAAACCGAGCTGGCCGATATCGATGCCCAGTTGAGCATACTTGAGGAAATCGAATCGCTTGTGACAAAGGCTGAAACATATCAGACATTGCCCGCTGTTGTAAACGATGAAAATATCGTGAAACTTATAGAGGCCTATAACCGTAAGGTCGACCAGCTTAACAGAGCGCTTGAAGGAAGTACGGACAGCAATCCGCTGGTGGCCTCGATGAGGGATGAACTCACGCGCGACAAGAGCCGTATTGTGCAGAATATGGCTACCGCACGCCGTAACCTTCTGACAAGCCGCAATGCCGTCAATTCCCTGGCATCACGCAGTTCCGGTCAGCTTGCACAGCTTCCCCCGATAGACAAAGGCTTTCAGGAAATTTTCCGCGAGCAGCAGGTTAAGGTCAATATCTATACATTCCTGTTGCAGAAGCGTGAGGAGATCGCACTTCAGAAGACTTTGGCAACAAATACCGCCCGCCTTATCGACGATCCCGTAGGTAGCGGCCCTGTGGCTCCGCGCCGGAACGTGATATTCGGTGTGGCATTTCTTCTTGGCCTGCTGATACCGGCCGCTATAATTTTCATGCGTCGTGTCCTTTTCCCGATCTTTAAAGATCAGGAGGAGCTGGAGCGCCTGACCCGTATTCCTATTATAGGTGAGATCTGCAAGACAAATGAAAAACCTGCACTTGGCGATATCGTTGTCGGAGAAAATGTATCAACCTCTATCGCCGAGTTGTTCAGGCTCTTGCGTAACAATATAGGATTCACGCGCGGAGGTAATGGCAACAGGGTGATACTTGTCACATCTTCGATTTCAGGAGAAGGCAAGACATTCGTAGCATCTAATCTGGCCATGACATACGCTCTTACAGGAAAGAAGACCCTTGTAGTCGGTATGGACATACGCCGTCCTCTGCTTGCCCGCCGTTTCGGACTCGACAACCAGCGGGGTATAACCACTTACCTCTCGGGACAGGAAACCGACGTACGCTCTCTTATTCATCAGACCAAGCTCAACGACAATCTTTACGTTTTGCCTGCCGGCCCGGTTCCCCCGAACCCCAACGAATTGTTGATGTCGCCCAATATGGATAATCTTATAGAGCAGTTGCGCAAGGATTTTGACTATGTCATCATCGACTCCGCGCCCATAGGCATCATATCCGACACATTCCTTATCATACGCCATACTGACCTGCAGCTCTATGTCACGCGCGCTTCTTTCTCGTCGAAGAGCACCCTGAAGAGCCTGCATCACGCCTTTGATCTCAATAAGTTCAAATCGGTGTACATTGTGCTCAACGGTGTCGATATGCGTGCAAGTTCATATCTTTATCGCCGTTATGGCCAATACGGTCATTACTATACAAGCTCCGACAAGACTCCGAGCTATGGATATGGCTATGGAAGTACTTCGGAAGGACATAGGCATCATAAGCACAAATCCTCTAAAGATAAGTAAGTGCGGAGCCCGGAACTCCAGTAAATTAATGTAAAAAATGGCAGGATTGTCCAATTTAATCGCCGCGTCTTTGGTGATATGATTGTCAATCCTGCCTTTTTATAATTTATATCAACCCAATAAAACTACTTTTTATGAAAAAATTCTTTGCAGAAGGAATCGGAACCATGTTTCTCGTTCTCCTTGCGTGCGGAAGTGCTGTTCTGGCAGGCCCCTCAATTTCCACTCTCGGTGTAGGGCTTTGCTTTGGCCTTGTACTTGTGTGCCTGTGTTACTCTCTGGGCAATATATCCGGTTGCCATGTCAATCCGGCGGTTTCGTTCGCCATGTTCCTCTCCGGACGCATGAACGGTCGCGACTTTGTAGGCTATGTCGTTGCCCAGCTTCTCGGGGCTACCGTCGGTGCAGGTTTTCTCTATGCGCTTGCTCACATGGGCGACGGTTTCAACTATGGCGGAATAACGGCTGCTTCCGGAAGCTATCTCGCTACAAACGTACTCCAGCCCGGTGCTACTGCCGGTATGGCACTCCTTACTGAAGGACTGCTCACATTCTTCTTCGTACTGGTGATTCTTGGCGCAACCGATGCAAACAAAGGATTTGGCAAATTCGCAGGTCTGGCAATCGGTCTGGCTCTCGGTCTGGTGAATATTGTAGGAATACCGGTCGACAACTGTTCTGTCAACCCCGCCCGCAGTTTCGGTCCTGCCGTTTTTGATCCTACCGCATGGGGCGATTTCTGGATCATGGTTGTAGGTCCGCTTTTGGGTGCTGCTGTGGCAGTGCTTTGCTGGCAGGTCATGTCTTCCTCGAAAAAAGCGGTCAAATAAGCTTTTTGAAATAAATCGGGGCCGACACTATATGTTGGCTCTATAAAACAAAAAAATCGCGGATCCGTTCATCGGATTTGCGGTTTTTTGCAAGTTTAGTGGAATTTCACTATTTTTGCATAATTGACGCAACCTTTATTTTGACGACAGACAATTGCAGACTGCAATGGTATCCGAAAAAAAAGAAAAACAGGACAGTTTGCCGATGACTTTTTTTTAAGCCCTCGGCATCACGCTTCTGGCTGTAGGATTGTCGTTGGTGCTGTTCCAGCCATTCTCCTTTTGGCCGCATCCGGCGAGGAAACAGCGCTTCCTTATGCCGAGAAGAATCACGGTATGTTCACCTATTACCTGTTGAAAAAATTGCAGGAAAGCAAGGGCGATGCCACTCTTAAAGAACTAAGCGAATATGTGATCGATAAAGTAAGATATCAGTGTAACTATTCAGCGAAAACAAAGGATGCGAAGATATAGCCCGTCAGTTTAGACG
>CAJUKD010000017.1 GCA_910587235.1 uncultured Muribaculaceae bacterium
GGCATACCTCTGGCTATTTTTTATAAGAGCCACCGCCGAAATCGAAAGGAGCTGCTACTGCGCCCTTACGACGCCGGCTCCTGCCGGTGACGCTGATTGAAGTTCAGCCCTTCAAACGCGACAGGATGGAAAACAAAGCTGAAGGGAAAGCGGTATTCGTTAGCTTGAGCGATGACGTTGCGTTGTAGTTCGTCAGTTCCGTTATGTCACTGACAAGGTGGGGAAATATCGCTTGCCGAGAAATGCAAGCGACAGTGACCGACTGTAGTGACCTCCCTGCCGTTTGCCTTGAAAAGAGGAAATTTCTATATCAGCAGATAGGTTGCATCATGTGTCGGGAATTTGTATGGAACTTATTTCCCCGGAATCGCGTCGGGGAGGGAGCGGTATTTGCGGTAAGCGGATTCGAGGCGTGTGTGATAGTTGTGCTTGTAGTAGCCGGCTCCATTATAGCCGCGGGCGAATGAAGTCCAGTCTTTTTTCTTTAATGGTTTAAGCAGCCCGGAATTTCTTATGAATTCGGCAAACAGATCGAGTTGGTCGCGTTCCGAACGGCTCATCAGTTCTACGAATTCGGAGCGGGAGGAAGTGCCGCAAAGTTTCCAGTTGAATCCTCCTATTTGAAAAAGTCCCCAGAATGTGCCGTTGATTGCCGATATCGAATCTATGCTCATTGCGGCGTCGAGGCGTGCCTGTTCCCCCTCCTGTTGAGTGCCGTAGCGGGCTATGTCGGAACTGCGGAAAATCACGGCATGTGATGTGGTATAGCGGTTCAGATCTATGCCCCGTCTGGCGGCAGCACGCCGGTAGACAGCAAGGTCGAAATTTATGATAGGTTTTCCCGGACGGTGAAAGCCTTTGTACGTCCGTCCTGTTTCAATCTCTACAATAGCTTTTACGGCGGCGGCTTCTATCCCGAGCTTGTCCGCAACTTCGCGATAATCGCGGTTTGTCAGTCGCTCGGACTTCTCCTCTGCTTTCGGAGTAATGAAACTTACGTGTATGGTGTCGGGTCCGAACACATCGAGTCTTCGGTAAAGGGAATCTACAAGAATCTCAATACTATCGTCCAAAGCGATGCCACGCACGCTGTAGCGCTTGCTGTCGGCCGAAGCAGGAGCGGAAACCGAGCATGATGCAAGAGCAAGCAAGGGCATTATTACTGTGTAAACTGTAAAGCGTTTCATGGCACAGACGGATTTATGAGTTAGAAAAGCAGGGGCGCAATATGATTTTTGTTGCGTCCCTGCTTTGGGTATTTTGTTAAAAAAATCAAGCTTTGAGGTCGGCTACTTTTTCAAGAGTGCGACAGAGCTGTCCCCAGAAGCGTTCGACAGCGGGGATGTGCATGCGTTCTGTGGGAGAGTGGACGTCGCGCAGGGTCGGACCGAAAGACACCATGTCGAGTCCGGGATTCTTCTCAAGGAAGAGTCCGCATTCCAGGCCGGCGTGTATTGCTTTGATTGCGGGGCGTATGCCATACAGTTCTTCGTAGGCATCGGCGGCGATTTTCATGATAGGCGAGTTGAGGTTGGGCGCCCATCCGGGATATCCGTCGCCATGGGAAACTTCTGCGCCGGCCATAGAGAACAAAGCTTCCACCTGACGGGCGATGTCCCATTTGCGGGACTCGACAGACGAGCGCTGGCTTGTTGTCACCAGTACTTTTTCTCCGTCGAGCATCTTGACGGATGCCAGGTTTGTTGAAGTTTCTACAAGGCCTTCAAGATCGCGGCTCATCGATATCACACCGTGCGGGGCGGAGTACAACGAGCGGATTATGTTGATTGAAGTATTGTAATCTATGCTGTATTCGGGGCGGTCAACGCTTTGCAGATCGAGCTTGAGGTTAGGTTCAAGACCGGAATATTCATTCTCGATTTCAGCTACGAAAAGATTGAAAGCGATGCGTACGTCCTCTTTACGTGCTCCGTCGATTCCGAATACGGCATGGGCAGCACGCGGAATAGCGTTGCGGAGGTTGCCGCCATCGATTTCTACGAGGGCGATTTCATGTTTCATGCTCAGGCTGTAGAGGAAGCGGGCGAGGAGTTTGTTGGCGTTTGCGCGTCCCAGATGTATGTCGCCGCCTGAGTGGCCGCCGCATCCGCCGGAAATGTCGAAGCGGAAATAATGGAAATCGGTAGGAGCGAAAGAACGTTTGTAGGAGAAAGTGCAGGTCGTGTCGACTCCGCCTGCGCAACCCACGAAAATCTCGGCGTCGTCCTCAGAGTCGAGGTTGAGGAGTATCTTGCCGGAAATCATGCCTTCGCCGAGGTTGTTGGCGCCGGTCAGTCCGGTTTCTTCATCTACGGTGAAAAGAGCTTCGAGAGGCCCGTGAACGAGTGTGTCGTCCGACAGTGCAGCCATGGCGGCAGCCATGCCTATGCCGTTGTCTGCGCCGAGTGTGGTTCCTTCGGCCCGCACCCATTCGCCGTCGATAACGGTGCTGATGGGGGTGTTCTCAAAGTCGAAGTTCTTGTCGTTTGATTCGCAGACCATATCCATGTGAGCCTGTAGGACAACGGTCGGAGCCTGTTCTTTGCCGGCTGTCGCAGGCTTGTACATGGCAACATTGCCTATTGCGTCAGTCTTTACTTCTATGCCGTGCTTGGCTGCGAAGTCCAGCAGGTACTGTCGTATTTTGCCCTCTTTTTTCGAAGGACGGGGCACTTTTGTGATTTCGTCGAAAATGGCGAACACCTGTGCCGGCTTGAGGTCTTTCAGTGTCATTGGCTGATATGTGTTAGTGTTTATAAAATGTCCGTTTATGCCGGATTAATAAAAATTGAGTTTCTGCAAAGAATGTTAAAAGTAAATCCTTTGGCGCTCTAAATTACAAAATATAATTTAGATATAGAAAAAAATCGGCGGGCGTTTCCTATATTTGCAATCGCAAAAGCGTATTTGTGCCGTGAAAACAATCATACTGAGCGTAATTCTGCTCTTGATATGCTTCGTGCTGCTGGGTGTGCGCGTCCTCTTTGACAAGGGCGCTAAATTTCCCACCGAGCGGCATCACCACGCAACGACGTCTTCGGCTATAAAGAAAAGAGAATCAATCAAAAACCAATCGAAATAAATCAAACGGCTCAATGAAAAAAATTAAGTTCACGGCCAAAATGCTTCTCGCGGCTCTCGCTTTCGTCGCCGCATCATGCAACGACAAAGCGGCTCAGGCTCCTGTCGCCGCAGCCAACGCCTCCGAAGGCGCCGTGGCTACACTTACAAACATCCGCTACATCGACATGGACTCTCTTCTGAGCGCATACACCCTTGCTCAGGAAATTGCCCAGAGTAACCAGAAACTCGCTCTTCAGTACCAGCAGCAGGAACGTCAGAAGCAGAACGAACTCGAACGCCTCGGCTCCGATATAGAACGCAAGCGTCAGAACAGCGTTTATATGACTCAGGAATCTTTCCAGAGCGATGTCGATAACTTCAACCGCAAGCAGAACGAAGCCGCTTCTTTCCTTGGAAAGCAGCAGGAGCGCATACAGAACGAAATGATGATCCGTCAGCGCCGTCTGAACGACTCGATCAATAACTATATAAAAGAGTATAACGCAACGCGCGGTTATGATGCCATACTTCTGCGCGAGGCCGGACTCTTTTTCAAACCGGAACTTAATATCACTGCCGAAATTATCGAAGGCCTGAATGCCCGCTACACTCCGGCTCCGGTCGAAGACACGAAAAAGTAAATATTCTTCCGACAAATTGCCGGAAGAATGAAATAAGATTGAGGATGTGTGCCCCCGGAGGCGCACATCCTTGTTGTTATTGAAAAAATACCACATGAATCATAAAGACGCAAGCCGAGTTTCTTCTAATGTTTTTGACAGTGTGATAGTTGTAGGACCCAATCTGAACGACCGCGGTGGGATTACATCTGTAATAAACTCTTACCGGGCTGTTTTTCCTGCATTTCATTATCTTCCGACCAACAGCGGACACGGTTTTGTGTGCGGGGCCTTTGTTCTCGGAACGACACTTGTCCGTCTGCCGTTCGCGCGCCTGTTCAAGCGGAGGCGCCTGCTTCATGTGCATGTCGCTTCAGGTAAATCTTTTTTCCGCAAGTCCTTGATTGTGGCCTGGGGTAGAATCCTTGGCTATAAAATAATACTACATTGCCATAGCGGTCTTATAAAAGACTACGCAGCAGCCCGCGGAGCGGACTCATTGCGCCCTACATTCGACAAAGCTTCGACTGTCGTTGCGCTTACAGAATCATGGCGCGAATACTATCGTTCGACATTCGGTTGCCGATCAGTTGATGTAATTAATAATATAGTCGCTCCTGCCGAGGTGAAAAATTTCCCTCCCCGCAGATCGGAAGGCCCTTTGCATTTACTTTTCTTAGGTAAGATATGTGAAGCCAAAGGAATATTCGACTTGTTGGAACTTATGGAAGCCAATGCCTCGCGATGGCGGGATCGTGTCCGGCTTGTCGTGGGAGGCAATGGCGAAACAGAGCGTCTTCAAGAAGAGATCAGGCGTCTTGGTATATCGGATCTGGTTGATTTCGTCGGCTGGGTCGATGGAACACGCAAGGAAGAGTTGCTTTCCGCCGCCGATCTGATGATTCTGCCATCCTATGCCGAAGGGCTTCCTATAACTATCCTTGAAGCTATGGCTCATGGGATACCGGCAATCGCGTCTGACGTAGGTGGTATTCCGGAGATGATGGCAGACGGGATCACCGGTACCATCCATGCGCCGGGTGACCGTAAAGCTATTGCCGACGCCATCGACTTTTATCTTTGCAACCCCGGGGAAATCACACGTCGCGGAAAGGCCGCACTCGATTCGGTAGTCCCTTATTACCCTGATAGAGTGCTCAAAAGCATTGAAGAACTTTATAATAAAGCCCTTTCGTAAAAAATAAGTATTTATTCGGTGAACATTTCATGCCGGATCGCTGTTGTTATAGTCAGAGATTATACATAAAGCGACCCAAGCATGTTTGCTATGAAAACCGACCGACTGACATACGAAGAAAAGAAAGAACTTCCCGACGATGTATTCGGTTTGCCCGAACGTCGGGAATATCCTATGCCGGACGCCGCCCATGTGCGTGCGGCAGAAGCCTATTTCCGATATTGTCCTGAAGAATTGAAACCGCGGCTCGCACGGGCTATTCTTGAACGTGCTAAACTTTACGGTGTCGATATCGGATCGGTGAGCATACTTTCGTATGCAGGAAAAAGCGTATAGACGAGAATCCCAAAAAAAACGGGACTCCGCTTCGATGAAAGCGGAGTCCCGGTTTTTTATATATGTGCTGCTCCTCAGAAGCGGTAGGAAGCTCCTGCGAGAATGCGGCCTATGCCCATGACGCGGTTGTGTGTCGCGTAGTTCGGTACGGTGCGGTTCATGAATACGGCTACCGCAGGTTCTATGTGTATGTCTATATTTGCAGGCAGATTATAGCGGAACTGTATGCCGGCATTGCCCATTGCTCCGGTCTTTGAGTTTTCTGCGTCGCTTATGGCTACGCCGCCGCCTATTGAGCCTATTATATGGAAACGTCGTGCGGGATTGCGATCCATCAGAGATGTTATGTTGAGCATGTAGTCCAGATGTATGTTCCCAAGATTCAGACGCTTGTTGTTATCTGCGGGGAAGAAATCATAGCCGAGTCCCAGGCGAAGTCCGGAAACAAGAGAAAACCATCGGCCGATGTTTGCTTCAATCGCTCCGTTTATTCGATTCTTTCCTGAGCCGAATATTGTGGCGCTGCTTGTTGTAGGTCCACCGGAAAGCCCGATAAAACTGCGTCTGTCGCCTCCGAAGAATGCGTCGGCGATGGAAGCTCCGAAATCGCTGCTTTGCCCCAGTCTGTAGGTCAGGCCGGCCATCACGCGTACTTCAGGCACCCAACCTGGGTTCATGCTTCCGCGAGGACGCAGAGCCAGTATCTGCGGTTCGATGAAAAGGCCGAGAGAGTTGTTGAGTCGGAATACACCGTGAAGACCTGCTTTGCCTCCATAAACCACGTTGAGGGCCTCTTCATAGTTTACAGCACCGGCAAATAAACCGAACACGCCCGAAAGATCGAAAATCCTGTCGGGATTATAACCCGCCATGGTTGTTGATATACTGAACAGATAGTCGGCCGCAAGAGAAAGCGATATATATCCGGGAGTGCGCCGGAACGCTTCACCGTCGGCACTGATACGCCATGATGATATTGGTGTGAAACGTTTGCCAAAGCCTATGATTCCTGCTAAGCCGGGCTTGCCGTAATTGCCGCGGAAACGCCAAGCGGGAGCTGCGGCGAAAGTGAGAAAATAATGTTTGTCCTTCAGGTAATCCTTGTTGGCGTTGGAAAATTCGTGGTAGAAATTGCCGAATGTGTAGTTCACACCAGCCATCAGAGAACCGATAGGATGGAGGTATGAGTTTCCGTTGAGGTCGCGGTTGAAGCTGCGCGTGAACAATTGTACCTGCGGTTCCACATACAGACTCCAGTTGGGGGATAAGCGGAAAGAGGCTGTCAGTCCCCCCTCGATGCCCGGATAAAACTTGGCTCGGGCCATGTTGCCATAAGCCATGGCGACGCCGAGGTTCAGATTGAGTCCGAAAATCTCATTGCTCCGGTATCCGCCGAAAGCAGAGGCGATGTTCCATATGTAATCAAGTCCGGCCGATGCGATATATCGGTGGTTTTCTTTGCCAGGAACATGGCCGTAGCGTCCGAAATCGGCCTTAAGCCTTAAGCCGGCCACGGATGAAAGCCATTTGCCGACAGAAATCGATGCAGCCGGACCTATGGAATTTCTGGATGCGCCGCGAAGATATGAAGTGACGCCCCCGCCGACAGAGAAAAACATATGGCTGTCGTCGATATTCAGGAACGGAGTTGTTCCGCGGCGACGTTCTTCTCCACGCAGCAAGCGGTAGCCGAGTCCGGCAAAAAAACTTATGTCAGGACGGAAGCGGCGGAAAGAACCCGGACCGAATCGCGTGCCTGCTACGAGAGCCAGACGAGGCTCGAGATACAGGAACAAAGCAGGGCTTACATTGAAACGCGCTTGTAGCGAAGCACGTGCTCCAAGCTCATTGCCCCATAGGCCGTTGCGGTGTAGACGCTGGTATTCGACGCCCAGTCCGCCGATAAGTTCGAACATGCGTCTGCTGTCGTAGCCGCGCAACAATGTCGAAATATTCATAAGATAGTCGGCAGACACAGAACCGAAGTATGCTCTCGGATCATTTTGGTTTACAGAGTGCAATCCGCCTCCGATATTGAAGCGCCATCCATGGACGGGGGTGATCCAGTGACCGAGCGAGAATTCGCCGCGTATGCCCGGCTGCGTGTGCAGTCCGCGCATTGACAAGCCGCCTCCGCCGCTGATGAAAAATCTGGCAGGGGAGCTTTTGTCAGGATATGATGGTGATGGGAGTGGGCGCTGAAGCACATGGTCGAGTGCGTTGAAGCCTACGCGTAATGTGTCGTTGAGCTTTACGTTTGTGCGTGCGCCAAGTATCGGGGCATTGAAAATGGCTGGCAGAAGCAGGAGAAAGAATGTCGCAAGAGTGCGGCATGTATATGATTTTGAGAAAACAGTCTTATTCATTTTTGTCGGCAGATGTGTTGTTCGCATCATACATATTACTGTAATTCTTCGTTTTCGGAGTCGATATCTTCGATAATGTCCGTCAGGTCGCCGTCGACGCGGGCCACATCTCGCAGCGACGGGTCGAGGCGTAATGCGTTTTTAAGATGGACTGTCGCATATACGTAGTTGTCGACACGGTTGGCCGCGACTGCTTTCACGTATTCCTCAATTGCCGATTCGTCTAGTTTCTGAGCTTTTTCCCAGGCAGTGTCATTATCCTTTATGGCAAGCAAGAGCAGAACTTCATTGAGAGGGGAGTCTTCAGATATTTCCTGCATCACATCTATATAACGTCCGTTTAGAGCGGCGCTGTAGACTTTTCCTTTGTGGAAAAGTTCGTTGTCGGGCAGAGTTGACATCAGCGAGTCGGCGCGGCTGAATCTACCTTCTGCAAGAGCGCTTGCGCCCATGTCGTATCGAGAGGATTCAGGGAGTCCGGTCCATTTGTTGCTATCGGTGAAGAACGGTTCGAGAATTGAAGCGTCGCTTTGTCCGCGGTCAATCAGCAAGGCCGAGAGATCGGTGGCGGCGGCAAGAAAGTCGGGATGGTTTTCAAGGGCGTGGCGCATTATTTTTTCTCTGCGCGCAGTGTCACTGCTGTTGTTGTAAAGGCGCCAGAAGTGATATTTCGACAGCGATTTGTCGCCGCGGGCATATAATTCTTCAATTTCGGCGTCGGTCAGCGGACGATATTGTGATGTCACAATCTGGTAATTGACTTTTCGCAGACGTGGAAGATACTTGTCGGCAAGCAGATGTTTATAGAATGGCAGACGTTTCATTCTTGCGGACTGCATATCAGGATTCTTCGGATATTTTTTTATTATGCGTTCCACGGCATCGGCTTCGTCGTCATGGCCGTCAGTGCGCAGCAGTTCCGATACGTCGCTCCATGAAGCTACGGAAGCATCGGTGCTTATGCTTGCGTTGCGGCGCAGGTTTTCCGGAACGGACTGCATTATTATATCCATAGCCGAATTCATTCGTGCTCCGGCCAGCTTGATATTGCTTTCATATCGGCCTTCGGGAGAAGCGGTACCGGATATGGAGAAACTTTTAAGAGCCATGTCGGGATTGTTTTCAATGGCTTGGAACTCTGCAAGCATTGCATCTATTTCAGCCCGATTGTTGCCCAACGAAAGGTTCAGTTTTGATTTCCCGACTTCAAATGCCAGATTCATGTTGCCGCGTGCATCACGCAGTTCTACCTCCGGCTGTGGTATAAAACGCTCGTCGGTCATTCCGGCTCCTTTAAGTTCGTAGCTTAAGAAGCGTAGCGGATTGACCGTGCCGCGTGCTATCATGAAAGTATCGGCATGGATGATGTTGTTATAGTTTTCAAGCGACGACATCACCAGACACATAAAATCGTGGTTCGGATTCTCTACATATAATGAGTCCGCTATGGTTACGATATCGTCGGTTTTGCGGCTTGTTTGTTTTATTGAGCGGAATGGTGTGAGCGGGTCTATGCTGTCGTTGAAGTCGTGCATGCGGCGTTGTGTGATAGCATAGCGGTAACCGTCGAATACCACAGGCTTGAGATAAGACAGTTTCCGGAGCGTGACGTCGTAGATGGTCGGTTGTATTATCATCCTGACATTGGAAGAAAAGAGCTTGTGTGGAATTTTCACATGCTTTTTCAAGTGGATATAATTTCCTTTGACGTTAAGCTCCGCGTCATCTATAATAAAAGCGTCCTCCAGACCTTTTGCCACCACTATGATTTCTTCAAGTTCTTGAGGCTTGGGGAAAAGAGCCACATCGATAGCCAGACGGCCTTTGACGGGTTCTACAAGGCTTTCGCAGCCTACGATGGAAAAAAGCAACTCGTCGTTCTCGTCTACAGATACTGTGTAGCGGCCTTCCATGTTGGTAGAGCCTATAAGACGTTCTGTCCGGGCATTTCTTACGGTAACGCCCTCAAGCGGTTCGTGACTGCCCTGGCTGATTACGCGTCCCCGCACGTTGATTGTACGGCTTTCTGCCGGAAAGGACACATATAACAGTATTGATATTGCTGCCGTTAAGGCTGCTAAGTATGTTCGCATTATTCTCACTGTTTCTTGTTACTTGAAGATGTAGGAAAAAGAAAGTCCCAGTCGTATGGGTACGGGGATGAATCGGGAATAATTTTTGCTTTCCGGAGCGACATCTCCATAGTAGTTGTAGGCGCTGAGATGCGCGATTCCGACTCCGGCTTCGACTTCCATGTTCCAATGATTGGAAAGGACAACGGCATAACCGTATGAAAGACCTGCACCGACTGCATCGCCAGTGAAATGGTGGTCGGCATGGCGCAGGCTGTAGGCTCCTGCGGTGAGGGAGAGAGCCATAAAATGTCTAGCCATTGGACGGTTGAACCAATAGCGCAGCTCCGGTTCAACCCGGAAGTTTTTCAGACATAGATCCGCTATTGCGAAGTTAAACG
The DNA here is from genome assembly GCA_910587235.1 of uncultured Muribaculaceae bacterium. GTDB lineage: Bacteria > Bacteroidota > Bacteroidia > Bacteroidales > Muribaculaceae > CAG-873. Next base: position 10,057 of record CAJUKD010000017.1, read on the forward strand.
GATTTGCTGCGAATCCCATTTGTAGCGACAGACGCGAATTGAGTCGCGCTTCAACGCTGAGATTAGGCGACAGAGTAATCCAGTCTATCGTATTGGTTTTTAAAGCTACCCGTTGTGCGGTAGCGCTATGCGCGGCTATGAGGATAGCTGTCAGGATTATACATCGGGTGAGAATTCCGATTTTTTTGCGCGGTATCGAATGCGCCTTGATCAACATATTGTACAATTGTTACCTTATTTGGAATAAATCGCACAAAATTAGCTAAAATTTCATTTATGACAAAAAGAAATCAAGCCCCGCGCCATCAAAATAGCGCGGGGCTTTTGCCGTGTGGACACAAAGCGGAATATCAGAGAATTATTTTTGAACCGTTGATGATGTAGAAACCGCCTGGGAGCCGGACTGTGGATGTGCCGGCGGCTACAGTTATTGTGCGGAACGTTCCGTCGATGCTGTATGCGCGTACAGTCGCGGGCTTTTCGGATTCAATTATCAGTAATCCGTTTTTAGCACTGACAGTGATTCCGTCGGATGCAATATCGGTTCCGATGATACCGGTGGTTTCCTGAAGCCCGTTTATTGTATAGATGCCGCCATTGACAAGCTTAAGGTCGGCGGTTTGCGCACTGTTGTTGCCTTTGTTGAATATGATCTGAGGATTTGTCAACGTGCGGCCCGGGCGGAGGGTATATGTGTACATGCTACGTCCGTTCAGGGTGCATGTTTCTGTCATTTCCGTTCCGGGCCATGCGCCGAAGTTTCCGGAATTGTCCCAGATATATGTATATATTTTATCCCATGCCGAGGCTGAGTTGTCGAAATATATGGTATATTCGGTGTCGGGATTGACCGGAGGGTTAGGGTTGTCCGGTATTTCACCTGCGCCTTCGATCACATGCTGGAATCCGGCAGCAGTGTAGTATCCGCCGTTACGCCACTCCCAGTCGCCTGTCTGTGTTCCTCCGTTGTTGAAAATCAGTCCGGCGCCTTCGGCGATTTTTCCGGATCCGGTGTATGTCCATTTCCAGATCTTATTGCCGAGATATGCCATTTGTGAACCCGGCCATGCGCCGGCATAGCTTGTTGATCCGTCCCATACGTATGCGTTTATCGTTCCGCTCCAGCTTGAGCTGTTTTCGAAGAACACAGCCTGCTCTCCTTCTGACATCGAAGGCTCGACCGGGTTTTCGGGTTCTTCCACATCACTGCCGCCACTGTTGCCGCCTTGGGCTGTATCTTTTACTGTTTCCGTGTCTTCGGCTTCTTCATTGCCGTCGTAGCCGCTCTGAGGCTTGTTGACGGATTTTGTGGAATAGAGCCACTTGCCGTCTTCGCCTATTTTGCCGGGAGCCGGGGTTTTGTCTGTAGAGAGTACGTATGCACGTACATTGCCTTTGCCGGAACAGTTCACAGACAGGCTGCCGTTGGTGACAGTCTTTACATCTCCGGTCACGACATCGGTGTATGTGCCGTTAAGTATACCTGAAAAAGTGGCGTTTCCGCTTATCGTCACAAGCACATAAGAATCGGTCGAGGCATCTGTATAGCGGCGTTTGAATGCCATTTTTCCGGAGCATCCTTCCGTGCTGTACTGGCCTTTGCGCAGTGCTGGCACAGCAGCACGTATGCGGTTGAGGCGCTGAAGGTGGAGAGCGACGGGATGTGAGAGTGTGGCGGCCATGTTGCCGGTCGCACCGCTGTAATCCGCGAAGTCTTTTACGTTGACATTGCCTTCTATATATCCGCCGAAATAGGCGCGACCGCCGTCTTTCAAGGCAAGGTCAGGCCCTTTGTCTATGGTTTTGCCGGCGCGGAATTCGATTTCAGTGCCATAGTACACGCATGGAATGCCGCGCCAGGTGAACATCAGCGAGAAGTTTTCCGCCAGAGCGTCGGCGCCCCAGCTGAAACGGCATCCGTCGTTTCCGTTTGGTCCATAGTCATGGGAATCGACGTACACCACATTGTAGCGTGAGTCATTATAAAGATTATCCTCCGTACGCACTCCGAACGCATTCTCTGCATTGTGGAAACGCCAGTGCATTGGGAAGTCGATGACGTTCAGGCCTGAGTTGCGGGAATAATCTTCTGTCCGGTAGCTGTTTCCGCTGAGCATCGCGTTGTTTGATTTGGGCATATTGGCGTGGCCGAGATAGTCTATGCCTTGCTGGAGTACGGATTCGGCGTTGACATGGTCGCCATATTCGCCTTCCATCACCACAATATTGTCCCATGATGTTTTGCTCATGTCCCATGCGTAGTCCTTGCTCTCTTTCCAGGTATAGAAGCAAGGTGAGCAGTTATAGTTTTCTCCGCGGTAAATGACTTCCTCCGCGCGTGCACATACTTCGGTGTACATGAAGAATGGAGTGCCTCCGCGTCGGGCTTTGTAGCGTTCGCCGGCGGCAATGAATTGCGGGATGAACATTTTGTTGAAAGTCAGACGCGATATATGGCCTCCTGTATCGATGCGGAAACCGTCGACGCCCATCTCTATAAATTTGGAATAGCATTCGACGAGATAGTCCGTGACTGCGGCGTTTTCGGTGTTGAGGTCGACACAGTCGCCGGCGATCTGTCCCCACCATCGGGATGGATCGTCCCAGTTGAAATGGGCATAGTGATGCCAGTAGTTATGGATGTCCTCGTTTTTGCCTCTGGTATTCTTCATCAGTCCCAGACGACTTTCGTACTGGCTTTTTGCCGGCAGGCTGAAATAGTTGGAAGGCAGTTTCGACTGCGAGTGCAGCTTCATCGACTTGTCGATGTTCGACAGGGGCTGGCTGTAATCTTTTGTGAACATCGGACATAGATTCTCTTCGCCGAAGTTGCCGGTATGCTGCAGAACTATGTCGAGGATTATTTTCATGCCGCGCTCGTGGGCGGCATCTATAAGATCCTGAAATTTGCAGTCCGATGATTCGTAGCGGGGGTCTACTTTGCTGAAGTTTATGGCATGGTATCCGTGATAATCAAGCCCGGAGGCATTTTCAACGACAGGGGTGATCCATACAGCTGTAAAACCGAGCGCCTTGATATAGTCGAGTTTTTCAATCAGACCTTTGAAGTCGCCTCGCCATTCGGGGTCGTTGACATTGAGTTTTCCGTCCCAGCAATATGTGTTGTTGGAACGGTCCCCGTCGTAGAAACGGGTGGTCATTGCAAAATAGATGGTTTCATCGCGGAAATCGGTACGGCCGCCTATAAAAGTAGCGGCGGTTGAACTGAATCCGGCTAATCCTATCACACAAGCAGACAGGAATTTGCTAAGTTTGTTCACGGTAAGATGTAAAATGATAAGTAAGTAATGATGATATGGTATAGTTGAAAACTATGGCGCTAAATTCGTTAATTTTAAGCGATAATGCAAGAAAACATGTTTCAAAACATGTTTTCTTGCATTATCGCTCTCGGATTTTTATGTTTTGCGTCAGCTCTTATTGAGCATCGGTTTCGTGGTCGTTTTCTTTGTCAAAGCGTTCGTATGCCTCGACTATGCGCTGAACCAGATGATGACGGATTATGTCTTTTTTTCCGAATTCCACACGTCCTATTCCGGGGACGCCGTCAAGCACTTTAAGAGCCTGTATAAGACCTGAACGTGTGCTGCGTGGCAGGTCGATCTGGGTGACGTCGCCTGTTATGATCATTTTGGCATTCATGCCCAGACGTGTCAGGAACATTTTTATCTGGTGGGTGGTGGTGTTCTGAGCCTCGTCCAGAACGATTACGGCATCATTGAGCGTACGGCCTCGCATGAATGCCAGAGGAGCGATCTGTATCACTTTGTTCTCCATGTATTCTTTAAGTTTCATGGGAGGAATCATATCCTCAAGGGCATCATAGAGCGGTTGCAGATACGGATCGATTTTATCTTTCATGTCACCCGGCAGAAACCCGAGTTTCTCTCCGGCCTCGACAGCCGGACGCGAGAGTATTATTTTGCGTACCTGGCGGTTCTTGAGGGCGCGTACGGCCAAGGCAATGGCTACGTATGTCTTGCCGGTTCCGGCAGGTCCCAGTGCAAAAGTGAGGTCATTGCCGGCAAAAGCCTCGACGAGATCCTGTTGCCGTGGTGTGCGTCCTTGAATCGGTTTTCCGTTTATGCCGTATATTATCACATTGTCGCGTTTCAATTCGGCCGGACATTCTCCTTTGACTATTGATAGAATCGCGTCTTCGCCCAAAGCGTTGTATTTCTCGGTGTAATCGGCAAGTTCTTTGATCTTTTTTTCGAATTCCGATGTTTCATTGTCCTCGCCGATGACGCGTATCACGCTTCCACGTGCAGATATGCGGAGTTTTGGGTAAAGGTTTTTAATAAGCTGTATGTTGGCGTTGTTTACGCCATAAAAGCATATTGGATCGACGTTGTCGATGATGATGATTCGTTCGAGCATTCAGGATTATTAAGGTATTTGTGCCGCCGAGGCGGTAATCGGCTGCAAAGTTACGTTATTTGTGCGGATTTGCGTGGTTTACCGTCTTTTTTTTGAAACAGATTACGGAGCCGAAAGGTTTCCTTTGGGAATCGCTTTGAACGCTATGTTTTATGATTTGTTTGGTTAATGAAAGTTAAAAATTTTGACGGTTTTGTGAAATGCTTTAGATTTGCTATTGAATCAGATAAAAACATAACAAATAGCTAAACTAAAAGGAAAAATTATCGCAAAATGTCTATGAAGAAGCTTTACTCAAAAATTGCCCTTGCTCTCCTTGCCGCCGGCATCTCATTCACAGCATCCGCTCTTGATGTCGCCACTTCGATGACCGAATGGACCCTTGAGCCGGTTGATGGCGCCGAGGTTGAGATGTTGGATGTGATTTATGTGCATTTCCCAAATCCTGCAGATGGAGTGGAGTGCGGTATCATACCGTCGAATGCCGGAAACTATATCACTTTGACGTGTGGTGAAACCGTTTATCGTGCCGTGAATGCCAGAGCCGGTAAGGGCGGTGACTATTCATACGGAATGGTGGAATTCGATCCTATAACAGTTCCCGGTGTGTACACGCTTCGTATCGCAAACGGAGTTTTTTACGATTACGAAATGGCTGAAACATCCGACAATGAGAATGACCCTTATCCGACGCACCCCGACATCACGGCCACTTATGTCGTCACGGCCGCGGACGTGCCGTCCAACCCCATGCTCGAGTTTGAATCCGATCCCTTCGACGGCTCTGTTGTAGAGGAGATTTCCGTAATCGAGATGGCATTCCCTGATGCAGCTGAAGGAATAGAACTTGCAGGAACGATTGATGATATAAATCTGCTTAGCGGTACTTTATTTGTTGCAGAGGTAACTGCGGCTGATATAGATGCCGAAGCCGTGACCATAACTCTTTCCGAAACCGTTACAGAACCGGGTGTTTATACTTTGGTGATTCCCGAAGGAACTTTCAAAGCCGTCGGTACGGACTTCGTGAATGAAGAAATCCTGCTCGATATCGAGATCGAAGGTGAAATTGTCATCGGAGAGAACAAGATGAATGTATATGCGGTAGATCCGGCCGACGGTTCGACTGTAGATAAACTTGACCGCATTGATATTTCGTTCACTGAGGTTGCTGACGGAATCGACCAGTACGGAAGCTTCAATGCCCTGACCATAACCCGCGACGGTGCCCCTGTAACACTTCCTTACCAGATGATTATAGGAGGTTCCAACTATGAAGTTCTGTCCATTGTGTTTAATGAACCCGTAACAGAAGCCGGTGAATACGTCATTACCGTTCCGGCTGAAACCGTGCGCGACTATACCACATCAGGCGATGAGGTTCACACTAATCCTGAAATAGTTCTGCATTACACTGTCAGTCTTGGTTCAGGTGTCAGCTCAATCGAGGCAGTGTCGGGCGATTCCACGGTTGTATATGACCTTAGCGGACGTGCAATGCGCGCCGACCGCCTTGATGCCGGACTATATATAATGAATGGAAAGAAAATTGTTATCCGTAAGTAATATTCTGATTCGATGATGCGGAGGCTTGCGGCGTGGTGTCGCGGGCCTCTGCTTGATTTGAATCATAAAAGGAAAAATTCTTATGAAACAATCTATTTCAGCTATCCTCATCATGTCGGCAGCGCTTTCCGCTTTTGCTTCGGCTCCGGTTTTTGTTTCGGCTCCTGATTTGATACCGGCTCCGGCGACGAATCACTGTATGACGGCAAGGCATACGCTTCCGGCAGCAGAGAGGACTGTCGCTTCGGACTACGATTGCAATTATTACTGGCTGTCTTCAGACGGAACGATTTCGGATACCTGGGAAACAAGTATGACTGAAATTGTTGCCGGTGAAGCGGAAAATGAATTCATATTGAAGAATTTTCTTGCCGATACCTTCAGGCCTGAAGGCGGGGCGGAGTTTTCGACCGATGATATCCGTGTTGTTTACGATCCGCAGTACGGTTCGCTTGTGATACCGTGCGGACAACCGCTTTTTGTGCGCACCGAGGGCGACAAGGAAATGCAGATCTGTATTTATTCTCTTCGCCGCGGAGAGAAAGGATGGATGCTCGGGCTTGACGGCGATATGCTGCTGGCTCCGACTGCCACCGGTTTTGCTCTGGCGGAAATATCGGAAGTACAAGGTTTTTATATCGGATATTACGACGAATCTACAAAACGTTTCAGCGGCTATGGCGGAGTATTGTATCCCGACTTTTGCGAATTCAACGGTGTGATGCTTTATCAGGTTACCGCAGGCGAGGATACGGAGATGATGCCATTTCTCAATAACATATATTCCGAAGTGACGGAACCTGGATTGTTGAGTGTACGTAATTTTGCAAACTTCGGTTATGATGTCACTGTAAATTTCGCATATAACCTTGCGTCAGGACAAGCCTGTGCGGTAAATCCGCTTCTTGGCGTACTGTATGATACATCAGGAGTACAGAATCCCTACTATGCTTGCGATGCGGATGCCGCGGACGGTGGCACTGCCGTGCTCGACGCCGAAGGCCGCTATGCGCTTACAGCCGACATAAGCACCGATGCTCTCGGCAATTCCTTGCTGACAATTCCTTTATGGGGAGCTTTCATGGGAGAGCGGTGGCTTGGCCTTTATGGAAGTACGAGCGTCATGCTGTTCTTCGAGTTGCCTGAACCGGAAGCCGGAAATGCTCCCGGGCTTTTGATAGATGCTGATGCTGAACCTGAGTATTATAATCTTCAGGGATGTCGCCTTGAAAATCCTGTGCCGGGAAATATCGTGATATGCCGTAAAGGACGCGAGGTACGCAAGTTCTTGTTCGTCGGAGAGTGACGGCCTACATAAAGACGGCTGTCAATATGAACAATAAATGATAATCCCGCGTTTTTATTTGTGATAGTCGATAACGGCTGTCATAAATAAAAAATTAATTTCACTGATTATGGATAAGAAATATGTATGCGATGTATGTGATTGGGTATATGACCCCGCAGTAGGTGACCCTGACAGCGGAATCGCTCCGGGAACATCATTTGAAGACCTGCCGGATGACTGGGTATGTCCCGTCTGCGGAGTCGGTAAAGACCAGTTCTCACCGGTAGAATAGCTTTACATTCATTTTCGACCGGGCATTTTCTCTGATCAATTGATAATTGCCATACTTTTAGTAAACGCGTCGGACCGTATCGGTCAGGCGCGTTTACTGTATATTTTGCGAAAGTCGCACCTTTTTTGACTGTTGCCTAATACTGTCGCTCGGCAAAGGTAAGATAAATTTGGCTTTGTTTTCGACTTATTCGTAATTTTGTGTGGTTGAATTCGGTTTTACCAACTGTTTATGTATATTCTGTTATGGATCAGTTGAGATATACGCCTGATAATATTAGCTCGCTTGGCGAGGATGAGATTTTTGTATTCGGAAGTAATCTTGCCGGTAATCATGCCGGAGGGGCTGCGCGTGTCGCTCTCGAACGTTTCGGCGCTGTAATGGGGCAAGGAGTCGGAATACAAGGCCGTTCCTATGCCATACCGACCATGCAGGGTAGTTTGGAATCAATCAAGCCTTATGTCGACGATTTTTTCGAACTTGCCGAAGAGTGGGATCAGACCACATTTCTGGTCACACGTATAGGCTGCGGTATCGCCGGATTCACGGATGAGAAAATCGCTCCGTTATTCGACCGCGCACTGGATATGTATAACGTTGTCCTACCCGAGTCTTTTGTCAGGATTCTACAGGCCAGACGTTCTAAGGGTTAGCTCAGTGTCTGTTTTCCCCCTCCGTTGACGAAAAGCACCTGCCCGTTGATCCACGATGATGCGGGAGAAGCGAAGAAAAGTACTGCTTGGGAGATGTCGGAAACATTCCCGAGTCTTTTTATAGGGGTGTGGTGTAGCATTTTTTCCCTCATTTGGGGTGTCATTACCGATGCAAGGGCCCCGGTTTCGGTTGCGCCGGGTCCCACACAATTGATTCTTACGCCGTAAGGTCCGAAATCGTATGCCAGATTTGCCGCAAGATGGTTCATTGCGGCTTTGCTTGAAGCATATATACTCATATCGGCTTCCGTATTCACAGAACTTACAGATGTTATGTTGATGATGCTTCCGTATCCAGATTCACCCATCAGAGGAACTGCGAGTTGGCACAGACGCCATGGCGCGAATACGTTTATACGGTATATGCGTTCTATGTAGCCGGAGTCTGTTTTGAATATGTTTTCACGGCCTCCTCCTCCCATGCCGGCATTATTGACAAGGATGTTGATAGTGCCGAAAGTTACGACGGCCCTGTTGATAAGTTCTACAAGGTCCGGATCTGATGTCACATCACATTTTACGGCTATAGCTTTCCCTCCGTCTGCCACGATACTTGCGGCTACGTTCCGAGCTTTTTCTATGTTGATGTCACCTACAACGATCATGGCTCCAGCTGCAGCAAGAATTTCGCAACAACTTTTGCCAATGCCGTCGCCGCCGCCTGTGACTACCGCGACTTTTCCGGAGAGATTGAACAGATCACACAAACTCATAATTGTAGTAATATATGTTGTAATAAATAACATTTCAGATGCTTCATGGTTTTGGGTTCTGTCGATTAATGCCTTCGTTATTTGTATTTATATTTTAGCTCTTTCTAAAATGTGTCTATAGACTGTTCTGGGATTGTATTTATCGGGATGTTCTTAGTTTGAAATTATTAATTTTTGTGGAAATTGGTTGTAGATTAATATCCTTCGGCATTAGTTTTGTGATGATTTCTTTAAACTGATGCCTAAATGAAAAAATTCTTTTTGACAGTAGCGACAATATTCATGCTTCAATCCTCTCATGCTCAAAGCCTGGAGGCGCATGGCTCACGTCCGAATATAGTTCTTATAAATCTTGACGATATGGGATGCGGTGATCTGTCGGTCACGGGAGCTCAGGGTTATCTTACTCCAAATATAGACAGACTTGCGGTCGAAGGAACTCGATTCACTCAGTTCTATGCGCCGTCTTCTGTCAGTTCAGCCTCTCGTGCAGGCCTTATGACAGGGTGTTATCCAAGTCGGATCAGTATAAACGGTGCTCTTAAGCCACTTACTGGTATAGGGGTTCATCAGGACGAACGATTCATCTCTCAGATATTGAAAGGTGCCGGATATGCTACAGCGATTGTCGGCAAATGGCATATTGGCGACGAGAAAGAGTTTCTTCCTCTTCAAAGAGGATTTGACGAGTGGTTTGGTCTGCCATATTCCAACGACATGTGGCCATTCGGTTATAAATACACATTCAATGAAACTCCTACCGAACGAGTGTGGGATCGTCCCGACCTTCCGCTCTACGACGGCAACGAGGTTGTACGCTATATTATGGACATGGACCAGCAAAGCGAACTGACTACTCTTTACACGGAGCGGGCTGTCGATTTTATACACCGCAGCAGCGGACGGCCTTTCTTTCTCTATTTTGCCCATACGATGGTTCATGTCCCTCTGCCTGTCGCCGAGCGATTCAGAGGCAAAAGCGAACAGGGGCTTTTTGGTGACGCCATGATGGAAGTGGACTGGAGTGTCGGGGAAGTCCTTGATGCCATAAGGGAGATCGGTGCAGAGGAAAATACTCTTGTCGTGTTTACTTCCGACAACGGAGCCTGGATTAATTTCGGTGCGCATGCCGGAAACAACGGCGGCCTGAGGGAGGCCAAGCATTCGTCGTTCGAAGGCGGACAGAAAGTTCCGTGCATCATGAAGTGGCCGGCCGTGATACCGGCCGGAAAAATAATAAACAGGATGGCCAGCCAGATCGATCTGTTGCCGACTTTTACGGCTCTTGCCGGAGGGGAACTTCCTGAAAAGATCATCGACGGGGTGGATATAACACCGCTTATGGCGGGCGACAATTCATTTCGTCCTCATGAATATCTTTATTATTATGTCTTGAATTCGCGGCTTAACGGTGTGCGCGACGATCGGTTCAAGCTTGTCGAACCGCATAAGTATGCATCCCATGAAGGGACTTTGCCTCACGATGACGGAACTCCAGGCAAACGTGTCACGAATACTACTGACTGGGCACTTTATGATTTGCGACGCGACCCGGGCGAACGTTATGATGTAAAAGACATGTATCCCGAGGTTGTGGTCAGGCTCAAGTCGGCACTTGACGATATGAGAGCGCGTTGCGGCGACAGTAATATGAAAGTCAAAGGGAACGAAAAAAGGCCCCATGGTTATATATATAATCCGCTGATTGAAAAGTATTCGCATGACCGCTCCGATTACACTGTCCGCGGACGCGGAAACAAAACGGACAAAGATCCGAAAAACAAATGAATGTGCTTATGCGTCTTTTTTTAAAAAAATATTTTCATTGAAACGTATCGATTCCCTTATATTGCTCGTGAATTCGCTTTCGAAGTCGGAACGTAAGGCTTTTGTAATGCGTTGTCGCGGTAATGCCGGTGATTTGACGCGCAAGAGTTATTCATTTATTTACCGGCTGATTTCCGACGATCATCTGTGCGATGGAAATAAAGTAAAAGAACAATTCCTGCTCCGGTATCCCGGCGGAGCGTTCGAGGTTGAAGTAAAGTACCTTTACGACAAAATCACCGAAACTCTTATGTCGTTGCGTCCGGTCAAAGATATTACATATAGTCTGCTTAATGACATAGGTAAAGCCCGGATGTTTTTCGAACGCTCTCTTTTCGAGGAGAGTTTTGAACTTACGGCATCGGTGATTGAAAAAGCCCGTCGGCTTGGACTCAACGAAATTGTCCTTATGGCCCAGAAGCTTGAACTTGAATTTTTTCTGTCGCTTGATTTTCCCGGCATAAGCGAACGCGAACTATTCGAGAAGCATACGCTGCAGCGCAAGACTCTCAAAAGCATAAGTCTGATAACAGAGCACGCGTCGCTTTATAATCTTTTGCGACAGCGCATGTTGCACATAGGTTCCATTCACACATCGGAGCAGCAGAATATCATGCACGATCTTGTAATGAGCGAATTCTACAGTTTCAGTGCCGAGTCGGAAAAATCATTTGAGCTTGAACGTAATCACCGTATGTTTCAGGCAAGCTATCTTATGGAAACCGGTGATATGGAGGGGGCGCTGACGGTCTACAGCTCTCTTCACCGTCTGTTCGAAGAGAATCCCGGAAATCCAGCCTCGACACCTATATATCATCTTTCAGTGCTCGAAGGCATATTGCGTGCTCTGCGTTTTGCCCGACGTTACGGGGATATGGAAATATTTCTCGAAAAAGTCAGGGCGATGGCTGTCAAATCGTCGTCGGACATGAAAGCCAACATATTGTGTCTGCTATTCCAATACGAATTGGTTCCGCATCTCGATACCGGTGATTTTTCTTCCTGCCGCGATATTGTGGCACGGTATCGCGACATTCTTGGCGGAAAAGAAAGCAGACTGCTCTCGGTGCGGGAATGTGAACTGATGCTTTATTTGGCTATTGTCGAACTCGGACTTGGAAACTGGAAAAAAGTGAACCGTATCATAGCCCAGGCTATGGTCAACCAGAATATCAAATATCTGCCGATGATGCGCACCGTGCGCCTTGTGCGTCTTATGGCATATTACGAGCTTGGAGAACATGATCTGTTGCAATATGAAGCCAGATCCATCTTGCGTTCGTCGGGAAAATTCGTGTTCGCCACGGAGCGCATGATGCTCCGTTTTCTTGCCAATTCGGAACTTCCGCCCATGAAACGCCAACGGATGGCTATATGGAACAAGCTCAGTCCGGTTCTGGATAAATTATCTGCCGATAAATATGAACGCAAGCTTCTGCTGCATTTCGACTTTACCGCATGGGTTGAAACAAAGCTTACTGGAGTGCCGTTGTCGGAAGTTTTGGCTCGCAAGTCGAAACCCTACGTCTGATGTTTGCCAGTCAGTGTTTTGGGTTTGCAGGTCGCGCATTTTTGCTGTTTTGAAATTATATTTTTTGTGAATATTTGGTCATGAATGCGCCTTAAAGGCAGCATATATTTGCATCACAACATCTAATCCGCCATGAAATCGAATTCTACCGCTCCAAGAATTGTAGTTGTCGGCAGCTGTAATACCGATATGATTATACGAGCCGATCGTTTTCCCGCACCGGGTGAAACGGTTCTCGGCGGCACATCTTCTATGGAACCGGGTGGAAAAGGTGCTAATCAGGCTATTATGGCAGCCAGACTCGGTGGCGACGTCACTCTGATTTCAAAAATCGGATATGACCTTTTCGGCCTTCAGGCTATAGAACTTTATCGCAACGAAAAGATTTCGACGAAACATGTGGTGACCGATGTCGCGAATCCCTCCGGACTCGCTATGGTGACGGTGAACTCCATGGGAGAAAGCCATATAATCGTAGCTCCGGGGGCAAATTCCACACTCAGTATCGATGATGTCAGGAAGGCCGAGAATTGTATCGCCTGCGCCGATATATTGATTGTCCAGCTTGAGATTCCCATCGATACAGTCGGTTTCGCCATATCGTTGGCACAAAAGTACGGTGTGCGCACAGTGATGAAGCCGGCTCCGGCTCCGCTTTCTCTGAGCGATTCCATCATCAGCGGGCTTTTTGCGATTCTTCCCAACCACGTCGAGGCGGAACACCTCACAGGTATTAAGATTGACGGAGCAGACAGTGCCAGAGCTGCTGCCGATATGATTAGCGCGGGTGGAGTCGAAAATGTGATAATTACTCTCGGTAGCGGGGGCGTCTTTGTAAAAGCCGGCGATTCCTATGCTTCAATTCCGGCCAGAGATGTTGAAGTTGTCGATACGACCGGTGCCGGCGATGTTTTCTGTGGAGCTTTCTGCTATCAGGTTTCGCTCGGACGTCCGATAATGGATGCCGCCTTGTATGCCAATGCGGCGGCATCGCTGTCGGTGACGCGTTTTGGTGCGCAAAGGGCAATACCTTACCGCGAGGAAGTAGATGCAATAATCTGACCATTGGCCGGTATGAACCGGAAATTGAATAATATAGCGAATAAACCAAAAACATCCGTTCTTGATGAATAAAATCGTAGTTGTTGGAAGTTCCAACATTGATATGATGGCTAAAGTAAGCCATCTTCCCTCCTGCGGCGAAACCGTCTGCAATGCGGTTTTCACCCATGCTGTAGGAGGCAAAGGTATGAATCAGGCCATTGCTGCGGCTCGGCTTGGCGGTGATGTCACTTTCGTCACCGCTCTGGGCAATGACCATTATGCCGATATGCTTAGCAATATGCTTCACAAGGAAGGCATCGTCACCGATTATGTCATTTACGATAACGAGAATCCTACAGGTACGGCGCTTATCTATGTCAGTAACTCAGGCGACAATTGTATAGCGGTCGCATCGGGGGCGAACAGCAAGCTGCAGCCGGAACTTGTGCATACATTCGAGAAAGCCATACGTCAGGCAGACATTGTGCTGATGCAGGCCGAGATTCCATATTCCACCATACGCTCAACTGCTTTACTTGCCCATGACCTCGGTAAAAAGGTGATACTGAATCTTGCACCCGTATGCCAGGTCGATTCAGAACTTCTTGCTGCTGTCGACGTACTTGTTGTCAACGAAATAGAAGGTGCTGCCGTAGCCGGTATCCCTTATTCAGGCGATAATCTTGACGAAATCATAGAACGTCTGCAACTTACCGGAATCAGAAACATCGTCGTTACGGCAGGCAGTGCCGGTGCTTATCTTCTGACGCCATTTACGAGGATTCACGTTCCCTCGTTCAAGGTCAATGCCGTTGATACTATTGCAGCCGGCGATACGTTCTGCGGCGCACTCGCCGTAGTATTCGAGGGGGACTATATCACAGAAGAAAACATGCGTTATGCCAATGCTGCCTCAGCGATAGCCGTTACCCGTCCGGGGGCGACTACTTCAATTCCTGATGCCGGGGAAGTGGCTCAATTCATCGCTTCGCAAACAACTGTAACATCTATATCCAATGAAAAAATTGAACAAAACGTCAAAAAGACAGTGGCTTCCTAAGCGCATCGCTGTTCTTGCGCTGGCTATGGCTTTTGCTGTTGCCGGGGCATTCGCTCAGAATCATGTCACGGGTAAAGTGACGGCTCCTGACGGTGAACCGCTCACGGGTGTCAGCGTAAATGTAAAGGGCGGCTCCGGCGCAGCCGTGACCGATATTGACGGGAATTACCGTATAAATGCCGCACCCGAGGCAAAACTTCTGTTCAGTTATGTCGGCTGTCTGTCCGAGGAAATAGCCGTTCATGGTCGCAATGTGATCGATGTGGTCATGCGCGACAGCCAGCAGCAACTTGGCGAAGTCGTTGTGGTCGGTTACGGAACCCAGAAAAAAGTGAATCTTACCGGCGCTGTCGCTGCGGTAGGTGCCGAGAAACTTGAAAACCGGCCTACGAATTCCGTCACACAGATGCTTCAAGGTGCTATGCCTAATGTCAATATCTCGGTGAACACCGGATCTCCCGGTGCAGGAGGTTCGCTCAACATACGCGGACAAGGCTCGATCAACTCCAACTCTCCGCTGATTCTTATCGATGGAGTTCCGGGCAGTATCGATCAGGTCAATCCTAACGATATTGAATCGATTTCAGCTCTGAAAGATGCGTCATCCGCAGCCATCTATGGTGCGCGTGCCGCTTTCGGTGTAATTCTTGTCACCACGAAAAAAGCTTCGGAAGGAAAAGCCCGCGTCACATATTCCGGTTATGTTTCATGGTCGCAGCCGACGGTAAAGACAGATTTTGTCACCAGCGGCTATGAACATGCCACTATTTATGATACTTCATATAAAAGCGTGGGCAGTTCCGCAACAGGCTATACAGAGGCCGATTATGCTGAACTTGAGGCACGCCGTTATGATACTGTTGAAAATCCCGAACGTCCGTGGGTTACCAAGGACGCCACAGGAAAATATCATTATTACGGTAATTTCGACTGGTGGAACTGGATGTACAAAAAGAACGCTCTCTCGCATTCGCACAATGTGGCGATTTCCGGCGGAGGCGACAAGGTACAATATTATATCTCAGGCAGCTACTATACGAAAGAGGGTTTTATCCGTATTGCGGACGAACGCTACAATCAATATACGCTCACGTCTAAAATCAATGCACGTGTAAGCGACAGAATCAGGATTTCCAATAATACTACATACTTCGACCGTTCACATTCGTATCCCGGTGAAAACGCCTCGAATGCCGCCTTTGCCCGTACAATGATCAACTGCGCGCCCTATTATGTGCCCATCGGTCCCGACGGAAATTACACCGGAGTCATGGCTAACGGAAAAATTCTGGGAGAAGCCCGTTTTGCCGATATCATGGGTGGTGTTTCAAAAGGTTCGGTAGGCCTGCGACGCTTTAAAAATACGTTCTCGGCTCAGTTTGACATAATCAAAGGCCTTAAGCTCAATGCCGACTACACATTCATGTTTACGATGGATGATAACTGGAAACGCCAGGGCATTGTATATGTTTCATCCGGATTTGAAGGACGGACACAGCTCAGTTCCACCACAGCGCATAAGACCGACTATTATCAGAAAAGCATGTCCTTCAACCCGTCGCATGTGTTGAATGCTTATGCGTCCTATGATGTGTCATTTGCACAGAAACATAACCTTTCGGCTGTCGCCGGTATCAACTACGAGCATCAGCAAACGGCAGATCTTCTCGGCTATCGTTCAGATGTGCTATCCGAATCGTTGAACGATCTCAATCTTGCTGTCGGCGACGAATTCAAGGCTCAGGGTGGTGCATCGGCTTATGAGCTGTTCGGTTTCTTCTTTCGTGTGAACTATAACTTCGACAACCGCTATCTTTTCGAAGTGAACGGACGTTACGACGGCTCGTCGCGCTTCCTTTCCAGCAATCGTTACGGTTTCTTTCCTTCGGCATCGGCCGCATGGCGTATCAGCGAGGAAAATTTCATGCGCGATCTTACGTTTGTCAATAATCTTAAGCTTAGGGCTTCTTACGGTGTGCTCGGCAATCAGCTCGGCGTGGCCATGTATCCCTACAGTACTATAAGCCAGAAGCAGTCCGCCGATTATATTGTAGACAACGAGCTTATCTATTATCTTACGACTCCCCAGCCCGTGTCCTCCGATTACACATGGGAAAAAGTACATTCTTTTGACGTCGGTCTGGATTTCTCTCTGCTCAATAACCGTCTTTCTTTCTCCGGCGACTACTTTAACCGTCGCACAACCGATATGTTTGCCGATGGCATAACTGTACCCGGTGTATTCGGAACAGATCCTCCCCGACAGAATGCCGGAGAACTGAGTACTAACGGCTACGAACTTACTCTTTCATGGAATGACCGCATAAAGCTCTCCCGCGGCACTCTGTCTTACGAGGTGCGCGCATCTGTCGGCGATGCTGTTTCGAAGATTACCAAATACAGCGGAAATGATTCAAAAGTCCTTACCGATTATTATGAAGGCATGACTCTTGGTGAGATATGGGGCTACCGTATTGACGGATTGTTCCGCTCCGACGAAGAAGCTGCGGCATACGACGTGGACCAACTTCAGGTGAACCGTGATATAAACCTTTCCACAGGTGAATGGGCTACTCTGCGTGGCGGTGACCTTAAATTCATCGATATTGACGGAAACGGGCGTATCGATGACGGATCGAATACCTTGGCAGACCACGGCGACCTGGAAATTATCGGTAATTCCACTCCGCGCTGGAATTACGGCTTCGGAGCCTCGGTAAGCTGGCTCGGTTTCGATGTCGACGTCAATTTCCAGGGCATAGGACGTTTCAATATGTATCCCGATAAGGAAATGGAGAAATTCTGGGGTTCATGGGGGCGTGTCAATAGCGCGTTCCTGCCAAAAGGTCTTGCCGAACAGGCTTGGACCGAATCGAATCCGGATGCCTATTTCCCGCGTCTTGAGCGTGGCAGTGCCTCTTACAAGGACAAAGCCCAGATGCGTGTGGTCAACGACCGTTATCTGCAGAATCTTGCCTATTTGCGTCTGAAGAACCTGTCGGTCGGATATACGCTTCCGTCGCAACTTACACGCAAGTTTTATGTCGAGCGTCTGAGGATTTACTTCGCCGGTGAGAATCTTTGTTACTGGAGTCCGTTCCACACCGATTATATCGATCCGGAGCAGGCCATGTCATCGGCCGACGCCCGTATTTATCCTTTCTCCCGGACATTCTCGGCCGGTCTTAACATCACATTCTAACACTTGCCCACCATGAAATCAAAATATCTGTCAATAGCGGTTCTGTCGGCTCTGGCGCTTGCTTCGTGCAACCTCGACCAGCTGCCTAAGTCGGAACTTAGCCCTGAAAACTCTTTTTCTACTGAAAATGAATTGAAACTGTATATCAACGGTCTGTTGCCGCAGATGACAGGTTCGACATCGGAAACAGCAGACAACGGAATAAGGACAACTCTTCCCGACTATATGACCGGGGTGCGTAGCTCTACCATAAGCGCCGGAAGCTGGAGTTGGGGAAACCTCCGTAAAATCAACATTTTCTTCAAATATTCTCCAAACTGCAAGGATGACAATGTGCGTGTGAAGTACGAAGCTATGGCACATTTCCTTCGTGCAAAATTCTATTATGAAAAGCTTAAGACCTTCGGCGGTGTGCCTTGGTATGATATAGTTCTTGATGACAACAGTCCGGAGCTGTATAATCCACGCGACAGCCGTGATTTCATAGCCGATAAGATTCTCGAAGATCTCGACATCGCAATCCTTTCGCTGCCCCAGACAAAAAGCATCAATACAATCACACTGTGGAGTGCTTTGGCATTGAAAAGCCGTTTCTGTCTATTCGAGGGTACTTTCCGTAAATATCATGGCCTTGACGGGGCCGACCGTTTCCTTGAACAATGTGTTGCGGCATCAGAGGAGCTTATGGCGTCAGGAAAATTCTCAATAGATATGACCGGCGGCCCGTCGACGGCCTATCGTGATCTTTTCGCCCAGCCGGTCACAAACGACGCTTCGCCTATAGAGGTAATCAATGCCCAGGCTTATAACTTCAGCCTTGGTGTGAAACATGGCTTCAACTATGCCCTTACAAATCCGGCCGGCAACAAGATGGGTTTTGAAAAGACTTTTGTCAATTCATATCTGATGGCCGATGGTTCGAGGTTTACGGATCGTCCGGGATTCGCCACAATGACTTTCGGAGAAGAATTCCAAGGCCGAGATCCCCGTATGGCTCAGACTATAGCCGGTCCCGGTTTTACACGTGTGGGCGAAAACGAGGCTGTGACAGAGAATCTGACTAATGCCGTCACCCATTCCGTGACGGGCTACATGCCTATAAAATATTATGCAGGCTCGCTTGCCGATGCCCAGAATTCAAACGAAAACGATGTCATAATTTACCGTTATGCCGAAGTTTTGCTCAACTATGCCGAAGCAAAGGCCGAACTCGGGACACTGACGCAGGATGACCTTGATCTTTCAGTGAAGCTTATCCGCGATCGTGTCGCTATGCCCGGTATCGACCTTGACGAAGCCAACCGGAATCCGGATCCATATCTTGCCGCAATGTATCCGGCTGTTCAGGGCGGTAACAAAGGCGTGATTCTGGAAATCAGACGGGAACGACGCATAGAGCTTGCCATGGAAGGCTTGCGCTACGACGATATAATGCGCTGGAAAGCGGGTGCACTTTTTATTCCGAGTTTTCACGGAGCGTATTTCCCCGGTACCGGAGGTTACGATCTCAACGGCGACGGCAAGAACGAGATTTATCTGTATGTCGACAACCGTCCGCCTACACCTTTGCTCAAAGGTGCGAAACCGCTCAAGATCGGACTTGATGTTTTCCTCAGCAACGGAACAAGCGGTTATCTTGTCGCCAACATCGACAGGGTCAAGTCGTGGAATGAGCAGCGCGACTATCTCGCTCCTATTCCAAGCACTGCACTTGTGCTAAATCCGAATCTCGAACAGAATCCTTACTGGGATACACCCGGAAATAAAAATCAATAAAGATGATCATGACACGCAATGCTGCAATTATTGCAGCAATTACATCGGTTTCATTCGGCATGGCAGCCGAAACACTTTCAAATGGTATCGTGCTGCCGGCCGTCTGGCCACCTGAATATAATGTCAGCTTTGACCCGATGCCATTGCCTTATCTTTCGGAAGCAAGGCCCGAAGTACTTCCGATCGACAACGGACGGCAATTGCTCGTCGACAGTTTCCTTATTGAAAACAGTACGCTCGAACGTGTGGCCCATACGCCTGTCAAAGTTCCGTTCAATCCGGTGCTGAGTCCTGAAACGCAGCTTGAAATGGGCATTTACGGTACTCCTGGTGCATCGGCAAAAGACGGTGGTGTATGGTGGGATCCTCGTGATGGCATATTCAAAATGTGGTATGAGGCCGGATGGTTGAACAAGATGGCTTATGCCACCAGCAAAGACGGTATAAACTGGGAACGCCCTGAGCTTGATGTGGTTCCCGGTACGAACGAGATTGTTCCCGATATTGTCGCTGACGCTTCGACGGTATGGCTCGACCATTTCACGGACGACGACAGCCAGCGATTCAAAATGTTTCTGCGTTCGCCGAACAGCATTCCCGGGAGCAAGGAGCGTTTCAACTACGGAAACTGCATGGTGTCGCCTGACGGCATACATTGGAGTGCGCCTGCGCGCACCGGGCGTTGCGGCGACCGCTCGACAATATTCTATAACCCGTTCAGAAAAGTGTGGGTCTACAGCCTGCGAAATGCGGGAAATGTCAACCACAGTGCCATAGGCCGTTATCGGCTTTATCATGAAAGCTCTGATTTTATGGAAGGAGCGTCGTGGGACTATGATAACCTTGCCTTCTGGACCGGAGCCGACTATAAGGATGATGCAGATCCGTATATAGGCGACCGTCCGCAGCTATACAATCTTTCGGCGGTTCCGTATGAAAGCATAATGCTCGCTTTGCCTCAGATACACCTTGGGCCTGACAATGCGGTATGCCGTAATAAAGGTATTCCAAAGATTACGGAGCTTAAAGTGGCGTATTCCCGCGACGGTTTTCATTGGGACCGGACCGACCGTGATGTGTTTATCTGTGCGGAACGTCATCCCGGCGCTTGGGACAGAGGATATGTTCAGTCGGTAGGCGGAATCTGTGCCGTTGTCGGCGATGAATTGTGGTTTTACTATATCGGTTTTTCCGGTGACAACCGCAAGCGCAGCAATGTCTACGAGCGCAACGGAATGCACTATGGCGGCAGTACCGGCATGGCCGTTCTGCGCCGCGACGGCTTTGTTTCGCATCATGCCGATTCATCCGGTGGCGAGTTGCTGACACGCCCGCTTGTCTTCTCCAGAAAATATCTTTTTGTCAATGTCGATTGTGACGGTGGCAGCATAGCAGCCGAAATCATAGGACCCGACGGAAAAGTTATCGAAGGTTATTCGATTGATGAGTGTCGTCCACTGAGTGTCGACAGTACCATAAGCCGCATATCGTGGAAAGGTAAAAAGGACTTGGCCGGTCTGGCCGGTAAACCGGTTCGAATCAGGTTCCGTGTTACCGACGGCGACCTCTATTCGTTCTGGGTAAGTCCTTCGGAAGCCGGAGAAAGCCGCGGGTTCAATGCTGCCGGCGGCCCGGGTTTCACAGGCGGTATCGACAACGAAGGTATGAATGCATATAAGGCTGCAAAAGCCTATCAGATAAAAAACAAACTTAATAACTTATCGAAATAACGCTATGTCAGTTAATAAAAAAGCTTTTGAAGGTGTAGTAACACCAATGGTAACACCCTTTACTGCTGACGGTGCCATTGACCGTCAGGCTCTTCAGCGCCTTGTCGACCATCTTGTCGACGGAGGTGTCAACGGTATATTTCTTATGGGCACGACAGGTGAAGGCGCTTCCATGCCCGTAGCCATGCAGCATGAACTAATACGCCTTGCGGCTGAATATATAGCCGGCCGAACGAAATTATTTGTCCATGTCGCCGATTCCTGTCTTGAGCGCAGTATAGAATTGGGAAAATTCGCGGCTGAATGTGGCGCCGACTATGCCGTGGCTGCTCTGCCGTATTATTTCTCGCTTACTCAGGAAGAGATAGTGGCTTATTATACCCGTCTGGCAGATAATCTTTCCTTGCCTCTGTTCCTGTATAATATCCCTGCCCAGACAAAGATGATGATTTCAGTCGCATCTGTAAAGGCTCTCGCAGTACATCCCAATATCATAGGAATGAAAGACAGTTCAGGCAACGGTACGTATTTCAATACTCTGCTTGCTGAAATCAAGCCCGAACATCCTGATTTTGCTATAATGGTAGGGCCTGACGAGATGCTGGCGTCGACCATGGCTCTCGGAGGAAACGGTGGTGTCAATTCCGGCTCGAATATTTTCCCG
Organism: uncultured Muribaculaceae bacterium; assembly: GCA_910587235.1. Lineage (GTDB taxonomy): Bacteria > Bacteroidota > Bacteroidia > Bacteroidales > Muribaculaceae > CAG-873. The sequence continues at coordinate 31,864 of CAJUKD010000017.1, forward strand.
CATCTTTATGTGGAACTGTTCAAGGCTGTCAAAGCTTCCGACAGTGCCCGTATTTCCAAGTTGCAGGCAATTGTGATGAAAGTATCCACACTTATTTATTCTGTCGACAATACTCCCGTGAGCTTCATGAAGGGACTGAAGGCCGCCATGGCTTCGCTCGGACTGATACAGAACTGCGTCATGCCACCTCTGCATCCCGCAACGGAAAAAGCATCGTCCACAATTGCTGCAAACACTGCCGCAATACGGAATCTTATTGATGAAGTTTTATGAAACCTGTATTCAGATTAATTGTCATGGCAATGACTGCATTGATGACTGCATCCTGCGGAGGCGGTAAAAGCGCTGAGGATGCCAAAGATAATAACATCGGGTTTAATGTCGGCGGCAGAAATGTCGTTCTGTCAGCTATATGCGACAGCGCTAAGACTGCCGGACATATAGCTCGATATCCTGATCGCTGGAACGCTGTTGCCGCTTTTCTTGGGAGCAGCGATCTTGCCGCCATGGCGGAGGGAGAATATGAGATTCTCCCCGATAGGGGGGCATATGCCATTGTAAGCGCTTATGAACCGAAAGAGCCTGATTCATGTCGCTTTGAGGCTCATCGCCGATATATAGATCTCCAATATCTCATATCAGGTGAGGAGCGTATGGGTATTGTCCCGCTTGGCGATGCCGGCACTGTGCTGGTTCCTTATGTCAACGACATCGAATTCTATTCTCCCGACAGTATCGCTTCCGCGGAATATGCCGAGGCAAATCGTGACACGGTTTTTGTCTTTTTCCCTGACGATGTCCATCGGCCGAGTATGCGTGTGTCCGACAAGGCGGACAGTGTAAAGAAAATAGTGGTTAAAATCAAATACTGATGCAGATGAAGCTTCAGGAAAAATCGTTCTATCCTTGGCTTGTAGTCGTTCTGCTGGCTGTGGTGTCGATGTTGAATTATCTCGACCGGCAGATGCTTGCCACTATGCGGCCCTACATGATGGAGGATATAGAGGCATTGCGCGATATAGCGAACTTCGGTCGTCTTATGGCCGTGTTCCTTTGGGTATATGCTTTTATGAGTCCGTTGTCGGGGGCTATCGCCGATCGCATCAACCGTAAATGGCTTATCATCTTCAGTCTGGCCGTGTGGTCGACAGTGACGCTGTTGATGGGCTCGACTTATGACATGAATACTCTTTATGTGCTTCGAGGAATCATGGGCATCAGCGAGGCTTTCTATATTCCTGCCGCACTTTCGCTTGTAGCGGACTATCACAACGGACCTACACGATCGATAGCGGTGGGTGCGCTTACGTCGGGAATATATCTCGGCCAGGCGGTGGGCGGTTTCGGTGCCACGGTTTCGGCCAATATCTCATGGCAGTTCACATTCCATTCGTTCGGATTGCTCGGTATAGTCTATGCTCTGGTACTGGTGTTCCTGCTTTATGAGAAAAAAGGCCATGCGGAATTGTCGGCAAAGAGTTCTACCGGAAAAAATATACCCACGGCTGCCCGACGGCAGGGTGTGGCAATGCTTATCCGTCACACGGTTTTCTGGGTAATGCTTTTCTATTTCGCAGCCCTGAACCTTCCGGGTTGGGTGACAAAGAACTGGATGCCGACCATGATTTCCGACAGCCTCGGCATGAAAATGGAGGTAGTCGGTCCGATGTGGACTCTGACTCTTGCAATGTCATCTTTTGTGGGTGTATTCTTCGGCGGATGGCTTTCCGATCGATGGATCAGGCGTACGCTGCGCGGACGTGTATATACTTCCGCCAGCGGCCTTGCCATGATTGTTCCGGCTTTGTTGCTGGTGCTGTTCTCCGACAGTCTTCCGCTGATACTTGCCGGAGGTGTGATTTTCGGAGTCGGATTCGGCATGTACGATACGAATAATATGCCTATAATCTGTCAGTTCTTCCCGTCGAGCAGTCGCGCGACCTGCTATGGTATAATGAATTTTGTCGGTATTGCTGCCGGAGCTTTGATTACCGATATACTCGGCCATGCCATACAGGGCGGATATCAGAATACGGTGTTTATTGCGATGGTTGTGGCCGTGGCAGCTTCGGTTATTCTGGAAATAACACTGATGCGTCCCCGTACGGCAGATATGACCGACGAACTTATACAGGAGGAGTACGCTATAGAGGAACAGGCTTGAAAAAACAATGGTAAAAATGAAATTCAGAAATATAATTATAGTAGCGACTTTTTTGTCGGTAGCTTTGGTTTCGGATGCCGCGACATGGTTTGTGAAAGTCGACGGTGGCTCTGATACAGCCGGAACGACATGGCCGGGTTCGTGGAACTTCGCGACTTTTGTAAGCAAACTCGAGGAAGGCGTGATTGCTGACGGCGATGTAGTGTGCTTCGCAGGAGGCCTTTATCGTACTGATGATATAGTCGCGGTCAGGATAAAGAACCGGCGTCTTACCCTGCGTGGCGGCTATCCGCCGGATTTGCGTATCAGCCAGACCCCTGAACTTACATATCCTACCGATACTCCTACGATAATCACCGGCGACTCTAACGGGAGCGGGCAGCCTGATGATTATGATGTGCGAAACATTTTCTATATCGATGGAAGTGATTCCCCTTCGACAGAACGTAATATAAACATCGAGGGTTTCACGCTCTCAGGCTGTTACTACGAAGGCACCAACGCTTACGAATGCGGAGCCGTGTGCGTCGAACTTGCACAGGGTGTCACATTGCGCAATTGTGTCATCGAAGGAAACCGCGCCCGTCATGGCGGAGGTGCGGGACTCACTGTCAGCGGTTCCACCGTACATGTCGCCGACTGCATTTTCACAGGGAACAAAGCTGCCGATGCAGGCGCCGCCATACGTGCGTCACGTCGTACGGCCGGTTCTGAAGCCTATGATCCGATTCTGGTTGTAGAGCGTTCGCTTATAAACGGCAATGTACTTACTGCAAACGACGCGTATCCCGACGGTGATGCTCCCGAGGTGCTTTACAACGGCATAGTTCTTCCTTCGACGTGGCCTCCGAAAAATCTTTCGCCGCAGTCGCGCGAACCCATGCCGGTGCCATATCTTGAAGAAGAGAACATTCCTGATGTTATTCCTATCAATGTCGGTCGGCAGCTTTTTGTCGATGATTTCCTTATAGGCGGCATGGAGGGAATCGAACGCCGCTGGTATCAGGCCCGGAAATATTCGGGAAATCCTATTCTTAAGCCTGAAACGGAACTGGAGATTTATTCAGCCGGCAACCCCTGTGCGGCACCCAAGGACGGCGGGGTCTACTGGGATGAAAACGACGGTATTTTCAAGATGTGGTATGAAGCCGGATGGCTGAACGCCCAGGCTTATGCCACAAGCCGCGACGGGCTGTCGTGGGAGCGTCCTACATTGGGAATCGGACGCGGAAATCAGATTATTCCCGGATATGCACCCAACTCGTGCGGCGTTATTGTGGATTATGATGCTCCGGCCAACGAGCGCTATAAAATCTATTTCCGTCCGCCGAACGATAAAGCCGAGAAGAACATATACGGTTATACCGCTATTTCCGCCGACGGCATACATTGGAATAATCTTGCGCTGTCCGGTTCGTCCGGTGACCGCTCGACGATGTTCTATAATCCTTTCCGTAAGAAATATGTGTTCAGTCTTCGTAATGGCGGAGGTCTTGGCCCGTCGCCTAACGGCCGTAACCGCTGGTATCGTGAGTGCTCGAATTTCCTTGCCGGTTCGACATGGACCGGACGCAATGTTGTCTATTGGTGCGGTGCCGACAATCTCGACGAGCCGGATCCGGCAATCGGAATAAATCCGGAACTTTACAATGTCAATGCCGTGGCCTATGAGAGTGTAATGCTCGGTATGCTTCAGATATTCCTTGGCCCTCAGAACGATCAATGCAAGGAGCAGGGGATACCTAAACGTACCGATCTGAAAGTGGCTTTCAGCCGCGACGGTTTCCACTGGCAACGTCCGTCGGACCGCACTTCGTTCATACCGTCGAGCGGCGGTTCGGCATGGGATAAAGGTTATGTCCAGTCGGTTGGCGGTATATGTTCTGTTGTAGGCGACCAGTTGCGCTTCTATTATATAGGTTTTCGTGGCGACGAAACTCGTCCGGGTACCGGCTATGGTATGCACGCCCATGGCAGTACGGGCATAGCCGTGTTGCGCCGCGACGGTTTCTGCTCCCTGTCGGCTGATGCCGGGGGTATGGTGACGACACGTCCGGTTATATTCGACGGTTCTTACCTGTTTGTCAACGTCGACAGTTCCGAAGGCTCTCTTAAAGCGGAACTCCTTGATGAGGACGGAAATGTTGTCGACGGTTTTTCTGCCGACGAATGCGAGCCTGTTTCCGAAGATTCCACTATCAGCCTTGTGACATGGAAGAATAACGACTCGCTCGCGGCTTTTGCCGGAAAGCCCGTGCGCCTGCGTTTTATTCTCGACAAGGCTCATCTGTATTCTTTCTGGGTCAGCACTTCGCAGGCTGGAGAAAGCCGTGGTTACGTGGCCGGCGGAGGACCCGGATATAAGACAAATCTCGATGTCGAAGGAATATCGGCATACGAGAAAGCTTCCGGCTATACAAATCTGGAATGATTAATTCACCTTAATAACAAATTCAAATTATGAAACACAGAAATTTACTTCTTGCTGCCGCTATGATGTTCGGCGCAATCGCTCCCGCAACGGCTGCCAAATGGTTCGTAAAAGTCGACGCACCCGACGGCAATGACGGCAAAACATGGGAAACTGCCTTTAATCTCGCTGACTGCATTTCCAAAATATCGGAAATGAATACAGGCGACGATGTGTACTTCGCAGGTGGCGAATATTTCTATCCACAACTTCAGGCAAGCGGAAACGCTATGGTTACAGGTATCAAGATGCAGAACAAACCCGTGAATCTTCATGGCGGATTCCCTGCTGATCTTAGCGGAACAGCAGTTCCTGAGCTTTCCTATCCGACAGATACTCCTACAATCCTAAACGGTGACCGCAACGGCAACGGCAAGGCCGACGAAGGCGATATGCGTAATCTGATTTTCGTACAGACAACCAAGGCGGAAACCGCTCTTCTTCAGAATCCGCAGCAGTGCCTTATCGAGGGATTCACTCTTAAAAACGCTTATTATGCCGGAACAAAAGGAACCGAACTCGGGGCCATCAATGTCGACATGACGCATATAGTCACAATCCGCAATTGTGTTTTTACCGGCAATAAATGCGAAAATGCCGGTGCGGCATTCTCTAACAGCGGATCGCAGACACATTTCATCGACTGCATATTTGAGGATAACGAAGGCCAGTCGGCAGGTATTGCCATCAACCAGTCGAAGCGCGGCGATGCCGAAAAGCATTTCAAGCCGTCGGCAATCGTTGAACGTTGTCTGATATCAGGCAATCGCGGCATCGGAGAAGGGAAAGTAGCCGGAGGAAGCGCAATCCGACTTAATTCAGGTTCCGTCTACATAATAAACTCCACAATCACCGGTAACAAAGGCTACAAGCAGGCTTCAATCCACATGAACGACGGCACTCAGCTTTATATCGCCTCATCTACAATTGCCGACAACGAGGAAACATTTCCTTCTACCGGCAGTGCCATCTACTCTACGGGAACTCCTAAGATCCGTATCATAAATTCTTATATACTTGGTATGGAAAATGATGAAAGCGTGCCTGCAATATGCCTCTCTGAAATGACGACCAAAGTATCGTCGGTATTAACCTCTGACGGTGGCAATGTATTAGGCAAATGTGACTTCACAAGCGCCGAAGAAGGCGGGGAAGCTTTTGAAAACAACTTCGCTTCCGACGTTGTTATTGCAGGCTACGATGATTATAAAGATGCCAATACTCCGTTTTCGGTTTTCGGACGTACAGGTCTGCAGGATAAGGGCGGTTTCTCAAAAGTTCTTGTTCCCAACACTTTTGTCCGTCCCTACAATAAATCAGATTTTGCCGGACTGTTCAAGTCGGAATATAAATGCCCTGTCGATGTCAACGACATTGTTGACCAGCGTAACGTAGAGCGTCCCGCAGTGATAGCCGTCGGTGCCTACGATGAAAGCGCGGTTACCGGCATTGATGCAGTCAAGACTGATTCGTCGATTTCTGTAAGCTTTATCGGAAACGGTCTTTATCGTCTTTCTGAAGCAGCTGACAATATCACGGTCAGCGATCTTAGCGGACGTATCCTTTCATCGACCTACGGCGAGATTGTAAATCTGGGCGCATACCCTGCCGGCGTTTATATCATCGTCGCCGACGGTGCCGTATGCAAGGTAGTAAGATAAGTTTGACGTAGTGAACTTTATGCTCCGTTCCGGAAAATCCCGGAACGGAGTTTTTTATTTACATTCAGTCGAAAAGTTCGGCAGAGGAGAAAGGGGTACCGTTGCGGTCTTTGTCGGATAAGATCATTTCTGCGGCTGACAGCGGCCAGTCTATCGAAAGGTCGGGATCGTCGACACGTATGGTTCTTTCGGACAGGGGGCAGTAGTAGTTGTCGACCTTGTACTGGAAGCGTGCGCGTTCTGAAAGCACCGCGAAGCCGTGGGCGAAGCCACGCGGAATGTAAAGTCTGCAGCCGGAATCCGAATCAAGTTTTATGAGCATGGAGCGTCCGAATGTGGGAGAGGAGCGTCGGAGGTCGACGGCAACATCTACTATGCTGCCGGAGCAGACGCTGACAAGTTTGGCCTGTGATGCGGCTCCTGCCTGATAATGGAGACCGCGTATGACTCCGTGAACAGACTCGGATTCGTTTTCCTGAACGAAATCCACCGGTCCGACAATGCGTCTGAATTCATCGGCACGGAAAGTTTCGCAGAAATATCCGCGGCTGTCTGTTATGCGGCGCGGTTCTATTATCCATACGCCCGAAAGCTCTCCTTTTATATAATTCATTGCTCTCTGATGATTATTTTCATGCAAAAATAGTAATTTTGCGTCATTATTCAACACACAGAACCTATGCGGAACATCATTATCTTCGACGATACGGTCGTGCGCGCCAATCTCTTGCCGCTGACTTATACTCGTCCTGTCGGTGCCATACGCCTCGGCATCGACACTCTTGCAGAAAAGTGGCAGGCGTTTCTGCCGGGTAATTACGGTTGGAGTGCCGATGCGGCATATCTAAGGCCGCTGTTTCCCGGTATTGACGCTGACGACGATACACTTTATATTGCCGGTCATGTTGTGGCCACAGAAAAGCTTGCGGCTGCGGTCGCTGCCCTTGCATCAGGAGAGGCACTTTACGGCGCCGGTGACTGTCTTATTGCACGTCGCGGAAGCGATGAGCTGACGCGTAAGGAATATGCCGGCGATGACTTGCGCTGCATCACCATGCTGCCGGATATATTCATGCTGAACGGTGTACAGCTTGCCGATGATTATGCCCGTCTTACCGCAGGGCGCTGCAGCTGCCGGCTGAGCGACAGCTGTACTGTAATCGGTGATCCGTCGCTGATTTTTATAGAAGAAGGAGCTACAGTCGAGGGTGCTATAATCAATACGAAAGGCGGTCCGGTCTACGTGGGTCCGGAAGCTGAGATCATGGAGGGTAGCTGTTTGCGCGGGCCGGTGGCTTTGTGTCGCCACAGCACGGTGAATATGGGAACCAAAATTTATGGCTCCACCACAATAGGACCCTTCTGTAAAGTAGGCGGAGAGCTGAACAATGTCGTGATGCAGGGCTATTCGAATAAGGCTCATGACGGATTTCTCGGCAATGCCGTGATTGGCGAATGGTGCAATCTGGGTGCCGGATGTGTGGCATCAAACCTGAAGAACGATTATACTCCCATAAAACTGTGGAACTATCCTGCGCACCGCTTCTTGCCTACAGGGCTTCAGTTCTGCGGGCTTATCATGGGCGACCATTCCAAGGCTGGTATCAATACTATGTTCAATACGGCCACGGTCGTCGGTGTCGGTGTCAATATCCATGGCTCAGGTTTTCCGCGTAATTTCGTGGCATCGTTTCAGGAAGGGGGAGCTGCAGGCTTCAGCGAAGTTTCAATGACAAAATTCTTTGCTATAGCACGTCGGGTTATGGCTCGTCGCGGCCGGGAACTTGGCGAAGCTGACGAGCGCATGTTCTATGCCATACGTGAAGCTGCCGAAAGTTACAAATAAATTATTGTCTTAAATATAATATGCATCAGGCGCCTTTCCGGATCCGGAAAGGCGCCTGATGCATATTATTTAGAGAAAAATCAAATGTGTTTTCGTATGGCGGAATCAAGGTCGGCGGGATTTTCGACACGCTCGACTATGTCGCCGTGTGAATCGATCACGTAGGTAAGCGGCAGCATGTTGATATTGTATGATGCTACGACATGCGAACCGTCGGTCGGTGAGTTCCAGACCGCAATCCACGGCAGATTTCTGGCGACCTGTTTCCACTGCAGTTCGTCAGGATTGAATGCAAGCTGGTAGATTTCGAGTCCCCGGTTACGATATTTGGAATATACTTCGTTCAGAGCGATGTTATAAGCCGGAGATGGATCGAGGTCATAGGATGTGAAGCTGAGAACGACAGGCTTGCCTTTGGCTGCAAGTTCCGACAATGAATGTCTGTTCCCTCGGCTGTCGTAGCGTACGATATCAATCAGTCCTTGTTCGGGAAGCTCGATTGTCTGCATTGCGGGGAGTGTTTCCTTGCCAAGCGCGCGTCGGCCTTCGAAGTATGCCTGAGTCAATGTTTTGCCGCGGGCATCATTGGGACGGAAGTTTGCGAATACCTGGGCTGCGGCTCCGTATATACGGTTGTCGAATGCGTCGGAGGGGTTGAAAATCGCTTTGTCGCCAAGCGATTTGTTGATGATGTAGTATGATACTATAGCGGTGGTGTCTGCTGTGATGAAGTCGGCAAGCTGACGTTTGAGATTTGTCATGCCGGTTTCATCGTCGGGACGGACAACGCGTATGATGGAATCGACCTCGTTGATTCGACGTGCCGATGCTGTTCCGTTGATATGGTGTTTTGTTGCGAATGAATTTGCCTCGGCTTCGATTGTGACACAATCTACAGAATCTACAGGAAAATATATGTTGCCTGAACCGGGAAGGGTCAGGCGCATAATCTCAGGATAAGGTGCCGGAGCCGCGGATGTATATGAAAAAGTGCCGTCGGATGATGTGTGTACAGAATCCACCACGTACCATCCGCCTGTGGCCGAAGGTGCTTCGATTGCGAGTGGATGTCCGCTGTCAAGACCGTGTATTTTGCCTCTGAGGCTCCATCCATCGCTTTGTGGCGAGCAGGAGGTGAACAGCCCCGTAGCAGCCACAAAGGCCGCGATAGAGATTGGGAAAATAGTTTTATTCATCTGTCGGTATCATTTGAATTCGGCGGCGATGGCATTTGCGATCTCCTTCATCCGTTCCGGCGTCAGCTCTTTTTTCTTAGCTTTGAAGTCGAGATCGCCTTCGCATACTATAGGCACGAGATGGATATGTGCATGGGGCACTTCCATGCCGATTACGGCTGACGCTATTCGTTTGCAAGGTATGGCACGGAGCTGTGCTTTAGCTACACGTTTGGCAAAAAGCTGAAGGGCGGCGAAATCGTCGTCGGACAGATCGAAGATATAGTCGATCTCTTTTTTGGGCACGACGAGTGTGTGGCCTTCGGAGAGAGGGTTGATGTCGAGGAACGCATAGTGGCGCTCATCTTCGGCCACTTTGTACGAGGGAATCTCGCCGGCTATGATACGGGAAAAGATGCTTGCCATGACAGGTGTTATCAGATGTTTATTTCAAGGATCTCAAATTTTACCTTGCCTGCAGGAATGGTTATCTCAACCACATCACCGACTTTATGACCAAGCAGCCCGCGGGCTATCGGGGTTGATATGGCTATCTTCTTTTCGCGCAGATTTGCTTCGGAGTCGGCTACTATGGTGTATTCTACTTCGGAACCGGTGCCGACATTGCGGATTTTTACCCGGTTGAGCATCTGCACTTCGTCGGTGGAAAGTTTGCTTTCATCGATGATACGTGCGTTTGCTACAAGATCTTTCAGCTGGGAAATCTTCATTTCCAGAAGACCCTGCGCTTCTTTTGCCGCATCGTATTCGGCGTTTTCGGAAAGGTCGCCTTTATCGCGTGCCTCAGCTATCGCACGTGATATTTCAGGGCGCTTAACACTTTCAAGATAGGCTATTTCTTCCATCTTTCGGTCGTAGCCTTCTTTGGTCATATATGTGATTGCCATAATTTTCGTTTTTTTGATTATACGTTTTTTATATACAATAAAAAGAAAGAAACTCAACCCGTCGGCAGAGTCCCCGTTGGTTATTATAACAAATGTTCAAAGGCAAAGGTAAGGACTTTTTCTGAGGGAAGATTGTTTTATTTCTTAATAATATTTAAAATCAAAATAACGGGTTCTTAAAGCTATCATAGCTTTATGAACCCGTTTAAATTAGAGATTAAAAGCGAGTTATCTCACGATTTTCTTGTCTATGCTGCCGTCGGAATGGCGGAGGATGTAAACTCCGGGAGCAAGTTTGGAACCGGACGGAACACGAGTACCGCCGATGGTGTATACTTCAACTGCTTCGGCGGTGCCGGTTTCGACTGCGCTTATGCCGGATTCGGTCTGATGTACGCTGAAAGTCTTTGTGTAGCCGGGTATGCTTACGGTCAGGGTGCCGTCGACAGGATATGTGGCTGAATGACCTTTCAGGGTAAGTGTGGCTTTGTTGCGGCTGCCGGAAGGAGTTACTTCGAGCCATTCCGGAGCGCTTATTGTAAAGTCGGCTGCATCGTAATTACTTTCGAACACTATCTGTTTGGTCGATTCTTGACCGAGATATATGCTGTTTTCCGATTTTGTTTCCAACCAGGGATAACATGCGTCGAGGCTGATGGCGAAAGCTCCGTAGAGATCACCGAAAGCATTACTGAATGATGAAAGAGGACGGTATGTATGTCTTCCGCCTGCAACGATGTCGATATACCCGTTGTTGCGTTTCAGTGCGTCGGGATACTTGGAATGCAATGGGCAGAAATGTGCTACTTTGTCGGAATTGAAGCCGCTGACACGGAATGCGTATGATTCCGGGGCTGCAAGAACTACAGGTTCGTCGAAGTGGAATCGCAGGCATACCTCGTGGTTGACCTGATCTGATTGGCCGAGCACCTGTGCGCCGGAGATGGACTTCGAAATGATTGCTTCGCCTTCCGGTTCTCCTGAAGTGTTTAGCCGGAATATTTCAAATGTGAATTCTGCATCGGCTGCAAAACGGCCATAAGCATGGAGCCACGCTCCGTTAAGTACTATAGGAGCTGTCGGGGCTGTGAATGTGTTGTATATGCCTGCTATTTTTGCATCCTGTGTTCCTGTAAGATCCTGCCAGTAGGCGTCGGTGTTGGCGCTGTGTCCGAACAATGAAACCTCGGTGTCGTCACCGTAAGATACCATGGTGACAGCAAGGTTTTCGTCTTCTTCGTTATTGTATATGGCGGGTGAGAAAGGCAACATGCCGAAATCAATGAAAAGGGCTTCTTCAGTGTCTGTTGCCTCGCTTTGCAGATAAGTCGCCGCACCTCCGGCCTGTAACGCATAGATCTTATGGGCGAAAGATGCTACTGCGTGATTGGGGCTGCCGCCGTGGAGCACATGGGGTGTGAAGAGATTATTATAGAAAGAGTGTTCGTTAGTGTAGTCAGGATAATAAATCAATTCTAGATTATCGGCATCAGTGCTTGTGGCTGCATCACCGGTCAGAGGATCCATATAAGCCCAGATGAATGAACCGTCCTCTATTTCAGATGTATTTGTCCATACTACGGGTGAAAACACCGGATATACGGCTACAGGCATGGGGAAATAGTTACGGCCTTCGCCTATTGGCTGAAGTCCGTAATATAAGGTGGATTCCGGCCAGGCATAGGAAACCTTTGCTTCTTCGTAGCCTACTTTTACGGCATCGATAAGTACTGTTGTTCCGTCGGTGCCTGTATAACGGAATGCGAAGCGGACTTTTTTGCCCACATAGTCGTTAAGGTCGAATTCTTTGCGTTGCATGCTGTCGAAATGCAGCATGGAAAGTTCTCCGTAGGAAACTCCCATGTATTCGTCGGCAAAGTCATGGATTGTGACAAAATCTCCTCCGTCGACCTGAGCCATAAGTGCGAGCGAGCATATTTTAGTCTGGTTGACCCAGTTCACGTTATAATCTTCGTCGATTGTGATGTCGTCTTCAGAGTTGTGCTTGAAGAAGTCGAGAGGCGTGAAGTGTACGTAGAATGATAGTTTGTCGCCGGCGCGTGGTGCCAGCTCCGGCATGATCAGCCATTCATCCTGCTGTTTTGTGCGGTCCAATATAGGGGATATCTGGGCAAAATACAAACCGTCAACAGGGTCTACGCGATGATTTTCCATTTTGCTGAAAATAAGCCACTGGTTGAGTAGCGGGAGATTGGCACTGCCTTCGGAATATTTTTCCCATCCCAGAGGAATCCAGGATGCCATCCCTGTGCATTCGTCGAAATTTTCATAAAGTAGTGTGCCTTGGTTTATTTCGTCGGCACGGGATGCAGACTGGCGGATATTGGCAGACATACTGCAGAGGTCGGTGGCGACGGCTGTCGGTATTGCGGCTGCGGCGATTCCGAGGAGCATGAGTACTTGTTTTTTCATTCTGATTCTGAAATAGGATTTGTTACGTATATTTTTATATTTAGTTT
>CAJUKD010000018.1 GCA_910587235.1 uncultured Muribaculaceae bacterium
GTCAGCCGCAGCTTCGAGTACGACCTGCACGGCTGGCTCCGGCGACAGTCGGCACACTGGACCGGACGCGGCGCAACAACGCGTCCCGTCGGATTCGTAGAGGACTCAATCGTCGAGCGGCTCTACTACGCCGACGGCGCAACTCCCCGCTACAACGGTTTCATCTCCTCGCGCGAACTCGCTTCGGCACGTTACGACTACCGCTACGACAGCATGGGACGCCTGACTGCCGCGGAATACAGCAGCTCCGGGCTGCATATCGGCTCCAAACCGGACTTCTCCACCGAATACGAGTACGACCAGCGTGGAAACATAACCGCTCTGCGCCGCTACGGCCTCACCGACCTCGTGCCTATGCTGCCCGGCGGAAACAGTTATACGGCAAGCTACGGACTGCTCGACGACCTTGAGGCTTCATACAACGGAAACATGATATGCGAGGTGGCTGCCGCACCTACCCAAGCCACCACTTTCGCAGGACGCGCCGGAGCAACACTGCGACCCGGAGCATACGACCTGCGCCACGACAATGCCGGACGACTGACATACGACGAAACACGCAACATCGTCGACATGCGATACAACTCCCTGGGCCAACTCGCCTCGCTGCGACACAGCTGCGGCGACCTGCAGACAATGACCTACGACGGACTCGGGCGAAAACTAAGCTCCGTATTCACCGACGGCCGCACGGGAGCCACGCAGCACAGACGCTACTACGCATCGGGGCTGGTGGCATGCAACGACACCGTGGAAACCATACGCTTCCCCGGAGGATACTTCGCGGGACCACGGTTTGTCACATGCTACTATATCAAGGACTATCAGGGCAACAACATCGCCGTTGTCAGCGGTGCCGCCTATGCAGGCAAAACACAGTCCACCACTTACTACCCCTATGGCGAGCCGCACCGCCGACCGGCTTCCTCGCCCGGACGCAGCTCCGACAACCGATATCTCTTCGGCGACAAGGAATACACCGACTACTACCACGAAAGCCAGCTCGACTTCGGCGCCCGACACCTCGCCTCCTCCGCCATCCCACGCTTCACGACCATGGATCCATTGTGCGAGAAGCGTCCCGATGAAAGCCCATACATCTTCGCCGCCGCAAACCCCGTGATGAACATCGACCCGGACGGACGCAAAACCTATGCAGTCGACAGCGTAGGATATATTACCAAAATTACCGACGATAAGGAATTTGACAAAATTGTAACAACCAAAGACGGCAAAACCGAAGAAATATGGCGTGGAAAACACGGCACGATACAACAGGCATATTTTCGCTATGAAGTCAAAGGCGAGAACAAGAAATATGTGGGCGAATATTTCATTGTTGACAACGACAACGATGGCCTTGATATATTCGAATCACTGGCAGAGCACTATTCCGGTGATAACAAACACGTGGAATGGAGCATCATCCAAACTAGCGATGACGACTTGGAGCAATTTAATTACATAATGACTTCGCATCTGGAAAGTAGGGAAATTATGCTAAAAAAGAAGTTTAAGGATTTTGTTGGAAATAAAAAAATAAGAAATGTTTATCACTGTCATCCAAAAAATACGCCAAGGCCAAGCGGATTACCTCAGAATCCACAAATGAAGAAAAGAAAAGATATTCAAGTAGCTGATTGGATGATAAAAAAAGCACGATATGATATAAATTTCAAAATATACTTACCTGGTTTATTACATTATATCACATATACTCCAAATTCAGTTATAAATGACTTTCCCTGATAAAATATTTAAAGTCGGTTTTATAAAATTGATAACTGTGTCTTTATTTGCATGTAGTACAAATAACGATGACGGGGCAATGTCCGGCGAAAAGACTGTAAATCTGCATGTTTACAATATCGATTCTAAGGTAATGAGAAATATTATAGACAATGTAATTATACAAGACCTTATTGAATCGAGAATAAAACCTGATCAAAATTTTATTCATTTAGAGATTATTTCTGATAATGGAATAATTTATTTGCAAGCATATTCATGGGAAATAAATCATTGCTATGACTATATATCAACAGTAGACGGTTGGTTCGTGCGAGATGACTACCAATTTGTTATAACCGACTCAACAAAAAAATACTTTTCCTATGCACCACAAACTCATGTGTTTAACTATTACTACATTAGTGAACCTGATTTTACAGATGAAATGGAATGGATAATCGAGGTCAATAAAGATTCATATCTCGTAAAATATAGATTTAAAGGATAATCATTTGACAGTGGATAAATAATGATGGCTATGAACCGAGGTAATATAACGAATACGCGTAACTGCAACATCGCCGGACAGATCATCGGCGAGCGGCAGGAGTTCCCGGCGCAGGCTTATCAGCCGAATACGTAAGAGAAAAATATAAGATTAATACAAAGATATATTTACCAGGAACTCATACTTATATTAACTATGACAAAGATTCGAAAAAAAGCGATTTCTGAATATATATCGATCGACGGAAAAAGGATATGTGAGATTCTTATAATCATACCATTCCTTATTTTTACGTCCTGTGGCAGCAAATGTGATGATATATACGATGATTACGACGGTGTAGAAGTGCCAAAAGAAACATGTCTTCGCGTATATGAGATAAAATCGGATATAGTCCGTAGAATTATCAAGGAAAAGATAATTCCGTATGCAACAACGAAAGTTGACAAAACATATAGCTTTTTTTATATATCTCAAGACGTTGAAACGGATACGAAAGTACTAACCATTGGAGTAGATGATTTTGATATGGGAAACTCTATATCATGTAAAACTGTAGGATGGTTTGAAATGGACGGCTTTCAGTTTGTAGTCAATAAATCCGCAAAAGAATATTTCGCCCCAAAATTCAGATGGCACCGTTTTAATTATGTATTCTATATTTGTCCATACGACCCTCCCTTTGCTTATTATCGCATAGATAATAATTCTTATACGGAAACGTACTCTCTTTTTAATTGAATAGGACTTACCATGAAAAGGCTATTAATCATATTGTTTATCGGCGTTAGCATTCTGTCGCTATATAGCTTTGAATATGCAGATGATGAACGATATATGACTTTTATATCAATAAATAAACAGGAGTTTTATGTTTTGGATACAATAAATTCAATATATAAATTCTGTATAACGGTATCAGAGGATTCCGACCATGTCATTGGGCGAGAAATAAGTTATGGGCGCATAAAAAAGACAGATAGTACGTTTATAATTTACGGAACAGAATGTTTATTTGCCAGATTTTGTATAAGCAATGATAAACATGTAAAAAAAGGTACTACAAGAATCATACTTCTTGATTCCTATCTCAACGATTCGGTAATAAATGTTAGTCGTATAGCTTTTTATGGAAAAGATTCTGACAGCATAATATATGAAGACGGAGCTTTTATTGGAGATTTAAATGTTTCTGTTACATTAAAAACACCATCAGGATGTAATTTCAATTTACCCATGATTGTAGACTCTCTTAAAGTCTGCTATTCAAAAGGTTGTACACCTCTAATTGAATTGAATGCTCCTGAAATCAGACAGAAAAGTCACGAAGCCTATAAAAATGTGATAATCTATTGGGACAAACCTAAAAAGGGTGCTCAACGGTATAATGACATTATCATTGATTTTCAAGCACCACCTCCCGGGTATAATGAATATCATTGGTCCGATAAAGATTCACTCGAGATGTATATGGCCCCATCTCTCGGGCCGGGGCATTATCATGTAGTTATGACACGTGAGAAACGTCGGATATTAACTTATAAACGATGAAATGTTGTTTGATGATTTCATTTCAAATATCTCTGAATTGAAAAAGCACATTTGATCCTAAGTCGTGACTAATTATATAGTAATCTTATCAAACTCAAGAATATGAAATATTCATTACTAACCGGACTCGTTCTTAGTTTTACGTTCTTTTGGGCATATTCTCAGGAAAAACAAATTTCAGATTATGACAAGAAGGTAAAAGCCGATGTAATTCTATTAGGATTGGAGGACATCCCCGTCTATGCCGAGCCATTCGACGAATTGAGAACCGAAAAGCCAATAGACATGATACATCAGATAGAAAACACAGACACATTCTTCTATGCCAAAATTATCGAAGGCAGTCCACTCCGTTTTAAAATAGAATACACACCGATATGGGCTTCTGTTGACGAAGAGGAGAATTTAAAAAAGATCGGATGGGTAGATAAGATGAATGTAGGGTTATATGCCTTTGAAAGCCGTTCGTTCAGACTGTATGAACAAGCTGACAAAGATTCACCATATAAAGAAATATTTGTTGAATCTGTTCATGATTATCCTCCTGTGGGTGTTCGTAACCTTACTTTCATATTATTGGATGTAGACGGAGAATTCCGTAAGGTTATGTTCGTAAGTGATGGCAAGACGTATATCGGATGGATCGATCTTTATTGTGACGACGTATACGGATGTTATGGCTCATAACAATTATACATATGGATGAAAGAAGGAAGTATTATGGAAGATCTATGCAGGCTCGTCGTAGACGAGCCGCAGCAGCGTCCGGCATCGACGGCGGGCTACAGCACCGCCAACCGCCTCCTCTTCGCCGACAAGGAATACAGCGACTACGGCGGCGAGAGCCACCACGACTTCGGCACCCGACACCTCGCCTCTTCAGTGATACCCCGCTTCACAACCATGGACCCGCTGTGCGAGAAGCGCCCCGACGAAAGCCCCTACATCTTCGCCGCCGCAAACCCCGTGATGAAGATCGACCCTACGGGATTGGAATGGTATTATTATAAGGATTTATTATATGACAGCGTGGATGATATAAAAGAGGTCGTGAAGCCGACAGTTGAACTAACCATACTCTATTGCGAATCCAAAGAGGATTTCGAACGCAAAAGAAATGCGGGAGAAATAACGCGTGGAGAGTTTCTGGGAGATGTCGTCATAGACTTCCATGGCTCGCTTAATGAAAAGCTCGGCAAAAACGGTTATCTAAACGGCGAAGGTGCAGTTACCGCAGACGTCACTGTTTACGGTCCAAATGGTGAGGATGATATAAAACATTACACAGGTTTCACTATGTCGTCGGACTTTGAAGCATACGGAGCGATAGCCGACGGGGAATATACTGTTACGTATCTTAATAGACCACCACCTAAAAAGGGCCTTCCAAAAAACTATATGATAAACGGACGAGGTCCGGTTGATTGTCTAAATGGAATAAACCCTAATAAAGATGGATACAGTGATACTCAGAAAAACGGAATATTTATACATAGGACAAACAATGACGGAAGAGCCAATGGAACGGTATCAACCGGTTGTTTGCTTATTTTAGCTACGCAATGGAATAAATTTGAAGAACAAGTAGGTCAAAAAAAAGCACATCTGATCCTACGTCGTGATAAATAAAATATAATCGATCTGTTTATGATGAAAAACAATGTGATATTTATCATATTAGCCTTGTTGCTAACACCTGTTTTGGTATACGCGGAAGAGGTGGTTAATGACAGGAAGAACTATACATCAGCCTATAAACAGCCCATTTACGTTTGCTTGTTAGCTTATTGGGACAAAATTCCGATATATGCAGATGAGATGGACGAAGAACCGATAGAATTCATACATAGTAGAACCGAAAATGACAGCATTCTCTATGTAACCATTGTTGACAAAAATTCTTCTCGTTTAAAGATAGAGTATGGGGTAGTTTCTGCTTGCGACACAGTAACTGCTAATGCTGAAAAAACCGGATGGGTAAAATGGTTATGTTCCGGTCAATTAAACATAGAAGGACGATCTTTAAGACTTTATGAACAAGCGGATGAAAATTCTTCATTTGAGGATTTCTTCATCTATGACGTCAATGATTCTGCAGAAACTGATGTCCGCAATCTGAGTTTAATGTTAATGGATGTCTATGGCGATTTTCGTTATGTGATATTTGTCACCCATGGCAAAATACACAAAGGTTGGATCAAGCGTAGATACGGTGATATTCTATGGTCGTGAGCAGCTGACGGCCTCTAATATTTGATTAGATTTATATTATTGACATGAAACAAGTTATCACATCAGTTCTATCAGTGCTGTTTATAATATATGCAGTGTTTTCCCAACAATTTACATCCGGGGAAACTGAGAGAACATTCGGACAAGAGCAAAAACAAGACTATGAAGCACAGTTTGTAGGCTACATCGGTGCGGGCGTTCCTGTATATTCGAAAGCGCTCTGTTTTGTGCCGGAATGGCCTATCGACACGATTCATCCCAGAGCAGAAGACAGCGATACATTCTGTGTTTTTAGAATTATAGAACAAAGTCCGTTGAGATTCAAAATAGCATATAATCCCAAATGGACACATACAGACACAATTGAAAAATTTGATAAATTCGGATGGGTTGATAAAAAGAATATCGGATATGCAGCCCGTTCAGGTCATAAGTTGCGGTTATATGAAAATCCGGACGAAACAAGCAATTATATAGAATTCGACAAAGAGTATGTCGATCAAGAGCGATGGACAATAGCCGGTGATGTAGACGGCGGCGAGTATGTATTGTTGGATTTGAGAGAGAACGGCTTCAGAAAGGTAATGTTCTATAGTTTCGGAAAGTTGTATACGGGGTGGATTATAAACAAGCCGTACAATAATGCCTATGAAGTTGAATAACCTATCCCTTATCCCTAAAGGCTTATATCCCGAGCGAATATTATAAAAATTGGAGGAAAGGATTTAAAATGAAAAAGTGTGCATATATAATTCTTTTATTCATCGCTATAATATCCCTATGTAGTTATGGAATAAACGTAACTGAAAAAAATTGTACTGTTTTTTCCAATGGAAAGTATTTTTATGTTGTTGATACAGCAGAGTTAAGTTATAAATTATGTGAAAATGTATTTGACGACACTTATTACATAGTTGGACGAGAAATGGGTTCTGGCAAAATCACATATACAGACTCGATGTTGATTTTTATGAGGAATGAATATAAATGTCCGATGATTAAATTTTCCAATGAAAAGAAGGTAAAAAAAGGACATACCAAGGTTATGATAATAGATGCCGAAAGGTATAACCTAAAAAGCATTCAGTTCTATAGCAACGAAAGCACAGAAACAAAAGCAGAATACCATCCGATTAATGACAAAGTTTCACATAAATGTTTTGAGTTGCCGATAGAAGTTGGAGCTTTGCAGATTGACTTTGCAGATGAAAATACTCCTTTGATAGAATTGGATAGTTTGAATCGTATTGTCGAAACCCTACAGCACAAAAAAAACGTGAGCTGTCTTTTCGAGAAATTAAAAAATCCCAAACTTAAATATAATATGATATGGATTGGTGGCAGGAATCTTCCATTGTATCGTGATGTTCAGTTATATTTCCGTGGGGATAAAGATACCCTGATATCAAAGGCATGCTTTTCGCGCCCTTATGATATAGTATCTCTGGTTCTCGACAGACGACGTGTGATAACATTCAAAGATGAAAACTTTTGTCCTCCGCTTTTTTTCTGATATCCGCCCAAAGATGATTGCAGGCTACATTACAGACAGTCAATACCTTTTCAGCTACAACGACTACGGCGACCTGTGCCACATCCTGCCGCCGGGGCTTGCGCCGGCAGACTACGACGCCGACGACCCCGCTCTGCTGCGCATAGGCTACAGCTACGACGCCATCGGACGGCCCGCGGCCACAATATCAGGCCCCGTCAGCCGCAGTTTCGACTACGACCTGCACGGCTGGCTCAGGCGACAGTCGGCACGCTGGACCGAGCGTAGCGCATTCCTCCGGCACAGCTGCGGCGACCTGCAGACAATGACATACGACGGACTCGGGCGAAAACTCGGATCGGAATTCACCGCCGCACGCACGGGAGCCAAGCAGCACAGGCGCTACTACGCATCGGGGCTGGTGACATGCAACGACACCGTGGAAACCATACGCTTCCCCGGAGGATACTTCGCCGGGCCACGGTTTGCCACATGCTACTATATCAAGGACTATCAGGGCAACAACATCGCCGTTGTCAGCAGTGCCGCCTATGCAGGCAGAACACAGTCCACATCTTACTACCCATACGGTGAGCCGCACCGACGACCGGCTTCATCGCCCGGACACAGCTCCGACAACCGATACCTTTTCGGCGACAAAGAGTACACCGACTACGGCGGCGAGAGCCACCACGACTTCGGCGCCCGACACCTCGCCTCTTCAGTAATCCCGCACTTCATAACCATGGATCCCCATTGTGAAAACACGCCCGAACAAAGTCCTTACGTCTACTGCGGCGGAAACCCCGTGATGGCTATTGATCCGACGGGATGTGATTCTATATACATTTATGAAAAAGATAAATTCAAGGCGATATCATATAAAAATATGAGAACCGTTATCTTGTCAAAGGCAAAGTTGAGAAATCTGTAATTTCCGCAGAAAAAGGGATAGGACAGATGCCTGATCTGGCCAATGGAAAGGATGTGGCCATACTTCCGACCAATGAGGAATTTAGAACAATAATAGAAACTATTGACGAGGCAAATAGAAAAGGGGTCGAGGTAGGAGGTCATAAGCTCTGGGGGGCAGACAATGTCGTACGGTGGGATGATGGAACTCAACCTGAATTAAGAGGCCACGGCCAAAGCGAACATATGGTAAGGTCAATAAACTTGTTTCAAAAGGACAATGAACGAACAAGCGACCCCGTCTGCTGGATGAAATTCTACTGGCACGTCCATCCATTGGATAAGTATAATATTTATGCTGGATCCGATAGTCCGTCAACAGGTGACAAAAAGAAGGACAATAAGGTCCGAGAATATGGCTATTCAGGAACGACAATGGTTATAGGCGGAAGAACAAACCACATGAGCTTCTATTTTAAATGGCATGTTGTCAAGAGCGTGTCAATAGCATCAATATTAGATCTCATTAACAGATAATTATTTACTGCAATGAAAAGACTGGTAGTTATAACACTGACAACTGGATTGCTGAGTTGTATTTTATCGTGTTCAAGTTTGAATAAACAGGATAATCTGGGTAACAATAGATTTCTGCGTGACAATTTTGTCGGCATTCATGGAAATGGGATGGGCGAATTTACAAATAAGTCAGTGGATCGGGCTGATAAGTTATGGCAGAAATATGCTGACGACAATAACAATGCGTTCTATTATAGAGATAAATATTGGTATGACTCTATTTATGTATGGACATACAGGGCTATTGATGACAGGAACTTCCTGACGATATCTTTTATCAGCCCTCAAGCGGAAACTTATTCTATAACATATAATTATCCCTATTCTATAGAGTGGGTCTACACGGAGTCCTTCGATGCATTCACCGACAGCCTAAGAAAAAACGGGCCATTCTCGTACGGCATGCGGACAGGCTGGGCTGAATTTGAATTTCTAAGCCGGACAAAACAGCTTGGCGGTATTAGTTTACCAATGCCTGACTTGCCGGAATATGTCGATACAATACCGGTGCTATTCATGAAGAATTATATGCGTGATTTCAACGACTGCATAAAACCTTTCATGGACATGCGTATCACCACGCATAAAGCCGGAGATTACTATATAAACCCTGAGGAGAAGATAAAATGAAATCATATCTATTACTAATATGTATTATCGCAGAAGTAATTCTGTGCAGTTTTGACAGTAAAACAGATGTCGGATGTATAACTATGAGCAGGAAGGGTGTGTTTTTTGTTTTGGATTCAGTTAATTCAACATATATATATTGTGAACCTGTATACGAGGATTCCCTTTTTGTTATATGCCGTGAGATCAGCACCGGGAAAATCAACAACACAGACAGCACTCTTCTTATTTATGCTTCCGGCGAAGTATATGCAATGGTTCATTGTTTCATAAATAAAAAATCAAAACATAACAGGACTTCAGTGTCTATTGAGGACCTATATATAAATAATACACAAAGCATAACTTTCTCCGGAAGTGGATATAATGACAGTACAATTGAATGTGTCCGGGGACGTGATAGTCTGATATACCAAAATTCAGACATTGGGATTAAAGACTACGGGTCTATTGTCAACTTTGAGCTGCCAATGACAGTAAAAGAAATGAAAATTGACTGCTCAATAACTGCTACACCTCCGATTGTGATCGATAAAGATGTACAAGTGCCTTATAGAAAAATGTTTGGAAATGTAATTCTATCAATACGGGAATATAAAAAGATGAAAGAGAGTATTTCCATGTATATATCATATCAGAGTGCCCGCCATCATCATAACATAGAATACTATTGGGCAAACAAGGACTCTCTCGGTTTACGCGGACGTGGAGGAGTAGGAATGCGATACTTCGATTTCATCATGATGACACGCGAGAAAAGACATGTGCTGACATTCAAAGATGAAAGTTATGTTAATCCGATAATACCATCCGGTTTATGAGGATGCCGGATCGAAGCGTAAATCATTTTTATACCTTATCCGTCAGATGAACAGGACTACATTAATTTCAGCCGCTATTCAAGAAAAAAATGAGTTCCCTGCTTTTGGCCGTCATCATTAGCGCCGTATTTGCAGCAGTTCTAATTTCACACTACTGTTTTCAACCCGACAGTTTCCAGATGTACAAGACTTTGGAAACAAGTGCGGAATTAAAGGTGTGTGAAATCAAAAGTAAAATTGTTCAAGATATCATTGACAATGAAGTCCTCCCATATGCCAACACACATACGAGGGATTTCAAAAACATGTATTTTTATATAGACCTTACTGATGAGGGCAAAGAGGGTAAATGGCTATGGTTATATGGTACAGACATCCATAATAGTGATATCCGTTTGACTTCCAATGACGGCTAGTTCGAGTGCGGGAACTATCAATTCGTTGTAAGCCGAAGTGCCAGAAAGTATTTTCGATACAAACGAGGCGAACACCATACGTTCGACTATACCTACAATAAAAATCTATCAATATGTACATATGATCCCCCCACATGGGCAATGGTCATGGAAAAAGATAAATATCATATCGCTTTTCTTCCGTACAATCCAAATACGGAATTGAAAGATAAGGCCACAAAGCCATAGGAGTCATATATTGAGTTAGCTCAGCCCAATATATAACATGCTAATAACATATAGTATCTATTGCTGTTTGCGACAGGCTTATGATTCAGCGCCTTCGGGTGCTTCGTCGCGCAGTGCGTAGCCGTTGCGCAGGGTTTCAAATAATTCAGGTTCGGACTTAAGCGCAAATGTATCGGCGACGGGATTATAGCTTGCAGCTATACCGGCGGCCGTGACCGTGCGCGCCGGTGCTTTCGGCAATGGCTGCTCTACTGTCACCCGCGGCAGCATGAAGAAAGTGGTGACTGCATCAAGAGCCATCTGCGAGGCCCGTATTTTTCCCTGACGCGAATATCCCGCTATATGAGGCGTGGCTACGGCGCAACGGCGCAAAAGTTCGCGGTCGATGTCAGGCTCGTTCTCCCAGCAGTCAATGGCCAGAGGACCGGTGAGTCCGGCATCCTTGGCGGCGATCAGAGCCGCGGTATCGACAATCTCTCCGCGGGCACTGTTTATGATTATCGGCGCCCTGCGCAGCTTCGACAGAAAAGCCGAGTCGACAATATGAAAAGTGGCATCGTCGCCTTCATGCGTCAAAGGAGTATGGAAGGTGATTATGTCGGCTTCGAGAGCAATGCGGTCAAGCGAAACCCAGTCATCGCCGCCTTCGGCTCGTTGCCGCGGCGGGTCGCAACGAAGCACACGCATATCAAGGCCGCGCGCCCAACGTTCGACGATAGCGCCCACATGGCCAACGCCTACGATACCGATAGTCTGACCGGCCAAAGGACGATTGCTCAGCTGCATCAGTGTGCCGAACACATACTGCGCCACCGCCGGGGCATTGCATCCGGGAGCATTGACAGCCGTAATGCCGCGTGAAGCGCACCATGGCATGTCGATATGGTCGGTTCCTATGGTAGCCGTAGCTATGAATTTCACGTCCGAGCGTCCGAGCAAAGCCTCGTCGCAGCGGGTGCGGGTACGTATTATCATACCGTCGGCATCAGCCACAGCTTTGGGCGTTATTTCTTCCGGCGCGAGATAGCGTACGGTAGCATAGGAGTCGAGCAATCCGCGCACAAAAGGCACTTTGCTTTCGACTATCAGTTTCACATTACTGTTTGGCATACAAATATGAAGATATAGAGCGTGCAGACCGAAGCGATTCCTATCCACGAACGCTCGCCACGGTAGACGGTGAAATAATGTGCTGTCTGATATGCCGCACACAGATTTAGCGTCGGCAGATAGACTATGAAATTACGGTAATCTGCCACCATGGCCACCACCGATGCGAGAGTAAGCACTGCAAAAAGACCATTGAACGCACGCGTTCGGGCGTTATAGGCAATCGCTTTGACCGAAGCGGCAGCAAAAGCGGCCAGGGACAGAAGCGCCGTCAGGCCGGCGGCAGAAAGCAGGAGCACGGTACCGCTATAATCGATTATACTGAAAATGCTCTCGAAACGCGGCATCTCAAGAGCTGTAAGATCCACGATTCCGAAGCCCGCAAGTATCCACCACGGGGTGATTACACCCAACAAAGCCGCAAGAAGCGTGCGACGGTTGAAGATACGCATCTGGGCGCAGCCTGCAAGGAAAACAGGCATATAGATGGCGAAACTGTACTGTGTGGCCGTGCCGAGCGACAGAGCGAAAAAAATCAGGAAAACGCGGCGTGTGCGCCACGGAGCACGGTAGCAGGTGAAAGTCAGCGCCACACATGCCGTCACGGTCAGACACAGCAGCGTACCCGTATAGAACTGCACCGCCAGCGATGGCGTAGCGAGCTGCATGACGGCGAACATGGCCAATGGCAAGCGCGTCGTCGACCGCAGGATATTGCTTGATTTCAGAATCAGCGTCAGCAGAACCATCACCAAAGCATTGGCGGCGATGCTTGCAAACATGTCGGCAAGCGGAGATGGAATCCACTCGTTGGCAGAGAGCAGGGCGAATCCGCGGTCGCCGTCGATACGCACGGCAGATCCGGTAAAATAGAAAACCACGATACCGGCAAGCGCCACAGCAGTCATTGCCACGGCAAATCCGCTGCGGTGCATGATACGGGTTACGAACGACGCTTTCACCGAATATCCCTAAACTCTAATCTTTAATCTCCAATCTCCTCAGATCCGCACCTATGTCGCGGCGGAAATACATGCCGTCGAAATGTATATTTTCCAAAGCATTGTAGCTCTGCGACAGGGCTTCGGCTGGATTTGCGCCGCGCGAAGTCACGGCAAGCACGCGCCCGCCCGATGTGACGAGAGCATTGTCGACAGCACGGCGCGAGGTTCCGGCATGAAATACGATGGAGCCGGCAGGATGCAGTTCTCCTGTGATTTCAAGCCCTTTGGGATAGCTTTCAGGATAGCCTCCTGAAACAGCCATCACCGTAACGGCAGCACGCTGATCGATCTCAGCCGGAATATCGGCCAGATCGCCTGCCGCAGCAGCGGCAAGCAGAGGAACAAGGTCGGAAGCCAGACGTGGCATCACCACCTCGGTTTCAGGATCGCCCATGCGCACATTATATTCAATAACCATAGGTTCGCCGCCTACACTGATAAGTCCCAGGAAAATGAATCCGCGATAGTCTATTCCGTCGGCGATAAGCCCCTCGACCGTCGGACGAACTATGCGCTCCTCGACCTTGGACATGAAAACATCGTCGGCGAATACCACAGGACTTACGGCACCCATGCCACCGGTATTCAGGCCCGTATCACCCTCGCCTATTCGTTTGTAGTCCTTGGCCACGGGCAGAATGCGATAGCCGCCATGGCCGTCGGAGAGTACAAATACCGAGCATTCGATACCGTCGAGGAACTCCTCTATCACCACCGTGGCCGACGATGCGCCGAATTTGCCGGCAAGCATTTCGTCGAGAGCCGCGCGGGCCTCTTCGAGAGAATCTATTATAAGCACACCCTTTCCGGCTGCCAGTCCGTCGGCCTTTAGCACAAATGGAGGCTTCAGCTCTGAAAGGAATTCCCGGCCTTCGGCTGCAGTAGCAGCGGTGAAACTGCGGTAGCGTGCCGTAGGAATGCCATGCTCAGCCATAAAACGCTTAGCAAAGTCCTTGCTGCCCTCCAGAGCGGCACCTTTGCTGTCGGGACCGACTATGGGCAGTTCGCTGCCGGCAACCCGGAAATAGTCGACTATGCCGCCTACCAGCGGGTCCTCGTTGCCTACCACCAGAAGACCGACAGACTTGTCGCGACAGAAAACGAGAACTGAGGCAAAATCCATAGGCTTAAGCTCCGGCACATTCTCGCCGACTTCAGCTGTACCGGGATTACCCGGCGCTATGTAGAGTTTTTCGCAGAAGGGGCTTTGAGCCATTTTCCAGGCAAGGGCCGATTCGCGGCCACCGCTGCCAAGCAGAAGAATGTTCATATATAGTTGGGGTTATAGTTGAATGTTTAGAGTTTAGATGAGAGATGAGGGATGAGAGAATCGTAGGGACGTGCCGTGGCACGTCTTGAGGTTTTGTGTATAGAGTTTATTGGTCTGAAGTAATAAGTTGAAAGAGTTAAAGAAATGTTTTGACTGATGTATAAGACATGTCGCGGCATGTCCCTACGTCCGGCCGGAAGCCATTATTTTGACTTGCGCCACAGGCGCAGATCAACTTATTACTCTTTTTACTCTTTAAATTCCAAACTCCATTCACTTTAATCCGTTTCTTCACTTTCTGACTTGCGGCGGCGCCATACCGGACGGTTCACCACAATTTCCTTGTCGGCAGACAACTGCGGTCCGCGGCCGATGCGGTTAAGATCGATCGGACGATGACGACGGTCCTCGCTGCGCGATCCGAGGTTCTCAACGTTTTCACTACGCCGGTCGAAGCTGCGCTCGCGTCCGTCGCGTTTCTTAAAATCGCGTTCGCGGCGCTGTTCGTCGCCTCGGCCGAAATGCCGTGGCTGACGCTCGTCGCGCCGGCGCTCATCGCGTTTCTCACCGTTTTCACGTCGTCCGCGAAATTCGCGCTTGTCGTTATCTCGGTCACGACGTTTCCGGAAACCGTCACGGCTGTCTTTGTCGCCACGACGTGTGTCATGCTCGCGGCGAGAGCGGGCGGCAGGACGGCGTTCCTGCTCCTTTATGCGGCCGCCGCCGGCACGGAAATCGCGTTTCGAACCTTCGAAAATCACATATTCGCGAAGCTCGCATTCGAGTCCGCCGTTGTTCAGAGCT
This sequence comes from uncultured Muribaculaceae bacterium, assembly GCA_910587235.1. Classification (GTDB taxonomy): domain Bacteria; phylum Bacteroidota; class Bacteroidia; order Bacteroidales; family Muribaculaceae; genus CAG-873. The sequence continues at coordinate 15,289 of CAJUKD010000018.1, forward strand.
ATTTTCTGCGACGGAGCCAGACCTATTTCATGGAAATATTCGTCGCGGTAGCCTATGATCCATGCGTGATAGCCACGGAACACGTGCTTCAGCTGCCGCCCTATCGTACGGTAAAGACCTTCCATGTCGGGAGCGGATATGCGCTCGCCGTAGGGAGGATTGCTTATCAGCACACCTGCCGGCTGCGGAGCCTCGCTCCAGTCGGCTATGTCGCGGCGCTCCACTCTGATCCAGCGGGCCACGCCTGCGCTTTTAGCATTACGCATCGTGATTTCGACTGCCTGAGCAGCGATGTCGGCACCTATGATAGGTACATTTATATCGCGTTCGCCGCTGTCGTCATTATATATGCTTTCAAACAACTCGCGGTCGAAGTCCGGCCAGTTCTCGAAAGCATAATGCTTGCGGAACACACCGGGGTTGATATTGGCGGCAATCAGCGCGGCTTCGATAAGGAATGTGCCGGAACCGCACATAGGGTCGACAAAAGGGACATCCCCTCGCCAGCCGCTTATAAGAATTATGCCGGCAGCCAGCACCTCGTTGATCGGAGCGTCGGTCTGCACACTGCGGTAGCCGCGACGATGCAGCGACTCGCCTGACGAATCAAGAGATATGGTGAACTCATCGCCGGCCACATGCACGTTCAGATTTATGTCGGCTCCGTCCAGACGCACCTGCGGGCGGCAATTGTTGCCATGGCGGTCACGGAACCAGTCGACTACGGCATCCTTTACGCGATAGGTCACAAAACGCGAGTGGGTGAACTCCTCGCCGAAAGCCACCGTGTCGATCGCGAATGTCTTTTCGGGCGAAAGCAAGGTCGACCAATCGAAATCCCTGACGCGTTCGTATAGCTCGTCGCTGTCGGCCGCACGGAACTTATATATAGGTTTAAGCACGCGCAAGGCCGTGCGGCAGCACATATTCGCCTTGTAAAGCATGGCCTTGTCGCCGCTGAACGAAACCATGCGGTTTCCCGGCATCACATCCGAGGCACCGAGTCCGCGGAGTTCTTCGGCCAGCACATCTTCCAGTCCGCGGAAGGTCTTGGCCACCATTTCAAATGTGGAGTTCATATATTCTGAGCTTATGATGGCACAAAGGTACGAATAAGTCGAGAGCAAAGCCAAATTTATTTGTGCTTTGCCGAGCGAAAGTACCTAAGACGACAGTCAACGGTACGAACAACCCGAGAGCAAAGCCAAATTTATTTGTGCTTCGCCGAGCGAAAGTACCTAAGACGACAGTCAACGGTACGAACAACCCGGGAGCAAAGCCAAATTTATTTGTGCTTCGCCGGCAATCCGCCATTGCCAAATGACACCTCTCCCGACATATATCAGCAAAAACTGCAAGCAGACTGATTCTGATCTTGTCAGCATGCAAATCGAAAAACACTTTCATTTTTAAAGCAAAACCAGAATATAGCTTTAAATGTGTTATTGCCGTGGAATCGAGGACAAAAATTTTCTTCCGGCATGCAAAAAGTATATAAACAGCCGTACTACAAGACCATACGCAAGCCCAAAATGTGTTTTTAAACATGTTTTCATCGTCCAATATGTTAAAATGCGACGAATTTTTGTTTCAATTGTTTATTTTTTCGGAATTTAAGCATAACTTTGCAAAACGAACACAAAGGGTGTACTGCGCCCTGCCTGTCCGTAAGCCATCGAATAAGAATAAAAAAACAAGTATCACTTATATTATTTATGTCTAATTTTTTCTCAGTATGAAAAAGCTGTTTCTATTACTTATGGCAGTGATTTGCATCGGCCTGTCTGCGTCAGCCCAGACGCGTACGGTCCGGGGAACTGTCCTTGACGCGAACACCGATGAGCCACTCATCGGAGCGTCGGTAAAAGCGGCCCAGGGCTATGCAGTCGCTACGGACGTCGACGGTCAGTTCGCCCTCCAGGTTCCCGCGGGCATCAACAAACTCGAGGTATCGTACGTCGGCTACCACACCGCAAATGTTGCCATCAAGGAAGGCAACATGGTAATCCACCTCGATCCCTCCTCCGAGGCCCTCGACGAAATGATTGTGACCGGCTACGGCACACAGACACGTTCGTCCTACACCGGCTCGGCCACAGTACTTAAATCAGAAACAATCGAACAGACCCAGGTAACCAACGCCCTCGACGCTATCCAGGGACGCGTTGCCGGCGTACAGCTCACAAACGCATCCGGCGCACCGGGTCAGACATCGCCTACAATCATAATCCGAGGCATCACCTCCATCAACGCAGGTAACGATCCTCTGATCATCGTCGACGGCGCTCCCTACGGCGGCGACCTCAACTCCATCAGCACTCACGACATCGCGTCAATGACAGTGCTCAAGGACGCCGCTTCCAACGCCCTCTACGGTGCACGAGGCGCCAACGGTGTGATCGTCATCACCACCAAAGCAGGCGGCAAACACGGCAAAGCACGTGTAACTGTCGACGCAAAATGGGGCGCCAACTCACGCGCCACACAGACATACAATGTCATAAAGGATCCCCGCCAGTACTACGAAACTTACTACCGGGCAATCAACCAGTATGCCATCGACGACCGCGGCATGACCCCCGACCAGGCATACATGTGGACCAACGAACAGTTCATCGACAACATCTCGTTCGGACTCGGCTACAACACATTCACCGTTCCCGCCGGACAGACTCTGATCGGCCGCGACGGAAAATTCAACCCCAATGCCACTCCCGGCCGCCTCGTCAACTATGAAGGTCAGGACTACTGGCTCCAGCCCGACAACTGGATGGACGCCACATTCAAAAACTCGCTGCGACAGGAATACAATTTCTCGGTTGCAAACGGAAACGACCAGGGCGAATTCTACGCTTCTTTCAACTACCTCAACAATCAAGGCATCACTCCCAGCTCCAGCTTCGAACGCTTCACCGGCCGTCTGAGCGCCAACACACAGGCAACCTCATGGCTGAAAGTCGGAGGCCAGGCAGCCTACGCCCACTACTCGCAGAACTCGCTCGACGACGAAGGCAGCTCATCTTCGACAGGCAACATCTTCGCCGCTGCGACACAGGTTGCACCGATCTATCCCGTATTCGTACGCGACGGCAACGGCAACATCATGTACGACAAATATGGCAACGCAATGTATGACTACGGCAAAGGCATGAACGCAGGCCTCAACCGTCCCATCTACGGCGACTCCAACGCCATATCCCAGGCCATCCTGGACACCAACTCCCTCGAAGGCAACACCTTCTACGGCTTCGCATTTGCCGAAGTCAGCCTGCCTTACGGCTTCAAGGTAACATCCAACAACACCGTGAACCTCGACGAGTACCGCAGCACATCAGTCACCAATCCCTACTACGGCCAGTACAAGACACAGAACGGTATTGTTACCAAGGCTCACACCCGCACCATCAACTACACATTCCAGCAAATGGTGCAGTGGAGCCACCTCTTCAACAACAAGCACAACGTCAACATCCTTGCCGTTCATGAAAACTCCTGGGAGCGTTTCTACACTCTATCCGGACGTCGTAACTCCATGTTCTCACCCGAGAACCACGAACTTGCCGGCGCCATCATCGACGGCAGCCCCAACTCCTACACCACCGACTACAACAACGAAGGCTGGGTGTTCCGCGGTCTTTACGACTACGAAAACAAATATTTCGCCAACGTTTCATATCGTCGCGACGGCTCCAGCCGCTTCCATCCCGACCACCGCTGGGGTAACTTCTGGAGCTTTGGCGTCGCCTGGATGATAAACAAGGAGAAATTCTTCAACGTCAAAGCCTTCGACATGCTCAAATTCAAGGCATCCTACGGCGAACAGGGCAACGACCGTATCGGTAACTACCGCTACACCACAACCTACAACATCGTCAACAACAACGGCAGCCCCGCAGCAGTACCCTCCTCGATGGGTAATCCCAACATCTCTTGGGAAAAAGGCGGCAACTTCAACGTCGGCTTCGACTTCAGCCTCTGGAACAGCCGCCTGAGCGGTACAGTCGAAGGCTTCTACCGCCGCACCACCGACATGCTCTCGCTCTTCTATCTGCCATCGTCATTCGGCTTCACATCGTACTACGACAACATCGGCGACATGATGAACGGCGGTATCGAAGTCGACCTTGCCGGCACCGTAATACAGACCCGTGACTTCACATGGGGTCTGAACCTCAACTTCACATGGTATAAGAACAAAATCACCCGCATAGCCGAAAAGAACCGCTCGCTCGTCCTCGACGGCCATGCCGGTTACACCTCCGGCTCATACTTCTACGGCGAAGGACTGCCCCTGTACACATTCTACATTCAGGAATATGCAGGCGTGAACTCCGAAGGTATGCCCATGTGGTATCAGGACGTACTCGACGCCGACAAGAAACCCACCGGCGAACGCACCACCACCACCGACTACAGCCAGGCCACACAGTACGCCATGGGTTCGGCACTTCCTCCCTGCTACGGCGGCTTCGGAACATCCATGACCTACCGCGACTTCGACCTCGCAGTCGACTTCGCCTATCAGATCGGCGGTCAGGTGCTTGACTCCGACTATGCCGGCCTTATGGGTTCGCCATCTCCCACAGGCACCGGTGGCTCAGCAATCCATGCCGACATCCTCGACTCATGGACAAAGGACAAGCCCAACGCCGAGATACCTATCTACAAGTACGGCATGAATTACAACAGCAGTTCCTCCTCTCGCTTCCTGACCGATGCCTCCTACCTGATGCTCAAGAGCATAAACTTCGGTTACACAATCCCGCAGCACCTGACCCGCAAACTCACGCTCGACAAGGTGCGTGTATATTTCTCCGCCGACAACGTATGGCTCTGGTCGCAGCGTCAGGGTCTTAACCCCTCACAGAGCATTGCCGGCAGTGCCAACAACACCTACTACACCCCAATGCGTACCCTCTCGGGCGGCATCAACGTAACATTCTAATTCCGTCAGTACAACAATGAAAAAGATAAAGTTATTCACACTCGGTCTTGCCGCGGCTTCGTCACTGATACTGACGGGCTGTCTGGAAGAAACCATTCCCACCAACGGTGTGACCGAAGCAGCGCTGCAGACCTCGCCCAAAGCCGGCGAAGCACTGCTCAACGCAATGCCCGCACAGCAGAAAGAATGCCTGATCCTCGGTCGTTCCGGCCTTCACTTCGACATAGGCTATCCCGGCATGCTCCATATCCGCGACGTCATGACCGCCGACCTCGCCGTAGCCAACTCCCCGTCGGGCTACGACTGGTATGAATCCTATGAGATGCTCGAACACATGGGCAACGAATATATATTCATGCAGTATATCTGGAATACGTACTACCGCACCATCCTTGTGGCAAACAACTCGGTCGCCGTATTCCCCGCCGGCACAGGCGACAAGACTGTCGATGCCTACCGCGGCATGAGTCTTGCCACTCGCGCAGCCATGTATCTTGAACTGGCACAGCTCTACGAATGGCTTCCCAACGCCGCCACCACAAACATGAGCGATGACGGCTTCGATATCACCGGCCTGACCGTGCCCATCGTGACAAACGAAACTTCGCAGCAGAACGCCGCCGACAACCCGCGTGCCACACACGCCGAAATGTCAAAATTCATTCTGGAAGACCTCACTGAAGCCGAACAGCTTCTTACAGGCTACCGCTACGACGACGTCGACCAGCCGAACATAGAAGTTGTCTACGGCCTGAAAGCCCGCTACTACATGTGGGAAGCCAACTACGCCGAAGCAGCACGCTACGCACGCCTGGCAATCGAAACCGGAGGACACAAGCCTCTGACTTCCGACGAATGGCTAAGCACCACACAAGGCTTCAACACCGCTTTCTCATCATGGATGTGGGGCATACATTATGTTGCGGAAGACTACGCCGTCAAGACCGGCCTGCTATGCTGGGCTTCATGGATGTGCAACGAAACACTCTACGGATATGCCGGCGCAGAACCCTTCAACCTTATAGGCAAGGAACTCTACGACCGCATGAACAACACCGACTTCCGCAAACTCTCCTATAAGGCTCCCCAGGGTTCGCCTCTGGCCGGACGTGAACCCATCATCTACCAGAACGCCTACTCCTCTTATCCGGACTACACCTCATTCAAGTTCCGTCCCGGCAACGGCGACATCGAGGACCCCAATGTAGGCAACGTGGTTTCATACCCGATGATGCGCGTCGAGGAAATGTACCTGATCGAAGCCGAGGCCACAGCCCACACCAATCCGGCTGCAGGCAAGGAACTCCTTGAGAAATTCGTCACAGAATACCGCGACGCCGAATACAAATGCGAAAGCGCCGACATCGTAGACGCATGCTTCCAGCAGAAACGCATCGAGTTCTGGGGCGAAGGCATCACATTCTTTGACTACAAACGCCTGAACAAGGGTGTCGACCGTACATACGAAGGCTCAAACTTCAAGGACGGCACACGCTTCAAAACAACCGGACGTCCGGGCTGGATGAACTTCATCATCACCCGTCAGGAAACACAGAGCAACAAAGCTGTCAACGGTTACAACAACCCGAGCATCAACAATCTCTTCACATCCGTCGACGAATAATTTTCTAATCTTCTATACGCACAGATATGAAACTTTCAAAATATATAATGACCCTTTCGGGCATAACGGCTCTCTGCCTGGCGTCGGTAGCCTGCACCGAAAGCATTGAGTACCATCCCGGAGCCGAATCCCACGGGCCTTACTTCCCCTTGGATGTGGCTCCACAGCAGGTGCTCGACGACGCCGGATTCTTTGAGGTGACAGTGGCCAGAACGGGAAATCTTGCCGCAACCTCATTCGAGGTGACAAGCAACGCCGATCCCGAAATTTTCACGACAGCGCCACAGGTGTCTTTCGCCGACGGATCGCTGACCGGCACATTCAGAGTCGACTATGATGCCGCAAAGATCGAAGCCGGCAAATTCTACGACGTTACATTCAGCCTCGGCGAAGACGTGGAGCCTAACAACTACGGCTATTCCTCAATGGACTACCGCCTCCTCAAGCCCATCACCGAATGGACCGACTACGGAACCGGCTCCTTCTACAACGATATAGCCGGCACGCTTCTCAACAACATCAAGCTGCAGTGGATGCGCAACTTCGACCGTACCGATTACCGTTTTGTCAATCTTCTGGGTGAAGAAATGTCCCTCGACATATACTATGACGAGAAAGAAGAACGCTTCTTCTGTCCCAAAACCGTCGCAATGGCTGCTGGAACAACCTTGCCATCAAACTACGGCGACATATACGTCATCGATAACTACACATGGTGGACAAAGAATCCTGACGTTTCCTCCATACGCGAATGCGCATACGCCAAATCCGAATTCCTCGAAGAAGAGGGCATGATGGCCCTCAACCTCTGCTACGGAATGACAGGCGCGCCCACCACGCCTTACGGTATGGGCTTCTGCTACTTCATCCTCGACGGTGTCGGCGAATGGTCGCAGATGGTAGCCGCAACATATAAGGACGGTTGGCTGATGCCCCGCCTGATCGAAGATTACAACCAGCAGCAGGGCATGGCTTATTCCGTATACGTACAGCAGAACAAGACCAACCCCAACCGCTACAGGATGGTAAACATCTACAAAGCCGGTTACGACAACCTGCAGGACGGTTATGAATTCGGCAATCCCACCGTTTTCAACTACAACATATCCGACGGTTTCGACTTCATCGAATTCGACACAACAGATCCCGACTACATCGTCTTCCCCCGCCAGTTCTCCGGCTACGAAGGCTCGTTGGCTGACCGCCTTTACATAGGCGACGAAAAATATGAAATCGGCGACTATGCTTCCGTCTACGGAACAGAAGGCAAAGAAGAAGCCTTGGCACAGTCACTGAACTCATCAATCAGCTCGCGCAATGTAATTACCGTGCGCTATCCGGTGTTCAACGGCCGTGAAAAGCAGTTCGACGAAGATATCGACATGGACCAGATCGAGAACGAAAGCGAACTCGGTGATGTAGTCTACGGACTTGTACTGCCAAAGGCCGAACGCTCGACCTGCACTCTGACCCTGCCACGCCGTTTCGAGGCTCCCGCAGCACGCGAAGCAAAAGCACGCAGTGGCGCAGTACTCAAAGCCGTACGTTACTAAACAGGTAATAACAAAATAAAAATCGCCGTACCTCAAATCGGGGTACGGCGATTTTATTTAACCAACTTTTACAAGTATTGCTTTACAAGGTCAATTTTTCAAGCTAACTTTACAGGCTTTTTCGCCAAAATCGGCAAAACGGAACAAGCAATGGAAAAAACATCAATCAAATACCATAACGATATTACAAAATGAACGTAAACCGACATTTTGCCTCTTTCATTATCGCAGCCGCATGCGCCACAGGAACATGGGCGGCAATACCGCAAGGGTACTACGACGACTGCGAGAACCGCGGAGGCCAGAGCCTGCTGACCGCTCTGAATGCCACGATCGGCAGCCACACCACCGTCAGCTATAGCGGACTGTGGAACCTGTACAAAACATCAGACGTCAAAGCCAACGGCAAAATCTGGGACATGTACTCCACCAAAGAGTGGAATCCCGGAAAGGAACAGTGCGGACAATACTCGTCGATAGGCGACTGCTATAACCGCGAGCATTCATTCCCCAAAAGCTGGTTCAACGACGCCTCGCCCATGGTATCCGACGCATTCCATATCTACCCCACCGACGGAAAAGTCAACGGACAGCGCAACAACTATCCCTACGGCGAATGCGCCAACGGCACACGCGTCAGCTCAAGCGGCGGAGTACAGGCACTCGGCAAACTCGGCCGTTCCACATTCGAAGGATACAGCGGTACGGTGTTCGAACCCGACGACCAGTACAAAGGCGACTTCGCCCGCAGCTATTTCTACATGGCCGCATGCTATAACACCCGCATATCGTCGTGGAGTTCCGACATGCTCGCCGGCAACAACTTCCCATGCTTCAAGCCATGGGCAATCAAGCTACTGCTCAAGTGGCACCGTATGGACCCTGTAAGCCAGAAAGAAATAGACCGCAACAATGTCGTCTACAATCATCAGCGCAACCGCAACCCGTTCATCGACCATCCAGAGATGGTCGAGTATATCTGGGGCGACCGCGCCGACCAGCGCTGGACTTCGACAGGCTCTGCTGCAAAACCTGAAATCAACCGTCCGGTCGACGGATCCACAATCGATCTGGGTCTGACAGCAACAGGCATCGAAACATCACGCAAGATAAACATACGCACCACCAATGCCGGCGGAACCGTCGACCTCCGCATTGTCGGCGCCGGATTCAGCGTAAGCCCGTCGAGCCTCGACGCTTCGGCCACCAATTCCCAGGCAGGAGCAGACATCACTCTGCGATGCCGTCCGTCGTCGCTTGGCGATGTCAGCGGCACGCTCACTGTCATAGCAGGCGAAACACGAGCCACACTGACGTTAAAAGCACGCGCCGTGGCCGGACTCCCTGCCGGACCCGCCGACGAAATCAGCGACGACGCATTCGACGCCGTATGGACATTCATAGGCGATGCCGACGCACAAGGAAACTACACCCTCGACGTACGCGAATCCGGAGCAAGTATCAGCGGTTTCCCGCGCAAGGTTCCTGCCGCTTCCGGACGCTTCAGAGTCGACAACCTGATAGCCGAAACAGACTACACATATACCGTAGCATCTATCACCAAGACATCAGAACCCGTTGCCGTACGCACCACATCGCCCATACAGCTTATCGACTTCCTCTTCGACGGCGACCTGTTCCTGATTTCATCTCCCGGCGTACCGTCCGAACCCGCCGAACTGCTGATGGAAGTCGAGAACATCGACAGCGACATCACCGTAACCGTAGGCGAACCCTTCGAACTGTCGGCCGACCTCAGCGAATGGAAGCGCACTCTTGTGCTGTCGCCCGACGACGACCATCTTTACATACGCCTCAACGCCACCCGCGACGGACTCTTCGCCGCAAATCTTACAGCCACGGCAGGAAGCTATGTCAACGACAACATAGTGATCGAGGGCCGCGCAACGTCCACACCGGCTTTCGTAGAAGATTTTGAAACGACACCGGCCGGAAGCTACGACCGCAAAAACTACCAAGGCGACGCATGTCTGTGGCTTATGGAGGACTGCGGCGTATGGGATAGCGATCCCGCATTCAGCGGCGGACGTGCCGCCCGTTTTGGCAAGAACGGAAACGGCCTTCTCGAAATGCTCGAGGACAAAACCAACGGTGCAGGAATCGTCACATTCCACGCACATACATGGCGCAACGACGGCGACGCAGAGGTAGCCGTAGAGTTTTCAACCGACGGCGGAGCTACATTCAACAAGGCCGGAACCGTCAAAATAGAAGGAGAAGAATACAAAGCTTATACAGTCTACATCCGTTCGACCGCACCCACGCGCATACGCCTGCGCCAGACAGCCGGAGAGCGCTTTATGGTCGACGTCCTGTCGATAAGCGACTACACCACAGGCGTGGACGATATCCTTGCCGAACGCCATACTTGGGCCGCATACGCATCCGGCAGCGTGCTGACAGTCGAAGTAAGCGCAAACGAAGCATTGAACGGCGCAATCTACGGTGTAGACGGAATCACGTATTTCAACGGTGAGTTCACTCCCGGCGTGAATACATTCGACAGCCTGCCCGCCGGTGTCTACATAGTCACGGCCGGCGACTTCGCACGCCGCGTAGTCATCCGCTAACGGCCTTGCCCCGCAAGCGCGAGAGCCACGACGTTTACCGATCTCGGTGACGTCGTCGGCTCCGCCGACTGCAAAAGGCCGACACACTCGGCCATGGTCGCCCCCGAAGTAATAACATCGTCGACCACCGCCACACCGAGTCCGGCGAGTTCCTCGCCGCGAACGACCTCCATAGTGCCCGCCACATTACGCAGGCGGGCCTCAAAAGTCTTTCGGGTCTGAGTCTTATGTCCCCGCCGCGCCACAAGATTGTCGCCGACGGGGATATTTAACATCTCAGCCAGACCTCGTGCGATTTCCTCACTCTGGTTGAAGCCGCGACGCATACGTTTCGTCCAGTACATAGGAACGGGAAGCAGCACATCAAGCTCTGCGAGCCATTCCGCGGCATGCCCCGACGGCGCGGCGGCCGCTGCGGCAAGAAGTTCGCAGCCCATCATGCGTCCAAGCCCGCGCGCCAGACGCGGACGGTCGCCGTACTTGGCACGGCGTATCAGCGCCGCATATTCCGATGCACGACTGTAGCGGAACCATGCCATGCAGAAATGCGGCCGGGCGCGACCGTCCAGAAGATCATGGATTTCATTGTATGGCCGGTTCCAGCAATCCGTGCGCGGCAAGTCGAGCAGACAATGGGTGCATATCGCATTTTCATCGGGCGTAAGTCCCCGCCCGCACACAGTGCAACACTCAACCGCAGCCAACGACGTGACCGAATCGAAAAGATACTTCAGTGATGAAACAAAGGACATCCCCCCGTTCAGCAACCGCCAAGCAGACGGTAAAGATTGCGGCAGCCGTCGTCGAGCAGGTCAAGAACAAGTTCAAAGCCTTCGGCACCCTCATAATACGGATCGGGAATATAGTCGTAGCGCATAGCTTTGCCGACAAATTCAGCCATACCGACTATCTTGGCCCCGGCCTCGAACGTAGGAGCCAACGCATGCAGATTGCGCAGATTGCTCTCGTCCATACCGACTATGATATCGAAGTCGTCGAAATCGGCCACTCTCACCTGACGGCAACGGTGTATCAGCTCAAGTCCGCGACGGCGGGCATGGATACGCATTCTCTTGTCCGGGAGGTCGCCCACGTGCCAGTCGCCCGTTCCCGCCGAATCGATCTCCCATCGCGATGCATCGCAGCCGGCATCGGCAACGGCACGCATCACACCCTCGGCCGCCGGAGAACGGCAGATATTTCCGAGGCAAACAAACAGCACCCGCAAACGTGGAGCCGTGCGCAATTTCTCTACAAGCCTTTCTGTCGATGCTTTCATAATGGACAAAATACGGATTTAGTTTATAGTATGCAAATATACATATAAGACGAGTGCAAAAGAAAATTTATTTGATTTTGCCGACCGGGAGTGCCCTGAACGAAGTAATAATTTAGCGAAAACAGACGAAAAGAGCTATCTTTGCATAAAATATAACGGATATGGACAAAGGAATCGCCGTCTACTGCGCCTCTTCCGACAAAATAGCGCAGACATACTTCGATGCCGCCCGCCGGCTCGGACATGCCATAGCCACCGCAGGTGTGCCGCTTATCGACGGTGCCGGGCGGATAGGTCTTATGGGCGCCGTCAACGACGCCTGCCTCGACGCAGGCGGATGCGCCATAGGCGTCATACCCGCATTCATGGTCGAACTCGGGCTGCAACACGACGGACTGACCGAGTTGCACGTGGTGCGTACAATGCACGAACGCAAAGCTAAAATGGCTTCGCTGGCACGTGGCGTGATCGCCCTTCCCGGAGGAATAGGCACATTCGAGGAACTCACCGAAATCATGACATGGCAGAAACTCGGACTTTTCGACGGACGTGTAGCTGTGCTGAATACCGGCGGTTACTACGATCCATTCCTTGCTATGCTTGACCGCGCTGCTTCCGACGGATTCATCGACACTTCTTTCCGCACAGGCTTCCTTGCCACCGAATCGGTAGACGAAGCCTTGCGTTTTGTACTGTCCTGACCTCTAAAATGAATCAGATAGACCCCTGGATAATCGATTCGATAGCCGTCGACACCACCGGCTCGCCACGCTATGTCTATGACCCACAGGCATGCAGCCGCGCCGATTCCATAGCCGAGGCAAAAGCCGCCGCACTGTCGGCCGTGGAATCCGTACGCCCGCGAGGCTCAGAAGAAGGGATAGCCGGCAGACCGATGCCACCATCACCATTGTCATCGGAATGGCTGTTGCCGGCACTTATGGCCTTACCCGTACTGCTCGCCATAGAAGCCGCGACAGTCGGTCGCGTTCTGCGCCGCTACGTATCCGACCTGTGGAGCACGCGCCGCCGGCCTAACGTATTCGATTCATCTGAAGCTCCATCGGCAGGAGCATTGCCTGTAGGCATAGCAATGGCCTTGCAATATGTGGCATACGGCGGCGTGGCGCTTTATTACGCAGCCGTCCCGGAACCGTGCAGCGCCACAGGTGTGGCGGTAGCATGCGGAATAGTCGCCGCCTATTACCTATTTCTCCTAGCCGCATACTCTCTGACCGGATATGTTTTCGGCGACACGGAACAGCTCCGCCGTTGGATTTCGGGCTTCGTTGCCAGCCGCAGCCTGCTTGGGGTCGGGCTTATCGTTCCCGTAATGGCAATGATGCAATTTTTACAGTGGCGAAGCGTATTTCTCACCGTAATCCTGATTCTCTACCTTGCGGCAAGATTGATATTCATAGCAAAAGGGATTAGAATTTTTTACCACAAAACAGGCTCTTTGCTCTATTTTATTTTGTACCTTTGCACATTGGAAATCATACCGCTCTCAGCTGTAGCGACATTTTCCGTACGCTACCTTCCGACGATAGGCTGAGGCGGTTTAAAGTGTTAGAAGAGTGAAAGTTAAAAAAATCTTAGTGTCGCAACCCAAACCGACCTCCGACAAGTCGCCCTACTACGACCTGGCGTCGAAGCACGGCGTTGAAATTGTCTTCCGTCCCTTTATCAAGGTCGAGGGTCTGACGGCAAAGGAATTTCGCCAGCAGAAAGTGTCGATTTCCGACCACACTGCGGTGATTTTCACAGCCAAGACCGCCATAGACCACTTTTTCCGCCTCTGCGAAGAGATGCGAATCACTATTCCGGTGACTATGAAATACTTCTGCACCAGCGAAACCATCGCAAACTACCTGCAGAAGTACATAATATACCGCAAACGCAAGATTTTCGCAGGCAAGACAGGCAAGCTTGCCGACCTTGTGCCCGCAATGCTTAAACACAAGACCGAAAAATTCCTGCTCGCGGTATCAGACGTCAATAACGGCGACAGTGAAAACATCCTTGTCGAGAACAAACTCGACTATACCCGCGGCGTGATGTACCGCACTGTCAGCAATGACTTCGGTCCCGACGAGGCTTTCGACTACGACATGCTTGTCTTCTTCAGCCCGCAGGGAATAGAATCGCTGCTGAAGAACTTCCCAGACTTCAAACAAGACAACATAGCGATAGCCGCACTCGGTGCCACAACCTCGAAATCAGTGACCGACGCCGGTCTGCGCCTCGATGTGGAGGCTCCTACGGCACAGGCACCGTCGATGACCGCAGCCCTCGACTTGTTCCTTACAAAGGCCAACGCCTGAAGCCTGCACAATGGCATCGTTGCGCCTTTATAAGAAAGAAAAACTTTGCTCCGTCGTAGCCATAGAAAAACTCTTCGGCCGCGACGGAGCAGAACTTTCGCAGCTGGCCTACCCGCTACGGCTGGTCGCACGCTCCAATCCGCGACGCAGCTCCGACTCGCCTGTGGCATTTCTTATCAGCGTCCCTAAAAAGCGTCTGCGCCATGCCGTCGACAGGGTTCAGATGCGGCGACGCATACGCGAGGCATACCGTCTCAACCGTCATCCCGCCCTCGATGAAATGAACGGGTCTGATTGCCGCGTGGACGTAGCCTTTATCTATGTAGCCGACCGCCTTATGGAATACGCCGCTGTCGAACGTGCCATGAGGCGTCTTCTGACAGCCATAGCCCGGCACTATGTTCCGCAGACAGATCAACCTGAGGATGAAAGCATTGTACAAAGCCATCCGTAAGGCGACAGTCGCCATACTGAGCCTGCCCATTCTGTTTTACAGAGCATGTATCTCGCCTCTGACACCACCGTCTTGCCGCTTCGTACCTTCGTGCAGCGCATACGCGCTTGAGGCCCTTCGGCTACATGGTCCCCTGCGTGGCTCATGGCTCGCCATACGAAGAATATTGCGCTGCCATCCCTGGGGAGGCAGCGGCTATGATCCGGTTCCGCCCCGGAAACATAAATCAGGGATTTAGAGATGTGGACGGTTTATAGTTTACTAATAAATTAAGGGTTTAGAGAATTGCGTATGCAAACTCTAAACCCTTGATTTTAATCAATGAACTGAAATTCCCGGCTTATATCGACAGGCGACGCAGGGTATTCAGAAGCTCGCGGTTGATAGGCTTGTCGTTCTTGATAGCCTTGGAGAAAGGCACATAGACTATTTCGTCGTTCTTCACGCCTATCATCACATTGCGTTGGTCCTCCATAAGAGCATCGATAGCGGCCGCACCCATCCGGGAGGCAAGTATGCGGTCGTTTGCCGTCGGAGAGCCGCCGCGCTGCAGATGGCCGAGAATGGACACACGCACATCGTAGCCGGGATATTCGTTCTTTACGCGCTCGGCAAGACCCATCGCGCCACCAGTCACAGGGCTTTCGGCCACCAGAACGATGGATGAATTCTTGCTCTTGCGGAATCCGTTCTGTATCAGTTCGGCAAGCTGGTCGACCTCGGTCGAGATTTCAGGGATGATGGCAGCCTCCGCTCCGGAAGCTATGGCTCCGTTAAGGGCAAGGAAACCGGCATCGCGCCCCATCACTTCGATGAAGAACAGACGCTCGTGGCTCGTTGCAGTGTCGCGTATCTTGTCGACACACTGCATGATAGTGTTGAGCGCTGTATCATAACCTATTGTGGTATCGGTGCCGTAAAGGTCGTTGTCGATAGTTCCCGGCAGACCGATAATAGGGAAATTGAATTCATTGGCGAAGATACGTGCGCCCGTCAGCGAGCCGTCACCGCCGATGACCACCAGAGCATCGATCTCATGGCGTCGGATAACGTCATAGGCAAGCTGACGCCCTTCGGGTGTCTGAAATTCCTTGCAACGCGCGGTTTTAAGAATAGTGCCGCCCTGCTGTATGATATTCGATACATTCTGCGTGCGGAAGTCGACGATATCGTCGGCAATCAGACCACGGTAACCGCGATAGATGCCTTTGACTTTAAGTCCGCTGAAAATAGCCGAGCGGGTGACGGCGCGGATAGCGGCATTCATGCCCGGAGCATCACCGCCGGATGTAAGGATGCCTATACATTTGATTTCTGCCATAATACCTTTGTTTATACGGACATCGTCCTTGGTTCAGACTGCAAAGTTACACAAAAATTCCCTCGACTGCGGTTGCAGCAGGCATCTAAAATCAATTAATTTTGTTAATTTTGGGCTACTAATTCAAAAACATGAAAACAGGCACACTTTACGTCAGCGACATGGACGGCACACTGCTGTCCTCCGACAGCCGTATCAGCGCTTTCACAGCCGCTTCATTACAGCGTCTGGCCGACTCCGGAATACTCTTCACCGTGGCGACAGCACGGACGGCAGCAACCGTAGAACCGTTGCTGAACGGCATCACAACAGCCCCATATGCTGTTGTAATGACCGGTGCGGCACTGTGGCATCGGCCGTCAGGCTCTTATACGGATTGCCGTTTCCTTGCGCCGGAACTGCAACAACTGGCAATCGCGACCTGCCACAACGCAGGCATATATCCTTTCGTATATACTCTCAAAAAAGGAAATATCCTCGACGTATATCATGCCGGAGCTACATTGAATAATTCTGAAGAGATATTCTATAAAGAGCGCTGCAATCTCCCGCTCAAGCGCTTCCACCTGTCAACTCCGCCGCCTGATTCAGCGGCGACAAAAACACTGCTTCTTTTTGCAATGGGACCGCGCAAAGATATCGAACTTGCAGTAAACGGACTAAAGAGGCTGACACCATGCTATGTGTCTTGTTATCCCGATATTTTCGATCCGGAAACAGCTTTTCTTGAAATTTTTTCACCCGGCGTATCAAAAGCATCCGCAATCAATATGCTGAAAGAAAAACTCGGAGCGGAAAAACTGACTGTTTTCGGCGATAATCTCAATGACCTGCCAATGTTCGACATAGCCGATACTGCCGTGGCTGTAGCCAATGCGCATGACGCCGTATGCGAAGCCGCCGACATCCGCATAGGCCCGAATACCGATGACTCCGTTGCCCGATATATATTGACGAAGGAAGCTATGACCGATTAGATGAGAGAGTAGAGGTGAAAGATTAAAGAGTTAACTTCAAAACTTTTCGCGTTCCAATTCATAACTCTTGAATTCACTGTTTCTGATACTCGGTGGGGGACATTCCTGTCAAATGTTTGAAATATTTGCCGAACGACGACTGATTGGAAAAATTAAGCGTATAGGCCACCTGCTGTATGTTCTTCCCCGAAAAACGCAGCAAATTCTTGGCTTCCATAATCACCAGATCGTCGATCCACCGCGAAGCCGAACGCCCTGTAGCCTCTTTGACCAGCAAAGAAAGATATTTGGGAGAAATGAAAAGTTTCGAGGCATAGAAATTCACCGAGCGCTCCTTCATGTAGTGGAGATGAACCAGTTTTATAAATTCAGGCACATAACTGCTTCTGCGAACAGTTGCCGCCGAAGCGGAAACTTTGTCGCTCTCCCGGTCATTTGATTCTTCCTGAATACGGTAAAGCATCAGAAGTATCTGATAAAACAGAGCGGATACCAGGCTCGACGCCACATAACGGCACAAGGTGGATTTGACGTTATAGTCGGCATTCATGGCCAGCATCTCCATATATCGTGAAATCATGGTAAGATCCTCGCCTGCGAATTTCATCAGCCCGCGCTTACGCTCTTTCAACAGGTTGGTATCGAATGCAGTAAGGGAGATATTTACATTATGTAGAAAGTTCTGCGACATAAACAGGAAATATGCTCCGACAGCATTCCAGTCCGGCGACGTTATCGAAAACACATTATTATCGAAGATATTTATCATCATTCCGGCCTCGACATGGCGCTGCTCGAAATTCTGGTCAATGATTATCTCTCCATGCGTCAGCAGAATATAAATCTGTCCGGATATTCTTGTAGCCGGCAACTGAGGCATTTCCTGATGCGCGCCGGGTTCGAAACGGGCACAGACATAGTTGTTCTCAAGCTTGCTGACATGGGTGGCTGCCGAACAAAAACGGTTCAACAGCTCGTTCTGGTTTTCGTCGACAATTAATATATCCTGTTTCATTCTACAAAAGTAAGAAAATCTTCGTATGATAAGGAAAAGTGATTAAGATATATAGCCGCCATAACGCAAAAAAACATTAATTTTGTATTTGTATGAAGAAACGGATCTCGGAAAAATCGGAATTCATAAGCGTCATGAAGCTATTTCTGCTGCTTGGCGTGGTACTGAGCCACTGCAACCCGGGCAGTTCCCCCGCCTCGCAAGGCGCCGACAGCACGGCAATGGCTATTACCGAATACATCACCCGAATGCTGAACACATGTCCGTCCTGTTTCTTCATTATCTCAGGTTACCTCTTTTTCAGAAATACAACAGATCGTTTCAATGCACAAATCTACGGCGACAAGCTACGGCGCCGCGCACGAACTCTGCTTGTACCTTATCTGGCATGGAACACGATATGCGCCGCGTTGCTCATCGTCAAAGCCTTATATCTCGGCTTTCCGGGCATCGGAATCGTAACCGACGGAAATGTCGACTGGCTTAAGTTGCTCGAAGGTTTCTGGATGGTTGAGAGCAACAAGCCCTACCCTCTTGCATTCGCATTCTGGTTCATACGCAACCTGATGGTTTTCATGCTGCTATCGCCTGCCGTATGGCTGATTGCACGAAACAGATGGTTGTCTTGTACTTTTTTTATAGTCTATATTATCACAGATCTCAACTTCCACGGCCTGCAGTGGTTCGTACTCGGAAGCACCCTTGCCCTGTGCGGATTCGGACTTCCACAGGCAGACTCCCGGCGAGGAATTCTGTTCGCCGCCGCGGCATTGCTGTCAGCTTGCTTCTTAAACAGCCCAATGCCCGAATCAGCCGCACGGTTGCTGCTGCTCGCATTCACAGTATCGTTCTGGCTCGCATTATCCGCATTGGCACGGGCAATTGCCGCACAGCCGTCGCGGAAAATACTCAAATTACTTATTCAGGCGAGCTTTTTCATATACGCATTCCACCAATGCTTCTGCACACTGACGGTCACAGCGTGGCTACGAGCGTTCGGGACACATACATTCACGGAAGTCATTGCGGCATACCTTATGTCATTCGTCGCTCTTACGGGCATATCCACCGCCGTGTACCTTCTTATTAAACGCACACTTCCGGCCATGACCGGAATGCTGACAGGCGGACGCTGACACACACATATCAATGTTTGAAACACTACACTGCATATCTCTGCGGACAATCAAATACAACGACCGCAACACAATCCTGAGCGCATGGACCACAGAACACGGACGCATGACATTCGTCATGCCTGAAGGCGCCGGACGCGAGGCCGTACGGCGACGTGCAATGACGATGCCTCTGGGAGTATTCGAAGGCGAATGTGACCTGCGTCCGGGTCGTGAAATACATTCTCTGCGCGACATGCGAGCCGACACCGCCATATCGTCCACCGGCCTGCATGCCTCGCCCACGAAAGCCATGTTGTCCATCTTTCTTGCCGACGTTCTCGATGCTGTGCTGCGTCCCTCGGCACCGGATTTCATGTTGACAGAATATCTCCGATACGCCATCGCCACCCTCGCCGCCGAACGTCGGCCGGCGGCACTGGCAAACTATCATATTGTGTTCCTCTTCAAGCTGATGTATTTCGCAGGAATATATCCCGACATGGACTCATGGAGTCCCGGAGCGGTATTCGACATGCGCGACGGACGCTTCCGCCCTACACTGCCCCTTCACGGCGCCGTCCTGACAGGAGAGGAAGCCGAAGCCCTGCGCACTCTCGACCGCATCGATTTCAGCAACGCGGCTCTGCTGAAACTTAACAGAACAGAACGCTTGCGCGCAATCGACAGAATTCTGGAATATTATTCGATACACATCGCACCGGGACTTGATTCCCTGCAGTCGCTCGAGGTGCTCAGATCTCTTTTCTGAAGTTTCTCCAGCATCTGCACCGGAGTCAGTCCCGACACAGGATGCATCCACCCCGGAGCCAGTCCGGCCATGGGAACAAGTACAAATTCACGTATATCCATACGCGGATGCGGCACAATAATGTCGGGGCTGTCTACCACACAGCCGTCGAGCGCAATCATATCTATATCAATCTCGCGATCGCGATAGCTGCCGTCAGGATTGCGGTGCGGCATATCCGATATGTCTTTCTCTATTTTTTTCAGACATGCAAGGATTGCACGACACGCCCCACAAACATCCATGGCAGAAAAAGACGTATCGCTTATATCGATCTCAAGACCTATATTAAGGAATTCCGACGATGAACTGAATCCCCACGGAGCACTGCGAAAAGGACGCGACATGCGCGCAGGCCCCAAAGCCATGACGACAGCGGCGACCGCACGCCCGATAAGGGCGCGGCGGTCGCCGCTATTCGATCCTATATTGAGGTATAGATACCTGAAGCCCATCAGAGCGATGTGCGGGCAACTTCCACTTCTTCAAAGGCCTCGATGATGTCGCCTACGGCAATATCATTATAGCCCTTGATGGAAATACCGCAATCGTAGCCGGATGCAACCTCTTTGACATCGTCCTTGAAGCGCTTGAGCGAACCGAGTTCTCCGGTATAGCGCACTATGCCCTGACGAATAAGGCGCACCTTGCACGAGCGTTTGATCTTGCCTTCACGCACCATACATCCGGCGATGGTGCCGACACGCGAGATATGGTAGGTTTCGAGAATTTCGGCCGAGCCGGTGATTTCCTCACGCAGTTCGGGAGCAAGCATACCGGCCATGGCATCCTTAACTTCCTCGATAGCCTGATAGATGACTGAGTAGAGGCGTATTTCGACACCGTCACGCTCGGCTATACGGCGTGCGGCCTGAGAGGGACGCACCTGGAAGCCTATGATGATGGCGTTGGATGCGGCTGCGAGGGTTACATCGCTTTCAGAAATTTCGCCGACAGCCTTGTGAAGCACGTTGACCTGGATTTCTTCAGTCGAGAGCTTGATAAGCGAATCGGAAAGTGCCTCGATGGAACCGTCGACGTCACCTTTGACGATGATATTGAGTTCCTGGAAGTTGCCGATTGCACGACGACGTCCGATATCTTCGAGTGTGAGAATCTTTGTCGTGCGCAGGCCCTGCTCGCGCTGCAGCTGTTCGCGTTTCGACGCTATCTCGCGGGCCTCCTGTTCGGTGTCGAGGACGTTGAAAGTATCGCCAGCGGTAGGAGCGCCGTTAAGGCCGAGGATAAGCGCCGGTGTGGCGGGTCCTGCTTCCTTGATACGCTGGTTACGTTCATTGAACATGGCTTTCACTTTGCCGAAATGGTTACCGGCAAGCACAACGTCGCCTACACGCAGAGTTCCGTTCTGCACAAGTACGTTTGCCACATATCCGCGTCCTTTGTCAAGCGACGATTCGATAATGGTACCTACAGCGTTACGATCCGGGTTGGCCTTGAGTTCGAGCATCTCGGCTTCGAGAAGCACCTTGTCCATCAGCTCGTCGACACCTGTACCTTTTTTGGCTGAAATGTCCTGCGACTGATATTTGCCGCCCCATTCTTCCACCAGATAGTTCATAGCCGCCAGCTCTTCCTTGATTTTGTCGGGATTGGCATGTGGCTTGTCGACTTTATTGATGGCGAAAACGATAGGCACACCTGCTGCCGAAGCATGATTGATAGCCTCGACGGTCTGCGGCATGACGGCATCGTCGGCAGCGACAATTATGATACACAGGTCCGTTACCTTCGCACCGCGGGCACGCATTGCCGTGAATGCCTCGTGACCGGGTGTGTCGAGGAATGTTATATGGCGACCATCGGCGAGCTTGACGCTGTACGAGCCAATGTGCTGTGTTATGCCGCCGGCCTCACCGGCGATGACATTGGCCGAACGGATATAGTCGAGCAAGGAAGTTTTACCATGGTCGACATGACCCATGACGGTAACAACCGGCGGACGGGGCACGAGATCCTCTTCACGGTCTTCTTCCTGATGGATGGCATCTGCGACTTCAGCAGATACATATTCGGTCGTGAAGCCGAATTCTTCTGCCACAATGTTTATTGTTTCGGCATCAAGACGCTGGTTGATCGACACCATGACTCCGAGGTTCATGCAAGTGGCGATCACATTGTTGATGGGCACGTCCATCATCGAAGCCAGGTCATTGGCCGTAACGAATTCGGTAAGTTTGAGCACGCGGCTTTCGGCTTCCTCGTTCATGGCAGCCTCGCGGGCACGTTCGGCACTGGCCTCGCGCTTCTCTTTACGCCATTTGGCGCCTTTCTTAAGAGCCTTGTCTTTGGCTGTAAGGCGGGCGAGTGTTTCTTTTACCTGCTTTGAAACGTCTTCCTCGTTGACTTCTGCCGGAGCCTGCCTACGGGAACCGTTACGGCCGGATGAAGCTGCCGCTCCACGTCCGCGAGCACTGGAATCACGACCTCCGCCGTTGTTTGCACCGCGGCCACCGCGCTCGGCATTGGATCCCCGACCCTGTCCGCCACCGTCGCGGCGCTGGTTGTCATCGCTGCTCTGACGGCCGACTTTCTCAATGTCGACTTTTTCCTTACCGGTTATACGGCGACGCTTCTTTCGGTCGGCATTGTCACCTGCAGCTGCCGCACCGCCGCGCGCACGTTCGTTACGACGCTCTTCTTTTGTCTTTTTCTTCGGACGCGTGGTCTGGTTTATGGCATCAAGGTCTATTTTACCTATGATATTCAGGCTGGGAGCGGTTTTCGGACGCTCGATGGTGAACACCTCTTCGTCCTTGCTCTGAGCCGGCTGCGGAGCAGGAGTTGCCTCATCAGCTTTTTTCACTTCCGGTTCTTTTGTTTCTTTCAATTCCTTGGGTTCTTTGACCTCTGCGGCAACATGATGCACCTCCTTTTCAGGAGTCACATTTCTCTGCTCCGGAGCAGCAGTTTTTTCCTGCGGCTTTTCTACGGGTTTTTCCGCCTTCGGCTGCACGGCAACACGCGGTTTTTCCTCCACGCGGGGCTGTTCTGTACGGGGTGCTGCCGGCTGCTCTACCGGCTTTTCCACTACAGGTGCTTCAGTTTTCACTTCCGCAGTGCCGATGGGCTTCACCACGGGACTCCCGTCGGCATTGAGTTCGAGCTTGCCGAGAATACGGGGCTTCTGCGATGTTTCGCTGCTGAGTCTGACTTCTTCAGGCGCAGGCTTCGGTGCCGGTGCAGGAGCGGCAGCGCGTGCGCGCTGACGTACCGACTGTATCTGCTCCGAACGGTTCTTCAAGTCCTTGTCGCTTTTGAATTCATTCATCAGCAGACTGACAACGTCATCCTCCAGACGGGTATTCGGATTCTCGTCGACGGTGATGTTTTTTTTACGCAAAAATTCGATAACGGTCGGAAGCGATACGTTAAGGTCTTTTGCTACTTTGCTTATTTTAGTTTTCGCCATATATATTGTTCTCGTGCTCTTTTTTAATTTTGGTGCTTAGGCTTCTGTATCGTCTGAGTTCTCCGCTTCTTCTGCAGCCTCGTCCTCGTATTCCTTGCGTAGAACAGCCAGCACATCGTCGATGGTGTTTTCTTCAAGGTCGGACTTTTCGAGAAGTACTTCGCGAGGAGTGTTCATGACGCTCTTTGCAGTCACGCAGCCTATGTCCTTAAGGGCGTTGATGACCCATTCGTCGATTTCATCCTTGAAGTCGTCAAGGAAAATATCGTCCTCGTAAATCATTTCCGTGTCGCGGTATACGTCGATTTCATAACCTGTCAACATTGTAGCCAGCTTGATGTTATGACCGTTCTTGCCTATGGCAAGCGACACTTCCTCTGGACGAAGGAACACTTCGGCCTTGCGGGCTTCCTCGTCAAGACGTATAGTCGATATACGGGCCGGCGAGAGGGCACGCTGTATAAATAGCGAGGGATTGGTGGTGAAGTTTATCACATCGATGTTTTCGTTGCGCAGTTCACGTACAATGCCGTGTATGCGCGAGCCTTTCACACCCACGCAGGCACCAACGGGATCGATGCGGTCATCGTAGCTTTCCACAGCGATTTTGGCACGTTCGCCGGGGATACGTGCCACGGCGCGTATGCTGATCAGGCCGTCGTGGATTTCAGGCACCTCAAGTTCGAAAAGGCGACGCAGGAAAGCTTCGTTCGTACGGCTGACGGTAATCTTCGGATTGTTGTTGCGGTTATCGACATTGGCGATGACCGCACGTACGGTTTCACCTTTGCGGAAGAAGTCGCCGGGAATCGACTCGTTCTTCGGAAGAATAAGTTCGTTTTTCTCGTCGTCGAGAAGCAGGGTTTCACGCGACCATGTCTGATACACCTCGCCAACGACAAGTTCGCCTTCAAGATCCTTGAATTTATTGAACACCGCATCTTTCTGCAGGTCGAGAATACGGCTCTGGAGTGTCTGGCGCAGATTAAGGATTGCGCGACGTCCGAATTTCTCGAATATTATCTCGCGCGAGTGCTCTTCTCCCACCTCTGCCTCGGGATCGTCGTCGGCACGGGCATCGCTTAGGGAAATCTGGAGATTGGGGTTCTGGACTTCGCCATCGGGCACAACCTGCAGGTTCTGGAAAATCTGCACGTCGCCTTTATCCGGGTTCAGGATCACATCGAGGTTCTCGTCTGTGCCGAACATTTTGGCCAGCACATTGCGGAAGGATTCTTCGAGCACGCTGATCATCGTGGTCTTGTCGATATTCTTCAGTTCCTTGAATTCGGCGAACTGCTCGACCATGTTCGGTCTTTCCTCTTTCTTTGCCATTGGTTTATGATGATTTTTGGTTTATCTGTATGTAATTATGATACGGATTCAGAACTTTATCAGGTAATTGACCGACTTGCAATCGGCGGCACGGAACTCCTCGGGCTGCATTTTCACTACCGGACGTTTTGCGCCTTCTTCTTTTACCTTGACAGGTATTTCGACTGTGAAAGTAATGTCGGCAGTTTCGGACTCAGGTCCGACAGCGGCAAGGACACCGCGAAGCTTGCGTCCGTCGCTCGTAAGGATCTCTACGTCGTTGCCTATGTTCTTGACGTACTGCCCGCGTACTTTGAAAGGCGCGGTAAGTCCCGCAGAACCGACTTCAAGGCTATAGTCCTCTATGTCGCGGTCGAATACACTCTCTATATGCCGGGTTATGTCGGCGCACGTATCTATGTCCATGCCGTCGGAAGAGTCAAGTTCTACGGTAATATCGTTCGACGCGCTGACGCGGATGTCAACCACAAACATGTCGGTTCCGGCCAGAGCCTCTTCAACTGTCTTTGCAAGTAATTCTTTATCGATCATTGATATTTACGATTTGTGTACTTAAAAAAGAAGGAGGAAGCGTCAGCCCCCTCCAACTCTTGAAGTCGTTGTGCAAAAGTACTAAAATCCGATGCAAATAGCAAATGCAGAAGCAACAGACAAGCCCATAGCGCAAATAAATTACGCAATTTTATTGTTTATTATATATTTTTATATAGCCAAAGCTCTTTGTTTCCATTTACTCCTGCACATCATCGTATTTCTGGAAGAGGAAGTCATTATAAGGAAAACGCGTCAGATGAATTTCTTTAGCCATCTCGTAAAGACGGTTACGAAGCTCTTCTATGTTGGTTCCCTTGCGCGCCGAAACAAACACGCAATTGTCGTTCATCTTTGCCATCCAGGTAGCCTTCAGCTCGTCGAGCGGTATATTCTCACGCGTACGGGGCGTAAGATCATCGGCATCCTTGGGTGTATGGCGGTAGGCGTCGATTTTATTGAACACCAACAGCATCGGTTTGTCAGCGCCGCCACACACATCCCGCAGGGTCTGGTCGACCACAGCTATCTGCTCCTCAAAATTCGGATGCGAGATGTCGACCACATGCACCAGTATATCGGCTTCCCGCACTTCGTCGAGGGTGGATTTGAACGAATCCACCAGGTGCGTCGGCAATTTGCGGATGAATCCTACCGTGTCGGTCAGCAGGAATGGCAGATTATCGATTATGACCTTGCGTACAGTAGTATCGAGTGTGGCGAAAAGTTTATTTTCCGCAAACACATCGCTTTTGCTCAGCAGGTTCATCAGCGTGGACTTACCGACATTTGTATAGCCGACAAGAGCCACGCGTGTAAGCTTGCCGCGGTTCTTTCGCTGAACTGATTTCTGCCTGTCGATGGCGCGCAGCTCTTCTTTCAGACGTGCGATCTTGTCAAGGATTATACGGCGGTCGGTTTCTATCTGTGTTTCACCGGGTCCGCGCATACCTATACCGCCACGCTGTCGCTCAAGGTGGGTCCACATGCGGGTAAGGCGCGGAAGAAGATACTGGTACTGCGCCAGTTCCACCTGTGTCTTCGCATTGGCCGTCTGTGCCCGCTTGGCGAATATGTCGAGTATCAGGCTTGTGCGGTCGAGAATCTTGACTTTCAGTTCGCGCTCGATGTTGAGCACCTGCTTTGAGGTCAGGTCATCGTCGAATATCGCCATTGCCACATCGTTTTCTTCTATGAAAATGCGTATTTCGTCGAGCTTTCCTTTTCCCACGAATGTACGCGGATTGGGATAGTCGACGCGCTGAAGAAAGCGCCCTACAGTTTCTGCGCCGGCTGTTTCGGCCAGAAAAGCAAGTTCGTCGAGATACTCGTTGGCACGCTCTTCGTCCTGTGATGGGGTTATCAAACCCACAAGAACGGCGCGTTCATTAATAGTCTGTTCTGCTTTTACGTCAATCATTATCAGGGAAACAGTTGATAGCTGGAAGAAGAGAAATTGTAATTACAAAGCTACGGATAAGCCTTAAACTTATGATGAGGGTTTGTTTTCGTAGGGACATGCCGTGGCATGTCTTGTATACATCTTGCGTATGATGCGGATCTATCGAGGCTTAGACATAAGCAGACGTGCCACGGCACGTCCCTACAATCATTCTCATTAAATATTTGCAAAGGTACGTATAAGTCGAGTGCAAAACCAAATTTATTTAGACTTTGCCGGGAGTATTCAATCTCTATATAAACAAATCGGCACAAAAAATGGCCGTCAGGGACGAGTTTTGTTCCTGACGGCCATTATATGCCTGAATATGTATTAGAAATAGAATGTCATATAGAGGGAACCGCCGATGTTATCGGTGCCGAAACGCGCCTGGCTGTTGCCGGGGCTTACCAGATCTGTGCGTTCCTCGATGCGCTGATAAGCGTTGTTCCAGCCTTCGGATGTGACATAACCTTTAGCGGAACCGCCTCCGTATACGTAAAGGTCGACTTCGGCTCCTATGGCGACTTTGGGAGCCACAAAGCATTCGACTCCGGCCGAAGCATATCCGCCGACAACAAAATTCGGGCCATCGGTGCGCTCGTGGGTCACACGGTATCCGGCAGGGATGTTCCCGGGTTGTCCGATTACAGTGGTAGGACGATGGTTGAATTCCGTTATTTCATTACCGTATGAATAGCGTACATCCGATGTCGAGAATCCGGCGAGGATACCGAAACCGAACACACCCTGCACGCGGCGTTTGCCGACACGATATTCGGCTCCGAGAGTCAGCGATCCGCCCGATTTGGTGTAGCGGCGGCTGTCAGTCACTTTTGCCTCGGAATTTGGATCGAGGAAAAGGCCGAGATCGTCTGCGGCATAGCTGCGCGTATTGTCATGGGAAAGGGTAAGTCCCAGATTTGCCTTCAGCCCCCATTGGTCGGTGAGCATGTATTTACCCATTATCGAAACATTGGGACGTGCAAGCATGTTGTCGTACTCCATCGGGCTTGCTCCTATACTTTCCTGCTCTATGTCCTCGTTAAAACAGCTGCCTATGGTACGCAGCACGGGTATGACATCGAACCCGAGTGCCCAGTCACCGGCTTCAGGAGTATAGACCGGCTTCGATTCGCTGTTCTGAGCCACGGCTCCCGATGCCATAAAGGCGGCGGCAGCGATAGCTATGATATGTTTTTTCATCTTTTCTTACAATTGAAGTTAGTAAACAACAGCCTACCAGTTATATTTGTTATAACCGAATATTTCCTGATCAACTTCAAAGGGATTGAAGAGCATGCCGTTGAAATCGAATACTTTTATCACGCCTGCCATTTCGACACGCACACTGCGGTCTTCTCCCGACATAGCCGACATGGCATAATAGCCATTGAGCTGATGAGGTATATAGCTGCGGTATTCACGTTCCACTTCGTTGACCACACGGGTTACGGTCGTAGCTTCGTAGGTGGTGAAAGTGCCGTTTTTAGGCATAGCCTGCACATTGATATCGAATTCAACAGGGAAAGCGGGAACCGGCACATTAAGTACATATTTGCCTGTGGCATCGGTCGTGCAGTTATATGTGGCTGAAGCGCCGCCATTGCGATACACCACGGCGACAATCAGGTCGACGGCACCGAAGCCTTCCCATTCATAATCAAGCTCCGCATCCCGGTAGCCTATGAGTTCGTTAGTTTCCGGGTCGCGCACAGCCTCGATGGGAGTCATCTTTTCGACATTGCGATTATAAAGACCCTGAATCTGGGCATAGGTGGCATAAGTTTCGGGGAGCACCTGCGGGTCGCGGTGGGAGCAGGTCATGTTGCCGTAGTAAATCCCGTGGTCGCTAAGAGAAAGGCTCTGTTCAGCCCAGCGCACAACCGGATTCTCGACCGTGACAATGGAATTGTTACGACGCTCCACAGTAGTCATCGTGCCGGCGAAATCGGCCGTACGCACCGTTGCGTATACGGAATTGCTGCCGGTGGGCACTTCGATCGAATAGTGACCGTTCTCGTCGGTACGCGTGCTGAATGTGCTCTTACCTTCAAGCTTCGAGTCATAACCCGAGTTGTCGACCGTAACAAAAACTTCGACGTCGGCCGCAGCTTTGATATCGTAAACAAATTTTCCATCCCGGAGCGATGTGCCGGCATTATAGACAATATCTCCGGATATGGTCGCCTTTCCCGGGACATTTCCGATGTTAAAGCCTGTCTGTTCTTCAGAGCATGATGCGAGAAGCATGGCTGCCATTGCGGCAAAGCCTAAGATCCTGTACGTTTTCATTTCAGGGATTTTTAGTGTGATTGGTTTAAATATTGTATCTGTGTTTTCTGCGTGTTAGTCCGTGTTTTTGGCAAAGGTAAGAAGATTTTTTAATCGACAAAACAAAAATTAAGAAAAACTCACATGGACTTCACGGCTCTTTCATTTAAGATTTCGTTTCATTCTCGACAAATGTGTTATTTTA
>CAJUKD010000019.1 GCA_910587235.1 uncultured Muribaculaceae bacterium
AACCGGGTAAGGGAAGATATGCTATTTATTTTAGGTTAAATGAAAGAGCCGTGAATGCTACATATTATCCGTATTTTCCTGTGTATACTGTTCGTCCTGCATCGGCCCCCAATCTATAACGGCTCCGAGCGCACGTTCGCCGTCGGAACGCACGATCTCGCATAGCGAGCGCCCCGGGCACTCGGGATCGTTGTCGACCACACGCAGCACGACATCTTCGCCATAGCGGCATTCCCGACTGAAACTCAGATCGAGGCGACGGATTATGTGGGCATCGTGCCATTCAAGGCTCCAATGATTGAGAATCAGCTCTATGTAGCGCAAAGTATTGACGTGGCGATTGAAGTCGAGGTCGCAATACCCGAAGCGGTGATGTGTGACAGAGGCATCGTCGGGCAGCCGTCCGAGGCGAACCGACGAGGCTATAGGACACTCGCGTTCACGCAAAAGCGGGAAACGGTCGCGTTCGAAAGCGGTCAGGTCGGCCATCGCGCGGGCACTGAAATCCATGGCTGCCCAGACGGTACGCATATAGCCTATGGTCGAGCCGTCGTAGCGGTCGGTCATCTCGAAGTTGCGCTGAGAGAAATGACGGTTATAGCCTTCGATCCATGTGGCGAGGGTATAACGGTCGTTTATGCGCGGATAGCGTTTCATCTCTATGACCAGACGACTCAGCACCCATCCCATGTTGGCGGTGATGAGTTGGTCGTAACCTATTCCGAGGGCGTTGGCATGCTCGGTGGCGACTTCGATGACGCGCTCTGTGACGAGCGTCGGCGGCATCAGTCCGCGGGCATCGCTCTCGCCGGCAGTGAGGTCGTAAGTGTGGACGTGGAGCGGCGAATGTTTCATTTCACTTGTCTGTTCTGATTTATTTAAAGAACCATCCACGGCTGATTTTGTTAAGGGTTTATCGAATTTTTAAAATATTTAAACGGGGCTTCACGGAGCGGCTGTCACTGCTATCCGCCGTGAACCCGTGTCGAAATGCTCTCCGTCGGCTGTTATGGTGGCGCGGTAAAGATATATGCCGCGCTGAACGCGCCTTCCCGCACCGTCGGTAAGATCCCAGCTGACGGGCACTGTCAGGAACATGTCGGAACGACCGCTCTGCCGGCGGCTCCATAGCGGTTTGCCCATAAGATTATAGACCGTCAGCTCGACCGTGACCATACGGTCGGGCTGGTCGTGGCTGAGGTAGAAATTCGCCACTGTCGACGCCGGATTGGCGTCGGAATATATATCGAAAATCTTAGGCGTGCGCGCCGAATCCACAAAGAAATCAATGGTCTTCGACGCCGAATTGCCGGATGTGTCCCATACGCGCAAGGTAATGGTATGGTTGCCGTCGGTAAGTTCTTCCATCGGATAGTTTATCACTCCGGAAGGAGTGCCGTCGGCCGACGGTGTGAAATAATACGTAAGGTCGCTGAACGTACGCTTTCCGTCAAGCTGGGCTGTCATCTGATGTCCGATTCCGGCAGTGGACACGTTCAGCCCCGTATCGTCGGATATGGCAGCGATAAGCATCGGCGTCGAGTTTACGGCATCGCCCGATGTGAAGCTTTCATGATTGAGCACGAATGATTCGATCACCGGAGCCGACGTATCGGGAATCGCGGCTTCGTCGAAACCGTAGACATAGAAATCGCTGCACAGCCCGACGGCTTCATCATTGACTGCCGTAGAGTAGGCGTACATCGACATTGTGGCAGGACGGAAATTCTGCGATATTTCGGCAGGCATGGCCACGTCGAGCGTAAAACGCCCGCCGCTCACACGCGCCGACCCCGTGAACACACGGTCACCGTAATCCTCAAACACCTCCTTAGGAGTATCATTGTTCCCTTTCGTAGTCACGGATTTCTCTGCGTCGAGAATATCTACTGTTACCACGCCTTCAAAATCGCTCAGAAGCTCGCCGGCCGGCGAGAGCACAGAACCGCGGATCACAGTCTGCTGCAGAGCGGCAAGCGTAGGCTGGTTGTCGGCATTTACTTCGATGTCGCCTATGCTGTCAAGACGCACTACATTGTCCGGTATGGCCAGACGCAGAGCCGGATCGCCCATGAACACATACCTCAGGCGGTTGAGATTGGAACGTCGCACACCGTCTTCGGATCTGATATCGTTCTTTGCCCGCCGGTATATCTCTCCCGGAGCAAGAAAACGTCCGTCATCACCACGCAGACCTATTGCACGACCTATGGCCGACGAAAGCAGTCCGTTATCGGATATATATACGGGACGCGTAGCGCTTATCACACCTATGGCGCCGCCGTAACGTTCCTTGAAAAGAATCTCGGCACCACTGATATCCGACGCATCCATGCGCAGGAAATCACATGTAGCGGCATAAATGAATGGCCAGTGCCTAAGATACATATTATTCAGGTCGGTATAAGAGAGCTGTCCCTCGCCTGTCCAACCGGTAGTGTTGGCATGACCTACGAAGTTCCACCACACCACACCTTCGTCGAGGTAGCGGAACATAAGCGAACGAGCCTCGGGATACTTGCCGCCTGATTTTTCGTATGCGTCCATATAGACCTTGCGGACAAGGTGCTGGTTGCCTTCTGTCGCAGCCAGACCGTTGAGCATGCGTTCGGTCTGACGCACATGGATTGCATCGTCACCGTCGTCGGCCAGGAACATAAGCCTGTTCTTCCAGGACGAGCGTCTGGCTCCGGCGGCATATTCTTTTATTTTCTCGACAATGGAGCGAGCCTCGTCGGCCGACACCACCGGAATACGGCCTACGGCTACCGACAGGCGGTCGAGTCCCATATCGGCACCGGCTCCGTCTTCAAGCATGGCTATGAAGTCGTCGGTACAGTATCCCGTATTGTCCGACAATGATGCGGTGACTGCCCGCGGCATCCACGCAGGGATAGTGGGATAAGCCTCCGACTTACGCAGAGCTGTCAGATGGCGGTTGTCGAAAGTCATGCGTGCCAGCAGCAGGACATAACGCAACGGACGGCCGACTCCGGCCTGCCCGCGGTCGTAAAGCATCTTGAGATAGCGCCTGAGTCCCGACACATCGGCTGCTCCTGAAGAGAATTCATTATATACGTCGGTTACATCAAGAACCCGTACTCTCAGAGAATCGGCACTGTTGCGGTGGATTTCGGCTATATTCTCGGCATGACGCATATAGTCGGCAGGCGAGAAAATCACCATGTCGACACTTTCGTCGGCATGGAGGTTCTGAGAATCGACAAATGATTCAAAACGCGGCTGTGGAAGAGTGGCTCCGTCCTTGCAGGCCACATAGGAGCGCCACGTTCTGCGTCCCGACGACCAGCATGCAGCCCCTCCGGACAGAATGTTATCCACGACCAAAGGTAGCGACGGATCCGTGACATCCCAGAGTATCAGACCGGCGGCATCCAGCACCCCTCCGAGGGCAAGAGCCGGAGCATCACTCCAGAATTCAAGATAGCCTGAGGCCGGCAGACGCAGTTCGCGTTCATAGTTCAGCGCGAGATAGTTGAGCCATGCCTTGCGGACAAAGCCCGACTGGCGCATGTTTATACCGATATCAAGTACTGAAGCTTCAGTACGGGCTATGCTGAAATCATGACGGGCCACGCTTTCCGACGCATGTGTGTACGAAGCGCTCCCTATGGCCTGTATACGGTCCGAAGTGTTGGCAGCGATAGGCTGGTTGTTGCAGGTGAAGGAAAGAGTGGAGGAACTGGTGGAGCAATCGGCGATGAACGAGCTTTCAATCCATGCCTCACCACCGGAAGCGATATCCTCGACATCGAAGCGCACACTATGGGAAGTCGTATAGCGGAAGTCCTCGCCGACGAGCAATGCTCCGGCTTCGCCGGGCGACACAGACTCTATTTCATGATGACGGCGGTCGAAGAATGTGGTGGCGGCTTCGTCCACACGTACGGCGTCGCCCGTACGGCCTAACGACGGAGCAGGCGACTCATCAGAATTTTCGACGGCTGTGACAAAATAATAAGCGGCAGATGTGTAGTCGTTCATTATCCAGCGGAAACGGCCTCGCTGGGTTTCAGCCCATTCGCCGGGTCCCTGTGCATAAAACACCACGCCGCGGGCAGTAACAGCCACAGGAACGGCGGGAAGATCGTCGACATAGCTTGCGGCATCAAGCACATCGCCTATACGGCGCCCACCGTAGCCATGCACGCGTACGGCGGAAAGATCATTGAAGCCCCACGAACGCAGCGTCGTCACAGGCAGCAGGAACAGACCGGAACGGTCGACAGAGATCTTGACCCACCGTCCGGACGCAAGCCTCGAGGATTCCGCGTATATGCCTGTATCGAAAGCCGCCGATATCTGAGGAAAGACCGCAGACACCAGCAGCAACACAATAAGACCTGATGTGCGGCAAAGAAGAGGAAGAGATTTATGATGATTGGTCATGTTTCTGTTGTAGCGCTATTTATTCTTATTTATAACGCGGTAGAAGCCTTTTTATTGTAAACGTCCGAAACGTGTCCGCCAAGCCGAACTGTCGCCGCGGAAGGTGTTGAGATCCACCGGCCCTCGCACACCACGCACTCGCCCCTGATGACTGTACTGCCAGAAAGTCCAGCCGTCGCCCGGCAATGGAGGTGACGTAAAGGAACAGATCCATACGCCTATACTGTCCGTCCCCTCGAATTTATGATGGACAAAGCGCCAGAAACCGTTTTTGTTTGTATATACGGCCACCTCACGGCCTTGCGAGCGGAGATGGTCGATCATGGCCTGTAAGCGCGCCTGCACTATTTCTGTCGGGCTGTCGGCTGCATTGCCCCACTCCTCGACATCGATAGCAAGCGGAAGGTCGAGAGGACAGGAATCGACGGCTGCCATAAGATTTACAGCCTGACGGCGCCCGTCGCAATCGAAACGAAAAAAATGGTATGCCCCGACAGCCAAGCCGGCAGAACGGGCCGAGGCGTGGTTGCGCCTGAATGAGCTGTCGCGGAACTCCAGGCCTTCGCTGGCCTTGAGATACACGAAAGTTATGCTGTCGGCGGCAACAGCATTGAAATCCACTGTCCCGTTGTGCGCCGAAATGTCAATACCGCGGATAGGATAGAGATCGCGGTCAGGCTCTACATGCGGCAACCTTACACGCCCGGCACGCTGCCAGGCCGTCATGGCGACAAGTATGGCCGTGACGGCGATGACGAGTATGGCAAGCACACGGGCTAATCGGTCCTTAGGAATATCCATAAGGCAAAGTTAGCGTTTTTTCATCAAAAAAATGAAGGGCTTCCGCGATTCACATCGCAGCTGCCCTTGGAAGAGGTATCAATCTTCAATCACATATAATCCGTTGCTTTAATCGCATGAACGGATTTTATGCAAAGGAGTAAATTTTTTTCATATAATGCAAGAAAAAACGACAGGCCGGCGTCAAATATCGACGAAACGGCCTGCCATCCTTTGTTTTTATATTTTCAGTCTTCTTTCAGCTCCATCATGCGGGCAAGATATTTGCCTATGATGTCAAACTCAAGATTCACGCAGCTTCCGACCTCGATGCTGCGGAAGTTGGTATGCTCGAATGTGTAGGGTATGATTGCGACACGGAATGAATTCGGCGTGCTGTCGCAGACTGTCAGGCTTACTCCGTTCACGGTTACCGAACCTTTTTCAACTGTCATATAGCCTTTAAGAGCCATCGCGCGGTCTATATCGTACTCAAATGTAAAATAACGGCTGCCGTCGGCATCGCTTACGGCCGTGCATACGGCTGTAGTATCGACGTGTCCCTGTACGATGTGGCCGTCAAGACGTCCGTTCATTATCATCGAACGTTCGAGATTGACAAGACTTCCGGCGCGCAGGTCACCTATGTTCGAGCGTTCGAGGGTTTCGCGTATGGCGGTCACACGATATGTGCCGTCGGGATTCACTGCCACAACCGTAAGGCACACTCCGTTGTGGGCAACAGACTGGTCGATGCGCAACTCGTCGGTGAACGAACAGCGGACTGTAAGGTCTATATTTCCTTCGTTACGGTCGACACGTACAACCGTAGCTGCTTCTTCTACTATTCCTGAGAACATAAATGCTTGGTGTTTGGATTAGAGATGAGTGATTGGATAGTAGGGACGTGCCGTGGCACGTCTTCCTATTTAGAGATGAGGGAGAATTCAGCGGCGGAAGCCTGCCTGAAGCCGCAGATCGACGCGGACTGTGGTACCGGGCACATATCTGAGATGTACGATGGCGTTACCTTTAAGGGTGTCTACATCCACGCTTGCATTGTCGCATCCGCTGACCGAAGCCGTCACATTGCCCGACGGAATGGAATAAACCGTCAGCTCAAGATCTATCGCTTCGGGAGCACCGGGGTAGCTACCCTCCGAGGTGATTTCCACTGATGTCAGCGACGAATCCTCGGCCATTGATCCGCGAAATTTCAACAGACGGTATTCATTCTTTTCCAGCGATGCAGGCGACAGGCGGTTGTCATCGTAAAGAGTATATTCGGAATCGACTCCCGTGCGGGGATAGTAGCCCACCGACAGGCGTCCGGGATTATAGTCGCCGGTATTCTCCATGGGATAGTCGGCGGAGGGAATGAAAGCGCCGGCACGCACAAAGAGGGGCGTGGTGCCGAGCGGCGCCGGATAGTCTTCGATGGTGGAACCGCCCTGATAGACGATTGCCGGACGACGGTAGTCGATCCACACAGAACCCTCAGGGAAAGTGACGGAACGCGAAACAGCACCCTCGGTCATGACAGGAGCGACAAGAATGTCACGCCCCCAGAGAAATTCATCATCTATGTCGGCATAAGCGGGACTTCCTACGGGAGCATGGAAATTGAGCGGACGCACCAACGGCCAGCCCTTGGTCGCGTTCTCCCAAGCCAGGGTATAATTATATGGAAGCCAGCGGTAGCGCTCGCGGATAAGTCCGCGGATTATGTTTTCATACTGAGGATAGTTATAAGGCTCGGCGAACTGCTGAGCATGCGTACGCAACACTGGCGAGAATAAGCCCAACTCAAGCCAGCGAACATAAAGTTCGGGCATGTAGGGCGAGGCCTCGTCGACAGCGAAACCGCCGACATCATGCGACATATATCCCAGACCGCTCAATCCCGAATTGAGCATGATGCGCACCTGCGGTTCAAGACCGCCCCACGAGCGCGACACATCGGTCGACCAGGGAAACACGCTGTAGCGCTGCAGCCCGGTTGTACCGCCGCGCATAAGGCACATCAGACGACGGTCGGGATATTCTTCCTTGAACAGGTCATAGATTATGCTACTCCAGTCATTGCCGTACATGTTGTGGTACTGACGTGCCGAGAGGCCGTTGGCGTGTATGCCGCTTTCGGGATGTACCTCGGGTTCGCCGAGGTCACCCCACCATGCGCCTACGCCCATATCGGTCAGTTTCTTATATCGGTCACGCAACCACGAACGAGTTTCGGGATTCGACACATCGAACATCGAGCCTTCTCCTACCCAGATCTTTACCTCCAGAGGTCCGCCCGTGCTGTCGGCCACAAACATCCCTTTGGGTGCCAGTTCATTGTAATTGTCGATAGCGCGTCCGTTGCGGAGGACGTAAGGCTGAGATATAGCTGTAAGGTTGACACCTTTGTCGCGAAGTCCGGCAAGCATGCCTTCGGGATCGGGCCACTGTTCAGGCTCCCAGGCCAGACGTCCCATATCCTGTTCCTTGC
Source organism: uncultured Muribaculaceae bacterium (assembly GCA_910587235.1). Taxonomy (GTDB): domain Bacteria; phylum Bacteroidota; class Bacteroidia; order Bacteroidales; family Muribaculaceae; genus CAG-873. The sequence continues at coordinate 7,685 of CAJUKD010000019.1, forward strand.
CGTACCAGTAAAGGTCGAGTACGATACCGTCGACAGGATAATTACGGCGTTTGAGTGTGTCGATAGTGCCTATGGTCTGCGCCTGTGTGCGGTAGCCGTATTTTGAAGTGATGTAGCCGAGCGACCAGAAAGGCGGCAGATCCTGACGGCCTGTCAAGCGGCTGAGCTGCTCTATGGTTTTCGCAGGAGATTCGCCTGTACCGACCACATAGTAACTGACCGGTTCAGGATTCTCGCTTATGTAACGTATCGTGTCGCCTGCAATCAGTTCTGCTGGAGCAAAATCATCGAAAACAATTGCAAAACCGTCGGCAGACACCAGCAAGGGCATTGTTATGTTCATCTGGTTTATCCTTGGGTCGGAGCCTGTGTAACCATAGTTCTGACGGTTGTACATCACAAGCGTATCGCCACGCAGGTCGATCGAATGGCCGCGCTCACCGGCACCGTAAAGCGGCGCACGACTGTCGGTGACGATCTCGATGACAGTGCGGCCGTCGGCAGTGCGGCGACGCAGACCGCTGTCGGTAAAGGTCGTACGGCCGTTGCTTATGGTGACGGCACCGTCGGCGGCGACAGTATACGAAAGTTTCGATGAATCGGGCGCTACGGACTCAAGCGGAAGCACGACCCGCGGTTTTGCCTCGGCGGCATCACTGCCGGGAGCTACACGCACGACGTCATCGCCGAGCTGACATACATCAAGACGTTGCGATCCATTTCCGCAAGACGCAAATATTGTCACGGCAACAAAGCCCAAGGCAGAAATTTTAATGAATTTCATAACTTTATTATCAAGGTCTATTTTTAACAGCATAAATTATCATCTTACGGATCAATCCAGTAGGTATATCCCAACCAATGGATCGACGTGTCGGCGGCATCGGGATTATAAGCCGGCGTATGTTTTCCGGTACGCGGATCGCGCTTGCCCGCGCCCATGCGTGCCGCCTTGGCCACGGCTGCAAAATTTTTGGAATCCTTCAGCACTTCGGCCCAATGATTCTTCAAGCGTTCCATCCGGTAATTGTTCATATCATCGAAAAGCCCGACAAGAACTGCGTTTGATTCCATGTCCTCTTTTTTCCAGACGCTGTTTGCATCGAGATATGCCACAGCCGAAGCTAAATCGGCTACAACAGATGTCTTTTCATCAGACACCGCTTCCACGGCAACTACATCACGATCGGATATGTCGGCAGGAGCTTCCGGACCATTCAGCACATCCGGAACTTCAGTCGCGGGAATCGCCTCTTCCTCCGGCAAATCATCGACGGTCTGACGGGATTCGACAGATTCCGGCGCTGCAGCACGTTGCTCTTCCGAAACATCGACACTGAAAGCAAGCCAGCCTATCAGCACTCCTGCAATTAACGACACAAATGAAAGCAGAACAGTAACAAGCAGGGAACGGCGCGCACGCGAACCTACATATATAAGATTGTTTATTTTAGAAGTACCCTCGGCAATGGTGCCGCTTCCGGTAACATATCCTTCGACCGGACTTGCCGTAATCTCTTTTTTTGAACGGATTTCAAAACGCACGGGCGAGGCATGATCAGCCGTGCTTACCGGCAGCTCAAAACGATAGACCTTGCGCAATTCCATAAGCTGCACAAGCGCCTGTGTGGTCGACGCCAGGTCAAGACGTCCAATATAAGGGAAATAGCCATGTGCCGAAATCTCGACTTGCGCGCGTTCAAGTTCGGAATATGTGAATGTGGTCGGTTCGGTGATTTCCACCCCGTTGACTTTCACTATGCAATCGCTTTCTATGGGCTGTTTGTTCTGTGCCGTTATGTAGAACGATGCAGGAGAGATTGCCTTACGGGCCACAGAAGTATCCGGAGGCGTTATGACAGTCGCGGATTCCCCGACTGTGATTTCTTGCGTAACAGGTTCGAAGCCGGCACGTCGCCAAACGATTTCTAATGTTTTGCCTATGGCAAAAAGATAAGTTCTGTCGAACGTATGCCTCAGAATGTGCGGAACAAAACCTTCCCGACCGGGTTCGGGAGCCGACAAGGGCACAGTACGCTCAGAAGAATAAGTTTTAAGAATGCGAGCGTTGTCCTTCGCTTCGAGTCCTTCGCCTTCAGGGAGCAATACGACTCCGGCGTATGAAGCAAAAGCCGGCTGATAGCGGTCGGCATAAAAAGCTTCGAGAGCCATGCTGTCCGAGCCGCCGACAAGACAAACGGCATATTCCCGACCTTCGGACGGAATATACCAGAACTCTTCGCCGGCGACAGGATAATCGGTCGCATAAAGCGTACGCAGCTCGGCAAGATCGTCGGCACTGACCGAAGCTCCTGAAATAATGGAAATGGTGCGCTCCACTACCGACGACAATTCATCAGCGGTTACAATAAGTCCGGCCGGAATGAAAAGAGTCGCCTCAAGATGGTCTACAGGTCTTTCAGGAATGGTGCGTATGATCGTGAAAAAACATCCGCTGTCAAGATAACTGACAACATAAAATATATTTTTCCGCGCTGCGTCATAGCTGACAAGCTCAACGGCACGGTCAAGGTCGTGTATATGCCTCTGCACGTCGTCCCATGGATTGAGATTGACAAGGCTCTTGAATCCACGCTGCGATTTTGATATATATAGCTGAATTTTTGCCATTCCTGACCTGTTTTTCTGCAAAGTTAAGTCTTTGACCTGAATAAATTTAATTTTCGCCGTCAAAAAGAGCCACATATCGCGAGGCCACTGCCTCCGCGGCAAATTTTTCAGCCACACTGCGTCGGAGAAGTTCGCGGTCGCTATCTGCGACCAGACAGGACTCAAGACAACGGGCAAGGGATTCGGGAGAAAGATATTCCGCTATACAGCCCAGATCTGGACGGTCGATTATATCCGACTGGCCGCCACGACCGAAACTGACAGCACGACAACCTGACGCCAGTCCCTCGACAAGCGTGCCGGGGAGTGTTTCATACAACGACGACGACATCACCACATCGCCATGGGCATATAATTCAGGAATCATGGCCGGATCGCTGACAGTCCCAAGCCAACGGTACGGCAGGCGCAGGCTATCGAGAATCGAGCGGTCACGCAAAGCACCGAAAAAAACAGCACAGGCCTCCGGCGCCGTGCCGGCTTCTATCCGATCATGCAAGCGGTTGAGAGCCTCTATGGCTATGTCGAATCCCTTTATCGGATCGTCGAGCCGCTGTGCGCCCATCAGTATTATACGCCCGCGCTCCGGCAGACCGAGCGCGGCACGTGTCGACAGCGGCCGGATACGGAAACCATCAAGGGGAAACGCGTTTGGTATCATCTCTATCCTTGCATCGGCAAGAAGGCTGCTGCTCCGCGCGCAAGATGCCAGCCAGCTGCTTACAGCCACAAATGTGACAGGCACGCGGCTATAAAGCTCACGCTTTCGCAACCACGTACGGTGCGAAATATCCGACACCGAAGGGCGAGAGCGATGTATCATAGGACAAAGGCCACAAGTTCCGCCTGCGGCATAACGGGAGCACTCGCCGGCATGATGGCATATTCCGGTCATGTTCCACATGTCGTGCATAGTCCAAACGATTTTCCTACCCATGGCAGATATACGTGCTATCTCCCGCAGGCTCAGCGTGCCCTGGTTAATCCACGACAAGACGACGACATCAGCCTGACGAACAAGCGGATGACGATGCAGCGGAAGACCCGCGGCGGCTGTAGACACCTTGAACAGATCCGAACGGTTGAAACCGTTATGCAAAAATATGTCGGCACATTCGCGCAGAAAAGCGGATTTTCTCGAAAAGACATTTCCGGCAAGGGTTACGGATCTGTCGCCCGAAGCACGGTGGCTAACCAACATCGAGGCGTCCACACCGGCGGCACGAAGCGCACGCACAAGCCGCAATGTGACAACAGCCGCACCGCCGCCGTTGTCGCTATGACAAATGAATACCGCTTTCATCGTGATTTTAACCGCCGCGAAAGAACTGCTGCAAGTTCGCCGACAGGCATATTCTCCCGACGGACTGCTATAAGGACAAAAAGTAAAATCAGAACAGCTCGTGCCGCGCCGGTCAGAAGAGCGCCCATACCCATAGCCGGAAGCGCATACATACCGACGGCATATATCCCGGCGGCAATGCCGAAATAGCCCAATATACGGCCTGTTTCATAAGGGATGGGATGCTTGACGCGTCCTACGAAATAGCTGGCGAGCATCATAACGCCATAGCTTGCCAGGGCGGCCCAGGCACAGCCCATGTAGCCAAGACGCGGAACAAGCAGCACATTCATGGCAAGCGTAACGGCCAGACCGAGCAGGGAAAACCACATTCCCCACACCGTGCGGTCAGAAAGCTTGTACCACAACGACAGGTTGAAGAATATGCCGAAAAAGAGTTCGGCGAGCATGATGACAGGCACTACATCGAGTCCGCTGTAGTAGCGCGATGATATGAAATGACGAACGATGTTGAGATAAAACATCACACCGAGGAATATCACCAGAGCGAAAATCACGAAATATTTCATCGCGTCGCTGTAAGCTTTGTTGCGGCTCTCGCCTGCCCCCCGGTCGCGTGAGAATATAAAAGGCTCATAGGCGAAACGGAAAGCCTGGAGGAACATGACCATCACGATCGCCACTTTATAGTTGGCACCGTAGATTCCCAGTCCGTAGGCAGCTTCGGCAGGGTCGCTGACAAGGACAGGATAAAGGATTTTGTCGACGGTCTGATTCATGATTCCCGCCACACTCAACACAAGCAAGGGTGCTGAATAGGTCATCATCTCACGCCACAGACGGGAATTGAAACGCCAGCGGAAACCACGTAGCTCAGGTATCATCATAAGCATATTCACGGCCGATGCGATAAGATTCGACAGAAAAATATAACCTATGCCGAAATCAGCATCGTATATCCCGCCAAAAGTATCGGGCGCCCACGCAGCCAGACGCGGACACAGCAGGATAAAAAAGAGATTCAGACCTATGTTGACGCCTATGTTGGTAAGGCGTATGGTGGCGAAACGGACCGGCCGTTTCTTATATCGCAGATAGTTGTACGGTATGGCCAGAAAAGCGTCGAGAGCCACACATACGGCCATCATCATAACGAACGACGGGTGCCCGGCGCATTCCATGACATCGCTTATCGGATTGAGGAACATGGCGACAAGAAGCACAAACATGGTCGATGTAGTCGCCAGCGATATCAGGCAGGAGGAATAAACCTCCATAGGGTCGCTCCATCGCTCGTGATTGGCAAAACGGAAAAATCCGGTTTCGATGCCGTAGGTAAGTACAGCCATAGCAAGGGCTACGACAGAATATACGTATGTCACCACGCCGTAAGCCTCGGGAGCGAATACGGCGGTGTAGAGCGGCACAAGCAGCCAGTTGAGGAAACGCCCGACTATGGAACTGAGTCCGTAGATGGCTGTATCTTTCGCAAGACTTTTTATTCCCGACATTATAGTACTATTGATTTCATCCGAACAATCCGAAATCGTCGATACGCGACTCTCCGAGATGCTCGTAAGCCAAAGGAGTCACCTCACGACCGCGCGGAGTACGCTTTATGAATCCTTCCTTGATAAGATAAGGTTCGTAAACATCCTCTATTGTTCCGGGATCCTCTCCAAGAGCTGTCGCGATGGTAGTAAGACCCACGGGTCCCCCGCGAAACTTAGTTATGATTGTACGCAGAATTTTGTTGTCGATTTCGTCGAGTCCGTATCGGTCGATGTTAAGCGCCTCAAGGGCATAGCGTGCGATAGCTACGTCTATTACGCCCGAACCTTTTACCTGTGCGAAATCGCGCACGCGCCTAAGCAGGGCATTCGCGATTCGTGGGGTTCCGCGGCTGCGCAGTGCTATCTCAGTGGCCGCATCCTGATGACATACTATGCCCAGAAGCGAAGCCGAACGCAGAATTATGCGCGTCAGCACCGGAGCCTCGTAGTATTCAAGATGGAATTTGATGCCGAAACGTGCCAGCAACGGAGCCGTGAGCAGGCCGCTGCGGGTAGTGGCGCCGACAAGAGTGAACGGGTTGAGCGTTAGCTGCACGGTGCGCGCTCCCGGCCCTTTATCGATCATGATGTCGATGCGGTAATCCTCCATGGCAGAGTACAGATACTCCTCCACCACGGGACTAAGGCGGTGTATCTCGTCGATAAAAAGCACGTCGTTCTCTTCGAGCGAGGTAAGGATGCCGGCAAGATCGCCGGGTTTATCGAGCACAGGACCGGATGTGATTTTAAGTCCTACGCCAAGCTCGTTTGCCACAATTCCGGAAAGGGTTGTCTTGCCCAGGCCCGGAGGGCCGAAGAGCAGCGTATGGTCGAGTGCCTCGGAGCGCATGCGCGCGGCCTGCACGAACACGCGCAGATTCTCGATTATCTTTTCCTGCCCGTTGAAAGATTCAAAACGTCCCGGACGCAGGGCTTTTTCTATATCGCTGTCGCCGGGCACAGCCGTGGCGGAATCGCGTATGTCGAAATCGTCGGATGATGACATCAGTCGCTTGTCTGTATTTTTTCTGTTACTTTTTTGTAAATCATGTCGGGGCGTATTGCCGTAAGACAAAGCAGATCTTTTCGGAAGCATTCCTTGTTGCCGAAAATAGAGCATGGCCGGCAACTCAGCGGCAGCTGCACGGTATCGGCATCAGTCTGCCGCCAGCCCTTGAATCCGCAATAGGGATGCGTAGCTCCCCACACGCTAACCGTCGGCGTGCCGGCAATCGCCGCAAGATGCATATTGGCCGAATCCATGGTCACAATCGCATCGAGGTGGTTGAGCAATGCCAGTTCGGCAGCGAAACCGCAACGCTTTGCCGCAAGGGATGTGACGAATGACGAACCGAAACGAGCGACCCAGGAATCAAACACACGGCTCTCATTTTCACCGCCGCCGAAAAGAAAAATCCGAACAGGGCTGCTGTCGGTAGCGTCGTCGAGCAGACGCTCTATCACAGCCTCCATTTTTTCGGGAGGATATATCTTGCCGGCATGCGCGGCAAAAGGCGCAACGCCTATCCAGCGCTCACCGCCGGCGCGTGGTGTCGTTATTCCGGAAAAGAGAGCAGGATCTGCCTTGCAGCGTCCGCCGTAAAGCCCGTCGAAGTGTTCCGAAACCGGCAAGCCGGCTTTATAAAATACCTCCCGGTAGCGTGCCCGTTGCGACACCATGGGCAACATGACCTTGTTGTGGCGGCGCGTCAGCGCTCGACGGCTCGACCGGCCTTTATTTATACGGAATACCGGTATCCGGCGCAAACGGAAGAAAAAGCCCATAAGACGCGTACGGAGGACATCGTGCAGATCGAGAAATGCGTCGACATCGTACTCTTCCACCAGTTCCGCCACCAGACGACGCATACCGGCAGCCCCGCGGTAGTCCTGTTTGACATCGGCACCTACAACCGTCAGATTTGCCGGAGCATTGACAAATATCGCACGCATCGACGGACGGGTGACAAGTACAAACCGTACGTCGGGATAACAGCGACAGGCGCTGTAAACCACCGGTACGGTCATGGCCACGTCGCCGTAGGCTGAGAATCGCGCCAACAGTACGCTGAGCATCCCGCGTTCGTTGCCCGTGCCGGCCTTACTTAGTTGCGCCATATAAAACGGGATTGGTATCGGCGTCGTTATACATCTTCATCTGCCTGTAGACCTTCATATATTTCCGTCCTGCACCAATATCATCAAGCAATTCGTCGATGGCGCGTGTAAGGTCGGCACGCTGTTGCAGAAGCACATCGAGTTTGCCGGCACAACGTGCACGGTGTGCGGCGTCAGCATCGGCACGCGTGGCTTCGGCCTGCATGTGATAGATCTTCAGCGCCAGAATCGACAGGCGGTCGAAAGCCCATGCCGGACTTTCGGTGTTGATGCGCGCCTCAGGAGCCGGAACGACATCGGCATAACGCTCGCGGAAATAGCTGTCGAGTTCCTCGACCATATCCGTACGCTCCTGATTCGAGCGGTCGATACGACGTTTAAGCGCCAGAGCGGCCACAGGATCGATATCCGGATCGCGTATTATATCCTCAAGATGCCACTGCACGGCGTCGATATAATTCTTGGCATAGAGCGTATGCTCGACAGAACCTTCAGCATAGGGATTTACGGCCTGAGCGTCGACGTCATCGGTCACATGATAGGCGGCCACTGATTGCTCAAAAATGTTGTAGCAGTTTTCGGCGAATGTCATTGGCGTGTAGTTTTTAGGGGAGAAAGATTAGTAATGTTATTTTGTATTTCTACAAAGATACAAATAAGTCGAGTGCAAAAGCAAATTATTTGTGCTTTGCCGAGCAAGAGTATCTAAGGCGAAGCCAAAGATATGCCATTTTCATGAAAAAATCAACACCACGGTATTAAGATTAAAAGTATGGAATCAAAGCGAAGACACAACGATTTTAAGCCCGTCGCTCTCTCTGCCCGTAGTAGAAGACTATATAGGAAGCTTACCGACTATCTGAATCCGTGTCATTTTCGCGCTTATATCGTTCTTCGTATTCGACAAAAATTCGTTCAATGTCTTTTTTAAGTTCAGGAATATGACGCACGACCAAACTCCACAGAAATTCAGGCTGCACATTGTCGTAGGCGTGTATGATTCGGTTGCGTGTGTCGATTATGGCTTTTGCATTTGGAATATCGACAGACGGATCAGACTTTCTTATCCGGTTTATGGCCTCTCCCATAATTTCTGTTTTACGCTCTACGACACATTTACGCATTATATCATTCTCAAACAAATCATATCTGTTAGGGAAGTCCACAAAGCAACTCTCCATATCGTTTATAGCGTCTAACACATCCTGGAGATATGTCAGGATTTCTTCAATAGCCATAGATCATCTGTTTTGTTCGGTTGACATTGGCAATGAAGTATTTGTTTCGCAGACCTCCTTCTTCGATCAAATCAACTTTTCTGCCTAAAAGCCGTTCCAATGCGTCACGAAAATCAAAGTAATTTGTAACATAATCCCACTTCTCATGGTCGGTTGTATCGAAGCCCACAAGTAAATCCACATCGCTTTGGTCGTTGAATCTATCAGTAAGGATAGAGCCAAAGACTGCCAAAGTCTTGACCTTGTGCTTACGGCAAAGGTCGATGATTCGTTGCAGATTCATCTCAATCAGCTTCATAGTCGTTTGTGTTACAAGCACAAAGATAGTGATTCTTCCTGATATACAAACACTCCAGGTCTGAAAATCGTTGAAATCTGAATCTGAAAGATTCCTGAGTTAAACATCATAAAATAAACGTCACGTCATGAAATTTCGTTATTTTTGCAGGAAATAAATACAATCCCGACAAAACCGGAAGAATATGAAAATCATAAATTTTGCCGAACAGCCCTCTCTCGTAAGCCAGTATCTGGCCGAGATGCGCGACACCGGCATGCAGACCGATCCGTTGCGTTTCCGACGCAATCTTGAGCGCATTGGCGAAATCATGGCTTACGAAATCAGCAAAACCTTGCACTATCGCACTGTAGAAGTTCCCACTCCGCTCAATGTCAACGCCTCCTGCCAGGTAATCGACGAACAACTGGTGCTCGGCACAATTTTCCGCGCCGGTGTTCCTTTCCATCAGGGTTTCCTGCGCTACTTCGACCGTGCCGAGAATGCTTTCGTATCAGCCTACCGCAAATATAAAGAGAAAGAGAATTTCGACATCTGCATCGAATACCTCGCTTCACCCCGCCTCGACGGCAAAACACTGGTACTCTGCGACCCCATGCTTGCCACAGGCGCTTCGATGGAGCTTAGCTACCGCGCCCTGCTCACCAAAGGCTCTCCGGCCAAGGTGCACATAGCGTCGGTGATAGCCTCCCGTCAGGCTGTAGACTACATGGCTTCGGTAATGCCAGAAAACGCCACACTCTGGGTGGGTGTCATTGATGAAGAAATCAATGCACACAGCTACATCGTTCCCGGTCTGGGCGATGCAGGCGACCTCGCCTACGGAACAAAGGAATGAAGATTACGATCAGCGACTTTCGGCTACAAGTGCGAGCCATTGTCCCGGACTGTCGCCCGGAACGCCGCTGAAAATTATATCATAGCTGCCGACACTTGCTGTCGTTCCATCGGAACGGCGGCAAGTTATGGTAGCTTTTTTTTCGCCACGGCTACTGCGCGGCAAGGCTATGTCGCGGCGAAAATCTGCGTCAAGCCATCCCGAGCATTTCACCAAAGCCTCTTTTAGAGTCCATGCCTCGACAAGACTTGAGTCAGAGCCGCCATATTCTTCAATTTCTTCTTCGGACAGTATACGTGATGCCACACGACGCAACTGAGGCGCACGATTGAGTCCCTCTATATCGAGTCCTATTTTTCGGCCGGGCGCGCCGACTGCTACCGCGGCATACGCAGTACTATGACTAACGGATATTTCAACTCCAGCAATAAAAGGCGCCCCCGCATCATTGTGGCAAAGCTGCGTATCCGCGCCGAACACACGCGCAACAATACGTCCTACAGCGGCAATCTCACGTTCCCGACGGGATGGAAAAGCCCTGTCGATTGGTTCTATGAAAACACGCACATCTTCTTCCATCGCGGAATCATATTTTAATTCTTCTCTCTCAGAGAGTGCAAAAGGCGCATTACATCGGCACGTATGGCTGCTGTCACCGGCGCAACAGAATCGGCTGTTGCCCGACGGTCGAGTGCATCGAACGCGAAAGCTCCGCTAAAAAGCAGCTTCCGGCCGTCATGCGCCAGAAAAAGCACGGGGGTCACGATAGCTTCATCGGTATAGGTAAGCTCGCACACAAAGCCGGCATCATTTACAAATACAGAGCTTTTAGCCGGCGCTCCGGCGAGATTGAGAGCAAAGCGTTGCCGGCGGTTAGTTATCGCCGAAGCAAGCCGCTCCGCCGACATTTCATCGTTGACACTCAAGTAGATTTTCCCTCTGTATGCGGGATAAAACAGATCAAGGCCACGGTCATTGGCCGACGCGCAGGCCATAGCCGCACTGTTGACCTCGAAACTCAGCGGTCCGGATTGCAATCGTGAATAAACCGTGTCAGGAACCGCCACACGAGGATAGGCATAACGCAGAGGAACATCGCTGCCTTCCGGCAAGGATGCTGAAGAGCGGTCGCCGCATGAAACGGCCATAACGGCGGACAATATCAGGAGCAGAAAAAGAGGAATCGTTTTCATTTCTTTTCCTCTTCCGTTTCACAGGAAGAAGGCATGACCATGACGCGCACTTCTGTGATACGGTGATCCGTAACATCAAGCACAAGGAAGCGGCAGCGGCCATAGACAAGCGGCTCTTTGTCGCGTGGGAAGTCGCCTTTGATATTCAAAAGCATACCTGCCAGAGTTTCGGCATCCTGTGTCACTTCTGAATAGTCGTCGGCTTCGAGTCCGGTCACACGGAAAAAGTCGGTGAGCAGCGTGCGGCCTTCGAACACGAAAGTATCGTCGCGCAAGCGTTTGTAGGTGGTGTCGGGTTCGTCGTATTCGTCGTTGATATCGCCGACTATCTCTTCAAGTACATCTTCCAGTGTGACAATACCTTGTGTGCCGCCATACTCGTCGACAACTATGGCCAGGTGTATTTTCAGTTTGCGGAAATCCTCGAGCAAATCGTCGATCATGCGGGATTCGGGCACGAAGTAAGGCTTGCGCAGAAGCGTCTGCCAACGGAAGCCCTCGGGAGTTCCGGAACTTATGAAAGGCAGAAGATCGCGTGAATACAGCACTCCGACAATCTCATCCTGTGTACCGCGGCACACCGGAAGACGCGAATATCCGCTTTCGAGCACGATTTCCATCACGCGTTCAAAAGGCATGGTGACTTCCAGATCGGTGATTCCTATCCGGGGCGTCATTATTTCGGCAGCAGTCGTATCGCCGAAGCGAAGTATGCCTTCAAGCATCTCCTTGTCGTCGCCGCTTGCGCCCTGGGCTATCTCCAGAGCCTGCGACAGTTCGTCGGTAGTAATATTGTGAGCACGCTTCGTCACCACCCGGTTGACAAGCGATGTCGAGCGCACAAGTGTCGACGACATAGGCGAGAAAAATTTCATTATCGCCCCCAGCGGTCCGGCGGCAAAACGCGCCCAGCTTACAGGATAATTGTTGGCATAAAGCTTGGGCAGAATTTCGCCGAACAGCAGAATAAGAAAGGTAAGCAGGACTGTCTGCAACACAAAACTGGCCACGGCACTCATACCGTCGAAGATAGGCCCGAGAGCGAAATTACAGAGTACTACTATTGTCACATTTACCAGATTGTTCGCGATAAGTATGGTCGCGAGCAATTTCTCCGGCGCTTCAAGCAAAGCTACGACTTTCTTGCCCCGCGAAGTTTCCGCAATCTCATCGAGTTGCTGCGGAGTCAATGAAAAATAGGCGATTTCACTGCCGCTTACGAAGCCCGACATCACCAGACACAACAATGCCAGCAGGAGGGCGACGCATTCCCCGACACCGAATGTCGGAGGCAATATATCGGCACAAAAATTTGATACAGTCAGTAAGGATGTCAGCGGCGCTATGGCCGGTAATGGCTCTATGTCCAAGGTTCAGTAGGTTTGGTTTGACTTCAGTTTAATATCACATGTCCGGAATAGTGACAGGCATCCGCAGCGGTCTTATCTGGCAAACATGTACCCCATTCCGGGGCGATTTACAATGCAATTGCCGATCTCTCCCAGCTTTTTACGCAGACGCGAGATATTTGTGTCGACCACGCGCTCGTTTATTCCGGCTGTCGTGCTGTCCGACCACACCTGACGGTGTATCTCTATGCGCGACACGAAAGAATCGACATTGCGCACCAGAATAAGCAGTATTGCGAATTCTGTTTTCGACAGCATCAGTGGGACATCATCGATTTTCGCCGTCCGCGAATCCGGATCTATGGTCAGGTTCCTGAAGCTGATTGTGCGTATCTGGCGCGCGGCAGGCGCACGACGACGACGCAACACCGATTTCACCCGTGCGAGAAGTTCCCAGAGAGAAAACGGTTTCTGGATATAGTCGTCGGCTCCCTCGTCAAGAGCATCCACAACCATGCGCTCGCTGCGATAAGAAGAATAAATCAGCACCGACACGTGAGCGGTCGGAGGATTGTCCTTTATATCACGTAGCAGATCCAGTCCGTTGTAGTCCTGTTTCATGGCATCGGCAATCACAAGATCCGTATCAGTCAGACGCGCCACATCGACATCGAGAGCCACACTCTCGACGCCAACTTCATAACCTTCACTCCCGAAGTTTACTTTCAGGAGCTCGGCGATGTTTTCATCGTCGTCTACTATAAGGATTCTACCCAGTGCGTTTGCGGGTGCCATTACGCTTCTTCTATGGATTTCGCTTTACAAAGAAAGCGAAATTTTCACAAAAAATCCGCCTCAGTAACCGGATTGTGTCACTATTGTTTTAAAATTTTATTATCATACAAGTGATGTTTCCATGCTGCCACACGATTGTGTTCCAACAAAGAAACAGACTGCGCATACACGCCTGTTTAATTCTCCGAATCATAACCCACACTCCCCGCAGAGTTATTCCTTATTCTTCCGGAAGCTGTCACGGAGGGTATCGATTACGTTTATTATATAGTCACCCGTCTTTTCCAGATCGCCTACAATATCCATATAGTATATGCCGGCCTGGTACTCGTAGTGATGTTCGTTGATATTGCTTACATTGGCTCCGCGCAACGCGTTCCGGTAGTTGTTGATCTCGCGTTCACGGTTATAAGATGCTATCAGCGACTTCTGGTTGACATTCTCGACATCTCGCAACTGCTCTACCATCATCTGCATGGCGCTCCGCACATATTCGTACATTGTGTCGATGTTCGAATATATCTCGTTATTGAACTCGGCGCCGGCCTCAATCTTGCGGTTGAGGATCTTCCCTATACCCATGCAGCTATCGGCTATGCTCTCTATCTCACTGATTATATTCAGCATGGCGGCTATACGGAGCTTGCTTTCGTTCGACAGCCTTCCTTCTGCACAACGATTCAGGTAATGGGCTATCTCAAGTTCCATGCGGTCGGATATGTCCTCGTATTTCTCAAGACGCGAGAAAAGCTTGTTGAAATCGTCGCTCTTTTCCTTTGTGTGGATAAGCGTCTGTGCCATGTCTATCATGCGGCCCACGCGCTCGGCATAGACCCACATTTCTTTCTCGGCCTGTGCTATACCGAGTTCCGAAGCGTTGAGCAGACCGCGGGAGATAAACTTGAGGGTAAATTCTTCGTCGTCGCCTTTCTTGCCGGGCACCAGGAACATGACAATCTTTACATAGATATTGGTAAGCCATATCATCACCGACAGGTTGACAAGATTGAAAGTGGTGTGGAAAATTGAAAGGCCGAAAGAAACGCTCATCTGCATCATGGCCACCTTTGCTACAGCCTCATGCCCCGCCGGCAGTGAATTGTCGAACAGATGATTGTAAATCTCGGGGGATGTCTGCTCAAGATGGTTTACAAAAGCATAAAGCGCATTAGGATCGCCTTGTCCTATGGCTTCAGTCAGCCAGGCGTTGAGGTCGGCGAAGGGCACGAATACACACAGACACCACAAGGTACCGAGCAGATTGAACAGCAGATGCCCCATAGCCGTACGTTTGGCGGCCACATTGCCGCTCAGCGAAGCAATAATAGGTGTAATCGTCGTACCTATGTTGCTTCCCAATACGAGAGCGCATGCAAGATCGAATGTTATCCAGCCCTTGCTGCACATTATCAGCGTTATGGCAAAGGTGGCGGCCGACGATTGTATGATCATGGTCAGCACAAGGCCGACAAGAGTGAATATCAGTATGGAACCTATGCCCAGCGATGCGTATTGCCGCAGATAAGCGAACATCTCCGGATTGTTCTGCAGATCCGGAACATACTGGCTTATCATATCCAGACCCATAAAAAGGAAAGAGAATCCGATAAGGAATTCGCCTATCGACTTGGTTTTGCTCTTATTGGAGAAAAGCAATATTGCCGCAAGACCGATAAGCGGAAGGACAAACATCGATATGTTGACCTTGAAGCCGAAAAGCGCGATAATCCATGCTGTGAATGTGGTTCCGACATTAGCGCCCATGATTACGGCCATTGACTGCGCAAGAGTCATCAGACCGGCGTTTACGAAACTTACCACCATCACCGTCGATGCCGACGAACTCTGAATCAGAGCTGTTATGGCACAACCTGTCAACATTCCGGTAAAGCGGTTGCGCGTCATTGCCGACAGGATATTGCGGAGGCGATCGCCTGCGGCCTTCTGCAGGCCCTCGCTCATCACTTTCATGCCGTAAAGGAAAAGACCTACGGCACCAATAAGACCTAAAAAGTCTAAAAAGCTGTATTCCATTGAATTATAGTAGGAAGCAGCGGCCAATAGGCCGCTCCCTGCTGTTTCTTGCGCAAAGATATGAAATTCAACTCAGAATTACAAAAAAACACGCGCCCGCCAAAAGGGCGGGCGCAAGCATGTGCTGTTTTTCATCGGTCATATCCGTAACCGTGATTCTGTTCAGAATGTAAAAGCGACGTAGAAACGGGTAGAGGCGAATTTTCGCTTGATTTTGTCGCCGCTGCCCATCCCCATGTTTCCGTCCTCATCCATGTCGATTTCGAGAGGCTTGAACATTCCGCTGCCCCAACGGCCTTCGACACCGACCGATATGGCACGGTAGGTCAGTTTTCCACCGAAATCGAACATATTGCAGTAGGCGAAAGAAGCTTCCGTTTCGCCGTCCTCGCTGACGAGGATAGCTCCGAATGTCGGAAGATAGTGGAAGTATACGGAGGCGCGCAGGTACTTGGCGGCATTGTCGAACATCGACAGCGGAGCCACTCCGACATTCACACCCACACCGAATGCGCTTGCCTGAAGACACCAGCGTCCGAGATTATTGAAACGGTCAAGGATACCGGAATCATCGTCGCCGTCACCATTGTCGCCGCCGATGACATCCCAATTGTCGGATGCAATCTTCTCATCCTCGAAACGGGCTACTGAAATATCGGTCCAACGCATATCCAGTCCGATTTTCACAAGTCCGCCGATAGGGCGCTTGGGGAAGTAGTAGGTCGTGCCTTTGGATATAAAGAAAGCGTATTTGCTTTTCAGCACGGGCGTGAATTCCGTCCCCATGTCCTGAAGCGCATAGCCGAGCATGGTATATTTGCCTTTGTTCCATATCTGTTTGTACTTGGCGTCGAGCTTCTGGAGGTTCAGCTCCTGGTTGGCCAGTTCGAGCGACTGGCGCAGGGAATCGATTTCTTCCTGAGTTGCGGCATCGTGCTCGGCAGCCATGGCGCTGGGAGCGGCTACGGCTACGGCCAGCAGTGCTGCAAGTACGTATGTGATTATCTTTTTCATGATTTATATCTTTTGGCGTGTTTATTGTGCGTAGTTATACTGATATACGGACGTGACATCCTCGTAGACCATTTTTTCGAGGGCTATCATGCCGAAGTTATTGATCTGATAGGCGAACTCGGCATCGGCGGGAGAGCCTTGTTCTGTGCCAGAGAATCGCGCCGGCAGATGCCTGGGAGCCTTGCCGAACAGCCCTGTAGTACCGTAGATTGCCAACGGCATCCAGAAAGCGCTCCATTGCCCTGTCTTGTTTTCAAGATTCGTATAAAGCACCGTGATGTCGGTATCAGGGTCTGTACCATGGTCTTCCGACACGATTTTTTTCAGGTCGCCGTTTTCCCAAGTAAGAAGCATGGGGTCGTCGCCGTTGTCGAAGCGCACAAGATGCCCGTCGCTGTCGTAATCGCAACTCTGGTAATAAGTGTCGTCGAGTACCCAGCTGTTCGCCGTATGGTCGTAGCGGTATTCCTCGTCCTTCCATCGGGCGACGGTTCCGTCGGCGTTGAATGTGATATCCGACCAGATGTCGCGGTCGCTGAATTCGCTGCCTTGATATTCCGTTATGGTGATTGTGGCCGGACTGTAGCCGAAGTCTATTTCGATATCGCCCATACGGTAGGCAATCCGCGACAGACGCCCCAGGTCGTCGTAACTGTAAGTAATGAGATTCATTGAATAGAGCGAAATGGATGTCAGGCGTGTGCTTCCGGCGGCTGCAGGATCATCCAGGCCTTCCGGGTCACTGAGGTGGCATGAAGAGGCGGAAACAGCAAGAATAAGAGCCGCGGCACCATACAAGATCGGGGATTGTGTGATTTTTGGCATAATATATTAGTTTAGAATAAATGATTGATTTTCGGCAAAAATACAAAATATATATTAAAATATGAATACATTTTTTGTGATGAATATAAAATTCATCCCGGAGAGGGTACTTCAACAGTAGCTCTCCGGGAATTTATGCATAAAATAAATCCGTATAATCATATCTTTCCCCTACATGGGAAAGCATTTTTAATCCTGGCACAAAGTTAGCTCGGCAACAGCATTTGTCAAATACCTTTTTTTAGGTATTTTTCAGCTATTCCAGCACAAAAAGAGCAGAAGACTTAGATCTGGGAAGGACTGTAATCGCCAACACCTTATCCGATCCCACAAGGTTGTCGCCGGCCACGTATGCTATTTCCCGGGCTGAAAGCGCCGCGCCTATCGTAGACAGCGCCACTTCGGGAGTATTGTTATCCTTGCTCAGATGGCATAGGAAGACGTGGCGCAGGCGCGGGGAATGGATTCGTGCGAGATATTCGGCGGCGACTGCATTGTCGAGATGTCCGCGATCCGACACTATACGGGCTTTAAGATATTCCGGATAAGAACCGCGACGCAACATATCGGCGTCATAGTTACTTTCAAGCATCAGATATGCGGCACGGCGGATATAAAAGTCGGCGCGATCAGTGATACAGCCGGTGTCAGTGGCGACAACAATACAACTCCCGGCACCCTCGATACAGAATCCTACATTATCGGTTCCGTCGTGACTTGTTTCAAAAGGCGTAACGGTCAGCGGTCCGACAGAGAAAGGAAACTCCTTATAGACAGCGCTATGGTAGTCGGCCACACGGCGCGACATATTATGACGCCGGAGAATACCGTTAAGCGTGCGGGGAGTGGCGTAAAGACGCATGTGGCGGTTTCGTCGCAGCAGCGCATAGGCATAGCGCACATGGTCGCCGTGGTCGTGTGTAAGAAGTATCCCGCCTATAGTAGCGGGATCGATAGAATTTGCGGCAAGCTGCTCCATGACATAATTGTTGTCGACTCCGGCATCGACAAGCACTCCGCAGGTCCGGGTGCCTATATATGAACAGTTTCCGCTGCTTCCGCTTCCAAAAGAAATATAACGCAGGCGTTCACGCGGAGCAACAATATCGTCGGACAGCTCCGACAAGCCGGAATGTTCGGAAGCGGTATCCCGGCCACCGGAAAGATCGCAGTTCTCGGAGTTTCCCGACGGCACGGTGCTGTCATCCCCGAAGATATCGAAAAGCCCGGGGAAATCGCTGCTATCGGTTTTGCTGCGTCTGCGTGCCATTTACAATTATTTTTCAGCTGTATATCAGGAATATCGCCGGAATTTTGTCGTAATCGTAAGTTTCATTGCGCCAACGCCGCAAGCTCAGCGTGCGCACACTCTGCCGCGGACCGGTAAGGTCGGCAGCCACACAAAGGAGCATGTCGGGCGACAATGTACGTGCCAGTTCGGCAACAAGACGATTGTTGCGGTAAGGCGTTTCAATGAAAATCTGGGTCTGCCGGCGTGTCCGCACCGACTTTTCCATCTCGCGCAACCGAGCCGCGCGACGTCCGGCGTCTATTGGCAGATAGCCTTCGAATGCAAAACTCTGACCGTTGAAACCTGAAGCCATAAGGGAAAGCAGGATGCTCGACGGCCCTACAAGCGGGCAGATCTCTATGCCGCGGCGCTGTGCGGCAGCTACAAGATCGGCACCGGGATCGGCTACAGCAGGACAACCGGCTTCGCTTATCACGCCTATATCTTCTCCGGTAAGCGCCGGTGCAAGCATGGCTTCCACCTCATCGGAAGAAGTATGCTCGTTGAGTACCTCGAAATGAAGATCGTCTATCACTATTGAACGATCGCATGCTTTCAGGAAACGGCGCGCCGTACGCAGTTCCTCGACAACGAAGTGACGCACTCCACGCAACAATTCTATGTTACGCTGAGGGAGTACCTCCGAAGGCGGGACATCGCCAAGCGACGACGGGAAAAGATATATTCGGCCGGTCTGCATTCCTGACTAAATTATTTCAGAAGAAATAGGCCACGCGCACACTCCACTGTCGTCCGCGGGCACTGAAGTCATCAAGAAGACGGGTCTTGAGCAGATAAGTCATACCCCATGTGTACTGCAACGACACCTGCCAGCGTCGCCAAAGTTCAACACCGCCGCCGGCGGTAAGTCCGAGGTCGCCTCCGGTATATTTGTAAGGGTTGCCGACACCTTCATTTCCACGCACTCTGCTATGTGCAATGTTGATTCCGAATTCAGGACCGCCGTAAACGAATGGCGCAATGTAATCTTCCAGCCCGTTCATACGTGTCCACTTGAATCTGACATGAACGGGGATTGTCAGTTGATGAAGCAGCACGTCGGAACGTCCGAAGCCCTGGCTGCTCCATATTTCGCGTTCGCCCAGATTCACCTTGGCGCCTGTCTGGTTATATAGCAGACCGAAATCCATGCCGAAGCCTATGCCCGGGAACATCAGTTCACCTTGAATACCGGCCTGAAAGCCGACTCGCTGGCTGACTCCGACAAGATCCTGTTTGAATTTGAGATTGGTTATGTTGACGCCTGCGACAGGAGCATAGCGGAATTCGGCACGAACTATGCCCGGCACCGCTGCAAGCGCCGCCACTGTTATAAGGATGGCGAGAATACGTTTCATATCATAATGGCGGGAGAGGGATTGCGATTATTATGGAATTATCCGGACAAAGATAGCGAAATTTCATGAAGAGCGAAAAATTTAAGGTCCCTAAAGTCTTTAAAGACCTTAAGGACCTTAAATTTTATGGAATAAACAGTTTATTTAACTGCTACTTTGACAGCTTTTGTGCCGGCTGCAACGATATACAGTCCGGGGGCAATACGGCTGAACACAGCTCTACCGCCTGCCACAGTGGAAGCTCCGGACAAACGTCCGGCTGCGTCGTACAGTCGTACGTCGGCGGCCGACGGCGCTGTTACTACGACATTACCGTTCTCGACACGGACAGTAAGTTCACCTGATACACCCGCACCTATATTTTCGACTCCAGCCGTGGCATCGATGGTGTTGGTATACAGATAAAGTTCGGGGAGCAGCGGATTTGTCATGACGCACATAACCTCCGGATTGGAACGCAGGAATGTTGTCACACCGCCTTCGATTGTATATTCGGTGCCTTCGATAAGGCTTTCTCCGCTAAGGTTACCTTCCTCGTCGAATTCGGGAACACCGATGAACCATGTGTACACGGTAGGAGTTCCGTCGACCTCCGCCTGAGTCGAAAGGTCGACCTGATGGTTCACTTCTTCAATATTCAGAGCTTGCTGATTGCCATAGTGATAAACATTCAGCCCCGAACGCGGACGCGGAAGAGTCGAAAAGTCAAAGAGGTTATTATTGACATAAAGCACTCTCAGACGAGGAGTCTTGCTTATATCAAGATGACTCAACTTGTTGTGGTCAAGCGTCAGCTGTTCAAGTCCGGGCGCTCCCGACAGGTCTACACTTTCTATTTCGTTATGAGATAGCAGGACTGTGTTCAGTGCCGGATTATTTACCGCTGAGAATGAAGTCAGCTTGTTGTTCGACAATGCGAGATTACATAGTGTAGTCACGCCTGAAAGATCGGCCTCGGTGAGTCGGTTTCCGCTGATGCCGAAATCGGAAACACCTTCGATCCTGCTGAAGTCGAATTCGCTGAAATTGTTGTTGTCAAGGAAAAGTTCGGAAAGCGACGGCGACGGCGGCAATGTTATGTCGGTCAGGCCGGCATTGCTGACAGTCAGGTGTATCAGCTGTTTCATACCTGAAAGGTCGAGATTTGCCATTGTTGCGCCTGTGATGGAGAATACACCCAGATTCCCTGGCGCTTCATATGAATACACTTTCACATTGGCTCCGGCCACGGTTGTGGCGTTAAAATTAGTGTATGTATTGCCAAGTGTGTACTGCTCAAGCGAAGAGCCGTCACCACGCCAGTCGATAAATATGGCCGCAGCCTCGACTGTAGCTGCCATTGAGAGGCTTACGCTTTCCCCGCCTACGGGAGTAGTAAACGAAGCGAGTACATTAGTAGGCATGCCGGCAGTTTCGACTTCGGTGGTACGCAACTGGTTATCGTCCGAGAACTGAGGGAACATGGGGTGCGTCATTCCGCAATACACCTTTCCGAGATCGGTTCTGTTGAAACGCGACACACCGTCGGTCACACTGATATCACCGTCGGCAACAGGAGTTCCGTCTGCCAGATACCAGGTGTAGACAGTGCCCTGTCCGTCAATTATTCGGTTCTGGGAAGTCAGGTCGATGCCGGGAGCTTTTGTCGGTATCGATATTATATTCTGCGGTGCATATACATAACCGGCGAAATCAAGATACGGTACGCCTGCTATTCCCAAGCGGTTACCGGACACATCGAAGTGCTCCAGAGAATTGGTTTCCGGCATTGTAATCTCTTCAATGAGGTTGTTGGAAACATTGATGTCCGTAGCCTCTGTCATATAGCTGAGATTAACAGAAGTGAACTTGTTGTAGGAAATATCGAAAGTCTTTATATAATCGAAATCCTTAAGTTGGTAATCTACAAGTTCGTTATGGCTCAGGTCGAGATTGCGGATAGCGCTGTGCGCGTTGAGTGTAAGTTCGGAAATTCTGTTATGGCTCAGGTTTATATCGCTCAGCGCATTCTTGCTATATCCGAACGAAACACCCTGAAGGTCTATCTTGGTAAAATTGTTACCGCTGAGATCAAGCCTGCGCAGGCATCGGTTGCGGCGAAGGTCGATGTCGTAGAGTGCGGCATCGGATACGCGGAGTTCACGGAGTTCTGTTGCTTTTGTCACGTTTATGTCATAGATATCCACCCCATCGATACCGAAAGCGGTCACAACCTCTCCTTCAGGAGCATATATCGTAACCTTATTGTTGCCGTTGCGGACAGCATCGACATTGGCCTGCAAAGGCAACAGGTCGGTAGTAGCCGTAAATTCCACAGGATTGCCGTCGCCGAGATCAACCATGAACGTTTTCGGAGTAGCCTCTGTGGCACCGTCCATGCCTACACTGAAGCTGATGCCGTCGCCGCTGTAACGCGAACATGAAAAATCAATGACAGCTGTCGGTTTCCCAAAATCAGCCTCACTCTTCACTTTGAAATTGGAGGTATGAAGGTCGGCGTATGGAAAAGCGGCATTTGCGAAACGTACGAAAACAGAATCCGAAGGAACCTTGTTAAGAGTGAATTTGCCGTCTGCAAATGTATAGAACGACGCATCAAGCTTCTGAGCTTCATTTGTGACGGAGTTGAGCGAATAAAGAACCGCATCGGTATTGGTTCCCTCACGCAACACCTTGTCTGAAAAATCAAGGACTGTACCCACGGCATAGGAACGCTCCATTGGGATTGCACGCTGGTTGTAGACGTAGTCATTGAATTTGCCGTTGTCAAGCGGCAAGGTTGCAAAATCAAAATAGTTCAATGCGATATCCAGATTATAGATACCGGGATTCTTGCTTATGTCAAGATTGGATAGATAGTTGTTCTTCAGCCCCACTTCTTTCAAAGCGACATTTTTGCTCAGATCTATCTCTCTCAGATGATTTCCGGCCATGAAAAGGAACTGCAGCGAATAATTCGCACTCAGGTCGATAGAAGATATTTTTTTATCGGTGTTCAGAGTGCCCGATTCATGGACAGCATAAAGCTGGGTAAGATACGGATTATGACTCAGGTCAAGCGACGTGATCGCCGATTCGCTGACATTAAGGATCATAAGGGCTTCGTTATTGCTCAGGTCAAGCGATGACACCGGACAACTGTCGACCGACAGCCTTATCAGCAGCGGGCACCCCGAAGTGTCGCATTTGCGTAATGTACGGCATGCCCATGCGTCGAATGATCGCAAAGCCGGATAGTCTGACGGACTGAACGATTGATCGATCCATTCCACGACCTGCATTTCAAGAATCGACAGGTCTGCTTTGTTCTTCCCTATCACAAGAGGTGTTTCCTCACTGAAAGTATTGCCTGAAACATATATGGCAGCCAGTTTCGTGTTAGGAGTCAGATCAAGTGCTTTAAGCTCGTTATAACTGAGATTGAGAATCTGAAGGTCAGGACATGCCGTAAAGTCTATACTCTCTATATAGCATCCTTCAGCATTGAAATATGTGATTTTATCGACATCGCCTGTAATGGTGACAGTCCCGGCTTCTGAAACAGTGCAGGACACTGTCGTTCCCGTAAGTTCGTTCGTGTCCGGATCTATAGTACTTATGTCGACAGGATATTCTGTCGGGCCGAAACCGCAATCGACATCAATATAGGCGTCGGCGACATCGGCACCGACGACAAAATGGAATGCGTTACCTGTACCCTGTATGTTATAGACGTTCGTCTTGAACGTGAGCACACCGCCCGCCGAGGCTGCCATAGCGGCAAACATAGCCAGAAGGACGAAGGCAAATATTCTTGCTGTTTTTTTCATTTTATCGGATTAATGACTGATTATTTGATAGTTATCTTCTGAGAGTGTGAACCGTTGACATTCAGGATATATACTCCGGCATCGAGTGCGGAAGCATCGAATATGAGCTGGTCGGCGCCGGCACTCGCCTCAAGGACTTTTGCTCCGGCAACATTATAGACTGATGCTTCAATGGCCGCAACTCCGCCAAGGAAGACCTCATAGCTGCTCCCGGAAAGCGGACGTACCATCAGACGGCTATCGGCTGACGGCGCCACAGTATTTATTTCCCCGCTAAGACGTATAGCTTCTTTCAGTCCGTCGTAAGCATTAAACTTGCCGGCGCCCCAACGGACGCGCTCAGCCTCGTCGTAATCCTCGTCGCGGACTGCGGTTTCGGCCACGATACGCTTTACATCGTCAATAGTCAGATAAGGATTTGCTTCAAGCCACAAAGCGATGGAACCTGCCACAAACGGCGTCGACATTGAAGTTCCGACAGCCTGCTGCCAATAGTTCCGACGTTCGGGACGCGCGGCAATAGCCTGGATATCGGCTTCTTCGACGTTGTTTTCCGCATTCTCGACAAAATATGAATTCGTGGAGGATATGATAGCTGCGCCGGGACCGCAGATGTGGGGAAGTTCACGGCCGTCGGACAATGTGCCGTAAGAACTGAATGAGCTTACTTTTCCGGCCGGGAAGCGTCCGTGATAGCCATATACGCCGCCATCGATCGACGCCCAGTCGTCGCGGGTGTTATAAGAACCCACAATCAGCACATCATTGCCGCAGGCCATATCGGAAATCGAACCGTCGGTGCTGCCGGGATCATAGCCTTCGGTTGCGTAATTGTTGAAGCATGTGAAAGAGCCGTCGCAGTACGCTTCTATTTTCTGCCCTGGTTTACCGGTGACGACAAATCCCAGGACATAGTCGCCGGAAGCATTTGTCGAAGAGTTATCCCTCGTATAATAATCAATTATATTGTAATAGCGGCCAGTGCCCGTACCGGCGGCTTCATTGACAGGATCGATCAACCAGCCGACACCTACATAACTGTTGTTGTCGAAAGCCCGCGAGAACGATGCCGACGTGATGTCTGAACCTGAGGTATTGACAGAAGCATAGTACTGGGGAACACCTTCTTCCTGTCCGGGCTGAACGGGCATACGGTAAGCGATTGTGCCGCGGCGGCGGTTATAGATCACAGCCTGCATCTCGAAAGGTGTATCGTCATCACTATAAATATACACCTGGCCATAGCGCACATTGCCCGCAGGCATAGCATAAGCTTCGATGAATGTCTTGACCTCGGTATCACTCTCTGTCAGTTCTTTCTTGACCGCTATGGGCAAATCGCCCTCGTTGCCGGCAGAAAGACATATTATGGCATCTTCCGCGGCAAGATCGAGAAAACGGCACATTGTGCTGCGCGAATCATGCGGACCGAGGGTGGAACCGAGCGACAGGCTGATCACAGTCGGCTGATTGGATGCGTTGATGATATTTTCCACACCCTGGGCTATCATTATATCCTGAAGATCACCGCAAGAAGATGCTATGTCAGCCTCGTAGGCCACTCCGTAGAAAGGGTTGTCGATTTCCTCGACGCGACCTGATAAAGAATTCTCGCGTATGCCTGCATTGACTTTACCGCGATAGCTGCCGGCAAGTATGCCTGTTGTGTGGGTGGCATGGAATGTTTCATCAGTATCGGTAGTGAACTGATCGATATTTTCCGGTCCGTACTGAATCTGGGCATAACCGTAGTCAGCCTTACTGTCGGCATAGACATGCGAAAGGTATATGAAACGGGATTTTTCGTCCTCGTCCTTGAAGTTGATATGCGAGGCATCCATGCCCTGGTCAACGGTTCCGACAGTAACACCCCGTCCTGTATAAGCCTTAGGCAAATCCTCTCCGGCATGTATGCGGCTCACTCCGGCAGAAGTGCGGGCCAGGTCCATGGCCGGACGGATGTCGCGAGCCAGCTGCATTGAGCGTATGGCATGGGACTCAGCCATACGTTCGACTTCGGAAAGCGGCATGCCGACAACGGCAATATCACCTCGCACAAACGAAACACTCATGCCCTCGGCTTCAAGATCGGCAGCCGTCATACCTTCGGCAAGTGTGACAAAAGCACCTACCCGACCGGTTGCAGACGGTGCGCTGCGGCGTCCGTCAAGAGCCTTGGCCGCATTCGACAGGCCATTCTGCTCAATACGCAGACGATGGAGCGCCATACGGCTACCCAGGTCAAGTTTAGACTCTGCCTGCACAGTCGACGCAAGCAGAATTAGAGCCATTGCTGTAATGCTGTATTTTCTCATTTTTTACGTTATTTGTTTTTTCTGATTCGATTAGGATAAGACATATCGGTCCGACAGATAATATCGGACCGATATGATATGTGCTTTATCAGCGGACAAAAACCTTGCGACCGCCAACAATATACATGCCGGCAGGGAGCTGACGCACTTCGTCGCCATCGGCCTGACGCATGATCATCACACCCTGAAGATTGTAGACATCAGCCTTTTCACCCAGATCCGGACTTACACTTTCGATTCCGGATGATTCATTGTCTGTAACACGCAAAGTGGTGGCGGTGTCGACATCGATATGGAACACACCTTCGTCATCGGCTGTCAGAGTATTTTCACCGTTCATGACTACGATAGCGTCTTTTTCTTCCGGCACAACAGTCAGATGCGTACCCTTATGCACACGGAACGATGCAGGCTCGGCAACTTCTGCCACATAGTCGGTCTTTACGCTATAAGGTGCCACAGCATCGGAATTGACTGTCACATCGCAGAGAGCGGGAGCGCCATGCAGGAATATCTTGATCACATCGTTGTCTTCGATCGTGAATTCATAGCTTGTGCCGCCTGCATACACAGGAGCATAACTTTCCCCGTTGACGAAGACTTCCATAGCTTCATCCCATCCGTAAGGCGAGAACGTGAACGGATTGAAATTCCCGGCGAAATCAACGAAGTTATAACCGTTCTCAAGTGTATAACCGTTACGCATTGAATCCGTGAAACTATAGCCGTAAGGAACAGCTGTGATTTCATCAACGTATACTACAGCTTTTTTATCAAGTACAAATTTACCTCCCGCAACTGTGAATTCTGCGCCTTCGGTGACATTTATGCCGTAAGTGTTGCCGGAATGGTCATAGCCATCGGAGTCCATGAAAGAGTCAAGATAGTAGCCACTGTTTACCTGGAACGAAATCTGTCTGCTTTCTTCGCTGACTTTTAGTTCGTTACGTCCGGCGACAAGAGGTATAACATTACGCGACGATGAATATAGACTGTTATCGTAAAGCGTAATTATGTCGGGATCATCTATATTGACTATAAAATTGATGCTGCCGTAGGCACGGGCTACTATATCCACATTGGATTCGCCTGTGGCGACAAAGCTCCATGTCGAACCATAGAACGATTGCACCTGTCCGTTGAGTGAAAGACTCTCAAGCACAAATCCGCCGGTATACATATTGATGGTCACACGGGTACCGGCCTTGACGGTAAATGCTTCGTTGAGCAGCGGAGTCGAGCCGTCGTCAGTCGTTACAGACTGTATGAACGGTTCTTCATACTCCGGACCATTCAGAGAAGGATCGACATTGATTTTGACAGCGACGTCCACATCGGGGTAGTTGTACTCTATGTCAATGACATCGCCATCGGTCATATTACGGACATAATATGTACCGTATTCCGGAGCAATAGCCGTCCCGTTTCGCTTAACCGAGTACAGTTCACGACCATAACTCACACAGGCAAAAGCGAAGTCTTTTTCATTTTCAGGATCGAATCTGATTATATTCTCTCCATCATGCAGCTTAAGTGAATTGCTGCTGTTGCCTCGCTGAGCACGCACACCCTCGGCATAGTCGACATTGATTGTACATGTCGACGTACGCACGTCGGCATACGATGCGGTTTCGACCGTAAACACATCATCAGCTTCAATATAGCTCCAACTGATGTTGCATGTCGATAGGCCGGTAGTATAATCGGCATATACATTCATGCTCACGCCATCCTGTTTTTTGACGGACTTAATAAAATACTCATCGGAGATGGCAGATATTTCAATATTATTGCTATAATCACCCTCGATGAATTCAAATACATTGTCGGCCACGACATTGTCTACTCTAGTGTAGTTATGCGACAGGGTAATCCGTTCGGGATGGTCTACAACCACCCTGGCGTTGAAAGGAGCGGCAGATGCCGACACTATGCCCAGTAGGGCAAACACAAGAAGCAGGTAAAGTTTTTTCATATTATGATAATTGGTGTTAATTGATGATCCGATGTGCAATTGTCTGATGAATAATGTTTTTTACCGCTGCAAAGTTATATCAATATTTCTTTTCGGCCAAATATTTTTTATTTATATCTTAAAGCAAAATCAGCCAATTTCATTAAAAGCTCAAACCATTTGCACATTTTTTATTCTGATTATTGCTAATTTTTGTTTAACAGAGCCAACAGTAGCTCTCCGACAAAAGGGAGCCGGATTTTTTTCGTAATTTTGCAGACTTGAAAATATAAACATCTACAATCCCCAAAAAGCGCCAGATGAAAACTGCCATAATAGTAGCCATGGGCAAAGAATTGCAATTGCTTCTGCCCATCATAGAGAATCACGCCGTGACCACCGTAAACGGAACGGAGTTCCACACCGGAAACATCGCCGGTCGCGAAGTAGTCGCCATGCAATGCGGTATCGGCAAAGTAAATGCTGCCGTCGGCACACTGACTATGATCGACATATTCCATCCATCGTTGGTAATCAATACCGGTGTCGCAGGAGGAACAGGCGCAGGAAACGACGCCCCCGGAATACTCGATGTCGTGCTTGCGTCGGGAGTAGCCTACCACGACGTGTGGTGCGGACCCGGAACCGAACCGGGCGAGGCCTCAGGATGTCCGCGCATATTCCCCTCTCCCCTACCTCAGGAAACGGCCGGACAACTTGGCGTACATAGCGGTCTGATTGCCTCAGGCGACATTTTCGTGTCGCGCCGGAGTGAGGTCGACCATATTCTTGAGCTTTATCCCGACGCTGCGGCCGTCGACATGGAATCCGGCGCCATAGCGCAGGTTTGCCATATCAAAAGCGTGCCCTACGTGTGCATGCGCGTGATAAGCGATACCCCAGGAGCAGCCGACAATATCGCACAATACGGAAATTTCTGGAGTGATGCTCCCGAGGCAACATTCACAGCCTTGAAGAAACTGCTGAAAATGATATGAAAGACATCCCGAGCCAACGCGGAGCCGCTCTGTTGAGGCGATGGATCGCCGAAGGAGAACACAGCCGCCAGGATTTCAAATTCATGATTTCCGACGCCCGCAAGATAGCACGCTCGATCTCCGCTTTCGCCAATCGTGAAGGCGGCCGTCTGCTTATCGGAGTGAAAGACAACGGAAGTATCGCCGGCGTGCGAAACGAAGAAGACATATATGTGGTTGAACAAGCCGCACAGATATATTGCTCTCCCGCTCAGGATGTTGAATTCACGGCATATTCCGTAGATGCCACCACGCACGTCATCTGCGCCTCGATAGCACGCGCACAGCAAAGACCGGTTGAGGTTCTTGAAGCCGACGGCATACGCCGCGCATATTACCGCATAGCCGACGAGAACATAGCGGCACATCCACTGATGGTAAGAGCATGGCGCCGACGAAGCGAGAATGATTCACCGCTGTTATTCAGTCTTTCCGAGTCCGAAGCGGAACTGCTCGATCTGCTCGATTCAAGACCGGAAGGCATGCACCCGCGCGACATAGCACTGGGAATACACCGCAGTTCGGCGGAAACCGATGGGCTGATTGTAAATCTGGCATCCATAGGAATAGTCGATTTTCGCCACGCAGGCTCCGAATTCCTTATCGTAAGGACATCGGACGAATCGGAATCAGATTGAATCCAGTTCGAGAATTTCTTTGAGAATATCGACCGCGGCTGACACACTGCGAACCTCGGCCACGGAAAAACTGCGCCGCCCGTTGCGCTCGCGGATCTTCACGCGACGGGAATTGCGTTGAAGATAATTCAGAAGACGTCCGAACATGGCCGACTGGTAGTAGGCCCGGTTGTTTTCGTCGACAAAGAAAAGATACATCGTGTTCTGCTTTATCGAAAGCTTCTCTATACCGAGCCGGCGCGCCAGTCCGCGCAAACGAGGCACTCTCAGAAGTTCCCGCGCTGTATCGGGAATACGCCCGAAGCGGTCGCGCAACTGAAGCTCAAAAGCCTGAAGCCTTTCTTCATCCTCTATGCTGTCGAGTTCTTTGTAAAGCGCTATACGTTCTCCCTCCTGCGGCACATAGTCGTAAGGGAACATCAGTTCGAGGTCGCTCTCTATGGTACAGTCGGCAACAAACTCGTCGGACGCGAACGTGTCGACCGATGCTTTGGCGACATCCGCGAACTCTTCTGTACGCAATTCCGTGACAGCCTCACGCAATATCTTCTGGTATGTTTCATAGCCAAGGTCGGCAATGAAACCGCTCTGTTCTGCTCCGAGTAGATTCCCCGCGCCACGTATGTCGAGGTCCTGCATGGCTATGTGTATACCCGAACCAAGATCCGAGAAACTTTCTATGGCCTGCAGGCGACGGCGCGCCACAGGCGACAGCGGCAGCTGCGGCGGCACCATAAGATAGCAGAACGCCTTGCGCGAACTGCGGCCTACACGGCCGCGAAGCTGATGCAGTTCGCTGAGTCCGAAATTCTGGGCATTGTTGACTATTATCGTATTGACATTAGGCATGTCTATGCCGCTTTCGATTATGGTTGTCGACAGCAGCACGTCGTAGTCGTGGGTGGAAAAAGCATTGATTGTAGCCTCGAGTTTCTCGGGAGGCATCTGCCCATGGCCGACGGCTATGCGGGCATCCGGCACCAGACGGCGTATCATAGCCTCAAGCTCATACAAGCCTTCTATGCGGTGGTTCACGAAAAAGACCTGGCCGTTGCGCGACAGTTCGAAATTGATGGCTTCGGCAACAATGTCGTCGCTCAGCGCATTGACAGAAGTTATGATCGGATAACGGTTAGGGGGAGGCGTGTTTATCGACGAAAGGTCGCGGGCACCCATCAGCGAGAACTGCAGAGTACGGGGAATAGGCGTGGCACTCATGGTCAGAGTGTCGATATTCACCTTCATCTGCTTCAGTTTTTCCTTGACTGCGACCCCGAATTTCTGCTCTTCGTCGACCACAAGCAAGCCCAGATCCTTGAATTTCACATTTTTGCCTATGAGCTTGTGGGTACCGACAATAATGTCGATTTTGCCGTCGGAAAGGTCGGAGAGTATAGCCTTGGTATCCTTGGCCGTACGGGCGCGAGAGAGGTAGTCCACCCGCACCGGAAAATCATGCAGACGGTCTGAAAAAGTATGGTAATGCTGGTAGGCCAGAACAGTGGTAGGCACAAGCACCGCCACCTGTTTGCCATCGGCTGCAGCCTTGAAAGCGGCGCGCACCGCTATCTCGGTCTTGCCAAAACCGACATCGCCGCATATCAGGCGGTCCATTGGCCGGTCGCTCTCCATATCGGCCTTGACGGCACGCGTGGCCGTAAGCTGGTCGGGCGTATCCTCGTATATGAACGACGCCTCCAGTTCCTGCTGCATATAGGAATCGGGACTGAACGCAAAGCCCTTTTCGTCCTTGCGGGCGGCATAAAGACGTATAAGATCGCGGGCTATATCCTTGAGTTTGCTCTTGGTGCGGTCCTTCATCTTCTGCCAGGCGCCGGAACCGAGCCGGTTGATTTTCGGCGGCACACCCTCTTTTCCGCGGTATTTGGCAAGCTTGTGAAGGGCATGAATCGACACAAAGATGATGTCATTGTTCTGATAAACAAGCTTTATCATCTCCTGCATACGACCGCCGACATCGGTCCGCATCAGTCCCGCGAATTTTCCCACACCGTGATCGACGTGGACAATATAATCTCCGACCTCGATCTGCTGCAGTTCGCGCAACGACAGGGCGAGGCGTCCCGAACGGGCACGGTCGCTCTTAAGCGTGTACTTGTGGAAGCGGTCGAATATCTGATGGTCGGTGAAAGCGCAGATTTTCATCGCGTGATCGACGAAACCTTCGTGAAGCGTACCGTCGACAGCCGTAAAATCTATTTTGTCGCCTCTGTCTTCAAAAATCACCCTCAGGCGTTCGAACTGCTTGTCGTTGTCGCTGAGTATGTATATCTTGTAGCCATCGGCAGCAAGCGATGTGAACGATTCGCTGATAAGATCGAAATTCTTGTGATAGATTCCCTGCGGTGAACACTGAAAATCAAGCATGGCGCTGCTACGGCGGCGTCCTGCCGCCGACGGCGCAGACGTTTCAGCCGCAGCGGCTGCGGTGAAAGCCACCCGGCAACGAGTGGCCAGAACAGCGGCAAATGCGTCAGGATCGATAACATTGTCGAGAGCGCAGGCATCACCTTCATCAGCCATAAGCGTCGAACCGGACATCTCTTCGGCTGCGACAGCGCGCAGACGCTCGACGGTAAATGATTCATTGCGCAGTGCCACTATAGTATCGGTGCGCATGAAATCAAGCAATGAAAGCCGGCCGGAACGTCCGCCGGCCGACTGCGCCGTGACCGCAATATCGTCAAGCTGCGTTTCGGAAAGCTGTGTTTCGACATTGAACGTACGGACGGAGTCAAGCTCGTCACCGAAAAAATCAATACGGACAGGCAACTCCGACGAATAGGCGAATATATCGAGAATCGAACCTCGCAACGCGAACTGTCCCGGCTCGAAAACATAATCGGTTTCGGCAAATCCCTTGCTGCGCAACCAGCCGACGACTTCCTGAGGGTCATGGCTTCCCCCCTTACGCAGACGCATGGTGTTATCGGAAAGCTCCTCGACCGACGCCACGCGTTCGGCAAGCGCCTCCGGATAGCTCACCACATAGCGCAAAGAACCCGAGGTATCGGCTATACGGTTCAGCGCCTCGGTGCGCAATATCCGCGCCGCTTCGTCGGCCTGTCCGTACTTGATGTCGCGTTTATAACCCGACGGAAACATAGCCACTGCGGCTTCTCCACCCTCGGCCACACGACACAGATCATGATAGAGATAACCGGCATCATCAAGCGAATCGCCGACAACAAGAACAGGCCGGCCGGCTTCGGCCGGCAGCATTCCAAGCATTACGGCAGCCGACGAACCGGCTACACCGCAGACCGTGCCGCCGGAAGCAGACGCCATAGCCTTTACCGCCTTGCTTCGGGCGGGGGTGCGCAAAAGGGCGCAAAGTTCTCTGACAGTCATCGCTTTACCGTCCCTACTTCTTTACATCGAGTATTTCCTTATAGCGCACCGGATCGCAAAGCACCGCCGCGGCTTCGGCAAGAACGGAATCACCCGCCAACCCACGGCGCACCATCTCGGCATCGGAGAAATAACGTTGTCCTATTTCCGTGTCAAGTATCTCGACAATACGGTCGCGGTTTATGTCAAGATCATGGTTAAGGTCATGCTTGAGCATATCGGCCAGCCTGTCGAACTGGGCGGACACGGAGTCGGTCATATAGCCTTCTATTTCCGCGGCCTTGCGCAGATATTCCAGGCCGCTCTCGCACTGGCGGTCGTAGCTGAAACGCGCCGGATCGATGGATGCCTTGAAATCGGCGAACATGGCGCTGTCGACCGTGAACGACGCGGCTTCGGGCGCATCGGGATGCGCGGCCACGTAACGAGTCGCGAAATCGAACGACCACAAATCGTTGACAATATTGTAAAGCAGGCGGTTGCCGTCGGGAGCCTCACGGACGATATCGGGCGTGATACCGCCGCCGTCGCGCACCTCACGACCCGCACGCGTATGGAACACATTTGTCAGCGAATCGGGCGTACGCGCCACGCTGCCGTCGGGATTGCGGTGCGAATAGTCTATGGCCTGTATCAGACGGCCGGAAGGGATATAATAGCGCGCCACCGTTATTTTAAGCAAATCGCCATAAGGAAGGGGACGAGTATTCTGAACCAGCCCCTTGCCGAACGAACGCTCGCCTACAACGACAGCCCGGTCAAGATCCTGAAGCGCACCGGCCACGATTTCAGAGGCCGATGCCGTTCCCTCGTCGATAAGCACGGCAAGAGGCACTTTAGTGCTCTGCGGTTTCTGCGTGGTCTTGTGGATTTTCGTATCCGACGCATCGCGTCCGCGTGTACGCACAACCTCAGTCCCCTTGTCCACAAAGTTGCCGACAATCTGCACGGCGCTTTCAAGCAAACCGCCGCCGTTGCCGCGCAAATCGAGCACTATGCCGCGCAGACCGGGATGAGCCAACAGGGAAGCCACAGCCTCCTTGACGGCCCTGGCGCTGCGTTCGTTGAATGTCGTCAGGCGTATATAGCCAGTGCTGTCGGGGCGCATCCCGTAATAAGGCAAGGGATTGACCTTTATGTTAGCCCTTGTTATATCGAAATCGTGTATGGAATCGGCAACATGCGGCCGGCAGACGGTAACACGCACTTTGGTGCCGGCCTGTCCGCGCAGACGTTTGCTTACATCGCCTACCGCCATAGATGGCGTCACGGTATCGCCGTTCACGGCTATTATGACATCGCCGGCACGAAGCCCTGCATTTCTCGCAGGGGAATCCCATTGCGGCTGCTGGATAAGCACCCGGTCGCCACGCTTGAGAATATAAGAGCCTATGCCTGCATATTGTCCCGAAGAAATGGAAAGAAGTTCATCCTGCTCGTCGGTAGGATAATATTCGGTATAAGGATCGACCTGATTGAGAAGTGCGCCTATGGTATTGCGCATTATTTCGCGGTTGTCGACAGTATCAACATAGTTGGCCTGCAATTCCTTGGCGATAGCATTGAATGTGTGGAGATTGCGTGCCAGCTCATCTTTCGATGACGGGGCATTCCTGCGGCCGGATGCGGCAAGAGAGCACAGCCCCAGCACAGCCGCAAATGTCATATAGAAGAAACGTTTCATTCTTTTCAAACAAAATTTTGCGTCACGGAGTTTCCGAAACGCAAAGATAGCGATTTTTTTGCTACTTTTGCCCTACCCTAACAGATATTGACATTTCATGCGATGAAACAATACCTCGACCTACTGCGCCATATTCTCGAGAACGGAAGCGACAAATCAGACCGCACCGGCACCGGCACGCGTTCCGTATTCGGATATCAGATGCGTTTCGACCTCGCCGACGGCTTCCCCTTGGTGACCACAAAGAAAACACATCTGAAATCGATAATCCACGAACTCCTGTGGTTCCTGAAAGGCGACACCAACGTCCGCTACCTTCAGGAGAACGGAGTACGCATCTGGAACGAGTGGGCCGATCCCGACGGAGAACTCGGACACATCTACGGCTACCAGTGGCGCTCATGGCCCGATTACGACGGCGGCTCTATCGACCAGATCGCACAAGCCGTCGACGATATCCGCCACAATCCCGACTCCCGACGCATCATCGTAAGCGCATGGAACGTAGCCGACTTGCCCAAGATGAACCTCCCGCCATGCCATGCGTTCTTCCAGTTCTACGTGGCCGGCGGACGCCTGAGCCTGCAACTCTACCAGCGCAGCGCCGATTGTTTTCTGGGCGTTCCATTCAACATCGCATCCTACGCTCTTCTGCTGCAAATGATGGCACAGGTGACCGGCCTGCAAGCGGGAGAATTCGTCCACACCCTCGGCGACGCGCACATCTACACCAACCACTTCGACCAAGTGCGCCTGCAACTGAGCCGCGAACCCCGTCCGCTACCGAAAATGAATATCAACCCCGATGTAAAGGATATTTTCAGTTTCAACTACGACGACTTCACACTCGAAGGCTACGACCCGCACCCCCACATCAAAGGCATCGTGGCAGTTTAAAGGCAGGCTGCGACAACTCTCCCATAAACTTCAAACAATCAAACAAAAACTTAATGCTGTCAATAATCGTAGCCATCGACCGCGACGGCGCCATAGGACGCGGCGGCGATCTTCTCTACAGAATCTCTGAAGATTTGAAGCGTTTCAAGACGCTTACAATGGGCAACACACTGATAATGGGACGACGCACCTTCGATTCTCTACCTCGCGGACCGCTGCCCGGCCGGCGAAACATAGTGGTATCACGCCGTGAAGGCCTGACAATCGAAGGAGCCGAGGTCTATCCAACTCTCGAGTCCGCCATTTCAGCGGCCGCCGACGGCCCCGGCGATGCCTTCGTGATCGGCGGTGCCGAAATCTACAGACAGACCCTCGCGGCAGCCGACCGGCTGTACCTGACCCTTATCGACGCGTCAAGCCCCGATGCCGACACATTCTTCCCTTCAATCGATCCCGAAGAATGGCAGGTGGACGAACAGGAAGACGAGCGTGTCGACCCTAAATCGGGACTATGCTACCGCTATGTTAACCTTAAAAGGACATAATACCGGCGCATTCGCGCTTTCAGCGAACGCATTCCGCTGTTTTTTTACTTCTTTTTTGCACAAAGTATTGCACAATTGAATTTTTAGTAGTACTTTTGCATCGCTAAAGTTCGGAAGAACAAGGCGTATGGAAAATCAAGCTTCAATAGCTCAGTCGGTTAGAGCATCTGACTGTTAATCAGAGGGTCGTTGGT
>CAJUKD010000020.1 GCA_910587235.1 uncultured Muribaculaceae bacterium
TAAAATAACACATTTGTCGAAAATGAGACGAAATCTTAAATGAAAGAGCCGTGTCATATCATTCAAATATTTGATTACAACCTTGCAAAGATACAACATTTTTTATTATTTTTGCCGCAGGAAATAACAAAAGGGGTGCCTTGCCCGACGCGCAAGGCTGAGATCATACCCTATGAACTTGAAGTGGCCCGTACCACCGTAAGGATTTGTTCTATGGTCATAAACCCGCGTTCGCCCTTCTTCGCAAGCGGCAAACAGGCATCCCCGCTAAAAAAAACGATTATGACCGTATTTTTCAATCAGAAAGAAATAAGTCTTCCCGACTGTCCGGCGACGACAGTGGCCGACCTGCTGCGCATGCACGACGTATCATCCGCCGGTGTTGCCGTAGCAGTCAACAATGCCGTCGTGCGTCGTGCCGACTGGGCTGTAAAAACTCTATCCGACGGCGACAAGGTGATGGTAATCACCGCCGTCTGCGGCGGATAGCCCCCGCACCATGCGACTTATAGCCATAAGCCTGCCGGAATTCCACAGCGGCGAAGCGCGACAGATAACACGTCTGCTTGCCGACGGAGCTTTCTGGCGCGTACATCTGCGAAAACCCGGGGCAAAGCCCGACGACCTACGGCGCCTGCTCGACTCCGTACCGGCGGAACTTTACCCACACCTGTCGCTGCACGACTTCTTCGACATTGCCGAAGAACGCAGCCTCGGAGGGGTGCATCTCAACAGCCGCAACCCCGACGCACCCGCAGGATGGACAGGCATGACAAGCCGCAGTTGCCACTCCACAGCCGAGCTGAAAGAACACGCCGGACTCGACTACCTCTTCCTAAGCCCCGTATTCGACAGCATATCCAAGCCCGGATATCACTCGGCATTCAGCCTCGACAAACTGCGTGGATCAGGCCTCCTCGGTCCGAATATCTTCGCCCTCGGCGGGGTAACCCCGGAGCGTCTGCCCGCACTCGCCGACGCCGGATTCGGAGGAGCCGCCATGCTCGGCGCGGCATGGGATTTTTCAGAAGAAGAAAAAATTTAAGAAGAAAAAGCAGAAGAATATGCTACAATTCATAACCCATACAAGCGAAGGCCTTGACGATGTTCTCCGCGGCGGATGCCGCTGGGTGCAATTGCGCATGAAAGACGCGTCCGACGATGAATTCACCGCCACAGCCTTGCGCACAAGCGAAATCTGCCGGCGCCACAAGGCCACATTCATAGTCGACGACCGCGTACACCTGGCAAAATCCGTCGGCGCCGACGGCGTACACCTCGGCAAAAAAGACATGCCCCTGCCCGAAGCCCGCGCCATACTGGGCGACGACTTCATAATCGGAGCCACGGCAAACACACTCGACGACATCCGCTCGGCCTCGGCTGCAGGCGCCGACTACATAGGCCTTGGCCCGTTCCGCTTCACTACCACGAAAAAAGGACTGGCACCACTGCTCGGACTCGACGGCTACACTCGTCTGATGACCGCCGCACGAGCCGAAGGAATAACACTTCCAGTGGTGGCAATAGGCGGCATAACAGTCGCCGACCTGCCGAAATTGCGCCGCACCGGTGTAAGCGGAGTCGCTGTTTCCGGTCTTATACTAACTGCCGATGACAAAGAATCAATAACAAAAAAAATACTCGAATCATGGATAAACTGATTATCGGAGGGCGCGAATTCGACAGCCGCCTCTTCGTAGGTACCGGAAAATTCAGTTCAAACCGGTTGATGCAGGAAGCTATAAGCGCCTCAGGCTCACAGATGGTGACCGTAGCGCTCAAACGCATCGACACCGACAACCGCGAGGACGACATGCTGCGCCATATAATGCGTCCCGGCATGCAGCTGCTGCCAAACACATCCGGCGTACGCGACGCCCGCGAAGCCGTACTTGCCGCACAACTCGCACGCGAAGCCTTTGAAACCGACTTCATAAAACTGGAGATACATCCCGACCCGAAATACCTCCTACCCGACCCTATAGAAACGCTGAAAGCCACAGAGGAACTGGCCCGTCTGGGATTCATCGTCCTGCCCTACATACAGGCCGATCCCGTACTGTGCAAGCGCCTCGAAGAAGCCGGTTCGGCAGCCGTGATGCCCCTCGGCGCTCCCATAGGCACCAACAAAGGCATAGTGGTGAAAGACCTTCTTGAAATAATCATTGCCGAAAGCCGCGTGCCCGTGGTCGTCGACGCCGGTCTGGGAGCACCGTCACATGCCGCCGAAGCCATGGAGATGGGAGCCGACGCCGTCCTGGTAAACACAGCCATAGCCGTGGCCGGCGACCCTGTCCGCATGGCACGCGCATTCGCCGACGCCGTCGGTGCCGGACGCGAGGCTTACGAAGCAGGATTGGGCGCACGCTCCGCAATTGCCGTAGCAAGCAGTCCGCTAACAGCTTTTCTTGATTGACAGCCATGTTTTCCGACGAACTGCTAAATTACGACTGGGAAGCGACAAGCACCGCCATTATGGCAAAAACGGCCGCTGACGTTGAGCGTGCACTCAACGCACGTCATCCCTCGGTCGACGACTTCATGGCGCTGATATCGCCCGCCGCCGCACCCTATCTTGAACAGATGGCAGCACTGAGCCGCCACTACACCCGGGAAAGGTTCGGCAAGACAATATCGATGTACATCCCCATGTACATCACCAATTCATGCACAAACTCATGCGTCTACTGCGGCTTCAACCGCCACAACGCATTCGATCGCGTAGTTCTCACCCCTGAACAGATCGAAGACGAATGCCGCGCTATCAAGAAGCTCGCCCCGTTCGAAAACCTCCTGCTCGTAACCGGCGAGAATCCGAGGGTGGCCGGAGTGGAATATATTGAAAAAGCACTGCACGTATGCCGCCCGTACTTCAGCAATCTCAGCATAGAAGTGATGCCTTTGGCCGCCGAGGGCTATGAACGCCTGACCCACGCCGGCCTGAACGGCGTTGTATGCTTTCAGGAAACATACCACCGGGAGAAGTACAAGACCTACCACCCCGCAGGCATGAAATCGAACTTCGAATGGCGCGTCAACGGATTCGACCGCATGGGACAAGCCGGCGTACATAAAATCGGCATGGGCGTCCTGATCGGGCTGGAAGACTGGCGCACCGACGTAACCATGATGGCAATCCACCTCCGGTACCTGCGCAAACACTACTGGCGCACACGCTTCAGCGTGAATTTCCCGCGAATGCGTCCCGCCGCCGGAGGATTCCAGCCAAATGTGATAATAAGCGACCGCGAACTGGCACAACTGACATTCGCCTTTCGCATATTCGACCACGATGTGGACATATCCTACTCCACCCGTGAACGTCCCGATTTCCGCGACAATATGCTCACACTCGGCGCCACATCTCTCAGCGCCGGCTCGAAAACCGACCCGGGAGGTTACCACACATATCCGCAGTCGCTCGAACAGTTCGCCGTAAGCGACGAACGCACTCCGGCAGAAGTGGCCGAAGCAATACGCGCCCGCGGCTACGAAGCCGTGTGGAAAGACTGGGACAAAATTTTCGACTGAAAAGAGCGTCATTGACTATGATTATGGAACGCTATGCACGACAGATCATCCTGCCCGAAATCGGACCGGACGGACAAGCACGCCTGAAGAACTCATCGGCTCTGATCGTGGGGCTTGGCGGACTTGGATGCCCCGTAGCCCTATATCTTGCCGGAGCAGGCACAGGCCGACTGGGACTGTGCGACGCCGATAAAGTATCCTTGTCCAACCTGCAGCGACAGACGCTCTACAGCGAAAACGACGCAGGCAGCCCGAAAACCGCTGCGGCAGCCAAAAGACTACATGCCCTTTCATCGGAAACCGCACTCGAGCAATGGCCCGAGGGGCTGACAACCGCCAACGCAAGCGACATCATAT
This sequence comes from uncultured Muribaculaceae bacterium, assembly GCA_910587235.1. Lineage (GTDB taxonomy): Bacteria > Bacteroidota > Bacteroidia > Bacteroidales > Muribaculaceae > CAG-873. The sequence goes on from CAJUKD010000020.1 coordinate 3,892, forward strand.
CCCGCTACGACATTGTGGTGGACTGTTGCGATAATTTTGCGACACGCTACCTCATCGACGACTGCTGCCGGCAGCTACGGCGCCCCTGGGTCTACGGCTCGATCGGCGCATTCGGAGGTCAGGCAAGCACATTCATGCCCGATTCCGCCACAAGATACTCCGACCTCTTTCCCGAACGCAATACACTGTCGGCCGAAGCACCCTCCTCAGGAGGAGTGATAGGCGCAGTGCCGGGCATAATCGGCGCCATACAGGCAGCCGAAGCGCTCAAACTTCTCGCCGGATTCGGCACAACACTCTGCGGACGCCTGCTGGTGGCCGACATCAAGAACATGACATTCCAAACAATCGACTTATAACAGACTGATGAAACAGCATTTCGACGAATATGCCTCGCTCTACGACGCATGGTTCATGGAAAACCCGAACGTTCTCCTGTCCGAAGCGCGCCTGGTCGCACTCACACTGCGGGGCGCCGGAAACATACTGTCGATAGGTTGCGGCAGCGGCCTTTTCGAAAAAATCCTTCACGACGAATTCGGCATAGTCATAACCGATGGCATAGAACCGTCGACCGACATGGCTGAAATAGCACGCCGACGCGGCCTGAACGTCACCATCGCCACTGCCGAAGAAGCCGATTTCGGCGCCGGCAAGTACAACACCATACTCTTCAACGGTAGCCCGAGCTATATCACCGACCTGCGCGGGGTTGTCGCAAAAGCCTACGAAGCCCTGCCCGCTGGAGGCCGGGTAGTGCTGATCGATGTTCCCAAGGAAAGCGGCTACGGTATGATGTACAATCTCGCAAAAGCCCTCGGCACGTGGGATCATCCTCTCCTTGAAGGTGTGTTCCCGCCCAAGCCCTATCCAATAGAACTCGTCAAAGCCGCCAACTGGCGCACAACAGCAGAGAAAGTGGCTATCATCGGCGAAGCCGGATTCCGCGACCTCGACTGCTGGCAGACCCTGACGACCCATCCGCTGGTGTCCGACGACACCGCCGAAGAACCTCTGCCCGGAAGCGACAAGGGCGATTATGTCGCCGTAATAGGCTATAAGATATGAAATGGAGCGAACAGGTCTGGCAACTGGCCGGACCGATCTACAGAAGCATACTGTCGCACCCGTTCATCATCGAACTTGCCAATGGGACGCTCGCACGCGAACGCTTCCTCTTCTACCTCAACCAGGACGCCATCTACATCGACAACTACTGTCGGGTACTGGCTCACATAGCCTCGCGCCTCGACTGCAAAGAACACGTGGCCGACTTCCTGCGCTTTGCCACCGACGGCATAGCTGTCGAGAAAGCCCTGCACGAATCATACCTCGGACTTATCGATCCCGACGTAGACCCTACTCCGACATGCCTGCTGTACAACTGCTTCGAAACGGCACAGGCCATGGCGCCTGTCGAAGTCGAAGCTGCTGCCATACTGCCATGCTTCTGGATCTACCAACAGGTAGGAAAGAACATACTTGAATCATCGCTGCCCGACAATCCATATTACCGCTGGATACTCACCTACGGCGACGAGGCTTTCGCCGAATCCACACGCCGCGCCATCGAGATCTGCGACGAACTCGCCGAGGCCGGATCGGAAGAAATACGCGCCAGCATGACCGACGCTTTCATGACTGCCGCACGCATGGAATGGATGTTCTGGAACAGCGCCTATAACCTCGAAAAATGGGAAATATGACAAAGAAAACATACCGCCGCGTGATGACTGTCGCAGGCAGCGACCCCAGCGGCGGCGCCGGCATACAGGCCGACATCAAGACTATCTCGGCCTGCGGATGCTTCGCCACATCGGCAATCGTGGCCGTAGTCGACGAAAACACCGTCGGAGTGACAGGCGTGCACCCCGTACCGGCCGATTTCGTCGTCGGACAGATGCACTCCATTCTCGACGACATAGGTTCCGACGCCGTAAAAATCGGAATGCTGCATTCTTCAGAACTTATACGAGCCGTGCGCGCCACACTCGAAGAGTACCCTGCTCTGACCGATATAGTCCTCGACCCTGTGATGGTGGCCACATCAGGCGACCCGCTTCTTCAGGCCGACGCCGTGGCCACACTTCGTGAGGTCCTTATTCCCCGCGCACGCGTCATCACCCCCAATATTCCCGAAGCGGAACTGCTGCTGGGACGAAAGATCGACAAGCAAGACGATCTGCCACAAGCCGCCGAAGAACTTGCCGCTCTCGGAGCATCGGTGTTCCTGAAAGCGGGACATCTCTCCGACGAGCGCCTTGTCGACGTGTTCTTCAACGCTGAAAGCGGCACACTGACGCATCTTGAATCGGCACGCGTATCAACCGTCAACACCCACGGAACAGGCTGCACGCTGTCGTCGGCGCTTGCTTCATTCCTTGCCCTGGGCAACAGCCTCGACGACGCCGCCCGTCTGGCCAAGGACTACATTGCAGCCGCCATCGCAGCCGGAGCCGCCTACGACATAGGCCATGGCCACGGTCCCGTCCACCACTTCCACAACTGGTGGCAGTAACATCCGGTTTAAAGTTCAAGGTTTAGGGTTTAAAGTTTATTGGTATTGCAATACAGTTCGGTATGGCTGTATGCACGCTAAACTTTAAACCCTGAACCTTAAACTTTAAACAAAAAACTACACCGCCGGCAGCGACATGCCGTTCAGCTTGCGGTACAGGTCAAGTGCATAGACATCGGTCATAGCCGACACATGATCCAGCACAGCCTGAAGCTTACCGTAGAGCGTAGGAGCTGCCACATCGTACTGCTGCGGGAACTTTGCCAGCAACAGCCGCGAATAATGAAGTTCAGGACGCGTAACCGCTTCCGTAAGCTTCTCCATCAGGAAAGATATGATGCGGTTACCGGCCAGCTCGATATCTACAACCTCAGGCGAGCGGTAGATTTTCTCCCACGACAGAGCGTTGCACTGCTCATAGCCGTGGCGCTCGCGCTCGCCTATATGCGCCAGCAGAGGCCCATCGAACTTTCCGGCGAGAATCGCATCCTCGTTTGCGATAAAAGTACGCGCGCATTGTTCCACAAGCGTACCCACCACACAAGAGCGCAGATACGCGATCTTTTCGTTGGGATCGTCGACAGCATCCATCACCTCCTCCATCCTGAGCCTGCGCTCTTCCGGAAAAAAAGACATGAAAGCGTCGATAACCCTGCGTGTGGGAATAATCTTGAGCTTGTGGGCATCCTCTATATCCATGACCTCGTAACAGATATCGTCGGCCGCCTCCACTATATACACAAGCGGATGGCGGGCATAGCGCAACGGCTCGCCCGGAGCCGAGAGGCGCAACAGCCCAAGCTCGTCGGCCACACGTACGTAGTCCTCGCGTTCGCTGACAAAAAAGCCGAACTTGCCCTTTTCCGAAAGCGACGACTCATAAGGATACTTGACAATCGAAGCCAACGTGGAATAAGTCATGGCAAAACCGCCCTTGCGGCGCCCCTTGAACTGATGCGAAAGCACCCGGAAGGCATTGGCATTGCCCTCGAAACGCGTCAGGTCGGCCCATTCCGCCTCGGAAAGCTGCGGACGCAAAACACTGCCCGGACCTTCACTGAAAAATGCCGCCATCGCTTTCTCGCCGCTATGGCCGAAAGGAGGATTGCCAAGATCATGCGCCAGACATGCCGCAGACACAATATCGCCTATATGGTCGAAATGTTCCGTACCTGCTGCTTCGCCGCTGTGACGGCGACGAAGCTCGACGGCCACGGCATCGGCCATCGACTTGCCTACGCAAGCAACCTCCATCGAATGGGTCAGACGGTTGTGCACAAAGACACTCCCGGGCAAAGGAAACACCTGGGTCTTGTTCTGCAAGCGCCGGAAAGGCGAAGAAAAGACAAGACGGTCGTAGTCGCGGCGGAAATCCGTGCGCGTGCCGCTCTTGCGCGGGTCGTGGTAATCCTCCAGACCGAAGCGCTTGTCATTGACAAGCCTCTCCCAACGCATTACATTAGAATCTGCCATTCCTCAAAGCTCTAAACCAATCGCCCAAGAGCGGCAGCAATACGGCGCATGGCCTCGGCGATATTTTCGTCGGAAGTGGCATAGCTCAGACGGATGTAGCCGGGAGCGCAGAAAGCCGCACCGTCCACCGTTGCCACATGCGCCTCCTCCAGCAGATACATCGCCAGATCGGAAGAATTCTCAATAAGCCGCTCACCCGCACGTTTGCCTATATACGCACTGACCTCAGGAAAAAGATAGAAAGCACCCTGAGGTTCGTTGACCTTAAGTCCGGGAATCTCGCGGGCAAGACGCACCACCAGGTCGCGACGGCGCTCAAAGGCTCGGCGCATCTCTTCCACACAGTCCTGCGAAGCGTCGTAGGCAGCCTCGGCAGCCTTCTGCGCTATGGACGACGCGCCCGAGGTATATTGTCCCTGAAGCTTGGTGACAGCCTTGGCAATCTCGACAGGTGCGGCGCAGTAACCTATGCGCCAGCCGGTCATGGCATACGCCTTCGACACTCCGTTGATTATCACCACGCGGCCGGCAAGTTCCGGGAAAGAACCGAGCGATGTGAACGGTTTGTGCGTATAATTTATGTGCTCGTAGATTTCATCAGCAATGACAAGCACGTCGGGATAGCGGGCTATCACATCGACAAGTGCCTGAAGTTCGGCGGCAGAATACACACTGCCCGTCGGATTCGACGGAGAACAAAGAAGGACAGCACGGGTACGCTCGTTCATGGCGCCCTCAAGCTGTGCAGGGGTAACCTTGAAATCATCGGCTATGCCGGTCGGCACCTCCACAACCCGGCCCTCGGCAAGTTTGACCATCTCCACATAGCTGACCCATGCGGGCGTCGGAATGACAACCTCGTCGCCGGGATTGACCGTTGCAAGGATGACATTGCACAGAGCCTGCTTGGCTCCGTTGCCCACAACGATCTGTTCCGGAGCATAGATAAGGCCGTTCTCGCGCGAAAGCTTGGCCGCAATGGATTTGCGCAGGCTGAGATAGCCCGGCACCGGAGTGTAGAAACTGAAATTATCGCCTATGGCACGCACTGCGGCAGCCTTGATATGAGCCGGAGTGTTAAAATCCGGCTCTCCGACAGAAAGGTTGATAACATCAACGCCCTGAGCTTTAAGCTCATTACTCTTTTGCGACATGGCAAGTGTCTGCGATTGTGCGAGTGTGGCAACCCGCGTCGAAATCTTTTGCATACGTTCCTTTGTTTAATCAAGTAAGACAAAGATACGAATAAGTCGAGTGCAAAGCCAAATTTATTTGTGCTTTGCCGAGCGAAAGTATCCAAGACGGCAGTCAACGATACGAATAAGTCGAGTGCAATGCTAAATTTATTTAATCTTTACCTATCATGGTACCTTCGCCTGCTTTTGCTTAACAATAATCCTAATTTTAACTTAATTGCGTTAAATCAACCCTACTGTTGAGTATTTCAAGACTTAATTATGTGAAATTTCAAAAATTCTTATTTTCTTTGCGTAAGAATTGCTTCATATCAGGCTTCATAGCCGCAGCAGAGAAGCATCTGAAAGTCAAGAGAAGATTATAGAATACTGAAATTAAGAGCCTGAACGACAGCGTAGCGCACCGTTTCGACTACCATGAACCGCCCTACATGCCCATCGACCGAATACCGGCCCGGCAGATGCCTCGGCCGCTTTCTGTGTTTCTGTCCCGCCGCACCCCCGGGACCCGGCTTCCACGCTGTTCTGTAAGAAAAAAATAGAGATAAAATCAAAAATAACTACGTTAAACTTAAAACACTCCTGCATGAAGAACATTTGTTTTCAAATGACCCGGAAAGCATGGCTCACGCTCGTACTGGTGCTGACCATGGCATTCCCGGCTTTAGCGCAAAAAATCACGGTCAACGGCACCGTGTTCGAGCCTGAAGGTGAACCCGCCATCGGCGCGAGTGTCGAAGTCCAGGGCGCCCAGATGGGCGTAGCCACCGACATCGACGGTAACTTCCAGCTTCAGGTCGCTCCCGACGCCGTCCTGACAATCTCCTACGTCGGATGCGACACTCAGACCATCCCCGTCGAAGGCCGCACCCGGATCACCGTGCGCCTGAAGACCAACACTGTGGCTATGAACGAACTCGTCGTGGTCGGTTACGGTGCCGTCAAAAAATCCGACGCAACAGGCTCCGTAGCAGTCATCAAACCCGACGAAATCGAAGCCGGCATAGCCAAATCGGCTCAGGATCTGCTCGTAGGCGCAAGCCCCGGCGTGGTCGTGACTCCCGACGGCGGTAACCCCGTGGGCGGCGCAACCATCCGTATCCGCGGCGGTTCCTCTCTCTCGGCCACCAACGACCCCCTGATCGTGATCGACGGCGTGCCCATGACCAACCAGTCGGGCGCGGCAGGCACGAACCCCATGACAAGCATCAACCCGCAGAACATCGAATCGATGACGATTCTGAAAGATGCTTCCGCAACAGCCATCTACGGTTCGCGCGCATCAAACGGCGTCATAATAATCACCACCAAGCGCGGCAAGAGCGGACGCCCGCAGGTGAACTTTGCAGCAAACGTCCACGTGGCAACAGCCCGCAAGACACTCAACGTGATGGACGCAGCCGAATTCACCGATTTCGTGACAAACCGAGTAGGCACACCCGCTGCCATCGGAATGCTTGGCACCGGAAACACCGACTGGCAGAAAGAAGTGCTCCGCACTGCCATTTCTCACGACTATGACCTCAGCGTCGGCGGAACAGTAGGCTTCCTGCCATACCGCGTTTCGGCATCCTATAACAATAACAAAGGTATCGTAGTCAAATCCGACCTCCAGCGTGCTACAGTAGGTATCAACCTGTCGCCAAAATTCTTCGACGAAAAACTGTCGGTCAACCTCAACGTCAACGGCTCCTACATCAAAAGCGAGGAAGCCGACCTCGGTGCAGTAGGTGCGGCTACATCATTCAATCCCACTCTGCCCATATACAGCCCCTACAAGACTGTCGGCAATTCCGGCCTGACAATGTTCAACGGCTACACACAGGTGCTCAACGGCGACGGCGGCCTTGAACTGCAGGCTTCGCAGAACCCCGTGCAGCTCAACGCCGACCGCGACTATTCAGGCACAGTATGGTCATCGACAGGCAACCTGCAGATCGACTATGCCCTGCACTTCCTCCCCGAACTACACTTCAACCTCAACCTCGGCTATCAGGTGTCGAAGAACAGCACCGAAACCATCGTTGCCCCCAACTCATCGATGGCATGGCGCAACGGCGACCTGCTCACCATGGGCGCACCGGGTGCCGGCACACGCAGCGAATGGTATGAACTGCAGCGCAACACCCTGCTCGACTTCTACATCAACTACCGAAAAGAATTTGAAGCAATACGCTCCAACCTCGATGTGATGGCAGGTTATTCATGGCAGCGCTTCGACTACCACGGCCGCAGCCAGAACTACCTGAACACCATGGGCTTCATCACCTCAAACGACGAAGATTCAAAAGGCCAGATCATTTACGACAAGGCGACAGACACCTACACTCTCGACTGGAACCAGGCCACAGCCGACATGATCGGACAGCCCGTAGCCGACAAACCCATAGACCGCTGGGCCAACCCCCTGCAGCTCGTTTCGTTCTTCGGCCGTGTCAACTACTCGTTCGACGACACATACCTGCTCACAGCCACTCTTCGTGACGACGGAACCTCACGCTTCTCAAAGAACAACCGTTGGGGTCTGTTCCCCGCCGTTGCCCTCGGCTGGAAAATCCTCAACATGCCATTCATGGAAAAAGCACAGAGCGTGATGAACGACTTCAAACTCCGCCTTGGCTGGGGTGTGACCGGACAGCAGGACCTCGGAGGCTCCTACTTCCCCTACATGGCAACCTACACCATCTCCGACAAAGTAGGCTTCCTCTACCCCGGATATAACGGCGGATGGATCGCACCGATCAACCCCAACGCATACGACGAAAACATTAAGTGGGAAGAAACAACCACCTGGAACGTCGGCCTTGATCTGGCATTCCTCAACAACCGCATCACAGCCGCACTCGACTGGTATCTGCGCAACACCAAAGACCTGCTCGCCTACACTCCGGTAGCCGGCGTGAACGTGGCCAACTATATGAACCGCAACATCGGTTCACTGCGCAACATCGGCGTCGAAGGCACAATCACCGCCCGTCCCGTCGTGACCAAAGAATTCACCTGGACCACTGCTCTCAACGTGGCCTGGAACAAGAACAAGATCACGGCCCTCACAGGCGATGCCGAAACATCACAGATCAAAAGCCGCGACACCCCGGGCGGAACAGGCACAGGCCTGCAGTATCACCTCGTGGGACAGCCTGCCAACTCATATCTCGTATTCCAGCAGGTATATGACAGCAACGGCGACCCCCTGCCCGGACAATATGTCGACCAGAATGCCGACGGCATAATCGACGACAAGGACAAGATAATCTACCACTCGCCCGATCCCAAGGTGACAATGACATGGAACAACACCTTCAACTGGCGCAACTGGGATCTTGGAATCGTCCTCCGTGCAAACATCGGCAACTATGTCTACAACGGTCCGCTCTACGACCGCAACAGACTCTCAGCCGTGTCCGGCTACCAGCTCAACAACATAATCCGCGACGAGTACGTATTCCCGGCATTCGTCAAGAACGAGCAGCTCATCCTGAGCGACTACTATGTCGAAAACGCCTCTTTCGTCCGCTGCGACAATATCACTCTGGGCTATACTTTCGACAACCTGCTCAACAACAACCTGCGCCTGCGCCTCTTCGGTGCCGTGCAGAACCCGTTTGTCATCACCGGATACCGCGGTCTTGACCCCGAAATTTTCGACGGCATCGACAACAACCGCTACCCGCGCCCTGTCACCGCAACCCTCGGCCTTGTAGCCACATTCTAATTCCTAACGAAGCATAATCAGATATGAAAGCTATAAAGAAATTCATCGTACTGGCCGCCGCTGCCATTGGATTGTCATCCTGCGTCGGCGACCTCGACCTGAAGCCCACCGACCCGCGCACACTAACCGCGGCTGACTTCGCAAAAGATCCAGAGGACTACATGGACCGCGTGATGGCAAACGTACAGATGGCATTCGCCACCTACGGTGCCAACGGCAACTCTCCGGTCGCCGGTTTCGACGGCGGTATGGCCACATTCCAGCGCGCAACATTCATCCTTGAGGAAATACCCACCGACGAAGCGAACTGGATAGCCACATCCGACGCCGACTACGGACAACTGCAGTACGGCATTCCCACCGCATCCGTAAAATTCATCGAAGGCACATATTCACGTTACATCATCAACGTGACCTTCTGCAACCAGTTCATACAGACCGTCAACGACGGATACTTCAATCTCGACGAATCCCTAAAGCCTAAAGCCGACGAATACATCCGTCAGTGCAAAATCCTGCGCTCGGCATGCTACTTCTACCTTGTCGACTGCTTCGGCAACGTACCCTACGCCGACGAGAACACAGCCGTAGGTTCAATCGCTCCGCAGCTCCCGCGCGAAGAGATTTTCACACGTGTCACACAGACTCTTGAGGACATAGTGAAGGAATACGAAGCCAACCCTGTCGAACAGCGCTACGGATATGTAGGCGTCGACGTCGCACGCGCCCTGCTGGTGAAATTCTACCTCAATGCCGAAGTGTACACCGGCACACCCGCATGGGACAAATGCCTCGCACACTCAAAAGCAATCATCGACCGCCTCAAAGGCCCCGGCTTCAAAGGTTCGGGTCTGGCCAACGTGTATCAGCAGCTTTTCGCTGTCAACAACGACCAGTACACCATCGGAGGAAGCAATGCCGTCAATGAAATCATCTGGGGTATCCCCCAGGAAATGCCCAACCTGCTGTCATGGGCAAACGGCACATTTATGGTAGGCGGATGGCTCAGTGCCTCCAAGCCTTCCGACAGCTGGCAGTGCTCATTCGCCGACTACAACGTCACCGACGGTTGGAAATGTATGACTACTCGCCGCCAGTTCGTCGAAAAATTCGACTGGAACGAAGCGACTATGGCTACATCGCCCGACGACCGCGTACGCGACTGGAAAACATCGAAAGACGGATTCTCCCCCGACGCTCCCGCTCTCGACCAGGACAATTTCGGTTCAAACGGCTATCTGCCCATGAAGTTCACCAACTGGGCGCTCGACGCCGAAGGCAAACGCGACACTGACCTGTCGCCTGTTGCCAACAACCAGAACGGAATCGACTATCCTGTCATCCGTCTGGCCGAAATATACCTCTCGGCCGCAGAAGCAATCCTTCACGGTGCAGGCGACAAGGCCGAAGCCCTCACATACGTGAACTACATCCGCGAGCGTGCCCTCCTCTCTCCCTGGACTTCCGGCGAACTCAGCCTCAACAGCCTGCAGGACGAACGCTGCCGCGAACTCTATACCGAGAACTGCCGCCGCACCGACCTTATCCGTTACGGAAAATACACCTCGGGCTACAACTGGAACTGGAAGAACCAGGTGCCCGGCGGTGCCGACCTTCCCGCACACTTCAACCTATATCCCCTGCCCAGCTCAATCGTTTATCTCGGCGGTTACACTCAGAACCCCGGCTATTGATTTCCTGACAGTAACTACTCAAAAACAGATCAGAAACAATGAAAAAATTCGCTATAATTCTTTCGGCAGCCGTGGCCGTGATGGGCTTCGCATCCTGCTCGCAGGACAAAGAGCCGGTCTACACCAAGCCCACAGAGTTCAAGCTCAATGTACCGCCTTTCGCCTCGCAGACCTATGAGCTGACCGAAGGCAATGAGATCCTTATCACTTGCTCGCAGCCCGACTACGGATACTCGGCCGTGACAAACTATTCAATCGAAGTATCTCTGACCCCCGATTTCAAAGTATGCGAACCCATCAATAGCATCGACGGCACTCAGGCCGCCATGCGCTTCAAAGATGTTGACTTCGCAACAGCAATCAATGTGCTCTTCGACATCAAGGACGAAGAAACTTGGGCTGCACACGTGGCCGAAAACCCCTCGCTGACCACAAAGCTCTATGTGCGCGCCGTAGCTTCGCTTCCCAACATCGAAGACTCCGAAATACGCTCCGGCAACAGCTTCGAGATGACAAACGTCAAATATTTCTACTCTGTGCCTCAGCCCGGAGTCATCTACGTGATCGGTAACTACCAAGGAGCCTGGATCGCCCCACAGGAGGCAAACGCCGAACTCCTCGCTCCATACACGCTATCCGAACCCGCAGATGCCATCGGTTCCAAAATATACAGCGGCACAATCGAATTCCAAGTCGAGGACGACGCAATCTTCCGATTCTACACCGAACTGACCGATTGGGACGGCGGAGCATCATGGGGCTGCGCTTCCGGCGACGGCTCGGACAAACCCTACGATTGCACATTCAACAGCGACAATGAATATGAAGGCACTGTGGCTGAAGGCAAAACTTCATTCCAATTCACCGGAATAGGAAAACCCTTCAAAATAGAAATGACCGTCAACATGAACGACGGCGTGAACACCGCAGTGTTCAAACTCATCAAAGAGTAAAAAAATCGGGCTTATAGGCCTTATAGACTCCCAAGGTCTATAAGCCCAATTAAAAACACCAAGCACAGAATCATTACAATATGAAAAAATTAAGCATACTGTTGACGGCCGCCATCGCCTTCGGATTCACTGCCTGCGACGACGTCGAACCCAATCCGCCGGCACAGTCAAACCCCGAACTGGAGGCATTCGAAGCCGCCGACATCAAACTCGCACAAACTGCCGATCATACACTCGACCTGCAGACCGCACAGGAAGCTGAACAGCCCGTCACCGTTGCCGACATTACCGATCTGGCATACTTCCCAGAAGGCTACGACCTGAATTTTGTCTTTGAAGTGGCTCTCGACAACACATTCTCAAAAGTTGCCAAAATACCCGCCACATACGTCTACAACGAACAGGCAAAAGCCATACAGGTGCAGCCCGTGGAATTCGAAGACGCCATGCGCACCACATTCACACGCAACCCCGCGACTGTTGAAATCTTCACCCGCATAGCCGCCTACGGCATCAAAGACGGATCCACCGTACGCCTCGGCACTCCCGAAAAGCCCTACTTCAACGACGCCACTTGGGAATACACCCTCAAGCGCCTCGACACTCCCGTGATCGAATCAGGTTACTGGCTCGTAGGCTCGTTCTGCAACTGGCAACCGGCAGCAGGCATAGAATTCATCCAGATGAACGCAGGAGATCCATACGACGAACCTGTATTCACAGCCGTATTCGAAGTAAGCGAAGCCCAGGCCGCAGAAGGATATTCATGGAAGATCGTACCCGCATCGGCCCACGACGCCGACAACTGGACCGGAGCTTTCGGAGCACAAGGCGACCAGAACGAAGGCGTACTCGTACCTTCTCCCGAAGCACAGACTGAAGCAGGAATTGTCAAGGAAGCCGGCAAATTCAAACTGACCGTCGACATGCGGGCACGCACCTACACTCTGGCATACGCCATCGACTTCCTCTACGTGCCCGGCAATGCCACAGGAACAAGCGACAAGGACTTCCAGACCAAAGTCCTCCGTCTGCCCACATCCGACTACACTCATTATCAGGGAGTGGCACGCCTGCGCAACGACTGGTACCTCACCGGCCAGCCCTCGAACAAAGGCATCGTATTCCGCCCCGACGGCGACGCCACAGTCGATTCCGACAACATCGTCAGCGGCAAGATGAAAAACGACCCGACAGGCGAAGCCAAGATGCCGGCAAAAAACAGCCTCTACCTTATCGACGCCAATATCGCCGCTATGACCTATAAGGCAAGCCCAATCACTGCAATCTCGGTTATCGGCAGCTTCAACGGCTGGAACCTGGAAACAGCGGTGCCGATGAAACACGCATCGAACTGGCTGACATGGACAGTCGAAAACGTCACACTCGACGACGGCGCGTTCAAGCTCAACTGCAACGGGGCCTGGACCATCAGCTTCGGCGGCGAACCTTCCAACATCGTGCCCGTCAACAACGGAGGTGACATGACCTGCGAAGCGGGAACATACGACCTCAAGCTCGATTTCTCGAAACTCCCGTACACCCTGACGATGACCCGGAAATAAACAGTCAGGAATTAACATCCAAAAGCCCTATAGGACGAACAAAGCCATTTTTGTCCTATAGGGCTTTAAAATTTCCTCGTGAAAAATTTCATCTTTCGGAAATTTGAACTAAATTTGCCACATAAACACAAGTTTATATCATCTTACAATTTTCAAATCTTTTTAATTACACCTTATGAAAAAATTCTACGCTTTTGCCGCAGCTGCAGCTATGGCAATTACCATGAGTGCTCAGGCTCCCCTCTACATCACCGGCGAAGGTGACGCTATCAACAACTGGTCGCCCGACGCCCCCGCCGAAATGACTTTCGCCGACGGCAAGTACACATTTACCGCAGAACTCAATTCCTTCAAAATCTCTACCGCCAAAGGAACATGGGATGAATTCAACGCAGGATGCTACACCCTCGAAGCAAAGCCCAAAGAACCCGGAACATATAACCTCGTTGCAGGCGACGCAAACATCAACACTCCCTGGAAAGGCGAGTACACAATCACTGTAGCCGGCGACCTCTCCACAATCACATTCGAAACCGAATCGCAGAAACCCGCCGACACTCTTATCGACTGCTATATCCGCGGCACCGTAAACGACTGGTCCGTCGAACTTGCCGACCTCGAAATCTGGAAAATGGAAACCAATGCTACTGTTACAACCGTTGGCACTGTATACTGGTTTGACTGCGTAGGCGACAAAGTCATTCCCGCAGGTTCCGAAATCAAGTGCGCCGGCGCCGACTGGCAGGGTGGCATAAACTATACCCCCGGTAAATACTTCGACTTCGGCGAAGCTATGGACTGCGCATACAACAACGGCGACAACATCCTCATTGAAGAAGATTACTCCGGCACAATCAAGCTCGAACTGGTAAACGGACCTTTCGAACCCGCCAAAATCACTCTGTATGAAACCGTAGTTCCCCACGAATCAGCAGGTATCGCCGACATCACCGTTGACGAGAACGCTCCCGTCGAATACTTCAACCTTCAGGGCGTACGCGTAGCCAATCCCGAAAACGGCCTCTACATCGTTCGTCAGGGTGCCAAGACTTTCAAGAAACTCGTGAAATAATCCGTCACACGATTATATCCTCAAGAGCTGTCCCTCCCCGGACAGCTCTTTTTTTATCATAATCCGACAACAATTCTTGCCTGACCCCGCAAGGCACAACACATTACCCCACGCCCCGCGACGCAGCGCCACGAAAGCACCCCACCACGCCCCGCGACGAAGCGCCCAGAGGGCGCGGGATCGTGCTTAACCCCACGTTTACGTGGGGGACTACGTGCTATGTCAACAAAAAAGGCTCGGAGAGCCGGTGTTGTTACTCCGCGACGCCCTAAACTCTAAACCATAAACTCTAAACCCTACTCCCTGAACGTCACCAGACGATTGTAGGCGAAATTGGCAAGAGTATAGACCACATTTCCCAGCAGCGTAGCTATTCCATATCCCGACAGGACAATACCGAGAATAAGATATTCGAAATCGCCTATGCTACGCGTCAGCAGCCACACCACAGCAAGCTGTAGCAGATAGCATACCGCAAAACCTCCGACAAAACGCAGAGCCTCGCGGCGATACCCCCCCTGACTGTGGAAAACCCACTGCTTGTTGCACAAGAACGAATTGATAACCCCGCAAACATAACCCAAAGCGTTGCTCAGATAAAGGTTCCATCCCAGAAGGGACTTGCACAGATAGATGACTCCGAGAGTCACAAGTGTGTTCAACGCTCCTACTATACAGTACTTTACAAACTGCACGTACTTATTGCTCGCGCTTACTTTTTTCATTGGAATCAATATGATGGTCATCGGGAAGATCGGCCGGATCGACATGCAGCAACGGGAGCGACCAGTTGTAGTGAACGGCGGCTATCCGCAAGCCTATGACGGACACGGCACACGATATCTGGGCTACAAGCGGCGACAGACCGGGCACAAGAACCATAAGCCAGTATATGATCCCGCCGGCTATACAGGCCGTGGCATAGATGTCGCGACGGAAGAAAAGCGGCTCGACATTGATAAGTATATCGCGGATAATCCCGCCGAACGAACCCGTTATACAGCCCATGGCGATAGCCACCCACATAGGATAGCCGGCAGCAATAGATTTCTCTATGCCGACTACAACAAACAGCGCCAGACCGATGGCGTCGAATATGAATAGCGTGCGCATGCCTTTCACCAGCGCCTTGCGGAAAACGAGTACTGTGGCAAGCGACAGTCCTGTCACAGCCAGATACATCCACGTCTGCATCCAGAACACGGGAATATTGAGCAGTACATCGCGCAACGTTCCGCCTCCGATAGCGGTCACAAGGCCGATCACGTAAGCGCCGAACCAGTCGAAATTCTTGGCGGCAGCCAGGCGTATGCCGGATATAGCGAAAGCGATAGTACCAAGAACCTCTATGCCTACGATAAAAGCGTTTTCCTCCATTTTCAGCTTTTTTCAATGATTCTTACTCGCTGTTTCCCGCCTTCGCGGCACGCAAGGCATAACGGCACACATCGGCAAGGAAGCAGGCGCCGCAGTCGGGACGCCGCGCCTTGCACACATAGCGGCCATGAAGAATCAGCCAGTGATGCGCACGCGGAATATCGGACTCCGGTATATTCTCCACCAGAGTCTTTTCGGTAGAGAGCGGCGTCCGGCTGCGCGTGGTCAGGCCTATGCGTTCGGCCACACGGAACACGTGGGTATCAACCGCCATGGCCGGACGGTCGTAAACCACCGACAGCACCACATTGGCCGTCTTGCGGCCTACACCCGGAAGCGTCAGCAACTCATCCATCGTCGCCGGCACCTCGCCGCCGAAGTCGGACAAAAGCCTGCGGGCCATGCCGGCAAGAGCCTTGGCCTTGTTGTTGGGATACGAGCAGGAGCGGATATAATCGAATATATCGTCGGGAGTGGCTTCGGCCATAGCCTCGGCCGTAGGATAAGCCTCGAACAAAGCCGGTGTGATAAGATTGACGCGCTTGTCGGTGCATTGCGCCGAAAGAATCACAGCCACCAGAAGCTGGAAAGGCGAAGCGAACTCAAGTTCGGTTTCGGCCACAGGCATCTCGCGGCGGAAACGGTCGAGGACAATGCTGTATCGTTCGGCCTTTTTCATCGGCTGATTCGTGCGGTAGAGAGCGGCGGATTATCAGTGGGCGGCCGTAAATTCCTCCAGGAAACGAACATCATTCTCCGAGAACATGCGCAGGTCTTTTACTCTGTATTTGAGATTGGTGATGCGTTCAACACCCATGCCCAGAGCGAAACCGGAGTACTCGCGCGAATCTATGCCGCAGGCGTCAAGCACATTTGGATCGACCATGCCGCAGCCGAGAATCTCGACCCAGCCCGTACCCTTGCAGAACGAGCAGCCCTTGCCGCCGCAAAGGTCACAGCTGATATCCATCTCGGCCGAAGGCTCGGTGAAGGGGAAATAGCTGGGACGAAGACGTATCTGCGTGTCGGTGCCGAACATCTCGCGGGCAAAGTAAAGAAGAGTCTGGCGCAAGTCGGCGAAAGTTACATTGCGATCCACATAAAGGGCCTCCACCTGATGAAAGAAACAGTGGGCGCGCGCCGATATAGCCTCGTTGCGGTATACTCGTCCGGGGCAGATGATGCGCAGCGGCGGTTTGCGTGTGGTCATCACGCGCGTCTGCACCGACGATGTGTGGGTGCGCAGCAGAACGTCCGGATTACGGCCTATGAAGAACGTGTCCTGCATGTCGCGCGCCGGATGGTCGGCCGGGAAGTTGAGCGACTCGAACACATGCCAGTCATCCTCGATCTCAGGCCCTTCGGCCACATTGAATCCCAGACGGCTGAAAATAGCGATTATCTCCTCGCGCACTACCGACAGCGGATGACGTGTGCCGCAGCGCAACGGAGCCTCAGTGCGCGTCAGGTCGAGGGCGGCACTGTCCGCGCCGGCCGATTCCGCACTCTGGCGCAAAGCGTTGATGCGCTCGGTGGCGAAATTCTTGAGGTCATTGATAGCCTGACCTACCGTACGCTTTTGGTCGGCGGGAACATTGCGGAATTCATCCATCAAAGCCGCCACAGCGCCTTTTTTGCTGAGGTAGCGTATACGCAAAGCCTCTACTTCGGCAGCGCCGGAGGCTTTGAGGGCTTCTATTTCGGAGCGTAAGCTGTTGATTTTTTCTATCATTGCAAGTGCTGTTTTTTCTTATGCGCAAAAATACGAATTTTTTTTTACTTGTCGCGCATGAAGATATTGACCGGTGTGCCTGTGAAATCCCAGTGCTCGCGGATTTTGTTCTCCAGATAGCGGCGATAAGGCTCCTTGACCCACTGGGGAAGGTTGCAGAAAAAAACGAATGTCGGCACCTGCGCACCCTTAAGCATGGTGATATACTTGATTTTCACAAATTTGCCCTTGTTGCTTGGTGGCGGGAAAGCTGCTATTTCCTCCTGCATCACGTTGTTGAGCTGCGACGTAGGCACCGTGCGACGGCGGTTTTCGAACACTGCGACGGCCGTTTCCACGACCTTGTAGATACGCTGTTTGGTCAGAGCGGAGGTGAATATTATGGGGAAATCGGTGAACGGCGCGAAACGCTCGCGTATGGCGGCCTCGTAGTGCTTGATGGCGGCCGTCGACTTCTCCTCTACAAGGTCCCACTTGTTCACCACAACCACCAGACCTTTCTTGTTACGCTGTATGATGGAGAATATGTTGACGTCCTGAGCCTCGATTCCGCGTGTGGCGTCTATCATCAGTATGCAGACGTCGCTCGACTCTATGGCGCGTATCGAACGGATGACCGAATAATATTCTATATCCTCGTTCACCTTGTTCTTTTTGCGTATGCCGGCGGTATCGACAAGATAGAAGTTGAAACCGAATTTGTCGTAACGGGTGTATATCGAGTCGCGCGTGGTGCCTGCTATGTCGGTCACGATGTGGCGGTCCTCGCCTATGAACGCGTTGATAAGCGAAGATTTACCCGCATTCGGACGCCCGACAATGGCGAAACGGGGAATATCGTCGAGCTGTTCGCCGTCGGCATCGACATCGGGCAGTTTGGCCACAACCTCGTCGAGAAGGTCGCCGGTACCGTAGCCGTTGACCGCCGACACCGGATATGGGTCGCCGAGCCCGAGTGCATAGAACTCGGCGATATTGTAGACCCATTCATTGGAATCGACTTTATTTGCCACCAGAATGACAGGTTTACGCGATTTGCGCAGTATCTCGGCCACATGGTCGTCGAGGTCCGTGACACCATTCATGGCATCGACCACAAAAAGTATTTCATCGGCCTGCTCTATGGCCAGATTTACCTGCTTGTTGATTTCCGATTCAAATATATCATCGGAGTTAACCACCCATCCGCCGGTATCGACGATGGAGAATTCCTTGCCGTTCCAGTCCACTTTGCCGTACTGGCGGTCGCGCGTCGTTCCGGCGGTCGGATCCACGATTGCCGTACGCGTTTTGGTCAGTCGGTTGAAAAGTGTTGATTTTCCTACGTTGGGGCGACCTACTATCGCTACGAGTTGTCCCATAGTTCTTTTTTCTTTCTTGTTATCGGCTACAAAATTAGCTTAAATTTCCCGGACAGGCAATGTTTAAAGAGAATAGATTACAGATGAGAGATTTGATGAAAGATATAGGTCGAAAAGAAATAAGCCATATTTCTACAATCTATAATCTCTCTTCTCTAATCTCATTCGATATATCCGAAAGAGCGGAGTTTGTTCTCGCGGTTGCGCCAGTCGGGTTCCACCTTGACGAAAATCTCGAGGTAGACACTCTTGTCGAAGAATTTCTCTATATCCTTGCGAGCCTCCATGCCCACACGCTTCAGCATCGAGCCGCCGCGCCCTATCAGTATGCCTTTCTGGCTGTCGCGCTCGACATAGACAACGGCCATGATATGGAGCGACTTTTCCTTCTCGTCGAACTTCTCGACGATGACTTCGGTCGAGTACGGGATTTCCTTGTCGTAGTTCAGCAGAATCTTCTCGCGTATGATTTCGGTGACGAAGAATCGCGCGGGCTTGTCGGTCAGCGCATCTTTGCCGAAATAAGGTTCTCCGGCAGGAAGCAGCTCGACAATGCGTGCCATCAGATTCGCCACATTGAAATGCTCCTTGGCCGAAGTCGGGAATATCTCCGCCTTCGGCAGCAGCTCCTGCCATCGGCTTACCAGCGCATCGAGTTCCGCATTATTTTTCAATAAATCGATCTTATTGATCACAAGCAGCACAGGCACTTTCTCGCCGGCCACCTTCTTCAGGAAATCGGCATTCTTCAAAGGCTCCTCAACCACATCGGTCACGTAAAGGAGTACGTCGGCGTCGGTCAGTGCGCCTTCGCTGAAATCCAGCATGCTTTCCTGAAGCTTGTACTTTGGCTTGAGAACACCGGGGGTATCGGAAAACACAATCTGGTACTCCGGAGTATTGACAATGCCCATGATGCGGTGGCGGGTGGTCTGCGCTTTCGAAGTGATTATGCTTACGCGCTCGCCGACAAGGTCGTTCATCAGTGTTGACTTGCCGACATTCGGATTGCCTACTATATTGACAAAACCCGACCGGTGGGCTTCGTTCTGCGCTGTCATTGCCGGAAGAGTGTTCTCACCCTTTGCCGGCAGATTGTTCTCGCTCATATCTCTGTTTTATATATATACTTATAAATAAACAAAAATAGCACCTGAAAAGATGCTATTTCCGTTTTTAAAAACAGCCATGCGGTACGGGATCACATATCCCAGACCAGATACATGGCACCCCAGGTGAATCCTGCGCCGAAAGCCGTAAGGATAATCTTGTCGCCTTTGCGGAGCTTGTGCTTGAACTCGTCAAGACACAGGGGTATCGAAGCGGCCGATGTATTTCCGGTATGCTGGATGTTGACAAGCACTTTTTCGGCCGGGAACTTGGCGCGGTCGGCCACAGCCTCGATGATGCGCAGATTGGCCTGATGGGGCACAAGGTAATCTACATCGTCGACCGTAAGATGGTTGCGGTGCATCACGTCGAGCGACGATGTGAGCATGTTTGTCACCGCATGCTTGTAGACATTGCGGCCGTCCTGAAGAAGATAATGTTCGCCGGCGGCGACAGTTTCCGCAGTGGTAGGCTTGGCGGAACCGCCCGCAGGCATATAAAGGTGTTCGAGTCCGTTGCCATCGACATGGAATACGGCGTCAACAACGCCTACACCTTCTTTTTCGGTAGCTTCGACAAGCACGGCGGCGGCGCCGTCGCCGAAAAGCGGACATGTGGCTCTGTCCTGATAATTTACCATCGAGGACATCTTTTCAGTACATACAATCACCACATGCTTGTACATTCCCGAACGGATATATGCTGTGGCGTCCTGCAGGGCGACGATGAATCCGGCACATGCGGCCTGTATATCGTAGGAATAGGCATTGGACAGCGAGCAGCCGTGGGCTATGATGGAACCGGTCGACGGAAAACGGTAGTCGGGGTTTGAAGTGGCGCAGATAAGCAGATCGACCTCGTCGGCTTTCAGTCCGGTTGAAGCCAGAAGGCGTTCGGTGGCTTTTATGCCCATCCATGATGAGCCTGCCGATGGGTCGCGGAGGATATGGCGCTCCTTGATTCCGACTCTCGTGGTGATCCATTCGTCGTTGGTTTCGACCATTTTGGAAAGCATCTCGTTGTCGAGTATGCCGTCGGGCAGATAAGAGGCTATTCCTGAAATACGTGCGTTGAACATATCTTGATTGCTATGTTTGTCGTGGGGATATGGGTGGGATAAGAGGAGATTGCGCCTGTTTAAAATAACGCGGGCGAAACAGCCCTTAGGCTGCCGGCGCCCGCGATTATTTTTCTGTGGCTACAGATCAGAGAGCGGCTTCTTTTTCGATAGCCTGCTTTCCGCGGTAATAACCGCATTCGCCGCATACGGTGTGGTAAACGTGCCAGGCGCCGCAGTTGGGACAGATTGCAATAGTGGGAGCGACGGCCTTGTCGTGAGTTCTGCGCTTGGCCGTGCGGGTCTTCGATTGTTTGCGTTTAGGATGTGCCATTTTTCTTTATCTTTTTACTATTTTTTTCGGATGTTGGTTGTTGTCACGGAAAGCTTGCGTGGCGTTCAGTCCTCGCTGCCGGCTCCTTCTGAGGATATTTTGCGCAAAGCGTCCCATCGGGGATCGGACGGAGCGCTGTCCGATGTCGCGGCGTCCATGGAATCCATCTCGTCGATCAGCTCGCCGGCAAGCTCGGCATCCTCTCCTCCGCGGGCACGGTGCTTTTTGAGGATGGCGCTCATCTGGCGGTTGCATTTGCCCAGGGGATGGACATGCTTGATGGGGATTGCCAGAACCACGGTATCGTAGACCATGTAGGCGACATTGAGGTTTGAATCGCTGTCGGGAATTTCCAGGACATCGTCGGCTTCGTCGTTGTAGTCCTCGCCGTAACGGACGGTCACATGATAAGCGGCGTCGATAGGCTGATGGAGGTCGTCGAGGCAACGGTCGCAGATCAGTACCACCTCTCCGGTGATGTGGAAAGTACAATCGTAGTATTCTCCGTTGTAAACCACCGAAAGTTGCACGTCAAGATCGGCATCGTGGACGTCGGAATTCTCCATATTGGTGAAGAAAGCCTTGTCAAGATGGAAACTGAATTCGTGCTTTCCCTTGGACAGGGACTTCAGCGGCACCTTATAAGCTGAAAATTTTCCCATTTCGCTATGCGTTGGCCGGCGTCCGACGCTGTGGCAACTGATTTGCCTTGCGAGGATGCCTGCGATGCTTTTATGCTTTCTTGACTACGCGGCGTTCCTTGATGCGGGCTTTCTTGCCGGTGAGCTTGCGCAGGTAGTAAAGTTTCGCACGGCGTACTTTACCGTATTTGTTCACTGTGATAGAATCGATGAAAGGCGATTCGAGGGGGAAGATACGTTCCACACCGATATTGTCGCTCATCTTGCGGACGGTGAAGCGCTTCTTTTCGCCTTCGCCTGTGATTTTGATCACTACGCCGCGGTACTGCTGGATACGTTCCTTGTTGCCTTCCTTGATACGGTATGCCACGGTGATGGTGTCGCCGGGTCCGAAATCCTCGTGCTTCTTGCCGGTGGCAAACGCTTCCTCGGCAATCTTAATTAAATCCATTGTCAAATAACTGATTTAAAATGTTAACATTACTCGCAATATTCGCAGGCTGCATGTCCTGCCAGAGATTACGAAATCGCCCGCAAAGATAGTATTTTATTTCATTTCGTGCAAATAAAATTTCCGCACGCGTAAAAAACAGCGTCGGCAGCGCTGTTTTTCGCCGAAAATGCGTAAATTTGCAGCCTGGTTCAGACCGGACCCGATTTTTCTCAGGTAAACTATCAAGTAAAGTATATGAAGCTCTTACAAGAAAAACTGTCGAAATACACGGCTCCTCAGGAAGCCAAGGCGGCAGGTGTCTATCCTTATTTCCGCGCCATCTCGTCGGAGCAGGATCCCGAGGTGACCATCAACGGCCGCCGTGTGCTTATGTTCGGCTCGAACTGCTACACAGGCCTGGTCAACGACCCCCGAATAAAAGAGGCCGCAATCGAAGCTACCCGAAAATATGGCACAGGCTGCGCCGGCTCGCCTTTCCTCAACGGCACGCTCGACCTCCACAAGCAACTCGAGGCACGCATAGCCGAATATATAGGCAAGGAGGACGTGATGATATACTCCACCGGCTTCGGCGTGAACCTCGGTGTGGTTTCATGTCTGACAGGACGTGAAGACTATATAGTTTGGGATGAACAGGACCACGCCTCGATTATCGAAGGCCGACGCCTGTCGTTCTCGCAGCAGTACAAGTACAAGCACAACGACATGGAATCGCTCGAAAAGCAACTCCAGCGCTGTGCGCCCGACAAGGTCAAGCTTATCGTGACCGACGGCGTATTCTCGATGGAAGGCGACGTTGCCAACGTTCCCGAAATCGTACGTCTGGCGAAGAAATACAATGCCTCCGTGATGGTCGACGAAGCACACTCCATAGGCGTGTTCGGCGAAGGCGGACGCGGCGTGTGCAACCACTTCGGCGTCACCGGAGATGTCGACCTTATAATGGGAACATTCTCAAAATCATTCGCATCGCTGGGCGGCTTCATCGCCACCGACAAGGAAATCACAAATTTCCTGCGTCACCACTCGCGCTCCTACATCTTCACGGCCAGCATCACCCCCGCCTCCACCGCCGCCGCGCTCAAGGCCATCGACATAATGATCGCCGAACCCGAACGCCAGGAACACCTCTGGAAACTCACCTCCATGGCTCTTGAAGGCTTCCGCAGCCGCGGATTCGAAATCGGCAATACGTCGACGCCCATCATCCCGCTCTACATCCGCGACAACTTCAAGACTTTCGCCATCACACGCGACCTGCTTGAAGAAGGCATTTTCGTCAATCCTGTCGTATCGCCCGCAGTCGCCCCGCAGGACACCCTTATCCGCTTCTCACTTATGGCAACGCACACCGAAGCCCAGGTGGAGGAAGCCCTCGAAAAAATCACAAAGGTATTCAAGGCCCACGGCATCATAGCCTGACAGCCGGATATCGCATAAAAAGCTCAGCGGGAGCGTCCTGAATGACATCGGACGCTCCCGCTGAGCTTTTTCTGAAAAACGACGCAGCTTTTAATACTGACGCCCGGCCTGCGTGACCGTAAAACTTCTCTCCATACTCTCTATAGAATTATTCCAAACGGGGTTACCATCTTTATCATTAACAACTCTGTGATAGCTCATGTTTAAGGTCACAACAGCAGTGCGGACTTCCTGGTCATAATTCATATCCGCTTTTAAACGCCCACAAAAATCTCCATTAGCTCCATTATTAGAATAGCCCTCAAATTCCAGCCAATCAGGAGCTTCAATTTCAAATTCAAGGTCAGTCCAGTAAAAATCATTCTCCATAAAATATATGCAGATAATCCAGTCCGATACGCCGCCATAGGCATCGAATTCCACATTTTCCATGCACTCGATTTTTAGCATTTGCTCCAATGGAGGATTCTCGCCCACAACTTCAAATTCATCGTCACACGACACGACAGCCGCAGCAAGCGGCATAAGAGCGATCATCGCGTATTTTCCGATATTCTTCATTAGCTTTATTATTTGAGTTTCATATCCTGCCAGCTGCCGGCAAGTTCAATCGAAGTGCTGACGGCAGGCAACTGCACCTTGCGGTTGATTACAACCGACTGTTGGGCGACATTGGTCGAAATATGGTCGAACAGCTCGCCGAGTGTCACATCGCCCGATGTCTGCTGCAGCTTTTCCAGAAGATAATATGTGAATATGCCGTGACCTTTTTCCTTGTAGGGATAAGCCGTCTGCTCGCCGGAAGCCGCCGAGAAGACCACCATGTTGCCCGTCGGACGTTCCGACGAAGTCTTGATGCGAACACCGCGTGCGGCCATCAGCATCCCTTCGCCACGCTGGGCGCCGCTGAAGCAGGCGTCGAGGAACACCAGCACCGAACGGGCACCGAGTCGCGCCAGGCGGCGGTACAGTTCCGACAGCTGCATGCACAGTTCGGCCATGCTTCCGTCGGAGTCGACGGGCATAAGGCAGGCCGAGCGGTCGGCTTCGTCGGGTATGCCGTGGCCGGCATAGTAGAATATCACGTTTATATCGCCCGAATAGGCTGAGGCGATGTGCTCGATGTCGCGCAAGGCGCCAAGCATGTCGCCGTAGGTCGCATTATAGTATGTACGTATGTTCTGTTGCGGAAGGCCTAAGGTCTGCTCGCAGTATCTGGCGAATGTTCCGGCATCCTTCTCGGCGAAGTCGACATTCGCCACCCCATTGCGGTAAGTCTGGTTTCCTATAATCACGGCAAAACTGCGGTCGGCTTTTGCAGACGTATGCGGAATGTTCCTGTCGACTTCCGAAAGCGGATCTGTTTCTACGGCAGGCTCCGTTTCCTTCCAGGCGCCGTTTTTCTCGATCACAGGCAAGGCGGCAAGAAGTGCTTCGTTCGGGTCGGATGGCTCGAGCGAGGGTATCTGCGCCGCGAAAGGCACCTCGTCGCATTTGCGGAAAGCCGCTGCCAGCAGATATGCAGGATATTTCATACGGTTGCCGCTGACCTCGCTCAGTTTGACACATCCGCCGAACGGGCCGTTTCCGCCATAGCCATAGCTCTCAATCGGGATATCGATATGAGCCTGATCGGGCATGACTATACTTTCAAGATTGCAACAGTCCTCGAAAGCATTACGGCCTATACGCTTCACACTGTTGGGAAGCACGAGCCGGCGGAGCGACTTCGCTCCCTTGAAAGCATTCTTCTCTACGGAACTTACTGTGTACGACATGCCGCCGACAATCACCATCTCCGGTATCCGCACTTCCGAAAGACGCCCGTCGGCCAGACGACAACTGACTTCGGTGGCGCCACGGGTGGTGTAACGGATACCGTCGATGACTTCCGTAGCTGCATAGGCTGACAATGCCGAAAACAAAAGAACATACAGCGCAACAAAGATATTCCTTTTCATAAAAAACAACAATTAGAAATCAATGCCTATTCGAAGTGTCAAGGCATAAGAATTCGTATTTACAAAAAGCTCCTCATTAATAAATCGACCCAGAGTATAATATATTCTACGGCTACGTCCTCCGAGCGAAAAGTTCAATCCGCTACGGCGTCCGAGCGCAAGGCGCACCCCGACATCGGCTGCCGCATACAAGCCCGAGCCTTTACCGAGAGTATATCCCGCCCGAAGATCGAAAAACGGCGTCCAGCGATAACCGAAAAAATCCATACGCCACATGGCATAGACCGGAATGCCCCCTTTTTCTTTATAGTTCCCTCCAAGGATTCGGGAGAATTCACCCCCTATGCCTATAAAATGATTTTTCGACAACTGCATACCGTGCGTTGTGGAAACGGATAATGAAACTCTAACTTCATCATAGCCATAATCCTCGATATAGTCACTATGATAGGATTCATAATCATGAGGATATTCCAGCGCAGGGCTTATGTCGACCATGCCGCGGTACTTCAGCGCGGACGACGGGAATGCGACAGCTGCGAGAGCCACAAGTGGCAGAATAATTTTTTTCAACATGTGTTCATCATTTTACACCAAGCGCAAATTTAAATATTAATTCACAATTACCCCCCCCTAATTGTTAATAATAATTAAGCAAAAAAGAAAGCGCTGCTCCCTGAATCGGGAGCAGCGCTTTCACTATAATAGGATTAGATGAATCAGTCGTTGACAAGCTCTGCTTCTGCAACACCACGGGCATCCATGCGGTCGAAGACCGGTTCGATGTCGTCGTTGCTGCCGACCACGATGCGCTCGAACTCGCGCAGGCCGGTACCGGCAGGAATCAGGTGACCGCAGATCACGTTCTCCTTCATGCCCTCGAGCGAGTCGCTCTTGCCCTGGATGGCAGCTTCGTTGAGCACCTTGGTCGTTTCCTGGAAGGATGCGGCCGAGATAAAGCTCGAAGTCTGAAGGGCGGCGCGTGTGATACCCTGGAGTATCTGCTCGGAAGTGGCGGGCTGCGCGTCGCGTACAACCATCTGACGGAGGTCGCGCTGCTTGAGCAGCGAGTTCTCGTCGCGCAGGCGGCGGGCGGTGATGATCTGGCCGTTCTGATAGTTTTCGCTATCGCCGGCGTCGATCACATACTTCATGCCCCAGATGCGGTCATTTTCATCCATGAACTCGCGCTTGTCGACAATCTGTTCTTCGAGGAAGTTGGTGTCGCCGGCATCGAGGATGCGGACTTTGCGCATCATCTGACGTACGATAACTTCGAAGTGCTTGTCGTTGATTTTCACACCCTGCATGCGGTACACGTCCTGTACCTCGTTGACGATGTACTCCTGCACGGCCGTCGGTCCCATGATATTGAGGATATCGGTGGGAGTAATTGCGCCGTCGGAAAGGGGAGTGCCGGCACGCACGATGTCGTTCTCCTGCACAAGGATCTGCTTGGACAGCGGTACAAGATATTTCTTGGGTTCGCCTACCTTGGGGGTAACGGTTATCTCGCGGTTGCCGCGTTTCACCTTGCCGAACTTGACTTCACCGTCGACTTCCGACACGATGGCGGGATTCGACGGGTTGCGGGCTTCGAAAAGCTCGGTGACACGGGGCAGACCGCCCGTGATGTCGCCGGCACCTCCGGTCACACGCGTGATCTTCACGAATGTTTCGCCGACCTTGATGTCGTCGCCCTCGCTGAAGATGATGTGTGCGCCCACGGGCAGAGTGTACGAGGCAAGGACATTGCCCTTCTTGTCGACAATATCGACAGAAGGAACGTGCTGGCGGTCGCGCGACTCGATGATCACGCGGTCCTCGGCCTGATGCTGTCCGTCGGAATCGACACGGTAGGTGATGTTCTCGATAAGGTCGCGGTAGTGGATCTTACCGGCCACTTCACTGACAATAACAGCGTTGAAGGGGTCCCATTCGCAAATTACATCGTCTTTCTTAACAATGTCGCCGCTGTTGAAGAAGAGCTTGGCACCGTAAGGGATGTTTGCCGTCATCAGAGGCAGCTTGGTATTGGGGTCTATGATGCGCATCTCGGCAAGACGGCCAACGACCACCTTATCGCCGTTGTCGGCGGTGACGGTACGGAGTTCGTCGATTTCGAGAGTACCTTCGTAACGCGATGTTATCTTGGATACGGCCGCGATGTTCGAGGCCACACCGCCGACGTGGAAGGTTCGCAGTGTCAGCTGAGTACCCGGTTCGCCGATTGACTGTGCGGCAATCACGCCGACAGCCTCACCTTTCTGCACCATGCGGTTGTTGGCCAGATTGCGGCCGTAGCACTTGGCACAAACGCCGCGCTTCGACTCGCAGGTAAGCACGGAACGGATTTCCACGCTTTCGATAGGCGATGCGTCGATGATGTCGGCTGCATCGTCCTTGATTTCCTCGCCTGCACGGACGATGATCTCGCCCGTAAGAGGATGTACGATATCGTGGACAGAAACACGTCCGAGGATGCGTTCGCCAAGCGAGGCTACGATCTCGTCGTTGTTCTTTATGGCGGTGCAAACAAGTCCGCGGAGGGTTCCGCAGTCCTGCTCGTTGATGATCACGTCGTGGGCAACGTCGACCAGACGGCGGGTAAGGTAACCGGCGTCGGCGGTCTTCAGAGCGGTGTCGGCAAGACCCTTACGGGCACCGTGGGTGGAGATGAAGTACTCGAGCACGGACAAGCCTTCCTTGAAGTTCGCCAGAATCGGGTTTTCGATGATCTGGCCGCCTTCGGCACCTGCTTTCTGAGGTTTAGCCATAAGACCACGCATACCTGCGAGCTGACGGATCTGGTCTTTCGAACCACGGGCGCCGGAGTCGAGCATCATGTAGATGGCGTTGAAGCCCTGGTTGGCTTCTGACATCTGCTTCATCAGCACGCTGGTGAGGTGAGCGTTCACCTGCGTCCAGATATCGATGATCTGCTGGTAGCGTTCCTTGTCGGAAATGAAGCCCATCTGGTAGTTCTCCATGACTTCGTTGACGCGTTCGTATCCTTCGGCGACAATCTGTTCTTTTTCCGGCGGGATGATCACGTCGCCGAGGTTGAAGGACAGACCACCCTGGAATGCCATGCGGTAGCCGAGGTTCTTGATGTCGTCGAGGAAGCGGGCCGAACGGGGGATACCGCATTTCTTTATGACAAGCGCGATGATGTTGCGCAGTGATTTCTTGGAAAGAATGGTGTTGACATATCCGATTTCCTTCGGCACATACTGGTTGACCAGCACGCGGCCTACGGAGGTGTCCTTTACAAGATGACGGACGGGGTTGCCGTTCTCGTCAACGTCGTCGACCATTACGTTTACCGGAGCATGAAGAGTCACACGGCCTTCGTTGTAAGCGATTTCGGCTTCTTCGGGACCGTAGAAAGTATGACCTTCGCCCTTGTCGCCGCGGCGCAGCTTGGTGATATAGTACAGACCGAGCACCATGTCCTGCGAAGGAACGGTGATAGGCGCGCCGTTGGCGGGGTTGAGGATGTTGTGGGCACCGAGCATAAGCATCTGTGCCTCAAGGATAGCTTCGTTGCCAAGGGGAAGGTGGACGGCCATCTGGTCACCGTCGAAGTCGGCGTTGAATGCCGTACATGCGAGCGGGTGGAGCTGGATTGCCTTGCCTTCGATGAGCTTGGGCTGGAATGCCTGTATACCGAGGCGGTGCAGAGTCGGGGCACGGTTGAGCAGCACAGGGTGTCCTTTCATCACATGCTCGAGGATATCCCATACGACGGGTTCCTTGCGGTCGACGATCTTCTTGGCGCTCTTGACGGTCTTGACGATGCCGCGCTCGATGAGCTTGCGGATGATGAACGGCTTGTAGAGTTCGGCAGCCATGTTCTTGGGCAGACCGCACTCGTGCATCTGCAGTTCGGGACCTACGACGATTACCGAACGGGCCGAGTAGTCGACACGCTTACCGAGAAGGTTCTGACGGAAGCGGCCTGCCTTACCCTTGAGGGAGTCGGAGAGGGATTTCAGGGGGCGGTTGGCGTCGCTCTTGACAGCAGACGACTTGCGCGAGTTGTCGAGCAGTGAGTCGACGGCTTCCTGAAGCATACGTTTTTCATTGCGCAGGATGACTTCCGGAGCCTTGATCTCGAGCAGACGTTTGAGTCGGTTGTTGCGGATGATCACGCGGCGGTAGAGGTCGTTGAGGTCGGAGGTCGCGAAACGTCCGCCGTCCAGAGGCACCAGAGGGCGCAATTCGGGCGGAATGACGGGCACGACGGTGAGAACCATCCATTCGGGCTTGTTGCGGTTGCGAGAAGCACGGAATGATTCGACTACCTGCAGGCGTTTGAGAGCCTCGGTCTTGCGTTGCTGCGATCCTTCCTGGTTGGCCTGCGCACGCAGCTGGTATGAGAGGCTGTCGAGGTCGATATCGCGCAGGAGGTCGTAGAGAGCCTCGGCGCCCATCTTGGCGACGAATTTGTCGGGATGTCCGTCCTCGAGGAGCTGGTTTTCCTTAGGCAGACGGTCGAGGATGTCGAAGTATTCTTCTTCTGAAAGAAGTTCGAGGCGATCCACGCCATGTACATTATTGGCACGGTCGATGTCGGCGGCGGCACCCGGGTTTATCACCACATAGCGCTCGTAATAGATCACGGCGTCGAGCTTCTTGGAGGGAAGACCGAGCAGATAGCCTATCTTGTTGGGCAGGGAACGGAAGTACCAGATGTGGGCCACGGGAACGACAAGACGGATGTGACCGGTGCGTTCGCGACGCACTTTCTTTTCGGTCACCTCTACTTTGCATCGGTCGCAGACTATGCCTTTGTAGCGGATGCGCTTGTACTTACCGCAGTGGCATTCGTAGTCCTTGACGGGGCCGAAGATCTGTTCGCAGAAAAGGCCTTCACGCTCGGGTTTGTACGTGCGGTAGTTGATGGTCTCGGGTTTGAGCACCTCGCCGCTCGACTTGGCGAGAATCTCCTCGGGCGAAGCAAGCCCGATGGAGATTTTCGAGAAGACGTTCTTTGCTTTATTTTCTTTTCTAAAAGCCATATATCGTGTTTACAAGTCTTTTAATTGTGCAGGAAAAAAATCAGTTATCGAGGTTGATGCTCAGACCGAGTCCGCGGAGTTCGTGGAGAAGCACGTTAAGCGACTCGGGGATGCCGGCCTGCGGCATAGCCTCACCTTTGACAATGGCCTCGTAGGCTTTGCTGCGGCCGTTGACGTCGTCACTCTTGATGGTCAGTATCTCCTGAAGGATATGGGCTGCGCCGAATGCTTCGAGCGCCCACACTTCCATCTCACCGAAACGCTGTCCGCCGAACTGTGCCTTACCGCCCAGAGGCTGCTGGGTGATCAGCGAGTACGGGCCGATGCTTCGTGCGTGCATCTTGTCTTCGACCATGTGGCCGAGCTTGAGCATGTAGATGACACCTACCGTAGCGGGCTGGTCGAAACGTTCGCCGGTTCCGCCGTCGTAGAGATAAGTCTTGCCGTAGCGGGGCACACCGGCTTTGTCGGTCCATTCGTTCAGGTCGTCGAGGCTTGCACCGTCAAAGATAGGTGTGGCGAATTTCTCGCCAAGCTCGCGGCCGGCCCATCCGAGGACAGTTTCAAATACCTGTCCGAGGTTCATTCGCGAAGGCACACCGAGGGGGTTGAGGACAATATCGACCGGAGTACCGTCGGCAAGGAAAGGCATGTCTTCCTGACGCACGATACGCGACACGATACCTTTGTTACCGTGACGGCCGGCCATCTTGTCGCCGACACTGATCTTGCGCTTCTTTGCGATGTAGACCTTGGCGATCTGCATGATACCTGAGGGCAGCTCGTCGCCTATGGAGATGTCGAACTTCTTGCGGCGAAGCTCGGCGTCGATTTCCTTCGACTTGCGCAGGTAGTTGACGATTGTCTGGCGGATAAGGTCGTTCTTATGTGCGTCGGCAGTCCACTTGCTGAGGTTGACGGCATCATAGTTGATGTCGTGGAGCACAGAGGCCGTGAACTTGGCGCCTTTGGGAATGATCTCGCAGCCGAGGAAGTCGCGCACGCCCTGTGACGTCTTGCCTTCGGTAAGGGTCATAAGTTTCTGCACAAGGATCTGGCGTACGTTCTCGAGCTTTTCTTCGTACTCTTCGTCGAGCTTGGGAAGAAGGGCGTTGGCGCTCTTGGATTTCTTCTTGGCTGCACGGGAGAACAGGTTTGTGCCGATCACGACACCCTTGAGCGAGGGCGAAGCCTTGAGCGATGCGTCCTTGACGTCGCCGGCCTTGTCGCCGAAGATGGCACGGAGCAGCTTTTCTTCCGGAGTGGGATCGGATTCGCCTTTCGGGGTGATCTTACCGATCATTATGTCGCCGGGAACAACGTGGGCGCCGACACGGATTATGCCGCGTTCGTCGAGGTCCTTGGTAGCGTCCTCGCTGACATTGGGAATATCGGAAGTGAGTTCTTCCATGCCGCGCTTGGTTTCGCGCACTTCGAGGGAATACTCGTCGACATGGACAGAGGTAAGGATATCGTCGCGGACAACGCGTTCGTTGAGCACGATGGCATCCTCATAGTTATATCCTTTCCAGGGCATGAAGGCCACCTTCAGGTTGCGGCCAAGTGCAAGTTCGCCGGCCTCGGTGGCATAGCCTTCGGTGAGTATGTCACCGGCTTTGACACGCTGTCCTTTCACGCAGATAGGACGCAGGTCGATGGTCGTGCTCTGGTTGGTCTTGCGGAATTTGGGGAGGCTGTACTCCTTGACAGCGCTCTCGAATGCCACGAATTCCTCTTCTTCGGTGCGGTCGTAGCGGATGCGGATGACTGTAGCGTCGACGAACTCGATGACGCCTTCGCCTTCAGCCATGATCTGGGTGCGGGAATCGCGTGCGAGCTGCGCTTCGATGCCGGTTCCGACGA
This sequence comes from uncultured Muribaculaceae bacterium, assembly GCA_910587235.1. Lineage (GTDB taxonomy): Bacteria > Bacteroidota > Bacteroidia > Bacteroidales > Muribaculaceae > CAG-873. Next base: position 36,414 of record CAJUKD010000020.1, read on the forward strand.
TAGGAGCTTCGGAACGCATCAGAGGCACGGCCTGGCGCATCATGTTCGAACCCATCAGCGCGCGGTTGGCGTCGTCATGTTCGAGGAAAGGAATAAGCGAGGCCGCGATAGATGCTATCTGCGCGGGCGACACGTCCATAAGTTCGATCTGTGCCGGGGGCACGACGGGGAAGTCGGCGTCGCGGCGAGCCTTTACGGTCTTGCGCACGAAAGTGCCGTCCTCGTTGAGAGGTGCATTACCCTGTGCGATTGTCTTGCCTTCTTCCAGCTCGGCGGTAAGGTATACGACTCCGTCGTTGTTGAGATCGACGCGCGAGTCCTCAACCTTGCGGTAGGGAGTTTCGATGAAACCGAGATCGTTGATCTTGGCATATACGCACAGCGAGCTTATAAGACCGATGTTCGGGCCTTCAGGCGTTTCGATCGGGCAGAGGCGTCCATAATGGGTATAGTGTACGTCGCGTACCTCGAAACCGGCGCGTTCACGCGAAAGACCGCCGGGACCGAGAGCCGACATACGGCGCTTGTGTGTGATTTCGGCCAGAGGGTTGGTCTGGTCCATGAACTGCGACAGGGCGTTGGTTCCGAAGAAAGTGTTGATCACCGACGAGATCGTCTTTGCGTTGATCAGGTCTATGGGGGTGAACACCTCGTTGTCGCGGACGTTCATGCGTTCGCGGATTGTGCGCGACATGCGTGCCAGTCCGACATTGAACTGGTTGTAGAGCTGCTCGCCTACCGTGCGGACACGACGGTTGCTCAGATGGTCGATGTCGTCGACGTCGGCCTTGGAGTTGATAAGCTCGATCAGGTATCTGATGATTGCTATGATATCCTCCTTGGTGAGCACTTTTACATCCATCGATGTAGTCAGCCCGAGTTTGCGGTTTATGCGGTAGCGGCCCACATCGCCGAGGTCATATCGCTTTTCGGAGAAGAAAAGGTTAGTGATGGCCTCGCGGGCGCTGGCGTCGTCCGGCGGCTCGGCGTTACGCAGAACTCTGTATATATACTGGATAGCCTCCTTCTCGGAGTTGGAGGTATCTTTCTGGAGTGTATTGAAAATGATGGAGTAGTCGCTGGTGTTGGCTTCCTCCTTGTGCAGAAGGATTGTCTGCACGCCTTCGGCCAGCAGCTGCTCGTTGAGTTCTTCGGTAAGTTCGGTTTCGCGGTCGATTATCACCTCGGTGCGCTCGATTGTCACAACCTCGCCGGTGTCCTCGTCGTTGAAGTCCTCGACCCATGTCTTCACCACACGTGCCGCAAGTTTGCGGCCTATGGCTTTCTTGAGGTTGGTCTTGTTTACCTTTACCTCTTCGGCCAGTCCGAAGATCTCGATGATGTCCTTATCGCTCTCCAGGCCGATGGCACGCAGGAGAGTAGTGACAGGCAATTTCTTTTTACGGTCGATGTAGGCATACATCACGTTGTTGATGTCCGTGGCGAACTCAATCCAGGAGCCGCGGAAAGGTATGATGCGTGCCGAGTAAAGCTTGGTGCCGTTTGAATGCGTGCTCTGACCGAAGAACACACCGGGCGAACGGTGGAGCTGCGACACCACGACGCGCTCCGCACCGTTGATTACAAAAGTTCCCTTGTCGGTCATGTAAGGAATCTGGCCGAGATAGACGTCCTGGATTTCCGGCGCGAAGTCCTCGTGGTCGGGATCGGTGCAGTACAGTTTGAGTCTTGCCTTGAGGGGGACGCTGTAAGTGAGTCCTCGCACCAGACACTCTTCAATAGTGTAACGCGGCGGGTCTATGTAATAGTCGAGGAACTCGAGTATGAAGTTGTTGCGAGTGTCGGCAATGGGGAAGTTCTCGGCAAACACTTTGTACAGTCCCTCGTTAGTGCGCTTTTCGGGCGCGGTGTCGAGCTGGAGGAAGTCGCGGAACGACTTGAGCTGCACCTCGAGGAAATCAGGGTAAGGAAACGCGTTTCTTACCGAGGCAAAGTTAATGCGGGGTTTATCTATAGAAACTGACATCTATTATGAAAAAAGGTTAAGGGAACTCTAAATAATTAATGACACAAAAGGTTAAGAATCACCCGTTCAGGGGATTCTTAACCTATTTACCTGAAAATCAGGTAGGATTATTTAAGTTCAACTTCAGCGCCTACTTCTGCGAGAGCAGCCTTGAGGGCTTCAGCTTCAGCCTTGTCAACGCCTTCCTTGATGGTGGAGGGAGCGCCGTCGACGAGTTCCTTAGCCTCTTTAAGGCCAAGACCGGTCTGCTCTTTCACGAGCTTAACGACTTTAAGTTTTTCAGCGCCTGCGGACTTGAGAACTACATCGAAAGCAGTTTTTTCTTCAGCAGCGGCAGCACCTGCAGCGGGACCGGCAGCAACAGCTACGGCAGCAGCAGCGGGTTCGATGCCATATTCTTCCTTGAGGATCTGGGCAAGTTCGTTAACTTCCTTAACGGTGAGGTTGACAAGTTGTTCAGCAAAAGCTTTGAGATCAGCCATTTTTGTATAAATTTAGTTGATTGATAATCTTGAATTAGTTTTCTTTGTTGGAAAGTGTCTCGAGAATACCGTGGAGTTTCGAGCCACCGGATGTGAGAGCGGATACAACGTTCTTTGCGGGCGACTGCAGCAGAGCCACAACGTCGGCAATAAGTTCGTTCTTGCTCTTGATGGATGCGAGGGCATCGAGCTGGTCTGCGCCAAAGTAAACGGTTTCCTCGACATAAGCGGCTTTCAGGACGGGCAGTGTGTCGCCTTTCTTGACGAAGTCCTTCAGGAGCTTTGCGGGAGCGTTACCTACATTGGTGCACATCAGTGAAGTGGCACCATGGAGAGCGGGATATAGCTCGGAGTAATCGCCGTCGAGCTGTTCGAGAGCCTTGTGGAGCAGAGTGTTCTTGACCACCATCAGCTTGATGTCGGCTTTGAAACATTCACGACGCAGGGCCGAAGTCTTCTCGGCGTCAAGTCCGGCGGTTTCCACAAGGTAGAAACCGTTGTACTGGCTCAGAGTGTCGGCGATTTGCTTTATAATGATTCCTTTATCTTCCTTTTTCATTGTTTCTGAGTTTTTGATGATTAAGCGTCGATTGACTTGGAGTCAATTTTCACGCCGGGACTCATTGTGCTCGAAAGATAAATGCTCTTTATATAAGTGCCCTTCGCGGTGGCGGGTTTGAGCTTAATCAAGGTGTTGACAAACTCACGTGCGTTGTCGACCATCTGTTCGGGTGAGAAAGACACTTTACCGATCGACGAGTGAACGATACCGTTCTTGTCGACCTTGAAGTCGATCTTACCTTTCTTGACTTCTTCGACTGCCTTGGCGACATCGTTTGTCACAGTTCCGCTCTTGGGGTTAGGCATCAGGCCGCGGGGACCGAGTACACGGCCGAGGGCACCGATTTTACCCATGATAGCAGGCTGAGTGATGATGACGTCCACGTCGGTCCATCCGCCTTTGATTTTTTCGATATATTCGTCCAGACCTACATAGTCGGCGCCAGCTGCCTTTGCGGCGGCTTCGGCGTCGGGGTTGCAGAGAACCAGAACGCGAACTTGCTTTCCGGTGCCGTGGGGCAGAGTCACTACGCCACGTACCATCTGGTTGGCCTTGCGGGGGTCGACGCCAAGACGGACATCGATGTCGAGCGAAGCATCGAACTTGGTGTAGGTCATTTCCTTCACCAAATTAGCGGCTTCTGCCAATGTATAAGTCCTCCCGGCTTCAATCTTGGATAGGGCCAACTTTTGATTTTTGGTAAGTTTACTCATATCAAGTGAAGTTTATTAGTTGTTAGCGGGGAACTCTCCTTTGACGGTGATACCCATACTTCTGGCCGTACCGGCAACCATACGCATAGCTGATTCTATTGTGAAGCAGTTGAGGTCAGGCATTTTGTCGGCAGCAATCGCGCGTACCTGCTCCCAAGTGATTTCAGCGACCTTGGTGCGGTTAGGTTCCTTGGAACCCTTCTTAGCCTTGGACACTTCCTTGAGCTGAACGGCAACCGGCGGAGTCTTTACGATGAAGTCGAAGGACTTATCGGTGTAGTATGTGATGACTACGGGAAGAACCTTTCCGGCCTTGTCCTGGGTACGGGCATTGAATTGCTTGCAAAATTCCATGATGTTGATACCCTTCGAACCCAGGGCAGGACCTACTGGGGGTGAGGGATTCGCTGCACCACCTTTAATCTGCAATTTGATTTGTCCAGCAATTTCTTTAGCCATTGTTTAAAAACTTAATTGATTAATATATGCACGCAGTACTGACACCCGCTTCCGCCCATACCGCCCGTAACAATGCGGCACACCGGCGGCGCGCTTTATCAGCTTTCGCGCTCTACTTGCGAATTGTCGAGTTCCAGAGGCGTCTTGCGGCCAAAAATCTTGACCATCACTTTCAGCTTTTTCTTCTCGCGGTTGACTTCTTCGACCACAGCGGGGAAACCGTTGAAGGGACCGTCGACAACCTTCACATTCTCTCCGACGATATAATTGTTGAGTTCGCCGTTTTCAGGATCGCTCAACTCATCGGCCACACCGAGCATACGCATCACTTCCGCCTCGCGGAGGCGTTCGGGCCTGGAGCTTTTCTCGCGACCACGAAGGAAGTCGATGACATTTGTCATGTTGGTGAGCTGATGGATAACTTCGCCGGTGAGGCATGCCTCGATAAATACATAACCGGAATAAAGGTTCTTTTCTTTAATCACCTTTTTTCCGTTACGTACAGCCATCACCTTTTCGGTGGGAATCAATACCTTGAACACGTAATTGCCAAGGTCGGTATTTTTCATCGATGCTTCGATGATCTCCTGTACCTTGACTTCTTTACCGGAAATCGCACGCAGAACGTACCAACCTCTTTTTTCGTCAGTCATTGATAGAACCACTTAAAAAATTAACGACTACAAGCTGTAAATAAGATGCATCAACCGATCGACTATCTGATCCATGAGATAAATTATCAGGGCGATAATCACGGAAGCAATCATCACGATGATAGCCGACTTTATCAGTTGTTTTCTGGAAGGCCAGGAAGTCTTATAACGAAGCTCGTCGTAGGCTTCCTGAATATTCGTAAGTAGCTTTAATTTTTTCATTGTTGATTTATTTGCACGGGAAGAGAGGCTCGAACTCCCGACACCTGGTTTTGGAGACCAGTGCTCTACCGACTGAGCTATTCCCGTATGTAAGAGGCCGGATATCTCCGGGGAAACGCCCGGCCTCTTTTATGTTTTATCTGTACGACTGTATTAGTCGAGGATTTCGGTGATCTGACCGGAACCTACAGTGCGGCCACCTTCGCGGATAGCGAAACGCAGACCCTGATCGCAAGCTACCGGAGTAATGAGTTCGACGATGATCTCAACGTGGTCGCCGGGCATTACCATTTCTACACCTTCGGGAAGAGTGATCTCACCGGTCACGTCAAGTGTGCGGATGTAGAACTGAGGACGGTAGTGGTTGTGGAACGGAGTGTGACGGCCACCTTCTTCTTTCTTCAGGATATAGACAGAAGCCTTGAATTTGCTGTGGGGCTTAACAACACCCGGATGGCAGATTACCATACCGCGCTTGATGTCTTTCTTGTCGATACCGCGGAGAAGCAGACCTACGTTGTCACCGGCTTCGCCCTGATCGAGGAGCTTGCGGAACATTTCGACACCGGTAACGGTGGACTTCATGGAAGCGCCAAGACCCATGATCTGAACTTCGTCGCCGACTTTAACAACACCGGCTTCGATACGACCGGTAGCAACAGTACCACGACCTGTGATCGAGAACACGTCTTCGACAGGCATCAGGAAAGGCTTGTCAACTGCACGGGGAGGCAGAGGAATCCAGTTGTCGACAGCGTCCATCAGTTCCATAACCTTAGCTTCCCATTCGGGTTCGCCGTTGAGGGCGCCCAGAGCAGAGCCGCGGATGATGGGAGTTTCGTCGCCATCGTATTCATAAGACGAAAGAAGTTCGCGCATTTCCATTTCAACGAGGTCGAGGATTTCTGCGTCGTCAACCATGTCGCACTTGTTCAGGAACACAACGATACGGGGAACGTTCACCTGACGGGCGAGAAGGATGTGTTCGCGAGTCTGAGGCATGGGACCGTCAGTACCGGCAACCACGATGATAGCACCATCCATCTGAGCAGCACCGGTAACCATGTTCTTCACATAGTCAGCGTGTCCCGGGCAGTCAACGTGAGCGTAGTGACGGTTGGCCGTTTCGTATTCAACGTGTGAAGTGTTGATAGTGATACCGCGTTCCTTTTCTTCGGGAGCGTTGTCGATCTGGTCGAAGGACTTCACTTCAGAAAGACCGTTCTTTGCGAGAACAGTGGTGATAGCGGCAGTAAGGGTAGTTTTGCCGTGGTCGACGTGACCAATCGTACCGATGTTCACGTGCGGTTTGGTTCTTTCGAATTTCTCTTTAGCCATAACTTATAATAAATTAAAATTGATTCTTGACAATCAGCCACGACGATGCAGTGAGCACCACCGAGGCTTCAACTTTAGAGCCGATGGCGGGATTTGAACCCGCGACCTCTTCCTTACCAAGGAAGTGCTCTACCCCTGAGCTACATTGGCAACATTTGCATGTGGTTGGATTGAGCGGAAGACGAGGCTCAAACTCGCGACCCTCAGCTTGGAAGGCTGATGCTCTATCAACTGAGCTACTTCCGCATTAGGATTGTTTTGTGGGCGAAGATGGATTCGAACCACCGAAGGTATAAACCAGCAGATTTACAGTCTGCCCCATTTGGCCACTCTGGTATTCGCCCTTGTATTTTAAGTAGAAGCCGATTTCTCCACTTCCTTCTTCTGAGCCTCTTGTCGGATTCGAACCAACGACCCCGAGATTACAAATCACG
>CAJUKD010000021.1 GCA_910587235.1 uncultured Muribaculaceae bacterium
TTTCAGGGGTCAATTCAACCTTGGTCTAAGGGGTCATCCGAGCCTGGGTTTTCCACACAACAGTACCGACGGTCAGGCTTTAGACAACCTGAACTGGAATCTTAATCCGGGCGGCGAGGTAATCGCTTTCGGACCGTCGAACTCATCGGTACAACAATGGGCGCTTGAGTACGACGGCGACGGCTGGTTTCATATACGCAACAAATTCAGCGCGCTATATCTTGAAGTGGCATACAACGCCGCCGGAACACTCGTGCTGCAACAGGAACGACGCGACGACTCATCCCAGCGCTGGCGTCTGCTGCCAAAGGGCGCGGCACTCGAATTCGATGCCCCCGACACCCCGACAGGCCTGAAAGCGGAAATCCGCTCCGCATCAATAGCACTGAGCTGGAACCCCGTTACGGACGCAACGGCACTTTACACAGTGCTGCGCGCCGAAGAAGGCTCCGAATCCTACAACACCATAGCCCGCGGACTTGTGTCGACGGAATTTCTCGACAACTCCATCATCTGCGGCAAGGAATATTCATATAAACTTATAGCAGTCGACGCATCACTGAACCGCTCCCCGGCCTCTGGCGCCGTCAGCGCCAAAGCCGAAAGCTCCGGACTTATAGCGTATTATGAATTCAACGACAATACCGACGATTCATCGGAGAACGGTTTTAACGCCCATACCCTCGTCAGTCCCATGTTCACGGCCGGCTTTACAGAAGGTTCCCGCGCCCTGCGAATGCGTGCCAACCAGCATCTGCAGCTCCCCTACTCTCTGCTGCAACAAAGCGAACAGTTCACTGTAGCCATACGCGCGCGCCGCACAAGCCCCACCGACGGCCTGCACATATTCAACACAGGTACCGGCGAGGACAACTGCCTTTATTTATCACTTTGCGAAAACGGACTGACAAAACTTGCGTCAGTCAACAACGGGCGGCGCGGCGAAATCACAGCTCCCACAACTCCTATAAACGAATGGATACATATCGCAGCCGTGATCGATGGCGACAAAGCCTCCCTCTATATCGACGGCACAGCTGTCAGTGCGCCTACCGACGCTCTTGCCGGATGCATACCGGCCGATCGCATTCTTACATATATCGGACGCACACAAAATCCTGAGCTTCCGCTTTTCTTTGGCTTTCTTGACGACCTGAGCATCTACAACAAGGCGCTTGACGCCGATGAAGTGGCCTCGCTCGCGGCAGGCAACTCCGGAGTGACCGAAATCACGGACACACGCTCCATTGTAAGCACCGAATACTTCGACACCCGCGGAATGCGTCTTGCCGCTCCTGCCACCGACGGCTCCGTCACAATCATACGAAGCACCCGCTCCGACGGCAGTGTCGAAATCACAAAGAAAAGCTATTGCTTATAAGCCGACAGCCTGAATCCGGGACTATAGCCCAGGCAGATAGAGTGTACCGCCGTCAAGAATGTCGTCGTGGCTGACGAACGGCCGTCCGAGAACACGGCCGTCGAGCCGCACGACAGTGTCGGCGACAGCCTCTATCACAAATTCACGACCTCCATCGGGACTTATCGTCACCCGCTCGAAAAGCGGAGCACCGAGTGCATACTCTGGAATCGACGAACATACGGGATAAAAGCCCATGGCCGAGAATGCGAACCAGGCCGACATCTGGCCGGCATCGTCATTGCCCGACAATCCTCCGGGGGCATCGAGATACTCGGTGTCCATTATGTGGCGCACCCGGTTGCGGGTCTTTTCGGGCCGTCCTATGTAATCGTAAAGATACGCCACCTGATGGCAAGGCTCGTTGCCATGCCAGTAGCGTCCTTCAGTGAACATGGAATCGAGCTTTGCCTCGAAAGCCTCCCGGCCGCCGAGCAACGCCACAAGACCGTCGACATCATGAGGAACATACCATGTATAGTGGCACGGAGCGCCCTCGGTAATAGCCTTGTCGAAACTAAACGGGTCCGTAGCGGCTGCAAAACTGCCGTCGGCACGGCGTCCGTTTGCATAGCCGAGTACAGGATCAATGACATTGCGGTAGTTTCCGGCACGACGCATCAGCTCTCGGGCATCGTCTTCGTGTCCCAGGCGCGCGGCGATCTGAGCCAGGGTGAAATCATCGAAAGCATATTCGAGAGTGCGTGAAGTCTGCTCACACTTGTGAAAAGCCTCTTTCACACTATCTTCCAAAGGGATGTAGCCATATTCGAGATAGGAGCGCAGTGCCCGGCGCCCCATGCCGTCGGCATATTCCCTGAAACTTGCAGGCACCTCAAAGGCATTGCGCCGCAAATAGCGGTAAGCCTCTTCAAGGTCGAAATTACCTACACCTTTCGCTGCGGCATCTGCTATGGCCGCGGCACAATGGTCGCCTATCATGGCGGCGGTATAGCTGTTCCAACAGGGAAAAATCGGCATCCATCCGCCTTGAGCGGCCTTCAGCACAAGCGACTGCATCATGCGGCCGCTGCGTTCCGGCTCCAGCAAAGTCAGCAGCGGATGCAAAGCCCTGTATGTGTCCCACATGCTGAAATCATCGTAATACTCACCGCCATCAGGCATTTTCATAATCTCTCCTCCGGCAAAAGCCGCATACGAACCGTCGACATCGCTCACAACCCTTGGCAAGAGCGAGGCTCGGTAGAGCGAACCGTAAAACTTACGACGGTCGCTGTCCGTGCCGCCTTCGACACGCACGCGGCTCAGACGCTCGTTCCACTGCCGGGCCGATTCGGCACGCACACTGTCGAAATCCCAGCCGGGAATCTCGGCTTCAAGATTGGCGACGGCGGCATCATGCGATGTGAACGACGAAGCGGCTTTTACAAGCACCTGTCGGCCACGCCCGGCGTCAAAAGATATGTAGGCGCCTATGCCCGAAGCATTGGCAAGAGAATTCTGTCCGGGCTGAACACTGTCGCCGCAGAAAGTACCAAAACCGGCAATAGCGACATCCGAAGCGAGCCTGACTACGAAATAACCCGAAAAGCCCGCAGGCTCGCCCCATCCCTGATAGATGCGGTGGACTGGATTATAACCGCGGATCTCTCGCCGGAGCGTATCGACTTCAACAAAAACCCTGCCCTTCGTCGGAATTGGGATTAACCACAAGATGGCCGCGGCCGTCGGCATCATAACTGAACCGGAAGATAGCGGCGCGCGAAAGTCCCGTCATCTCCGTCTTAAGTTTTTCATCGGGCAAGTAGACTGAATAATATTCCGGACGCGCCACTTCCGACGAGCGTTCAAGAAGCGTCGCACGCGATTCGGGCGAAGTACGCAATCCGCCGCCCATGACATGGAGCGTCATCGACCCATAATCCTGTGTACAACCGCCTACAATCCAGTGACTGTTGCGGAAGCCCTGCAGAAGTGAATCCGCATAATAATACGGCGCCACACACTTTTCTTCCGTGTCGCGTGTCTGCGCTGTCCATAGGTTCATGCCGTGCGGCACTCCGACAGCAGGCAAAGTCTGTCCGTGTTCTTCCGAACCTTTCCCGAACAGTCCGGCCGTACGGGTTACGGCAGCATCTGTGCCTACGCGCGTATCGACATAATCAAGCAGATTTTCAGAAGTATAGCCACAGGACGACAGCGACAGGACGACCGAAGAAAATATAATAAGTATAGGCTTCATGGTTTTTCGGATAGTTATGGCCGCAAAATTACTCCCGTTTTTGAATTATTGCAAAATTTTACGAAATTTGTGGCCTGTTTTATCGGGACACCATGGAAAAATCACAGAACGGAACAAAGGGAAAACGCCTGACGGCGCTCGACGTGATGCGCGGCATCACAATCGTAGGCATGATAATCGTAAATAATTCCGGAGGCAGCGAAAGCTACGCAGCTTTACGCCACAGCGACTGGAACGGCCTTACCCCATGCGATCTTGTCTTTCCATTCTTCCTGTTCATAATGGGCATAACCACCTATCTGTCCTTGGCAAAAAACGGATTCCGGGCCGGAAGCGGCACCATACGAAAAATACTGCGTCGCACACTAATCATCCTGCTTATATGCTGGGGACTGCACTGGTTCGACAACCTATGTTCCGGCCGGGGCTTTTTCGACTTCGGTCACCTTCGGCTCACAGGCGTACTCACGCGCATAGCCCTGTGCTACTGTACTGTATCTCTCCTGGTACTTTACATCTCCCGGCGCGCCATGGCCTGTATTGCCGCAGTTCTGCTTGCTCTCTACGGAGCCGCACTGCTGATTTTCAACGGCTACTGCAATGATCTTACTAACGTCAACGCCATAGTCGACCGCGCTCTGATGAGCGTCGACCATCTCTACACCAAGCGCCCTGTCGATCCCGAAGGTCTTCTCGGCACGATACCTGCAATAGCACACACAATCATAGGATTCTGCTGCGGCGCGATGCTGCGTTCCGACCGACCATTGGCCGAACGCCTTCTTGCCCTGATGGTGGCCGCTACCGTAATGATGACCGCCGCTTACCTGCTTAGCGGCATAATGCCCGTCAACAAACGAGTGTGGTCACCGAGCTATGTACTCGTAAGCTGCGGTATGGCAGCGGCCATGCTCGCCACCCTTTCATGGTTCATCGATATCAAAGGATATGGCAGACACTTCGAGTTCTTCCGTGCCTTCGGCGTAAATCCGCTGTTTCTCTACGTAGGCAGCGAGGCGCTTGCCGTTATAATAGGAAGTACAGGCACAAAAGCAGCCGCATACGGAGCCATCGCATCAGTCGTGCCCGACGCCTGCCTGGCCTCGGCGATATACTCGGTAGGGCTTATGCTGCTGATGGGTATTCCGGCAATAGCGCTATACCGCCGGAAAATATACATCAAGATCTGAACAAGGGCTTCAGAGCCACAAAACGAGGAAAATATCGTATCACCAAAGGCATGGAAACACGTGTCAGAATCAATACGACGACAAAGCACAGCATGTCGCCGCTGATTCCGGCGGACGCAAGAAGCAGAAAAAATATATAATGCAATCCAAGCGCCACAAGGCTGTAGCGGCCGAGATATGAGAACAGCGGAACGCGCCGTCCGACATTCTGCACCGCAAGCCAAAGGAATACAATTCCGGCACAAGACGCCAGATTGTTAAGCAACACATTATTACCGAGATAATAGTAGAATAGCGACACATCGCTGGTCTGCGAGGCGGCAATCCAAAGCAAGGCAGCCGCAATCATAGGCAGCGTCCGGCGCCACCCGCGCAGACGAAGTGTCAGAATCCCTCCGCGTGCGGCAACATCGCCTAAAAAGACATAGGGAAGCATTGCCAGGGCAATGGGGATATGACACCCGAAAAAAATCTTCGAAAAGCCCTTTGCAACAACGCCATATCCGTCAGCGATATTTATTATGCCATAGCAATGTTCCGCGATAAAATATGCCGGCACCGCCAGAACAAGCGTCACCGCGCCGCGAAGCAGAATGGAACTGAAGAAACGCTTGCAACAATAGTAGAACACACAGGTCCAGAACAAACACATCACAAACCACACGGGTTCATCAGTAGGGCGTAAGAAAAATTTAAGCAGATTTCCCTCTGGCGACATGTCGCTGTCGTAAATTGTCGGCCATGACCACGGGCAGAGCAGAAAAACAAATGCTGAAAGGATACAGAAAAAAGCGTACGGCACCAGAAGACGCTCAGTCTTGTTCTTCAGGAATGCAGGAAATCCTGACTTCAGAGAGAAAAACAATCCGGCTATAAAGAAAAATATATGCAGATAAACATTTCTGACAGGCTGCAGGAGAGCATCCGGGCTATGATAATAGCAATGAAAGAATATAACGAAGAATATCGCTATTCCTTTCAGCAAGTCAACCCTTTGATTGCGCGGCCGTTCCGAAAGCATGTTTTTTATCGGCTCCATATCACCAACCGCCTGAGGCACCGCCGCCGCCCGTATGGCCGCCGCCAAATCCGCCACCGAAACCACCACCGCCGCCGAAGCCTCCGCCACGACCGCCTCCGCCGAAGAAAATCGGCAATACGGTGGCCGATGCCAGTTTCTCTATGCTATAAGGGCGACGCGTGGTATGTCCGCAATTAAGACAGCTGTAGACGCGTTCGCCAGCACCCTCCCGCGAAGTTGTCGGCTGACGAAGCACACGCACCGTTTGAAGACGTGCAGTACGGGCATGGCAATTCTCACACTCAGTAAGCGGTGACGATTTGTCGACGTATGGCAATATATCCGTTTCACCGCAGTTAGGGCAAAGCCACACGTCGTAATCGACAGAACCGACTTTTTCTTCCAGATCCTGCGAGGGTGTAAGATAATCGTTGTCGTGCACTTCATCGACCTTATTCATGCGGGTCCCGCAATTTGGGCACATACGCTTGCCGTTGCGCCAGTACCATAACATCAACACGAGCGGCAACGATGCCACAAGAGGCATGCCCAGCCCCAGGAATGTAAGCGCCAGATACGCCGGACGCCATTTTTCCAAAGCGCGGTAACGGTCGAAACGGCTGCGACCGCGCAACATCAGCAGCCTGAGCAACAACAGCACAAGCATACCGGCGGCAAGAAAGGCCGCACAGCGCAGATAAAACATAAAACCGTCCTCATCCCCGCTTTTACGGGCGAAATCTGCGTCGGCCTGCTGCGAACGCAATTCATCGGCATATTCAGGATCGGTCAGTATTCGGCTTATTTCAGATGCTGCGGCCACTACTCCGCCGTCATAGTCACCGCGACGGAAAGCCGGAAACATCTCATTCCGCAGGATATGAGAGCAGACTATGTCCGGCAAAACGCCCTCCAGACCATAGCCGGGACGTATAACAGCTTTTCGGCTGTCACGGGCAACAAGCACAAGCAGACCATTGTCAAGATCCTGCTTACCAAGCCCCCAGGACTCGAAAAGTCTGGTCGCAAAATCATCGATATCGTCACTGTTTATATCTTCGACCACCACGAACGCCGGCTCCACGGTAGTGCTGCGGCGTACATGTTCAAGCAATGTATCGACCGCCGCTTGCGCGCGTGGGCTGAGAATTCCGTCGGGGTTCGACACATGGCGGCTACGGTCGGAAAGATGCACATTCGGCACTTCCTCAACCGAATACGTCCCCGCTATGGCAGCCTGTACGGAAAATATCGCCACGGCAGCGACAATCATGATTGTTTTTATCAGTTTCATTCCTTTCATGAACTTATAACGTACAAAACTACCTAATTAGAATTAAACCGACAAAAAAATCTTCAGCAAGTGCAAAAACTCTCCTCTTCTAAACTTTAAACTCTAAACTTAAAACTCCAAACTTAGATAGTTTTTCGTATCTTTGGCTCCGCCTTAGATACTTTCGCTCGGCAAAGTCCAAATAAATTTGGCTTTGCTCTCGACTTATACGTATCTTTGCAAAAAACATGGGACGACTTCTTGCCATCGACTTCGGACGACGCCGTTGCGGTATTGCCGTGACCGACCCTCTACGCATAATCGCGTCGGGGCTGTGCACCGTGCCTACCGCCGAACTGGCAGACTTCCTGACGCGGTATGTGAAGTCGGAACAAGTCGACGAAATAATCGTCGGACAACCGCTTGACATGCACGGCCGTCCATCGGAATCGACCCGCTACCTCGAGCCGGCAATCGGACGTCTGCGCAAGCTTTTGCCCGACATCACGTTCCGCTCCTACGACGAACGCTTCACATCCGTTCTGGCACACCGCGCCATGCTCGACGGAGGTCTTGGCAAAATGGCCCGTCGCGACAAAGCGCTTGTCGACGAAATCTCAGCCACTATAATACTGAACGACTACCTGCAAAGCAAACAATATCAACAATGAAACTTCCGGTATATCTTTACGGACATCCCGTACTGCGTAAAATAAGCGAGGATCTTACTCCCGACTATCCCGCTCTCCAAGAACTTATCGACGACATGTATGCCTGCATGTATGCCTCGGAAGGCGTAGGCCTCGCCGCTCCGCAGATAGGACGCAACATACGGCTTGTGGTTATCGACGCAAGCCCCGTAGGCGATGATTTCCCCGAATGCGCCGGGCGCAAGATGACGCTCATCAACCCCGAAATCGAGATTCTCGACGGCGACAGGATAACCCGTGCCGAAGGCTGCCTCAGCCTGCCGGGACTGTCGGAGAACGTGCCCCGCACAGAACATATACGGCTAAGCTGGATGGATGAAAATTTCACTCCCCACAGCGAAGAAATCAGCGGTTTCCTGGCTCGTATAGTACAGCATGAATGCGACCACCTCGAAGGCAAATTGTATATCGACCATATTTCACCGATACGCAAACAGCTGATACGCGCCAAACTCAACAATATAGTCAGCGGACGCACCCGCGTCGACTACCCGGTGAAGTACGCTCCACGACACAAATAAGCACATACAAGCCCGTCAGGGCAACAGCAATCATAACCAATATATTCAAGACATCGATGGAAAAATCTTTGATCGCCGTCCTTACGGCGACGGCTGTCGCCATTACCGCTGCAGCACAACAGCCGGTGACAAGCGGCCGAGGCTCGTATGCCGCCTACCCGCCTACTTACAAGGCCCGAACCGACGAACATGCAGGCTTCAACGCCACCATGATGGAAAACCGGAAGCTTTACATCGACGAAACACCGGACAATAACGGTGTCCGTCGGCCGATCCCCACCAATGACTGGTGGACAGACTTGATCGTAAGTCGTTTCTCTGGCGCTTTATGGAGTTATCCGCAGATGCTCCACACATCGGCCGACGGCGTAAGAATCGACTACCCCAAACGATGGAGCGACAACGGCACGGAAGTACTCTCCGACGCTTCTCTGACCGTAGGAGCATATCGCTTCACGGCTTCAGAGGCACGTGCTGTCGACTGGCACGACTGGGACGTCGTAATGGAGCTTCCCGACGCCGCTTCCGACGCATCCATGCGCGTCACCATGACGCATGGACAGCCCTTTACCTGGTTTGAATTCAACGGCATTGAACCGGAAATAGCATCATCGGCCAAATTCACCGTTTTCGGCCAAAACACCGGCCGCACAGGTCTGCGCGTAGGCGATGATCTTTTCGGAATATATTATCCTGACAACGCTTCCGTCCGCATAAGTGCCGACGGTCGTCTGCATCTCGACGGGGCGGAATGGGCCGTGACAGCACTGTTGCCCGAAGAAGCGGATCTCGAACGCTTCAGCCCTTATGCCACATCCGTGCCCCGAGCTACAAAAGTCGATTGGAGCTATGATGAAAACCGCGCCACAATCAACACCACATGGAGCGTAACAGCCGAAAACCTTCGCAATCCGGGCGCTCCGGCTCCTGTGATGCAAGGCTTCCTGCCCCATGTCTACAAACATTGTCTTCCCGGTGCCACCCTCGATTTCACAGCGCTCGACGGACTCGATTATCTTACTCCGCGCGGAACATTGAAGATGGCCGCGTCACCCGACGGACGTTTCGCCTACGCCTACCGCTTCAGCGGCATGCTCCCCTACTACGCCGCACCTTCGGCCGAGTTCGCCGCAGGCGACAACCCGTTCCGCCCCGAACGCCTCGAGGAACTGATACGCCGCTACGCCGACGGCGGAACATTCGGTGCCGACACATACTGGGGCGGCAAAGGCCTGGTACAAATGGCTCTGAACATGACATTCGCAAAAGAAAGCGGACACGAGGATATCTATGACACAAGCCGCCGCAAACTCCGCGAAGCTCTTGTCAACTGGCTTACCTACACTCCGGGCGAAGACCGATACTTCTTCTCCTATTATCCGCGATGGGGTTCAATGGTCGGCTTTGATGTTAGCTACGATTCCGACGCGTTCAACGACCACCACTTCCATTTCGGATACTTCATCTACGCCGCAGCCCTGCTCTGCCTTGAAGATGAGTCTTTCAAAAATTCATACGGTGAAATCCTGACCATGATAGCCAAGGACTACGCCAACTGGGACCGCAACGACAGCCGGTTCCCATTCCTGCGCACACTCGATCCATGGGCCGGACACTCGTATGCCGGAGGACTCGGCGACGCAGGAAACGACAACGGCAACGGTCAGGAATCGTCCTCGGAAGCAATGCAATCGTGGGGAGGACTGTATCTTCTCGGCGTTGCCCTCGGCGACCGCGCTATGCGCGACGCCGGAATTTTCGGATGGTGCACGGAAAGCCTCGGCACTGCCGAATACTGGTTCGACCGCGACCATATCCATCCTGAACGGCAGCACAACTACGACTACACACGTTATGCCTCGCCATACAATACCAACCTTACATCCAAAGGTATAGGATGGTGGACATGGTTCTCGGGCGACCCGCTGTGGATGCACTCCATTCAGTGGATGCCCGTATCGCCATGCCTGAACTACCTTTCGGCCGACCTCGAGTTCGTGCGCTGGGACTGCGAGAAAATGTTCGGCGCCACAGCCTATAAATGGTTCGAACGTGTAGGCGATGCCGACCCTCTCGCCGCCCAATCGGTCGGCAATGTCGTGCTGTGCTACATGGAGCGTCACGATCCCGACGCCGCAGCCGCCATATTCGACCAAGCCTGGGACGATAATTTCGGAATGGCACACGGCATAGACACCGGCCATATCTCTTATTTCGTCATCCACAGCCACCGCACATACGGCGATATTGATTTCGACGTATGGGCCGACTGTCCGACAGCCACCGCCTACCGCCGCGCCGACGGCAGCATGACATATATGGTGTACAACACATCGTCATCGGAACGCAGCGTACGCTTCTTCCGCAACGGTGCCGTAGAGGCTACCGTAAAAGCCCCTGCCGGACGCCTTACTGCATTCAGCGCTGCCCCGCAGGCGTCCTCGATAACCATAAATTCCGACAAAGGTTTCATAATACCGCCCGGCGCGACGGCAGGCATATCAGCTACAGTTCTCGACCAATATGGTGCAAGCATCGACTCCCATGACGCAATCACATGGACTCTGGACGCAAAAAACTCAGCAAGCATCGATGCCGAGGGCAATCTCGCCATAGCCGAAAACGCCGTACGCGGCAGCCGATTCACGGTGACAGCCAAAAGCGGCGGCCTGTCGGCCGACGTAGATATCACGGTAAACGACGCACCCGTAATTTCATCGGGCACCATAGAGGGCATTCCCGATATAGCAGAACAGAATGAAGGCATAAATCTGGCACTTACCACCACCGACCAGTACGGCGACACAAGCGATGCAACAGCAAAAGCCCGCTGGAATATTGCTCTCGACGGAACGGAAACAGCCGACACTCCCGACTTCACTCCCGCACGCGCCGGAATCTACTCTGTCACCGCCACTGTCGGCGACAAAATATTCACAGCCGGACTGCGAGTACTGCCTCCGGCTCCCAACCTTGCCTTAAACTGTAAGGTAACACCCAGCTCGGAAGAAAATGTAGGAACACAAGCCTCCGGAGCCACCGACGCCGACGCCACAGGCTCACGCTGGGGCAGCCAACACTCCGACGACCAGTGGCTGATTGTCGACCTCGGCGAAAATTGCCGAGTGACACGTGTCGATATTCTTTGGGAAGCGGCATTCGCCCGCTCATACGACATCGAGCTTGCGCCCGACGGATGCGCTATGACACAGGCAAACGTAAAATACCACGACGGAGAACGCAAAGCCAGCGTACCATCAGGCGAATCCTGGACATGTGTCGCACAAGTGCGCGGCATATCTTCCGAAGGCCGCGTCGCCACACGCATCGAAGGCTCAGGCCGATACCTGCGCATACGCTGTATTGAACGCGGAAGCGCCTACGGCTATTCCATAATCGACCTCCGCGCCCATGGCATTTCAGAATCCGTCGGGAACGACGCCATCGTAGGCATAGACATAGAAGCACCGCTCACTGTCGACGAAGGCAGGACTGCTGCGATCTCCGCCAGAACATTCACAATCGACGGCGAAGGACACGACGCCGATGTCAGCTGGTCTTCAGATCTCGACGCAGAATTCGGCAACGGTACATTCACACCTCTACGTCACGGCTTCCACACCCTGACAGCCACGACTAAAGACGGGTTCTCGGCTCAAAGCAGAATCCTTATCAGCGAAGTGGCCAAGCTCAAGGCACTGAAAGCCGAATGCCGGCGCACAGAAATCATCACCGGCCAAAGCACCACTGTGGAAGTGAACGGAGTCGATCAGTTCGGCGGCGTCTGCGACCTCAACGGACAGATCAGTTTCAGTATCGACGGTCCGGAGGGAGGCGCGCATTTCGACCTTGAATCCGGAGTATTTACCGCCGGACAACCCGGAACATATACGCTGGACTTCAACGATGGCATGGCTACTTTGGCCATCACTGTCGTCGAGATAACCGAAGCCAACCTTGCTTTGGGGCAACCCGCATCAGCATCGACTTCGCGCGGTGCCAATCTGGCCGCGATGGCCGTCGACGGCGACAGCCAGACGCGATGGGAAAGCGACGAAGACGACAATCAGTGGATCGCAGTCGACCTCGGCGAACTCTTCCTTGTGGACCGCGTCGAGATCCTCTGGGAAGGAGCATTTGCGTCATCCTACCGCATCGAACTTTCGACCGACGGCGAGAACTGGAGCACGGCAACTACGGAAAAGCAAGGCCATGCCGGACTTATCCGGCACACGTTCGCAGCCACACCGGCATCGGCCGTACGCGTCTACTGCGAAAAACGCGGCACAGCCTACGGCAACAGCATTCACGAACTGCGCGTGTTCGGCACAGGGCGCTTTGGCAAAGAGGACGACGGAATTGCTCCGCTAATCCGGTCTTTTACAGCCGAAGCCGGTAACGCCACCGCTATCGTCAGCGCCATGGCGACCGACAACGACGGCTTTGTCACCTACACTTTCACCGCCGCCGAAGAAAACACCCCGGAGAAGACAATCGCATCCGTCAGCACGGGAGCGGCCTCGGGAGAAAACGTTACCGCCACACTGCGCGGACTCAGGCACGAAGTACGCTACATAATCAGCGTAAGCGCAACCGACCCGTTCGGAAACTCGACATCCGGCAAACATACTATCACCGGCATACGCACAATAATCGGTGAAAATCTCGCCCTTGAC
This sequence comes from uncultured Muribaculaceae bacterium, assembly GCA_910587235.1. Classification (GTDB taxonomy): domain Bacteria; phylum Bacteroidota; class Bacteroidia; order Bacteroidales; family Muribaculaceae; genus CAG-873. Next base: position 13,015 of record CAJUKD010000021.1, read on the forward strand.
AAAGACGCCGAAGCCACAGGATGCGAAAATCCGGGACTCGACGCACGTTACGCTGTCGACGGCGACCTCTCCACACGCTGGGGCAGCCGCTTCGAGGACAACGAAGTCATCTGTGTCGACCTCGGCGAAATATTTGCCGTCAACAACATACGCATTTTCTGGAACAATCCGGCATTTGCATCGGAGTACGACGTAGACATTTCCACCGACGGAAAAGAATATCGTAATATAAGCGCACGTCGCGACTTCAAAGGCGGCACAGACGACATACACTTCAATCCGCAGTATGCCCGTTGGGTGCGTGTCACAGGTCTTGGCCGCGCCACGGCCTACGGCACCAGCATCGACGAACTTGAGATCTACGGAATCGACGACTTCACTTCAGGCATAAGCGTTTCGACCGCAGACGCTGAAAACATAGTCGACGTTTGCACCATACAGGGATTTGTACTGAAACGCGCCGTCCCTGTTTCGCAGGCTCTGTCCGGACTTCCGGCAGGACTCTACATCGTCGGCAGCGAAAAAGTACTCGTACGATAAGCACCTGCCATACCCCGCATCAAACAGCAAAGAGGCAAGGAATGCACACACCCGGCATTTCTTGCCTCTTTGCTGTCGCCTGGGGTCCGGCGATTTGGCATTTCATCTTTTTTGCGTAAATTTGTACTGACAATCGTCTGAAACAAAAAGAATAATAAAACAGATATGGCCGACGACAAAAAAGTTATTTTTTCGATGGTGGGGGTTTCAAAAATCTATCCGCCTCAAAAACAGGTACTCAAAAACATCTACCTATCGTTCTTCTACGGCGCCAAAATCGGCATCATAGGCCTTAACGGTTCCGGTAAATCCTCACTGCTCAAAATTATAGCCGGCGTCGACAAAGACTATCAGGGAGAAGTTGTCTTCGCCCCCGGCTATTCCGTGGGCTACCTCGAACAGGAACCGCACCTCGATCCCGGAAAAACCGTAATCGAAGTCGTGCGCGAAGGCGTACAGCCGGTCATGGACCTGCTTGCCGAATTCGAGAAAGTCAACGAATCTTTCGGCGATCCCGATGTACTCGACGATCCCGACAAGATGGATGCACTGATCGCACGCCAGGCCGAACTTCAGGACGCCCTCGACGCCGCCGACGCATGGAACATCGATTCCCGTCTGGAACGCGCCATGGATGCCCTGCAGTGCCCGCCCGACAATCAGACCGTCGACACACTCTCAGGAGGCGAACGCCGTCGGGTGGCTCTCTGCCGTCTGCTGCTCCAACAGCCCGACGTACTTCTGCTCGACGAACCGACCAACCACCTCGACGCCGAGTCCATCGACTGGCTCGAACAGCACCTGCAGCAATATCAGGGCACAGTAATAGCCATCACACACGACCGCTACTTCCTCGACCACGTGGCCGGCTGGATTCTCGAACTTGACCGCGGCGAAGGCATTCCCTGGAAAGGCAACTATTCATCATGGCTCGAACAGAAGACCAAGCGAATGGCTCAGGAAGAGAAACAGGCCTCAAAACGCCGGAAGACCCTCGAACGTGAGCTTGAATGGGTGCGCATGGCTCCCAAAGCCCGTCAGGCAAAAGGAAAAGCGCGCCTCAATTCCTACGACAGACTGCTCAACGAAGACCAGCGCCAGCGCGAGGAACGCCTCGAAATTTTCATCCCCAACGGTCCGCGCCTCGGAAACAAGGTTATCGAAGCTCACGGACTCGCCAAAGCCTTCGGCGACAAAATTCTCTTCCGCGACCTTTCATTCGCCCTGCCGCCTAACGGAATAGTAGGCGTAATCGGACCAAACGGTGCCGGCAAGACAACTCTGTTCCGCCTGATCATGGACCAGATGAAACCCGACTCCGGCACATTCGAAATAGGCGAAACCGTAAAAGTGGCATACGTCGACCAGACACACCACGACCTGCTTCCGGAAAAAACAGTCTACGAGGTTATATCGCAGGGAGTCGAAAGCTTCCGGATGGGAGGCCGCGACGTCAACGCACGCGCATATCTGTCGAAATTCAACTTCGCGGGAGCCGACCAGGAGAAAAAGATAGCCGTGCTTTCCGGTGGCGAACGCAATCGCCTCCATCTGGCAATGGCTCTAAAAGAAGAAGGTAACGTACTGCTGCTCGACGAACCGACCAACGACATCGACGTCAACACCCTGCGGGCACTCGAAGAAGGCCTCGACGACTTCGCCGGATGCGCTGTAGTAGTCAGCCACGACCGTTGGTTCCTTGACCGTATATGTACCCATATCCTCTCTTTCGAAGGCGACGGCAACGTAGTATTCTATCAGGGCAGCTACTCCGAATACGAAGAATACAAACGCGCGCAGAACGGCGGCAAGGAACCGCCACGCCGCCGCTACCGCAAACTGATCGAATGATATTCACAATCTTTGACCGATAAGACAGATAAGGCCGCGGCCTTATCTGTCTTATTTTTCATTATATGAAACACCTGCACCTCTTCTATCCCGAAAATGACCTGGCTCTGGCCGCCGGTGTCGCCAACTATACCGCCCCCGCAGCGGCTGTCGCACTGCGGCGTGCCGGATCCGATCTGCCGCTATGGTATGCCGGCAGTCCCTCCGACGCTTTCATTACCGCAGGCTTCAACGCCGCCCGCTACGAACACCTGCAGAACATATTCGGGAAACTGCCCGAAGCGGTTCAGGAGGTTTCCGGAGGCTATGCTCCGGCACCATGGGGATGGTCGGCGGCTTCGCGCCGGCTGATGGCTCTCTACGGCGTGGAAGAGTCTTTTCTTCCGTCGGACAAGGCGATCGAACGTATCAGAATGTTGTCGCACCGCCGCACGGCAGCACAAATAGGACGCCGGCTTGCCGCCTGCATGCCATTTCCCGTCAATCCGGCTGTAGAGATCAGCGACATCGCCACACTCGAAAAATTCCTTGCCGGTACACCGCAAGCAGTTCTTAAATCGCCCTGGTCGTCGTCGGGCCGCGGCGTTGTATTTGTCAACAAGGATTCACATGCGGCGGCCATACGCAACGCATCCGGAATCATACGCCGCCAAGGCTCCGTAATGGCCGAAGCATTCTATAAGCGCGCCGCCGACTTTGCAATGCTGTTCGAAATGGATAGTGACGGCATCTGCCGCCACGCCGGAATGTCGCTTTTCAGAACCGCGCCGACAGGAGCATACATCGGCAACGTCCTTGCTTCCGATACGGAAATATGCGCATCACTCGGCCGATACTGCGACACCGCGCATCTCGACGCCGTCGCAGCCGCCTTACCGGCCATCCTTACAGATATAATAGGAAAGGATTATTCCGGACCGCTCGGTGTCGATATGCTCGTCAGCGACAACGGCGACATTGTTCCTTGTGTGGAAATGAACCTGCGCATGACAATGGGACATGTAGCACGACGCTTTACCGACCGTTTCATGGCATTGGGATGCAAAGGCTTATATACAGTGACGCCCGCCACAAAGGCGGGCGCGGATGATGATTTCTCGGTTTTCAACGGACGGCTCTGCGGCGGCTCGATTGAACTGTGCCGCTCCGGGGCTTTCAGCTTCCGGGTAAGCCTCGACGGGTGAAAACGCCTCAGACGAATCCTATAAGTTCTATTTCAAACACAAGCGTGGAACCTCCGGGGATACCCGGCTGGCTGAATCGTCCATATCCCTGTTCGGCCGGGATGTAGACTTCCCACTTATCGCCTGTGTGCATCTTCGTGATTGCAATTATCCAACCGGGAATAAGTTCACGAAGACGGAATGCAGGTGCAACACCGCCACGACTGCTGTCGAAGCTTTTGCCATTTATCGTACGGCCTGTATAGTGGACAGTGACGACACTCGAACGGGTTGGCGACGGCGAATCGGTACGGCCGCTTTTCAGCACCTTGTAGCATACACCCTTGTCGAGCGACACAACATCGTCCTCGGCGGCCTTGGCCTGAAGCCACTCTCTATTCTTGCGTATGTATTCCTGCGAAGCCATAGACAATATCAGATTATCAGCATTGCGTCGCCGTAACAACCGAAACGGTACTTCTCGGCAATAGCTTCCTCGTAGGCGCGCATCACAAGCTCATAACCGCCGAAAGCGGCTGTCATCATAAGCATAGTGGAATACGGCATGTGGAAATTGGTCAGGAATGAAGTAGCCACGGTGAAATCATAGGGCGGGAATATGAATTTGTTTGTCCAGCCCTCGAATGTTTTCATGTGGCCTCCCATGCTGACAGCCGACGCTATGCCCCGCAGCACGGATGTGCCGACGGCGCATACGCGGTGACCGGCATCCTTGGCGGCGTTGACAGTATCGACAAGCTGCTGCGACGCTTCCATCTGCTCGGCATCCATACGGTGCTTTGTCAGGTCTTCTACATCGATCTCCCGGAAGTTGCCAAGACCGCTGTGAACGGTTATGAAAGCTTTGCGGACTCCCTTTATTTCAAGGCGGGTGACAAGCTCGCGCGAGAAGTGAAGTCCTGCGGCAGGAGCGACAACCGCTCCCTCGCGCTCGGCGAAAATACACTGATAGCGTTCGGCGTCGGCAGGAGTAGGATCGCGCTTGATGTAAGCAGGCAGCGGAGTATTGCCCAACGCATAAAGAGCCTGTTTGAATTCCTCGTGCGAACCGTCGTAGAGGAAGCGCAGAGTGCGTCCGCGCGAAGTGGTGTTGTCGATCACCTCCGCCACCATCGAGTCATCGTCGCCGAAATACAGCTTGTTTCCGATACGGATTTTGCGGGCAGGCTCGACGAGCACGTCCCAAAGCTTATTCTCGGCGTTGAGTTCGCGCAGAAGGAACACTTCGATGCGTGCACCGGTTTTTTCTTTATTTCCGTAAAGCAATGCCGGAAAAACCTTCGTGTCGTTAAGCACCACTACGTCGTTCTCATCAAAATAATTGATGAAATCCTTGAAAATGTGATGCGATATTTCACCCATACGGCGGTCAACCACCATCATACGTGATTCATCGCGCGAAGCGGCAGGCTCCTGGGCAATCAGTTCCTCAGGCAGACGGAACTTGAATTGAGATAGTTTCATTTCTCTGTCTTATGATGTTCGTTTTTATTTTCACAGTCGTCGGGCATCTCGATCTCGACACAGCGTATCAGTTCAGCGGCCTGATCCATCGTCAGGCAGTCGGCTATGCGGGCATCACCGACACGCGTACGGCGCAATGCCGTCAGATGTCCTCCGGAACCGAGCGCTGCGCCGATATCACGGGCAAGCGCACGGATATATGTGCCTTTCGAACACACTACCCGTATGCTTATGCTGTCGCGGGCAAAACTCAGCAACTCTATGCTGTCGATTACAAGCACTTTGGGTTTCAGGTCGACTTCGCGTCCTTTGCGGGCTAGTTCGTAAGCCCGTTTTCCGTCAACCTTACAGGCTGAAAATGCCGGCGGGATCTGCTCGATGCGCCCAGTAAAGCGGGAGAGGACGTCACGCACAAGCTCCTCGGTGATGTGCTCCACCGGATAACGGGCATCTATTTCTGTTTCGAGGTCAAACGACGGCGTCGTTGCACCCAGAGCTATGCTTGCCTCGTACTCCTTGACTCCGGCCTGCAGATTATCGATAAGCTTTGTGGCACGGCCTGTGCATATTATCATAACTCCTGTAGCAAGAGGGTCGAGCGTACCGGCATGCCCCACCTTCAGCTTCTTCAGGCCAAGGCGACGTGTCAGAGCGCCACGGACGCGTTTTACAGCATCGAACGATGTCCACCCGAGGGGTTTGTCTACGTAGAGGATTTCACCTTCTATAAAATTCATTATCCTTCGCAGCTGTTTAGAATAACTTCAGTCCGGAAGCGATGCAGACGGCACCGACAATAACACAGTAAACAGCAAACCAGACGAGTTTGCCTTTCTTTACAATATTAAGCATCCATTTGCAAGCCGCACAACCGACAAGGAAAGAGGCCAGAAATCCCGTAAGCATGGGAACAAAACCTATGGCATCCGATACAACAGCATCGGCCGCAGGCGCTATCATGTCCTTGATGTCGAGAAGAGCCTCGCCAAGAATGGGGATGATAACCATCAGGAACGAGAACTGGGCAACCTGCTCGCGCTTGTCGCCTATGATTATACCTGTAGCTATGGTCGTGCCGGAACGGGACAAACCCGGGAGCACCGCCACAGCCTGAGCGCAACCTATGATGAAAGCATCGCGGAATGATATGTCACGCGGACGCCGAGCGCCGGCAGGCAAGTGCTCAAGCGGACGTGTACGGTAAAAATAAGAGAATGTCAGCAGTGCGGCCGTAATGCAGAGGCAGATGCCGACAAGCGTAAGGTCGCGACCGAAGAAGCCTTCGATATAGTCCTTGAAGAAGACCCCGACAATGCCGACAGGAATACATGATACAAGTATCTTGCATACATAATAAAAGTTGCTGTCGCGACGGAATGTGAAGAAAGAGCGGCAAAGAGGCATGAATTCATGCCACAGCACGACAATCGTGCTGAGTACTGTCGCCACATGAAGCATGACATCGAACTCGAGGCTTTCGGCACCCGAAAGATCGATTCCGAGGAGTTCTCGGAAAATTTCAAGATGACCCGATGAACTTATAGGCAGATATTCGGCAAGACCCTGTACTATGCCGAGGATGAGTGCGTCGATTGTTTCCATTGTCAGTTCTGCTCCTTTTTATTTCCGCCAAAACGCGCGGGATCGATGATAATAGCTACAGCCATGACTATAAAGCCTATGAAAGCTATGGCCGGGCCGACCACAATGCGGCGCGTGCTGAAAATATCGGGATTAAATGCTTCCTCTGTGGAACTGCCGCCGAGCATCAGCAGGAACCCCGTCACGATTAGTATGCCGGCAAAAGCCATACCCATGAAATTGTAGCGTCCGAGCGGCTTATGCGCGGCGCTCTCTTTGACAAGGCCCGCGTCGGCCGTATGCTTTGCATTTCTGTTTTTAGCCATATTTCAGGAAATAATGTATGTTTTTTGATTGTATTTTATTTCAGGAACATATCGTCGTAATCGCTGCGAAGATAGCTGTCGGTTGCAGCGGCTGCGGCAAGCGCACACAAAGCCACACCGGCCACAAGCATCGACGCGCCTACTGCCGCCATACGCCACCATGTCAACGCTTCGGCAATAGCCGGATCGAATGTGGAAGCATAAGCCCTAAGCGGAAGAAGAGCCAGTGACGCCACTATGCCGGCAATTAGGCCGTTCAGAGCACCGGCAACAACGAAAGGGCGCCGGATGAATCCTCGGGTGGCCCCCACGAGTTTCATCGCATGTATGATAAAACGCCGGGCATAGACCGAAAGGCTGACGGTATTGCGTATCAGCACCACCGATATAAGCAGCATGGCCGCGGCAATAGCCAGAAGAACTGCCGTCAGTCGCCGCAACGTAGAGTCCACGCCACGGATAAGAGCACTTTCAGTCATCACTTTGCCTACAGCCGGGAGGCTACGCATTTCGGCAGCTATCACATCTATACTGTCGGGATTGGCGAAGGCAGGGCGAAGGCGCACATCGAATTCCGCCGAAAACGGATTTACGTCGATCAGCTCGCGCACATCGTCGCCGATATATGCGCTTTCCTGTTCCAACACCTCGTCGGCGGAGGAATATATGTATGATTCGACAAACGCGGCATCGCCGAGAGTACGTTTCATCGCATTGATATCGGCGTCGGAAGCTTCGCTGTCCATACTTATTATAAAGCCTATGTTGCGGCGCACATCGTCGGTAAGTGCACGCGCGGCAATAGCTGTCAGCGCCACTATGCCGAGCAGCAGCAACATCAGCGCGACACTGACCACCGAGGTCACACGTGAGCCGAGAGTGGATATCTGTTTCGAACGGTTTCGATCCATTTTGCAAGTCTTTGAGGATGAACGACAAGCCGACAGGCCACGACAAACCCAAAATCGTGCAAAATTAACAAAAATCCCCCACTCTGCCAAATTTAATTTTTCACCTCAGGCCCAACGTTCGCCGACAGCGCTCCGGCCGGCATAAAAAAAGCGGCCGCGTCGTCACGACGCAGCCGCCTGTGAAGGGGATATTGATGTTGTTGATGGTGTTTCTTTATTCGGCAACCACAGTAAAGGGGACTTCGACAACGACTTCCTTGTGGAGGTTGACAGTTGCCTTGTAATCGCCAACTTCCTTAATTGCGTCGCTGACTTCGATAAGCTTGCGGTCGATGTTGTGGCCGAGTTTTTCGAGGGCTTCTGCAATCTGGATGCTGTTGACGGAACCGAAGATGGTGCCTGTTGCGCTGGTCTTTGCGCCTATGGTGAGAGCTACGCCCTGAAGTGTGGCGGCAAGAGCTTCGGCGTCGGTCTTGATCTTGGCGAGCTTATGGGCGCGCTGACGCTGATTTTCAGCAAGAACCTTAAGAGCGGAAGGAGTTGCAACAACGGCTTTTCCCTGGGGAATCAGGAAGTTGCGGCCGTATCCATCTCTTACTTCTACGACGTCATCCTTGTATCCAAGGCCGCGTACGTCTTCTTTGAGTATGATCTTCATATTGAATCCTTGAGCTTTAAGAGTTATTTCATCAGGTCGGTAACGTAGGGCAGCAGAGCCAGGTGGCGGGCACGCTTAACAGCCTGAGCCACACGACGCTGGAATTTCAGCGAGGTGCCGGTGATGCGGCGGGGAAGGATTTTGCCCTGTTCGTTGAGGAATTTCTTGAGGAATTCGGGATCCTTGTAGTCAACGAAGTTGATGCCGAAACGTTTGAAACGGCAGTATTTTTTCTTCTTCACGTCCACCGACATGGGGGTGAGATAACGGATTTCGGATTGTGCCTGTGCCATTGTTTAGTCCTCCTTGTTTTCTACGGTTTGGGGTTCGGTTTTAGCCTGTGCACCGCGGCGTGCGCGACGTTTTGCGGCATACTCGGCGGCATACTTGTCCTGACGGAAAGTGAGGAAGCGGATCACACGTTCGTCGCGACGGAAAGCTGTTTCAAGCTTGCGGATGACGGTGGGTTCTGCCTCGAATTCTACGAGTGTGTAGAAGCCGGTGGACTTTTTCTGGATGGGATAAGCGAGCTTGCGCAGACCCCATTCTTCGCTGTTCACGATTGATGCGCCGTTGTCGGTGAGCACTTTCGTGAATTTTTCTACCGCTTCCTTCATCTGAGCATCAGACAAAACGGGAGTTAAAATGAAAACGGTTTCGTAAGTCATTGTTAATACTGTTGGTTAAATTTTTTATGCGGATTTTTCCGGGCACAAAGATAGCAATTATTTTCCTAACAGCGAAATTTCAGACAAAAAAGTTTAAAGACTGATTATTTCGCAGGCGCGCAGGCGGGAAAGGATGTCGCATATCAGTTCACCGGAAGAGGCCGAGGAGGCAGGCTCATCATTCAAAGGAGGAAGAGCGAGATTGCCGGTCACTGCCATAAGTTCAGCCGCCGGAGCCGGAAGTGGTGCGGGATGAGCGGCGGCGACACGGCGGAACAGCTCGAGCGCATAACGGGCGCATACATCGGCATGCTGTGCTGCGAAACTGTCGCCGGCAAGCCGGTCGGCAATGCCTATCACAGCTATTGCGAATGTATGGGTGGCGCTGAGAAGGGAGGACGCGACAATTTTTATGTCGGCACCGGACACATCGACAGCGAGCAGGCTCATCAACAATGCACCGACAGCGTCGGCATCACGTCCGGCGTCGGCAAGCAGGCCTGCATGGTGCATGGCCGCACACAGCATTGCATCGACCTCAGGTTCCACAGGCTGCCCGGCCATGCGCGCCGTCTGCCAGCGGCGGTCGAAACGCGCCAGAGCCTCGCCGGTGAAACGTATCAGCGCAGACACATCGGCCGAGGTCTGCATTGTACGCAATTCGTCGATATAGGCGGCATAGGCCGCATTTCCCGATGCGGTCATTCCACCTGATGGAGGTCGTGCCCCATGCGTTCCTTTTTAGTGTGCATGTAGCGCAGATTATAAGGATTGGGCTTCACCTCTATAGGAACGTTTTCGACCACTTCAAGACCGTAGCCTTCGAGTCCTATGCGCTTGACGGGATTATTGGTCATCAGACGCATCTTGCGTATCCCGAGAAGATTCAGGATCTGCGCACCTACTCCATAGTCGCGCTCGTCGGCTCCGTGGCCGAGGTGTATGTTTGCTTCTATGGTATCAAGACCTTCTTCCTGAAGCTTGTATGCGCGGATTTTGTCCATAAGTCCTATGCCCCGGCCTTCCTGACTGAGGTAGATTACGGCTCCGCGGCCTTCCGCTTCTATCATCTCCATTGCTTTGTGCAGCTGCTCGCCGCAATCGCATCGGCGCGAGGCAAAAATATCGCCGGTAGCACATGACGAATGCACTCTGACGAGTACGGGTTCGCCGTCGGCTACGTCGCCCTTGATGATGGCGATATGTTCGAGTCCGTTCGAGCGCTGACGGAAAGGGACAAGACGGAAATGGCCGTAGGCAGTGGGCATATCGACTTCCACGCCCTGTTCGACGAGCGATTCGGAAGCGAGGCGATAGGCAATCAGATCACGTATCGATATCAGTTTCATGCCCCACTCGTCGGCACGCCGGCGCAGTTCGGGCAGGCGTGCCATTGTGCCGTCGTCGCTCATTATCTCCATAAGGGCGGCGGCAGGCTGCAAGCCGGCGAGGCGCGCAAGGTCGACGGCGGCCTCGGTGTGGCCGCTGCGGCGGAGCACGCCCTGATCCTGTGCATACAGTGGATTGATGTGGCCGGGACGGCCGAACGTGGCCGGAGTAGATTCCGGGTCGGCGAGGGCACGGATGGTGGCGCAGCGGTCCTCGGCACTCACACCTGTGCTGCACCCTTCGAGCTTGTCGACGGTGACGGTGAAAGGCGTGCCGAGCACTGAGGTATTATCCTCGACCTGATGGGGAAGTTCAAGTTCGCGGCAACGCGAGATCGTGACCGGAGCACAAAGTACACCGCGGGCATTCTTGAGCATGAAATTAACCTGCTCGGGTGTGATTTTTTCAGCGGCGACAATCAGGTCGCCTTCGTTCTCGCGGTCTTCGTCGTCGACAACGATCACCATCTTTCCCTGGCGGAAGTCGTCGATGGCCTCCTGTATGTCGTCGAGGCGTATTTTATTGTTCTGTTCCATAAGTAGTATCTCCGGATTTACGGCTTATCAGTTTTATCAGGGCCTCGTCGGTGGCGCGGATCGCACGCAGCCGACGCGGAGTTGTGGCGAAAGGATATTGGTTAAGGAGATTTATGACATATATGTCGGTGGTATTCGACAGATACTCCACAAGTGCGTTCAGATCGCGTGCGAGAGGCCGAGTCAGGACTTGCGCCTTGAAAAGGCGACGCACGGGACCAAGCCGGTTTATCGAGTTTTCTATTCCGGCACAACGGGCGTCGAATTCGCGAAGCATAGTCAGTGCTTCGGAAGGCTCGACATCGGCCATACGTACCTCTTTCAGGGTAAGGCTCCTGCCGAGTGTACGTCCTGTGATGCGGCGGATAAAGGCGGTATAGGCATCGACATTGAACACAGCCGAATCGCCGACAGCCTTATAGGTGAAGAATATGCCAAGTGGGAGCAATGCAGCGGAACTCAGCCATATTCCCTGCCATACCTCAAGTTTGCCGTCGCGAGCCATCTTGTAGCCGGTGTTGTCGATTATGAAGTAGACGATAAACAGCAGAACCGAAATGATGAGCGGGGTACCGAGTCCGCCTTTCTTGATGATGGCTCCGAGTGGCGCTCCGATGAAGAAGAATATTATACAGGCGAAAGAGAGTGTGAACTTACGCTGCATCTCGATGTCGTGGCGGCGCATCAGTTTTGCCTGGTCGGCCAAAGCGAGGCTCTTGTAATTGTACTCCTGCTGTTGGCGACGGGCTTTTACAAGCGCCTGGGATATATATGTCTTGGCATATCCGGGTCCGGGAGCCTGAAAGAGCGAATCTATATCGAGAGCTTCGGACAGCACGACCGGACGACGCGGATATTCGTCGACAACCTCGCCATGCCGGTAGGTACGCACCGTTGGTGTAAGGCCGAAGTATGCCTGGGACGTAATCTCTCGGGCATAAACCGACGACACGGAGTCGACGCGGTGTCCGAGAGAATCGATGGAATGACGCAGCTGACTGATATTCTGCCCTATGTACTGCGAGCGCATCCCGCTTTCGTCCATACGGTTGAAATTCATGTCGAAAGGGAAATAGACGCTTTTTTCTGTGAATGCCTCGCGTCGGAAAGGCATGTAACGCGACGATGATGCGCCCATGGAGTTGTCGCGCATGTTCTCGAACATTTCTCCGCTGTAGAGGCGCATGAGCAGCCGAGTCTTGTCCTCGGTGAAGTTGAAGCGGCCGGAGTCGGCAAGTATGACCCTCGTGTTGTCGAGTCCGCGGCTGGTGTCATAGATAATCATTCCGTAGAGCATACCCGTATCGGGATTTTTATGCTCCACGTAAAGGTTCATGTTCGGTATCTGGTCGTAGAAAGAGCGTTCGGGGATCTCGACTTCAGGCGATTTCTGACGCACAGAGAAGAGTATGGTCCACATTTTGGTCTGCCCCACCGGAAGTACATTGTTCTGGAAAAAGAATGCGCCTACGGCTATAAAGGCCATAAGCACCATCAGCGGGCGCATGATACGGAACAGGGATATTCCCGCGGCTTTCATGGCCGTAAGCTCGAATTTCTCCCCAAGATTGCCGAATGTCATCAGCGATGCCAGAAGCACGGCAAGGGGAAGGGCGGTAGGCACCATCGTAAGAGCCGCATAGAAGAAGAGTTCGGCTATAACATCGAATGTAAGTCCTTTTCCGACAAGGTCCTCGATATAACGCCACAGGAACTGCATCAGCACAATGAACAGGCAGATGAAGAATGTCATGGCAAGCAACGGCAGGAAGCGCTGCAGCATGAAACTATATAGGCGTTTGATCATCGTGCTTTATACGGATTCTTTTACTTGCGTTACGGCCACGGATAGGCGAAGCAAAGTTACGATTTTTTTTCTGTCAACGCAACCCGCTTATCGTCCTCACCGCGTCGGATGCGGGCCAAAGTATGGTGGTGTATGCTCCTATGACCGGGGGGTTGCCGGGTAAGGTGACGTAATAACGCGGTACGATACGGTTGGCAAAGAGTCGGTAGACACGGTCGTCGGGCTGAGCGGAAAAAGGAAGCGTCAATGAGTTCCGCGTCCAGAATTCGGCTATTGCGCCGGGATCGCCGCCGCGCGATATACATATCACCCGGACGTCGGCCATTCCTTTTTCGACCAGACGTTGTGCCGTGCGCTGAAGTTCAGGCAGGGCAGTGCGGCAATCGGAGCAGTCTATATCGAAGAAGAATATAAGGCATATCGAGTGTTCGATATCGGAGAGGCTGAACAGGCTGCCGTCGTCGAGAGTGACGTGAAAACCGGGGACTTTGTCGCCCGTGGCAAGACTCCACAGCGGAGTGTCGTCGTCCTTCTCCGAAACGCAGGACGACGGTATGAAAAGCATGATCAGCATCGCGGCCATCATGACGGCTGCCGCTCCGGTACTATATATATTTTTCATTGTCAGATCGCTTTACAGAGCAAAGCCGCCGCCGCGTCCGTTCGGATTCGCGGCGGCGGCTATATTTCTGCCGTTTTCGTACAGTTTTTATTCGGCTGCAGGAGCTTCTGCTGCAGGCGCCTCGGCTACGGGAGCTTCGGGTGCTGCCGCTTTCTTGCGTGAGCGACGTGTGGTCTTCGCTTTGGTAGCAGCCTTGTCCTTGAGCATTGCTTCGTTATAGTCGACCAATTCGATGAAGCAGGTCTTGGCATTGTCACCCAGACGGTTTCCTGTCTTGAGGATGCGGGTGTAACCACCGGGACGCTCAGCGATTTTCTGAGCAATATCGCCGAAGAGTTCCTTGACAGCTTCCTTGTTCTGGAGATAGGAGAATACAACTCGGCGGCTTGCCATGGTGTCGTCCTTGGCACGGTTGATGATAGGCTCGGCGTACATACGCAGTGCCTTGGCTTTTGCCAGAGTCGTGAATATACGCTTGTGCAGGATGAGCGAGATTGTCATGTTAGCCAGCAGGGCGTCGCGATGGGCTTTCTTGCGGCTAAGGTGATTGAAATTTTTATTGTGTCTCATCGTTTGTAATTACTCTTTGTCTAATTTGTACTTGGAGATGTCCATGCCGAACGAAAGGTTAAGGCTGGTGAGCAGGCTTTCGAGTTCGACGAGTGACTTTTTACCGAAGTTGCGGAATTTGAGCAGATCGGTTTTGTTGAATACCACGAGTTCGGCGAGAGTTTCGACTTCGGCGCTCTTGAGGCAGTTGAGTGCGCGCACCGAGAGCGACATGTCGACAAGCTTCGATTTCAGAAGCTGCCGCATGTGGAGTACTTCTTCGTCGAATTCCTCGCTGGGATCGGGTTCGGATGTTTCCAGGGTTATCTTTTCATCGGAGAAGAGCATGAAGTGATAGATCAGAATCTTCGCCGCTTCCTTGATTGCTTCCTTGGGGTAGATCGAACCGTTGGTGGTTATTTCAAGGGTAAGTTTGTCGTAGTCGGTTTTCTGGTCGACGCGATAGTTCTCGACTGTGTACTTGACGTTCTTTATGGGTGTGTAGATGGAGTCGATCGCGATTGTCTGGAGATCGTCGTTCGGAGTGACGTTCTCCTCGGCGGGTACCCATCCGCGGCCTTTGTTGATTGTCAGTACGATTGTGAAACTTGCGTCCTGATCCAAATGACAGATCACCAGGTCGGGGTTCATGACCTCGAAGCCCGTCAGGGCGCTGGCAATGTCGCCGGCCGTGAACACTTCTTTGCCTGACACGTTGATTGTGACGCGTTCGGACTCGGTTTCCTCGACTTTCTGCTTGAGGTCAACCTGCTTGAGGTTAAGGATGATGTTTGTCACATCTTCCTTAACGCCCGGGATGGCATCGAATTCGTTTTTAACGCCGTCGATACGTATCGACGAAATCGCGAAACCTTCGAGCGACGATAGGAGTACGCGACGGAGGGCGTTGCCCACGGTGATGCCATAGCCGGGTTCCAAAGGCTTGAACTCGAACTTGCCGTAGAAATTACCGGCTTCGACCATCACGACCTTGTCAGGTTTTTGGAATGCTAATATAGCCATGGATCTGTTTCTTATGGATTATTATTTGGAGTACAGCTCGACGATCAGCTGTTCCTTGATGTTTTCGGGGATGTCCTCGCGGGCAGGCACATGGAGGAACTTGCCGGCTTTAGCGGCTTCGTCCCATTCGATCCAGGGATACTTGCTGTGGTTGAAACCTGCGAGGTTGTCGGCGATCACTTCAAGGGATTTCGAGCGCTCGCGCACACCAATCACGTCGCCGGCTTTTACGGCGTAGGAGGGGATGTTTACCACGGCTCCGTTTACAGTGATGTGACGATGGAGTACGATCTGACGGGCAGCAGCGCGTGTCGGAGCGATACCAAGACGATAAACGACATTGTCGAGGCGGCCTTCGAGAAGCTGCAGAAGAAGCTCACCGGTGATACCTTTCATGCGGGAAGCCTTTTCGAAAAGATTGCGGAACTGGCGTTCGAGCAGGCCGTAGGTGTATTTGGCTTTCTGTTTTTCGCGGAGCTGTGTGCCGTACTCGGAGGTTTTGCGACGTTTGTTAGCGCCGTGCTGGCCGGGAGGGAAGTTACGGCGTGCAAGCACTTTGTCTTCTCCGAAGATGGGTTCTCCAAATTTGCGTGCGATTTTGGTCTTTGGACCTGTGTATCTTGCCATTGTAGTTTAAATCAGTTTAGTTGGGGGTGCTTTCTGGCATTTTCCTTCGGCGAAGCCCGAGCGACGTTGGTGCAGCCGCGACCATAGAGAGGTGATGAAAGTATGGTCTATTCACCTTCGGGCGCTCTGTTGCCGGCTACGCCGGCACCCCGGTGGATTGATAATGATGTACTAAAAGTGAAAGCAGAGCAGTCGTCGCGCGTCGGTCGTCCCGGCAGCAAAGCCGGAGGAAAGACGCACGGCTGAACTGATTGTTAAACTCTTCTTCTTTTGGGAGGACGGCATCCGTTGTGGGGCAGCGGAGTAACATCGATGATTTCGGATACTTCGATACCTGCTCCATGAATTGTGCGGATGGCAGATTCGCGGCCGTTGCCGGGACCTTTGACATAAGCCTTGACTTTACGCAGGCCAAGGTCGTAGGCTGTCTTCGCGCAATCCTGCGCTGCCATCTGAGCGGCGTAGGGAGTGTTCTTTTTCGAACCGCGGAAGCCCATCTTGCCGGCTGAGGACCAGGAGATAACCTGTCCTTCGCTGTTTGCAAGGCAGACGATGATATTATTGAAGGACGAGTGAACGTGAAGCTGGCCTTCGGCGCTAACTTTGACGTTTCTCTTCTTTGCTGCGACTGTTTTTTTTGCCATATTCTATTATTATTTAGTAGCTTTCTTCTTGTTAGCAACGGTTTTCTTGCGACCCTTGCGTGTGCGGGCGTTATTCTTGGTGGACTGTCCGCGTACGGGAAGGCCGATACGGTGGCGGATACCGCGGTAGCAACCGATATCCATAAGGCGCTTGATGTTGAGCTGGATTTCGCTGCGGAGGTCGCCTTCGACTTTGTAATCGCTGCCGATGACTTCGCGCACTTTGGCTGCCTGGGCGTCGGTCCAGTCTTTTACTTTGATGTCTGCGTCTACACCGGCTTTCTCAAGAATGGTCTTAGCGGCGCTGCGACCGATGCCGAAGATGTAGGTCAAGGCTATCTCACCTCTTTTGTTCTGGGGGAGGTCAACTCCCACTATTCTTACTGCCATATTTTATTGTTGTATATTTTTTCTGCAAAAATAACAAAAATTATCCTTGACGCTGTTTGTACTTGGGGTTTTTCTTGTTGATGACATAAAGACGTCCTTTACGACGGACGATTTTGCTGTCGGGAGTACGTTTTTTAACGGATGCTCTTACTTTCATATCTTTTAGTGTTTGATGTTTTATTTATAGCGGAAAGCAATTCGCCCCTTGGAGAGATCGTAGGGCGACATCTCGACGCGCACTTTGTCGCCGGGAAGGATGCGTATATAGTGCATGCGCATCTTGCCTGAGATGTGTGCGGTGATTTCGTGTCCGTTTTCGAGCTGGACGCGGAACATTGCGTTCGAGAGCGCTTCGACGATGGTCC
The DNA here is from genome assembly GCA_910587235.1 of uncultured Muribaculaceae bacterium. Lineage (GTDB taxonomy): Bacteria > Bacteroidota > Bacteroidia > Bacteroidales > Muribaculaceae > CAG-873. The sequence goes on from CAJUKD010000021.1 coordinate 30,150, forward strand.
CGTCTTGTTCGATTGCTGATTGTTTTGCCATAGGGAGTGTTTAAATAAATTTATCCGTGATTGCCTGGTGGATGTAGTCGAATGTCGTCAGGGTGATCACCTGGTCGTCGAGCAGAGCTAGTGTGTGCTCGTAGTGCGCGGAGGGTTTGCGGTCGCGGGTGCGGCAGGTCCAGCCGTCGCGTTCGATGACGATGTTGCGGCTGCCCATGTTTATCATGGGTTCTATGCAGATGCACATTCCGTTGCGCAGAAGCGCACCGGTACCCCGGCGGCCGTAGTTAGGTACTTCGGGGCTTTCGTGCATGTGGCGTCCGATACCGTGTCCGCACATTTCGCGGACAACGCTGTATCCGCGGCGTTCGCAATATTCCTGCACTGTCTGGGCTATGTCGCCAATGCGACCGCCTACCTTGGTTGCGCGGATTCCGGCTTCGAGGCTGTCGCGGGTGGTGCGGCAGAGGGCTTTTTTCTCGGGGCTTATCTCGCCGACAGCGAAAGTATAGCACGAGTCGCCCATGAATCCGTCTTTTTCGACGACAGTGTCGATTCCGACTATGTCGCCGTCGCGAAGTTCGTAGTCGGAGGGGAAGCCGTGAACGACGGTTTCGTTGACTTCGATGCAAAGCGTACCGGGAAATCCTTCGTAACCGAGGCAGGCAGGCTTGCCACCATTGTCAAGGATGAATTCCCTGGCAATGGTGTCGAGCTTGCGTGTGGTCACTCCGGGCTGAATCCAGCGTGCGACTTCGCCGAGGGTCTGTGAAACCAGAGTGGCTGAAGACCGCATCTGCTGTATTTCTTCCGGTGTCTTTAGATAAATCATTTAATTCTGTGATTTTCGTATTGCTGTCAAAAGGCAATCTGGATCAATAACCCTGTCCGGTTGTACGTCCTTTTATTTTGCCTTCTTTCATCAGACCGTCGTAGTGGTGCATCATCAGATGTGACTCGACCTGCTGGAGAGTGTCGAGGACTACTCCGACCATAATCAGCAGCGATGTGCCGCCGAAGAACTGGGCGAAGTTCTGGCTGATGCCGAAGAAACGGGCGAAAGCGGGCAAAATGGCCACTATGCCGAGGAATATGGATCCCGGAAGGGTTATGCGCGACATGATGGCGTCGAGATATTCGGCGGTTTTCTTACCGGGCTTTACTCCGGGAATGAATCCGTTGTTGCGTTTCATGTCTTCGGCCATCTGGGTGGGTCGCACCGTAATGGCGGTGTAGAAGTAGGTGAAAGCGACTATAAGGAAAAAGAATACCACGTTATACCAGAAGCTGTTTATGTCGGTGAAGGCGTGAAGGAAGCCTGTTTCTCCACTGCGGAAGCCTGCCACGGTCATGGGAATGAACATGATTGCCTGCGCGAAGATGATAGGCATTACGCCTGCCGCATTGACTTTCAGGGGGATGTACTGACGGGCGCCGCCGTACTGACGGTTTCCGACGATACGTTTGGCATATTGCACGGGGACTTTACGGGTACCCTGGACAAGCAGGACAGCGCCTACGGTTACTGCGAAGAGCAGGACTACCTCGACGATGAACATCACCAGGCCGCCCTGGCTGCCGGAAGCACCTGGCAAACGGCTGATGAATTCATAGGAGAGCGCTCCCGGGAGTCGGGCTATGATACCCACCAGGATGATGAAGGAGATGCCGTTGCCGATTCCGCGGTCGGTGATACGCTCACCGAGCCAGAGGATGAACATTGAGCCTGCGGCCAGGATAATTGTCAGATAGGTGACTGTCCAGAAGCCGAAGTGCATTGCAGCAGCACCCTGCGAAGCACCGTTGACCTGAACCTGAAGGTTGATCAGATAGGCAGGTGCCTGAAGAATCAGGATAAGTACGGTGAGATAGCGGGTGTACTGGTTCATTTTCTGGCGTCCGCTCTCTCCTTCGCGCTGCATCTTCTGGAACGAGGGCAGAATCATACCGCATAGCTGTATGATGATTGATGCCGTGATGTAGGGCATGATGCCCAGGGCGAAGATGGATGCCTGGGAGAAGGCGCCGCCGGAGAACATGTCAAGGAGCTGCATCAGGCCGCTCTTGTTTGTGAAGTTTGCAAGGGCGTCGATGTCGGAGGGGGAGATTCCGGGGAGCACCACATAGCAACCCAGACGGTAGATTAGTACCAGCAGGATTGTTATGAGGATGCGCTCACGGAGTTCCTTGACAGTCCAGATGTTTTTGATTGTCTCGGTAAATCTCATAATTAGATTTTTTGGGCAGTGCCACCGGCAGCTTCGATAGCGGCCTGTGCGGCTGCTGAGAAGGCGTTGGCTTCTACGGTGATGGCGTGTTTGATGGCGCCGTTAGCGAGAATTTTGACCAGCTGTCCGCGACGGATGTAACCGGCGGCGCGAAGTTCTTCGACACCTATTTTCTGAAGGTTCTTAGCCTCGGCGAGGGCGTCGATAAGGTCAAGGTTGATGGCTTTGTATTCTACGCGGTTGATATTCTTGAAACCGAATTTAGGCAGACGACGCTGGAGTGGCATCTGACCGCCTTCGAAACCGATCTTGCGGCTGTAGCCCGAACGGGATTTGGCGCCTTTGTGACCACGGGTCGAAGTGCCGCCTTTGCCGGAACCGGGACCGCGACCGATGCGAGTGTTGTGTTTAACCGAGCCAAGTGCCGGTTTGAGATTACTTAAGTCCATAGTTCTTGTCGATTTTTAAGCGTTGGTCACTTCTACCAAGTGGCGAACTTTGTTAACCATACCCATCACGGAGGGGGTGTCTTCTTTGACTACCGTGTGGTTCATTTTCTTCAAGCCGAGTGCGTCGAGGGTGCGCTTCTGCACTGCCGGGCAGTTGATGCGGCTCTTTATCTGTTTGATTTTAATCTGTGCCATTGTCTGATTGGTCTTTATGATTAGACTTAGCCGTGGAACACCTGTTCAACGGATATTCCGCGGTTCTGGGCCACCTGTGCGGGCGAGCGCATTTCGTCGAGAGCGGCGATTGTGGCCTTGACAAGGTTGTGGGGGTTGGAAGAGCCTTTGCTCTTTGCCAGCACGTCGGTGATGCCGACGCTTTCAAGGACGGCACGCATGGCGCCACCGGCTTTCACACCGGTACCGTGGGAGGCGGGCTTGAGGATTATGCGCGATCCGGCGAACTTGGCCACCTGTTCGTGGGGAATGGTTCCTTTGTGGACGGGTACGCGGATAAGGTTCTTCTTTGCGGCTTCCACGCCTTTTGCGATAGCAGCCTGTACTTCGTTGGCTTTGCCAAGGCCCCAGCCTACGATGCCGTCTTCGTTACCTACCACTACGATGGCAGCGAAAGTGAATGTGCGGCCACCTTTTGTCACCTTGGTAACACGGTTTATAGCTACGAGGCGGTCTTTGAGTTCGAGGTCGCCGGCGGATTTTACTCTGTTATTTCTTTTTGCCATGTTGAATTAGAATTTAAGACCGGCACCGCGTGCGGCATCAGCCAATGATTTGACACGACCGTGGAACAGATAGCCGTTGCGGTCGAAAACAACTTCTGTGATGCCGGCTTCGATAGCTTTCTTGGCGATATTCTGGCCGACAACGGCAGCGATTTCGCTCTTTGTGCCCTGCTCTACTCCTTTGGAGGATGCGGAAGCGAGGGTGACGCCTGCGAGGTCGTCGATGAGCTGAACGTAGATTTGCTTGTTGCTGCGGAAGACGGTCATGCGGGGACGCTGGGCTGTGCCTGAGATTCTGCCGCGGATACGCGTCTTGATTTTGTTTCTTCTCTGTATCTTGGAAATCATGATCTGTTTCTGTTAGATTATTTGGCACCTGCCTTCTTACCGGATTTGCGGCGGATGATCTCGCCGACGAATTTGATACCTTTTCCTTTGTAGGGTTCGGGCTTGCGGAAAGAACGAATCTTGGCGCATACCTGTCCGAGGAGCTGTTTGTCGTCGCTCTCAAGGATAATCAGGGGGTTCTTGTTTCGTTCAGATTTGGCTTCGACCTTGATTTCTGGGGGAAGCTTGAGATATATTGCATGCGAGTAGCCGAGCGCGAGTTCGAGGACCTGGCCTGTGGCTGCGGCACGGTAACCCACACCTACGAGTTCCATTTCTTTGCGGTAGCGTTCGTGTACACCTATGACCATATTGTTGATCAGCGCACGATAGAGGCCGTGCTGCGCGCGGTGTTCGCGGTCGTCGGAAGGACGTGTCACCACTACGTGGTTGTCTTCGACTGCTACGTGGATATCGGGGTTTACGGCCTGACGGAGTTCTCCGTTCTTGCCTTTAACGGTTACTACGTTGTCTTTATCAACCGTCACTGTCACGCCTGCGGGGATGGCGATGGGAGCTTTACCTATTCTTGACATAGTTCTTGCGTTTTACGGGGTTGATTAATATACGTAGCAGAGTACTTCGCCGCCGATTTTGAGGTCGGAGGCTTTTTTGTTTGTCATCACGCCTTTGGATGTGGAAAGGATAGCCACACCGAGTCCGTTGAGGACGCGGGGCATGTCCTTGTAGCCTGTGTACTGGCGCAGGCCGGGACGCGAAACGCGCTTGAGGCCTTTGATTGCGTTGACACGGTCCACGGGATCGTATTTGAGGGCGATCTTGATGACGCCTGCGGGGGTTTCACCTTCTATAAACTTGTAGTTAAGGATATAGCCCTGTTCAAAGAGAATTTTTGTAATCTCTTTTTTCAAGTTTGAGGCGGGGATTTCCACCACACGGTGGTTGGCCTTGATGGCGTTCCTCAATCTTGTGAGAAAATCTGCTATTGGATCAGTCATTGTGATTGGTTGTTAAATTGATTGGGCCAGATTGCCCAACAATATTTAATTTTTGTTTTGTAGCCGCGGCCCAATGTCTTTATGGGATTCCGGCCGGGGCTTGTCCTCCGGTTGGAAGTAAGCGGCAGTTTTTTACCAGCTTGCTTTTTTTACACCGGGGATGAGGCCAGCTGAAGCCATTTCGCGGAACTGTATACGCGAGATGCCGAACTGACGCATGTAGCCTTTGGGACGGCCGGTGATTGAGCAGCGGTTGTGCTTGCGCACTGAGGATGCGTTCTTGGGCAGAGCCTGGAGCTGCTGTGCGGCTTCGTAGGCGGCGGCACGGTTTTCTTCGTTCACACCGGAGTTGACGATTTTCTTCAACGCGGCGCGACGCTCGGCATACTTGGCTGCGAGGCGGTTACGTTTTACCTCGCGGGCTTTCATTGATTCTTTTGCCATTTTGTCGGAGTGCGGATTATTTTTTTGCGTTCTTGAAGGGGAGGCCGAAGTGCTTGAGGAGCGCGTAGCCTTCTTCATCGGTTTTGGCGGACGTCACGAATGTGATGTTCATACCGTTGAGTTTGTTGATGTTGTCGATGTTGATCTCGGGGAAGATGATCTGCTCGGTGATGCCGAGGGTGTAGTTGCCACGTCCGTCGAGTTTGCCTTCGATGCCTTTGAAGTCGCGGATACGGGGAAGAGCGACACGGATGAGGCGTTCGAGGAATTCGTACATGCGGTCGCGACGGAGTGTCACCATTACGCCTACGGGCATTTTCTTACGGAGCTTGAAGTTCGAGATGTCCTTCTTTGAAAGGGTTGCTACGGCTTTCTGGCCTGTGATAGCTGTGATTTCGTTGATGGATGTCTCGATGAGCTTCTTGTCCTGAGTTGCCTGTCCGAGGCCCTGGTTGATTACAATCTTCTCAAGACGGGGCACCTGCATCACCGTCGAGTAGTTGAATTCTTTCTCGAGGGCGGGAACGATGCGTTCTTTGTAGTCTTTTTGCAGAGTTGCGCTCATTATTTGATTTCTTCTTTAGATTTTTTTGAAATACGGATGGCTTTGCCGTCGGCGTCGCGGCGGATGGCGATGCGGGTGGGCTTGCCGGTCTTGGGGTCGACGAGGTTGAGGTTGGAGATGTGGATGGGAGCCTCTTTCTTGATAAGGCCTCCCTGGGGATGCTGTGCGGTGGGCTTCGTGGCTTTGGTCACGATGTTGACGCCTTCGACGATGGCGCGGCCTGCTTTGGGCAGTACCTGAAGGACACGGCCGGTCTTGCCGCGGTCTTCGCCGGCGAGGACGTAGACGTTGTCACCTTTCTTAATGTGTATCTTGCTCATTGTTGTGCTTGATTACTGATGTTTTGCGACTTTAGAGTACTTCGGGTGCGAGTGAAACGATTTTCATGTTTGTGGCACGAAGTTCGCGGGCCACAGGACCGAAGATACGGGTTCCACGGAGTTCGCCGGCGTTGTTGAGCAGAACGCATGCGTTGTCGTCGAAACGGATATAGGAGCCGTCGGGGCGACGGATTTCCTTGTTTGTGCGTACTACGACAGCTTTGGAAACGGTTCCTTTCTTGACGTCGGAGCTGGGGATAACGCTTTTTACGGAAACGACGATGATGTCGCCTACGGAGGCGTAGCGGCGTCCGGTGCCGCCGAGGACGTGGATGCAGAGAGCTTCTTTGGCTCCGCTGTTGTCGGCGACGGTGAGTCGGGATTCTGTCTGAATCATTGTTATTTAACTTTTTCGATGATTTCTACTAACCTCCAGCGCTTTGTCTTGCTCAGGGGGCGGGTTTCCATGAGGCGAACTGTGTCGCCAACGCTGCACTCGTTGTTTTCGTCGTGAGCGTGGTATTTTTTGGTCTTGTTGACGAACTTGCCGTAGATGGGATGTTTTTCTTTCCATTTTACGGTCACGGTTATCGTCTTGTCGCCTTTGTTGCTCGAAACGACACCGATGCGTTCCTTACGTAAGTTTCTATTTTCTTCCATTTGGGCGTGGATTATTTGTTGTTAAGCTCGCGCTGGCGCAACTCGGTCTTTACGCGTGCGATCATTTTGCGGTCGGCTGTGATCTTGGCGGGATTGTCAAGTGGAGTCACTGCATGGTTGATGCGCTGCTGCAGGTATTCTTTCTGCATCTGCTCCAGACGTTCGCGGAGTTCCTGTGTGCCGAGTTCTTTGATTTCTTCTTTCTTCATGGGACGTTACACGTTTTGGTTGGGGTCGTAGTCGCGGCTAACGACGAATTTGGTGGTCACCGGAAGTTTCTGTGCGGCAAGGCGCAGAGCTTCCTTGGCGATGTCATAGCTTACGCCTTCGACTTCGATGATGATACGGCCGGGGGTCACGGGTGCCACGAATCCTTCGGGCGAACCTTTACCTTTACCCATTCGGACTTCGGCGGGTTTCTTGGTGATGGGTTTGTCAGGGAAGATGCGGATCCAGATCTGACCCTGACGCTGCATATAACGTGTAACCGCGATACGGGCTGCTTCGATCTGACGTCCGGTGATCCACTTGCTTTCAAGTGTCTTGATGCCGAACGAGCCGAAGGCCAGCTGGTTGCCGCGCTGGGCGTTGCCCTTCATGCGGCCTTTCTGCTGGCGGCGGAATTTGGTTTTCTTCGGTTGTAACATTGTTGCTTAATCTGTTTTGAGGTTTAACGATTGTTTTTGGCACGACGGAAACCACCGCGACGGCCTTCGCCACGTGCGGGAGCTGCGCCACGGCCTTCCTTCTGGTTTGCGCTGAAGGAGGGAGCGAGATCGCGCTTGCCATAGACTTCGCCACGGCAGATCCATACTTTCACGCCAAGAACGCCTACTTTGGTGTGGGCTTCGACAAGTGCGTAGTCGATGTCGGCACGAAGTGTGTGGAGGGGAGTACGGCCTTCCTTAAACATTTCGGAGCGTGCGATCTCAGCGCCATTGAGGCGGCCTGAAATCTGGATTTTCACGCCTTCTGCTCCTGCGCGCATTGTGGAGGCGATCGCCATCTTTACTGCGCGGCGATAGGCTACTTTTCCTTCGATCTGACGAGCTACTGTCGATGCTACGATTTCGGCGTCGAGTTCGGGGCGCTTTACCTCAAAAATATTGATTTGAACGTCTTTGTCAGTGATTTTCTTTAGCTCTTCCTTGAGTTTCTCAACTTCCTGGCCACCCTTGCCGATAATCAGACCGGGACGGGATGTGCATACGGTGATTGTGATAAGTTTGAGCGTGCGTTCAATGACAATACGCGAAACAGAGCATTTGGCCAGGCGGACGTTGAGGTATTCACGGAGTTTGTAGTCTTCGAGAATGTTGTCGGGATATTTGCCTTTTTCTGACCAGTTTGAGTCCCAGCCGCGAATCACGCCCAGGCGGTTGCTTATAGGATTAACTTTCTGTCCCATTTGTTATGCCTCGCGAGTTTTAACGTTGTTATCAATAGTGTCTACAATAATGGTCACGTGGTTTGCGCGTTTGCGGATGCGGTAGCCACGGCCCTGGGGAGCGGGACGCAGGCGTTTGAGCATGGGGGCGCAGCTCACAGCGATTGTGCTGATGAATAGCTCGCCTGACTCGGCCTTGCGTTCGTTTTTCTGTTCCCAGTTTGCAACTGCCGAGCGGAGAAGTTTCTCCAGACGTGCAGCAGCTTCTTTATTTGAGAATTTAAGGATGCCGAGGGCGCGGAAAACTTCCTGTCCGCGAACCATGTCGGCAACCAGACGCATCTTACGGGGAGAGGTGGGAACGTTGTTCAGCTTGGCGAATGCCACTGACTTGAGTTCTTCCTTGCGTCGGTCGGCTGTTAGTTTTTTTCTTTCACCCATTGTATTTGTTCGTCTTTTTTTTCAAAAATGATTGGATTGACGGGCCCTTATTTCTTCTTGTTGCCGGCGTGACCGCGGAAGGTGCGTGTGGGGGCGAATTCGCCGAGTTTGTGACCTACCATGTTTTCGGTTACGTAAACAGGAATGAATTTGTTTCCGTTGTGTACTGCGAAGGTATGGCCGACGAACTCGGGAGCGATCATAGATGCACGGCTCCACGTCTTGATGACGTTTTTCTTGCCTGAAGCATCCATATCGGCGACTTTCTTCTCCAGTTTAACGCTGATAAAGGGTCCTTTTTTTAATGAACGACTCATAGTTGCTTAATTAATCAGATTACTTCTTTCTTCTTTCAATGATGTACTTCGAAGACTGTTTCTTCGGTGCACGAGTCTTAAGACCCTTGCTGTACAGACCCTTGCGCGAGCGGGGATGACCACCGGACGCACGACCTTCACCACCACCCATGGGGTGATCGACAGGGTTCATCACCACGCCGCGGTTGCGGGGGCGACGTCCGAGCCAGCGCGAACGGCCGGCTTTACCGGAACGTTCGAGTGAGTGCTCGCTGTTGCCTACGACGCCGATAGTGGCTTTGCAGACAGCGAGGATCTTGCGGGTTTCACCAGAAGGTAATTTGATAATGGCGTAATCGCCTTCGCGGGAAATGAGCTGGGCGAAAGTACCGGCGCTGCGTGCCATGAAAGCACCCTGGCCGGGACGGAGTTCGATGTTGTGGATGACCGTACCGACGGGGATTTTGTTCAGCGGAAGGGCGTTGCCGATTTCCGGAGCTGCGTCGGGACCGCTGACCACGGTTGTGCCTACTTCAAGGCCGTTGGGGGCGATGATGTAGGTCTTCACGCCGTCCACATAGTAGAGCAGCGCGATGCGAGCCGAGCGGTTGGGGTCATACTCGATTGACTTGACTACGGCGGGAATTCCGTCGCGGTTTCTCTTAAAGTCTATGATACGGTATTTACGCTTGTGTCCACCACCAAGGTAGCGAGTGGTGAGGTGGCCTTCGGCGTTACGTCCGCCGGAGGCTTTTTTACCGACTGTAAGAGATTTTTCCGGTGTAGTAGCAGTGATTGTACCTTTGAATACACCGATAACTTTGTGTCGTTGCCCGGGGGTTGTGGGCTTGAATTTTCTTACTGCCATTTTATTTAGATGTTGCTAAAGAAGTCGATAGTCTGGCCTTCGGCCACGGTTACATAGGCTTTCTTCCATGCAGCAGTTTTGCCACGCAGAAGTCCGCTCTTTGTCCAGCGCGATTTGTTTTTACCGCGCACGACTGCAGTGTTGACTTTTTCAACCTTTACGCCGTAGATCTGCTCGACAAGCGATTTGATCTGGTATTTGTTGGCGTCGGGGGATACGCGGAAAGTGAAGCAGTTCCGGGCTTCGGAACGCTTTGTAGCACCTTCGGTAATGATCGGTTTGATTGATATTTCCATTTGTCAGTCCTCCGAGGTTTAGAATTTGTTAATAAGCTCAAGGCTGCTCTCCGTGAGGATAAGGGCAGCATTGTCGAGCACAGCATACGTATTAATGTCCGATGCTGTCATCAGACGGGCACCGGGCACGTTACGCATCGACAAATATACGTCATTATTTCGGTCTGCTAAAACGACGAGAACCTTTTTGCCGTCAACTTTGAGATTTTTAGCAAACTTTACATATTCTTTAGTTTTGTGGTCGGCAAATTTGAGGTCTTCAACCACGATGATTTCATTTGACTGTGCCTTGAGGGTAAGAGCCGAACGACGGGCGAGGTCTTTAAGCTTGCGATTAAGCTTGAAACGGTAGTCGCGGGGACGGGGACCGAAAACGCGGCCGCCACCTACGAGAACGGGCGAATTGATGTCGCCGATACGGCTGCCGCCGCCGCCCTTCTGCTTGTGGAGCTTACGGGTAGAACCGGACACTTCGCTACGTTCTTTGGATTTGTGGGTGCCCTGACGACGGTTTGCGAGGAACTGCTTGACATCGAGGTAAAGGGCGTGCTCGTTGATGACTACTGCGAAGACCTCGTCGGAGAGGTTTGCTTTGCGGCCAGTGTCGTGGCCTTCCTGGTTGTATATTGCGAGTTCCATATTACTTCTCAATTAAGACGATTGAACCTTTGCTTCCGGGGATGGAGCCCTTGATCATGATAATGTTGTATTCGGGGATGATTTTCACCACCTGAAGGTTTTGTACAGTCACACGTTCGTTACCCATCTGGCCGGCCATGCGGGTACCCTTGAATACTTTCGCGGGATATGAACATGCACCTACCGAACCGGGGGCACGCAGACGGTTATGCTGACCGTGGGTCGACTGACCTACGCCGCCGAAACCATGACGTTTCACTACGCCCTGGAAACCCTTACCTTTGGAAGTTCCCACTACGTCGACGAATTCAACGCCGTCGAAGAAGTCTACTGTGATGGTGTCGCCGAGAGCGTATTCACCTTCGAAACCTTTGAACTCGGCCAAGTGGCGCTTGAGCTGACCTCCGGCTTTCTGCAGATGTCCGAGTTCGGGCTTGGAGAGGTGCTTTTCCTTCGTGTCCTCGAAACCGAGCTGAAGGGCTGCATAGCCGTCGTTCTCTACAGTCTTAACCTGAGTCACCACACAAGGACCTACTTCGATAACAGTGCACGGCACGTTCTTGCCGTCGGCACTGAACACGGATGTCATTCCGATTTTCTTTCCAATTAATCCTGGCATTTCTCTGTTAATTTAGTTGGTTGTTTATTATTTATTGCCACGCCGGACAGCCGGTTTGAGCCGGCTATCCGACATGACGGTATTAACACTTGATTTCCACTTCTACGCCTGAGGGAAGCTCGAGCTTCATCAGAGCATCGACAATTTTGGGAGTTGCGTTGTATATGTCGATCAGACGCTTGTAGCTTGAAAGCTGGAACTGCTCGCGCGACTTCTTGTTGACGAATGTCGAACGGTTGACTGTGAAGATGCGCTTATGAGTGGGCAGGGGGATAGGACCGCTGATGACCGCTCCGATGGACTTCACTGTCTTTACGATTTTCTCGGCCGACTTGTCGACGAGGCTGTGGTCGTAAGATTTGAGTTTGATACGGATGATGGGATTCATATTTGCTGTTTTTTATTTATTTCAGAAGGTCGACACGGCCCTGGCACTCGGTGAGTACAGCCTGGGCTATTGATTTGGATACTTCAGAGTAGTGGGAGAATGTCATAGTCGAAGTTGCGCGACCGGAGGTGATGGTGCGCAGGTCGGTTACATAACCGAACATCTCGGCAAGCGGAGCCTTGGCTTTGATGACACGTGCGCCGGAACGGCTGCTTTCCATGCCTTCTACCTGACCGCGACGCTTGTTAAGGTCGGATATAACGTCACCCATGGATTCTTCGGGAGTTACCACTTCAATCTTCATGATGGGTTCCAGAAGAACGGGACCGGCTTTTTCGCTGGCTTTCTTGAACGCCTGAATTGCGCAAAGCTCGAAAGAGAGCTGGTCGGAATCGACGGGGTGGAATGAACCGTCGATTACCGTCACCTTGAGGTGTTCGACAGGATAACCGGCAAGAACGCCGTTCTTCATTGCAGTCTGGAAGCCTTTCTGAATCGAGGGGATGAACTCCTTGGGAATGTTACCACCCTTGACTTCGTCGACAAACTGAAGATTACCTTCAAAGCCTTCGTCGACGGGTTCTACGCGGACAATTATGTCAGCGAACTTACCGCGACCACCGGTCTGCTTCTTGAACACTTCACGAAGCTCGACAGGACGGGTGATGGCTTCTTTATATGTAACCTGAGGACGACCCTGGTTGCACTCTACCTTGAATTCACGACGCAGACGGTCGATGATGATGTCGAGGTGAAGCTCGCCCATACCGGAGATAACGGTCTGGCCGGTTTCTTCATTTGTAGCCACACGGAATGTGGGGTCCTCTTCTGCCAGCTTCTGCAGGCCGACACCGAGTTTGTCAAGATCCTTCTGGGTTTTAGGCTCAACGGCAATACCGATAACGGGATCAGGGAAGTCCATGGCTTCAAGCACGATGGGTGCATCCTCGGAACAGAGAGTGTCACCTGTGCGAATATCCTTGAAACCTACACCGGCACCGATGTCACCGCATCCGATCACTTCTTTTGCATTCTGCTTGTTGGAGTGCATCTGGAAAAGACGGGAAACGCGTTCTTTCTTACCGGAACGGCTGTTGAACACGTAGGAACCGGCATTTACATCGCCGGAGTATACGCGGAAGAAGCACAGACGGCCTACATAGGGGTCGGTGGCAATCTTGAACGCAA
>CAJUKD010000022.1 GCA_910587235.1 uncultured Muribaculaceae bacterium
CTCAAGACAGTTCTTGACCTTGGCCACCTTGAGCAGTCCGAGAAGCTTGGCTGCGAAAGCTTGACTTTGCATTTCCGTCCAATTCCGGAATTGCCTTTGCTTTGCACCCGGAAGGAAATGACTGCCTGATGCAGCTCAATGAAAGGTGCTAAAATGGCGGTAAACGGAAGCAGATTAGACAGCAAAAATTACGATTTTTATCGATAATTCCGGAAGAACATTCGGCCTATGTGGAAGAATCATACCCATTAAATTTATGTTAATAATAGACTGAAAACAGCAAAATAGCCTCGCTTTTGCGTACCTTTGCTATCAAAATAAATTGATAGCAATGTCACGTAAACGTAAACCTTTTCCCACGCTTGAAGGAGTGGAGATTTGCGATGTCGCTGCCGAGGGCAATTCCTTGGCTCGTGTCGACGATATGGTAGTATTCGTTCCTTTCGGTGCTCCCGGTGATGTCGTCGACGTGAAAATCGACAAAAAAAAGAAAAATTATGCCGAAGGTCATATAGTGAATTTCCATAATCGCTCCGAATTACGGGTCGAGCCGCCGTGCAGCCATTTCACAGTGTGTGGCGGTTGCCGATGGCAGCATCTTCCTTATGACTTCCAGTTGCGCTGCAAGCGGCAGCAAGTGGTCGATGCCCTGACGCGTATTGCGAAAGTGGAACTTCCACCTATCCCTGAAACACTTGGATCAGACAGGATATGGGAGTACCGCAATAAGATGGAATATACATTTTCCAACAAATCATGGCTTACATTCGAACAGCTCAACAGCGGAGAGGATTTCCCTGACCGTGATGCCGCCGGCTTCCATATCCCCGGTGCTTTCGACAAAGTACTTGATATCGACCGCTGTTTTCTGCAGGATGATTTTTCGAATCGCCTGCGCAAGTTCATAAAGGCTTACGGAAAAGAACACGGGCTTGCGTTCTATGATCTCCGCGCCCAGCAGGGCCTTTTGCGTACCCTGATGGTTCGTATGGCCTCCACAGGCCAGATAATGGTCGTGATGGTCTTAGGCGAAGATAACCGGCAGGCCATTGATGCGCTTCTCGGAGCTGTCAAGGATGAATTCCCGCAGATAACATCGCTGTTATATGTGATAAATACAAAGGCTAACGATACCATAGGCGATCTGCCTGTATATTGTTTCGCGGGCAGCGGATTTATAGAGGAAGAGATGGAAAGATTGAGGTTCAGGGTCGGATCTAAATCATTTTATCAGACTAATTCGCTGCAGGCATATGAACTATACAAAGTTGCACGCGATATGGCTCGACTGAACGGCGACGAACTTGTCTATGACCTCTATACAGGCACCGGCACCATAGCCAATTTTGTGAGTCGGCGCGCACGTAAGGTCATCGGGATAGAATATGTGCCCGAGGCTATTGCCGATGCAAAAGTCAATTCCGAGATAAATGGAATTGGCAACACGCTTTTTTATGCCGGCGACATGAAAGATGTGCTGACCGATGATTTCATAGCCGGACACGGGCGTCCCGACGTGATGATAGTCGATCCTCCTCGTGCAGGCATGCATCAGGATGTGGTGGATGTGATTCTGCGTGCAGAACCGCCTGTCATAGTGTATGTCAGTTGCAATCCGGCCACTCAGGCACGCGATATCGCGCTTCTTGATGCCAAGTACCGTGTCGATGCCGTACAGCCGGTTGACATGTTTCCACATACCCAGCATGTGGAGAACGTCGTTCGACTCGTCCGCCGTGATCCTCAGAGCCCGGCCAGCGACGAATTGTAGTAGCGTGGATCGTCGGTCACTTCTTCGCCTATGAAATCCGGCAGCGTGTAGGACGTGTCGACTTCGGGAAGTTCGATTTCGGCTACGATAAGCCCTTGGTGGTGGCCGTGGAATTCGTCGATTTCCCATTTAAGCCCCATACCGGCATCTACTATCAGGCGTGTTTTTTCGATTACATGGCCTTCTGTGCTGCATCGCTCTATCATGGCTTGAGCGTCGGAAGGCGGGATCGGATACTCCCACTCGTCGCGTACTGCGCCTTTGTTGCGGCCTTTTACAGTCAGGAATGCTTTGTCGTCGAAAAGGCGTACACGCACTGTGGCGTCGGGTCGGGTCGACAGATATGCCTGGACTATATGATGCTTCTCAGACGCGAGCTCTTTATAGGAATCGCTTACAACCAGATATTTACGTTCTATTTCTTTTGACATAAAGCGCTTTACATTGAACTTGTACGTTCGCAAAAATAATTATTTTCCTCCTATGGAGCAAGACTGGCGGTCGCGACTCGGCATTGTTGCGTTGCTTTTGCTGCTTTGTTTCGTGCTGATGCCTTTTGCGCTGGAAGCGTCAGGGGCCGGCGGCCGAACTTTCATCAGAGGCATAGTGCGCGATTCGCTGACAACTGCGGGCATCCCTCACGCTTCGGTTGTGCTTGTTGGCCCTAATACAGGTGTTGTGGCTGACGAACGGGGTATCTTCGAGATGTCGGTGCCCGACATGCGTTCCCGATCTATCAAGGTGTCGTGTGTGGGCTATGAGAGCAAGGTGGTGCCTTTGGGAACCAACAGTTTCAATCTTTATGATGTTTCACTTTCCGCCGTGCCGACCGAGCTTAAGGAAGTGGTGGTCGGGCGAAGCAAATATTCAAAAAAGAATAATCCTGCATTGGATTTTGCCCGCAGACTGCGCGACCGTTCGTCGCTGACAGATCCGAGAGCGAAACATGATTATTATTCCTACGATAAATATGAGCGTATATCTCTCGGTCTGAACGATTTCGATCCTTCCGACGACAACAATGCCATGTTGCGGAAGTTTGCATTCCTTAAAGAGCATGTCGACACATCGGAGGTTTCAGGAAAACCGGTGCTGAATGTTTCGGTAAAGGAGAAGAATTCGCGAGTCTTTTTCCGCCGCTCTCCTCGCAGCGAGAAAGAGGATGTGGCTGCTTACCGCAGTGTAGGTGTAGACGAAATAGCTACGCAGGAAAATGTACGTACATTGTTGGAGGACATGCTTCGTGAAGTCGATCTTTACGGTGACGATATCGAGTTGCTTGGCAACCGTTTTGTCAGTCCGTTGTCGCGTCTGGCTCCGGACTTCTATAAATTCTATCTTGTCGACACTGTGGCTGTGGACGGTGACTCTTGTGTCGCGCTGGCTTTTTATCCGCATAATAAGGCTTCGTTCGGATTCAACGGACATGTATATGTGCCGGTCGGAGATTCTACAATGTTCATACGCAGAGTGGAGATGAGCGTGCCGCGCGACATCAATCTGAATTTCATAGAAAACATGCACATTTCGCAGGATTTCAGCCGCGCGCCTGACGGCAGCCGCTTGAAAAACTTCGACGATCTGATGCTTGAGATAAAGGTAATGCCGGGGACTCCGGGATTATATACACGGCGTTCGCTCGCTTTTACTGGTCACGATTTCAAACAGCCGGCCGATACTTCCATATTTTCTTTCGGAGGCAAGGAACGTATGTCGGCTATCGCGCTTGACCGTGACGATGATTATTGGAAAACGAGCCGCACAATAGCCATGAGTCGCGGCGAAGACCGTACGAGCTTGTTGCTGCAACGTTTGCGCAGTGTGCCTTTGTACTACTGGTCGGAAAAGGTTCTCAAGATTCTGTTTTCCGGATATGTACGTACAGGCGGTGCTGACAGCCGTTTCGATATAGGACCGGTGAACACGTTCGCGAGCTATAACGGTCTGGAAGGCCTGCGTCTGCGTTTCGGCGGTATGACAACGGCCAATCTCTCGCCCCGTTGGTTTGCCAAGGCTTACGGTGCTTACGGATTCCGCGACCACAAGTGGAAATACGGAGCTGAAGTGGAGTATTCTTTCCATGACAAACTTTACCATGCACGCGAATTTCCTGTTCATTCGCTAAGACTGACACACAGCTACGATGTCGATCGCCCCGGACAGCATTATCTTTTTACGAACGCCGACAACTTCGTGCTTTCGCTGAAACGTATGAGCGACCGTCGTGATACTTACCGCCGCCTTACGAAACTTGACTATACGCTTGAACTCCATAATAATTTCTCGCTTGTGGCTTCGGTTGCGAATACCCGTCAGGAAGCGACGCATTATCTGCCGTTTATCGACGGATATGGCAATAGCATAGGTCATTTTACTGAAAATACGGTGGCTCTTCAGTTACGTTATGCTCCGGGAGAGAAGTTCTACCAGACAAAAAGCACTCGCGTACCTGTCAATCTCGAGGCTCCTGTTTTCGTGCTTACGCATACATATTCTCCTGCGGGCAAACTTGGATCGCGTTTCGGTATAAACAAAACCGAGATGAACATAAGCAAACGTTTCTGGCTGTCGGCATTCGGTTATGTCGACGCATTTGTCGGAGGAGGACATGTTTGGGGCAAATCGTGTTTCCTGGATCTTTTTATCCCTAATGCAAATCTGTCGTACACGATACAGCCTCAGAGTTTCGCCCTGATGAATCCTATGGAATTCGTCAATTCAAGCTATGTGTCGTGGGATGTCACCTATTGGCTCAACGGAGCTTTGTTAAACCTTGTGCCGGGCGTGAAAAAACTGAAACTGCGCGAGGTCGTTGGATTCCGGGGGCTTTACGGCGGTCTGAACAGGCGTAATACTCCGGGAGAGGAGAATCCTGAACTGCTTGTCTTTCCAGCTGATGCCGACACTCGCAAGATGGATCAGGGACCATATATGGAAATTAGTGCCGGTCTTGATAATATATTACGCTGCATACGGGTGGATTATGTGTGGCGTCTGAGCTATCGCCGTACTCCTTATCCGATAGACCGCGCAGGGATGCGTGTAGCACTTCATTTCACGTTCTGATCCGTGCTTAGCGGAAATTGTAGCCGAGGCTTATAGCCACCGACGCACGTCGTATTTTTATTTTATTGTCGCGGTTGCCGTAGGATGCGAGAGGGGAGATCCCGACTCCTCCGTCGATGCCTACGCTATAGCATTCCGCGAAAGTGAGCTTAAGTTTTAGTCCCCATAGCGCTTCGACACGTTTCCATCCTTTGCCATCGCTGAAAAGATTGACAGCCGGAGGAGCCAGTGCGACAAAGTTTGGATCAAGATAGCGGCGAGTTATGAGATTTATATTTAGCTGAGGGCCTGTGGCAACCGACAGATTCAGTCTTCCCGGCAAATCGAAACTGTAGCCCAGATATAGGGGTATTCTGATTCCGAAATTACGTACGGAGCCGCTGTACATGCCGTCAGTTCCGTTATCCGGTATGATATTGTTTAGCCCAAGAGTATTATAGAACGCCTGAACTCCAGGCTCAAAGAAAAAGTTGCTGTTCTTTAAAGGCATGTTGTAGAAGCCGCCGGCTTTAAATCCAGATGCCGCCTGATATATCCCATGAGATCTGTCGGGAATGGTTATTTCCATAGCGGCCTCGACCCCGAAAAAGGGTTGGCGGCTTTCTTCCTGTGCGTGGACCGCTGCGATGCCGATAGCGGATAATGTCAGAATACAGAAAAGGCTTTTCATAGTCTTGTCGGCTTAAAAACTATATTTAAAACGAATGGATAAATCAATTTGTTCCGCCGGCTGTGTAATTTATATATACGGTGTGTCGTTGAAATGTGCTGCTTTGTCGATATTTCTTGCCTGTTTTGTGCGTGTGATTTATTTTTGCATAAAAACAGAACAATGGCAACGATTTCACGGCAAAAAACAGCCCGCTTCCTGATTCATCTGATATTCATCATGATAATCTTTGTTCTTCCGGAACTGGTGATGAACATATCCATGCCAAACAGGCGTGGGGCTTCGTTTTTCCATATATTCTACATAAAAAGCGCTATATTCATAGCGATATTCTATGTTAATTTCTACTTTGTAATAGGTCGTACGATAGGCCGTGGTACAGTCAACGGGATATGGCGCTTCATAGGGTGGAATATCCTGCTCATAGGAGTCGCACTGTTTATCAGTACGGTCCTGTTCCGGATGAATGCGCCTGTTCGCCACCGGACTGTCAGTCCCGAACATATTCACAGCGCGAGGCATGCTTTGAAATCATTTTCGTTCATACTCCGCGACGCTGTGATGATGATTCTTACAATCGCCCTGGCTGTGGCTATCCGTCTGTCGGACAGATGGAAGATGTTGGAAGAGCATAGACGGGAACTGCATCATGAACAGAAAGCCCGTGAACTTGAAAATCTTAAGAGTCAGTTGAATCCGCATTTTCTGTTCAATACACTAAATACGATATATGCGCTTATAGATGTCAATACCGATGATGCCCGTAGCGCTATCCACAGGCTTTCGGCTCTGTTGCGCTATATGCTTTATGAAAATCCGGCTGAAGTTCCGCTTGCGCGCGAACTGGAATTTATCGACAATTATATTGCGCTGATGCGCTTGCGCCTCGGCGACGGTCTGCTTGATGTCAGAATCGACGACGGCGGCCACAGTGATGCGCTTGTTGCTCCGCTGCTTCTTGTGTCTTTGATTGAGAATGCCGTGAAATACGGTAACACAGGCCGTCCGTCCGATAAGATTGAAATAGATATACGTGTGGCTCGCGGCCGACTGAGGTGCCATACTTTCAATCACTTCCTTCCGCAAGAATCTTCAGACCGCGGGGCCGGAGGTATAGGAATTACCAATCTCCGCCGCAGGCTTCATCTGCTATATGGCTTCCGTGCGAGTCTTTCTACCGTGGTGACTGCCGATACGTACACTACTGATTTATCAATTCCTTTGAATGCTGAGATAAAATGAACCCGTTACGCTGTCTTGTCGTCGACGACGAACCACTGGCCGTCAAACTGATTTCCGGATATGTCGAACGCACTCCTTTTCTTGTACTCGAAGCCTCGGCACGTTCGGCAGTAGACGCTTTGTCGCTTCTTGGTGAACGCCGCTTCGATCTTGTTTTCCTTGACATACAGATGCCAGGGCTGACAGGTGTGGAATTTGCCGAGATGCTTCCGGAATCGACAAGGGTGGTATTCATAACGGCTTATACCGATTTTGCCCTCGACGGTTTCCGCGTGAATGCTCTTGACTATCTTCTGAAACCTGTGAGCTACGACGATTTCCGCCGTGCGGCATCAAGGGCTTTGAATTTTTATTCGGAACGACAGGCACGGACATCGGACATCGATTTTATTACAGTTAAGAGCGAGTATCGTCTGAGGAGGATTCCGGTAAGCAGCATCCGTTATGTGGAAGGTTTGAAGGATTATGTGAAAATTTATGTAGAAGGCGAGGTAAACCCGGTTCTGACTCTGATGAGCATGAAAACTCTGGAGCAGACATTGCCGTCGGATTCGTTCATGCGTGTACACCGCTCTTTTATCATAAATATGGATTATGTGCGGACTGTGGAACGTAACCGTATATTGTTCGGTCAGGAATCAGTGCCGGTTTCCGATAGCTATAAACGTGAATTTTTCCGCCGTATCGGGGCCGGAAGCGAATGTCCGGAGGCTGATACGGCGGAAAAAGAGTGATATGCGTTTTTTGTGATTTCTCAACAGCCGGCATTGCGGCAGGCCGATGCCAGTAGTTCAGAGAGAGTGGGGTGGGCATGAACAGTCAAACTTCCTATGTCGTCGACTGTCATTCCTGCGGTCAGCGCAATTGCGGCTTCGGCTATCAGATCGGCGGCGTGGGCGCCGACAGACGAGCAACCGAGGAGTTTGCGGGAAGCATTGTCATAGATCACTTTCACCATGCCATCGCTTTCGCCTGAGGCTTCCGCTTTGCCATTTGAACTGTAAAGTGCTTTGACCTTACGGAAGTCCTTTCCGGCTTTCTCACAATCGTCCTCACTGAGTCCGACCGATGCACATTCAGGATCGGTGAACACTACGGAAGGTATTATGTCCAGGTTGACATTTTCGCCAAGAGCCACACGTGCCTGTGCTGTGGCGGCGTGTGCCAACATGGCTCGGCCATTGACATCGCCGACGGCATATATTCCTTCGGCTGTAGTCGCCATATTGCAGTCGACTGATATGAATCCGCGGCTGTCGAGATCTATTCCCGCCGAATCGCAGCCGTCCGGAACCACCGGGCGACGTCCGACGCAACATATCACGGCCCCGATGTTTTCGAGTCTGTTTATGCCGCGTTTGTTTTCGTATTCGACCGAGAATCCTTCCTCCACAGACTTGACAGCGGCTCCGAGTATGAATTTCACACCGCGGCGGCTTAGAAGCGAGCGCAGGCGTTTGGCAATCTCACTGTCGAAGTTCGGCTGTATTTCCTTACAATATTCTATTACGGTCACTTCGCATCCATAGGCAGCGAGAATCGAGGCGAACTCAAGGCCGATCACACCGCCTCCGATAATGGCCGCACTGTCCGGCAGCTTGTCGAGTTGCAGGAATGCGTCGCTGTCCATACATAGCTCAGCTCCGGGAATGTTCAGTCTTGCCGGTTTCGAGCCGGTGGCAATCAGTATTCTTTCGGCGGAGTATTCCTCGCCTCCGGCGCGTACACGGCGCCCAGGGGCAAGGCTTGCCTCGGCTTGGATCACATTGACAGAAGCGAGGCTTCCGGCAATGTCGCCGCGCAGGCGGCTGATTACCTCGCCTGCCCTTCGTACAGCGCTTCCATAATCGGCATTCAGTCCTTGAATCTCTATGCCGAATTCGGATGCCCGTTTCATGTCAGAAAGCATTTTTGCCGCCGCCGCAAGGCATTTTGTCGGTATACACCCGCGGTTCAGGCATGTCCCTCCAAGTTCGGCGCGTTCGAATAGGAGCACAGAGTAGCCTTCCGATGCTTTTTCAGCGGCAATCTCGTAACCTCCGGGGCCTCCGCCTATGATTATCAGATCTGCTTTGAACATAGGTCGCGTAGTGTTACAACAGGGTGTAGAGCTGCCTCGTTTTCGTCGGGATGACGCATCGGAGTGTTGTGCGGGGCTTCGATAAGCATTTCGGGAGTTTCAGAAGCTTCGCGTGCTATTGTGCGCATCACATCGATGAAAGCGTCGATCGTTTCCGGGCTTTCCGTTTCAGTCGGTTCTATCATCATCGATTCATGGAAGAGCAGAGGGAAGTAGATGGTCGGAGCATGGAAGCCGAAATCAAGGAGGCGTTTGGCCACGTTCATGGTTGTTACTCCGGTCGATTTGTCTTTCAGACCGTCGAACACGAATTCATGTTTGCAGGGACCTTTTATCGGAAGTTCGTACAGGTCGCATAGTGAGTGCATGATGTAGTTGGCATTGAGGGTGGCAAGCGGACCTACCTTGGCGAGTCCTTCGGCACCCATGCTGAGAATGTAGCACAGAGCTTTTACGAAAACGCTGTAGTTGCCGAGCCAGGAACTTACACGGCCGCATGAATCCGGAAGTCCGGTAATGCGATATGTGCCGTCGTTGTCGCGAACCACGCGTGGAACCGGCAGGAATTTTTCAAGGCCTGCGCGTACGCCTACAGGCCCTGCTCCGGGTCCTCCGCCGCCGTGAGGAGTAGCGAATGTCTTGTGCAGGTTGATGTGCATTACGTCGAAGCCCATGTCGCCCGGACGACATACGCCTAACATAGGATTCAGATTTGCACCGTCGTAGTACATCAGTGCGCCGGCTTCGTGAACCATACGGGCTATTTCGGGGATATTTTTCTCGAACATCCCGACGGTATTCGGGTTTGTCATCATCATTGCCGCGACACTGCTGTCGAGCTTTGAGCGGAGGTCGTCGACATCGACTGTCCCGTCGGGCATACTTTTGACTTCTTCGATTTCAAATCCTGCCATTGCGGCACTTGCCGGATTTGTACCGTGGGCCGAGTCGGGCACAAGCACTTTGCGGCGCGTTTCTCCACCGTCGTGCGACAGGTGCCAGGCTCTTATCACCATAAGTCCGGTATATTCTCCGTGTGCGCCGGCAAAAGGATTGAGTGTGAATTCAGCCATGCCGCCTATTTCGCTGAGGTATTTTTGCAGGACATGGTAGATTTCAAGCGCGCCTTGCACCGTGGATGCGGGAGCCGCCGGATGCAGGTGCCCTATGCCGCACAGGGTTACGGCTCTTTCGTCGGCCTTGGGGTTGTACTTCATTGTACATGAACCAAGGGGGTAGAAACCGGTGTCGACACCGAAGTTGTTGGTACTCGAATTGGTGTAATGGCGTACTACGGTCAGTTCGTCGGCCTCGGGAAGCTTAGGAGCTGATTCGCGGCGCAGATTGTCGGGTATGGAGCTTGTAATACCGTAATCGAATTCAGGGAGGCTGTAGCCCCTGCGTCCTTCGTGGGAGAGGTCGAATATCAGCTTGGAATACAATTGTCTGTTCATGGGGCTTCAGAGATTGTTGACAAGTGAAACATAGCGGTCGATATCGGCAGGAGAACACATTTCTGTGGCTGCGACAAGAATTGCGTCATCGTCGAGTTTTATTCCCGCGAGGATTCCGTGGTCTGCGAGGCTGTCGATTATGCGGTCGGCATCAAGAGGTCTGTTTATTTTGAATGCCGTTTCGTTGAGGAATGTACGTCCGGGATATAGCAGGCTCATCCGTCCGGTCGCGCACAGCTTTTCAGCAAGCGAGTGCATGGCTTCACTTCCGAGGCGGTTTACTTCAGCCAGACCCTCGCTGCCCATCAGCGACAGGTAGGCGGCCGCGTGCAGAGTCATGATACCCTGGTTTGAGCAGATGTTGGATGTCGCTTTCTGGCGTCGGATATGCTGTTCGCGTGCTTGTAGAGTCAGGACGAATACACGTTGTCCGTCGGCGTCGGTTGTGGCGCCTACGATGCGTCCCGGCATTTTGCGCATCAGATCGCGTCGTGCGCACAGATAGCCGAGTCCCGGACCGCCGTAGTTCAACGGAATACCGAGCGACTGAGCCTCACCGCAGGCAATGTCGGCGCCCCATTCTCCGGGAGTGCGGATTACTCCGAGCGCCGATGCGTGGCAGTTCATTATAAGCAGGGCTTTGACGGCATGGCATTCGTCGGCCCACCCGCTGTAATCCTCAAGGATGCCGTAGTAGTTTGGCGATGCCACGATTACGCCTGCCACATCTCCGGATCCGAGCATTTCGGTGAATGCTGTGCGGTCGGTGATGCCTTCGTGTTCGGGAATGGTTTCTACTGTGATTCCCGCTCCTGCGGCGTATGTGCCTACAACCGCAGCTACAGCCGGATTGATTGTCGCCGATATGAGCACACGGCGTTTTTTGCGTGCTGAGGCTACTGCCATGATCATGGCTTCGGCTGTGGCTGTTGCACCGTCGTACATCGACGCGTTGCTGACATCCAGCCCCGTAAGTTCGGCCATCATCGACTGATATTCAAATATATATTGCAGTGTGCCTTGCGATATTTCGGGCTGATAAGGCGTGTATGCGGTCAGAAATTCGGAGCGGGATGTAATGGCTTCGACTGCTGCAGGAGTGTGATGGTGATAGAAACCGCCTCCCGCGAAACATATCAGTTCGCGATTGGCTGATGACAGGCGGCGCATATAGGCGTCCAGTTCCGGTTCGCTCATTCCGGGACATACGTCGTAAGGCTTTTTAATACGGAGATCAGGCTCGACATCGCTGTAGAAATCGTCGAGCGAGGAGGCTCCGCAGCGTGCAAGCATGCGCGCTATGTCGGCCTCGGTGTGGGGCAGATAGTGGTGTTGATTCATGGCTCCGGAATGTTTAGTGCAGGCTTTCGCAGAATGCAGCGTATGCTGCTTCATCCATAAGAGAGTCAAGCTCGGACGGATCGGACATCTCGATACAGATGATCCAGTTTGCCATCGGGTCTTTGTTTATAAGAGTGGGGTCTTCTTCAAGTGTTTCGTTGATCTCCATAACCTCGCCGCTTACGGGAGTAAAGAGATCTGAAGCGGCTTTGCGGCTTTCTATAGCTCCGAAATCGTCGCCGGCGTCGAATTCTTCTCCGAGGTCGGGCATGTCGACGTATGTCACCACTCCGAGCTGGCGAGCCGCATATTCGGAGATTCCGATATAAGCTTTGTTACCTTCGATTCTTGCGTATTCGTGTGATTTGAGAAAGCGTGTCATGACTGTTTCGTTTTAGGGTTTTGTTTATTTTTTATAGTTGGGGGTATAGAATCGCTTTTTTATTACCGTTGCCGGCACGACGCGACGGCGTATACGCACTTTCAGCTGCGTGCCGAGTGCGGCATGGGCTATGTCCACCATTGCCATGGCAAGGTTTTTGCCAAGGGTTATCGAGTTGTAGCCTGTGGTTACGGAGCCTATGACATTGTCGTCGGTATCAAGAACCTCGAACCCGTGGCGGGCTGTGGCCTGACCTTCTATTTCGAGTCCGACAATCTTACGGCTTACGCCTTGTTCTTTCTGGCGTGCTATGGCTTCGCGACCGATGAATTCAGGCTTGTCGAGCTTGACGAACATGCCGAGTGCAGCCTCGACAGGACTTATGTCGGCTGCGAGTTCATCGCCATATAGAGGCAAGCCGGCCTCGAACCGCAATGTATCGCGGCATCCGAGTCCGCATGGCGTGACTCCGGCTGCCATCAGTTTTTCCCACATTGATACAATGTCGGCCGGTGCGGCGTAAATCTCGAAACCGTCCTCGCCTGTATATCCGGTGCGGCTGACTATGACTTCCGGATTGCCGCCGAGGCTTTTGAATGTGTAGAAAGCGAGGTCGGCAGCCTCGATGCCGAGTACTTCGCGCAGTGTGCGTTCGCTGTCGGGTCCCTGTACGGCTATTTCACCGTAGATATCGCACTGATCTTCTATTTTTACGTCGTAGGCTTCGGCGCAACTGTGCATCCATGCAATGTCCTTGTCGATATTCGATGCATTGAAAACAAGGAAATAATCATCCTCGGCCACTCTATAGACCAACAGGTCGTCGACTGTGCCTCCGTCGGGGTAGAGCATCATGCCGTAGAGTATCTGACCGTCGGATATACTTTCAATGTCGTTGCAGAAAATATGGTTCACAAAGCGTAGGGCGTCTTTCCCGCTGATGCGTACTTCGCCCATGTGAGAAACATCGAAGACGCCTACCGATTCGCGCACGGCGCGATGTTCGGCGTCAAGACCGCTGTACTCGATCGGCATGTCGAAGCCTCCGAATGGCATCATCTGTGCGCCGAGTGCGACATGACAGGCATGCAGGCATGTTTTTTTGTCGTTGCTTTCCATGGTTCTATATCTTTATTGATGGTTATATAAGGTGTTTCAGGTGGTTTCTTTCAGTGTTCGGTCGATCAGATCGGTAAAAGTCCGGGTATCCAGACCGTGTATCACTTTTCCGGTGTCGAATCCCGCAAGCCTTGATTTTATCGTCGTTATGTCGGCTTTTATGCCTTGCAGCCGTTTTTCTATTTCTCCGCAATCCCGATTTCCAAAAAAATCGCCTTTTATATCAAATCGGGCGATAGTGCCGTCGGGTGCTATCGCTATTGCTATGTCTATGTTCCCTGCGCCTTTGACATAGGTTGTTGAGCTGGCTGTGTGGCGGTATTCTGTCTTTTTTCCGAAAATGAATGCAGGATCGTCATAGCGGCGTTGTATTTCTTCTATAGCTGAAATATCGGCGTTGCCGAGAGTCAGTGTGTCATCAGTCACGCTTTTCTGTATGTAGTCCTTGAATTCCTGTTGACTCATCCTCAAGCCCTCGGCCGACAGGGAACTGACTGATGCTTCGACAGACGTGACGCCTTTTGATTCAAGCTTACCGCGTGATGGCGTAAGGGCTTTCCTCATCATTTCGGGATTGAATGAATAAAGCATGGTGCTGTGCGCTATGCCTCGTCCGGGAAGCTTGTAGTAGGCTCCACCGCTTATTTTGCGACCTCCGATGTAGATGTCGTTGCGTCCGCGGGCTTCGGCTTCGAGTCCAAGCGACTGCAGCATGGCAGCTACGCGTGCTGTGAAGCGGTGGAAGATTTTTTCGGTGTCGTCGCCGGGCGCGATGTACGAGAACATGAAATTGTCGTTGTCGGCCAGCACAGCTCCGCCTCCGCTGCGACGTCGGCATATATCTATGCCGGAGCATCGACAGAATTCGATATCGATTTCCTTGTCTGTTTCCTGATTACGTCCGCAGATGACAGTCGGTCCTACTTCCCATATAAAAAAGTATTCGTCGGCCGGCAGGCTGCGTGCCGCCCATTCTTCCATGGCAAGGAAGAATGTAAGCCGTTTCCGGCACATGCTGTCGGGGAGTAGCAGCAGTTTCATGGAGAGTGTTCGGTTTTAATCAGACCGGAATCACAAGCATGGGGATATCTGTCTGAAAAAGTATTTTATGTGCAAGTCCGGGATTGAACAGACGACTGAATGCGTTGCGTCGACGGTTCGGAACCGCGATAAGGTCGAATTTGAATTCGGCCTGCAGTGCCGCGAATTCTTCTATGTCGACATTTCCGTTCAGAGGAACTGTCTTGAAATGGTAGTGATGGAAGTTTTTCCTGCAATATTCGCCAAGACGGTCGAGAGCTTTGCCTGTCGAAGTATCGGAAAAGCGTTTGCGTTTGGGCACATGCACTATTGTCACATGGGCTTCGGCATCGTCGAAAGTACGGTACAGAGTGTCAAGCGCGAGAATGTCGTCCTGGTTAAGATTGCTGAAGAAAAGAATGTTGCGGGGACGCAGCGAGGTTTCGGCATCGACAGGTTCGGGAACGGTTAGAACGGTGAAGCGTCCGTCGTCGAGAACCTCGGCCGTAACACTGCCTATCATATCTTTCCCTTTTTTGTCGGCTCCACGTGTACCCATTATAATAAGGTAGGGCGTTTCAGCTTTTGCACATTCGGTTATGGCATCTTCCGGAACACCTTCCACTACTTTATGCCGCATTTTCACTGCCGGGAGTTCGCCTTTTTTCATTGATGCCCGCAGGCGGTCGGCGAAATTTTTCATCAGCTTTTCAGCGTTTTCAACCATCTGTGCTCGTGCGCCAGTTTCTCCTATTTCGTATGTCAGGCTGTCGGTAAATTGCATATTGCCGGCGATATACGGATCGATATAGCTGTATAGCAGGCATATCGCGGCTTTATGGCGAGCGGCGAGTCGTACGCCTACAGATGCTGCCTTGAATGAGTTCTCGCTAAGGTCGACAGGAATCATTATGGTGTGTGACAGAGTCTGAGCTGTGCCTGACGAGTTCACACCGAAGAGTTCGGCATTTTCGATTATACGCAAAGCCAAGGGCAGATCTTCCTCGCGTATGCGCACCCTTACTCCCGACGAGAGTCCGGGGACTTCGAGATTTACATTGTTCAGTTCAACTTCTATACCTTCGTTCTCAAGTATCGAACGCAGTGATAGCGCACGTTCGTAGGTATGGATTGCTACTGTTATAAAGCGCGACATTACGGTATCTGTTTTTAGCATCCGAGGGTTTGCGACAGCTTAATCGGGACTGCCGCAAACCCTCGGTAGAGCTTTTTAAAATATGCCTGTTACTCAGCTTCCTCGCTCTGGAGGATTTCGACGGCCATATCGTAGATCGTTGAATCGTCGAGGACGACAATGCCGCCGTCAGGACCCGGCTCGATGTGGACACCACAGTTCCGGCCGAAGTCATAATTGCTGCCTCCGAAATAGTTGCGCACGGTCTGAACGGTGGTGTTAAGACGGTCTGCGATTTTATGCATCGAGCCGTCGGGCAGTCTGTCTTTGAGGCGACGAAGCTCGTTGAAAGTGATTGTCTTTGTCATATCAGTAGTCCGTTTTATGAGTTAAGTTACAATTTATTGTTTGTGCTATAAAGTTAGTCGCATTTTTTCTATATAACAAAGAATTTGGCGAAAAAAAGAATATGTTTTATAGCATGTAATTCATAAAGGAATTAGAATGTATTGATTGTCAGATACGTTCAACGTCGACAGAGCGGACCCATGCACTTGAGCTGTTGTTGATTTTAACATTGTACCATTTTGGCGAGCGTGGGTCGTCGGGAGTCGGAATGGAATCAATGATTTCGACTTTTGTTCCTTCGTGGATGGGGACTACCTTGTCGGTGGCGTTGCGTGCGGCTCTCGGTGTGGAACTGAGGTGTGTCGTGGGGACAATGACGACTGCCGTTTCATGGCTTGAAGCGTTTATGGCACTGCCGCGGGCGAGTACTATTGCATATATGAAAATGAAAAGCAATGTTATGCCGCCGAAGAATCCGGTCTTGCGCAGACCCACATTACGGGAGAAAATATAAAGTGCGACGCAGCCAAGAAGGCTAATGAAAATGGCAAATGCTATCCATGCCCATGTGTTGGCCGATGCGAAATCGCGTATGCCGTGGTGCAGGTTGACAAGGAACGAACTGTCGTCTTCAGGCAGGTCTTGTATGCGGCTGCGGACAAAGGCGAGGTTGTGGCGTGCGTCGGTGTGCGACGGCTCGAGTTTGAGGGCGCGTTCGTAGCTGACAACAGCCATTCCGGGCTGGCCGTTGCGAAAATATGCGTTGCCGAGATTGTAATATATGTCGGCCGACACTCCGTCGGAGTCGATTGCTTGCTTGTAGAGCGATATGGCTCCGCGGTAGTCTTCCTTGTTATATGCCGAGTCTGCCTGCTGTGCCGGTGAAGCCGCGGTTGCCGCAATCGGTGCGGCTGTCATGACAATGGCACTTATTATTGATAATAAGAAGCGTTTCATCTTTGAGCTTTTGTGTATGGGTATGGTTCCGGAATTATTTTCTTACGGATTCGATTCCGTGTATGGCTGCGACGGCTTTGTCGTAGAGTTCGGCTACCTCGCGGTCGGAGTGGTTTGGTGTGAAACGAGCCATTTCGCAGAGGTCGAGCACGTCGATGACCTGATCTGTGGTTTCTGCCGATGCTCCGAAGGAACGTAACTTTTCAGCAATGTTGTCGCGCATAAGCTGTGACGGGGCTATCGACAGTTTATCGCCTATGTACCCCCAGAGGGCTTTTGCGAGCGAGTCGTAGAAAAGTTCGTTGCGATGGCTGTTCATATATCCTCGAGCCTCTTTGAGGCGGCGGTTGGCTACGCGTCCGGCGCGTGCGAGGCGTCGTCCGGTGACGTCAGCGTCAAGGCGAATGCGGCGTCGGTAGGCCAGCACGATGCCGGCAAGAAGTGCGGTGGCACACACGTAAGCAAGCCAGTACCAGGGACTGTCGATTGTGTAGCTGATGCTGTGGCGCTGTTTTGATGAATCGGAGCGATGTATGTGGTTGATGTCTTCGATTTCGGCCTGTACGGCGGTCTGTTCGTCGCTTATGACGCCCGAAGTGGTAGCTCCGCGCACGACTTTGAAATCGCGGGCGGCGACTTCTATGGTTTCATAGCTGCGGCTGTCGGGATTGAAGTATACGAAATTTGTGCCGGGAATACTGAAATCACCTATTTCCTGAGGAACGATTGTGAAGTCGGTACGATATGTGCCTGTCATATTTGCGCCTGAAACGCGGGTGTTTATGTCGGTCTTTGGCGTATATGCATCTATGCCGGCCGGGAATTCGACAGAGGGTTCGCTCAGGTACTTGATATTGCCTGTGCCTTTTACTATATATGAATAGGTGGCGGCTTCATTGGTGCGGAGCAGTTCGGGCGTGAGTTCCGTGGCTACACTGAAGTGTCCTACCGCGCCATTGAATCCGGCCGGACGCGGTTCGGGAAGAGCTTCGACGGTCAGGGTGGCGGCATTGGATGAGGTAGTCACCTGACGTTCGACAGGGCGTGTGGTGCGGAAAAAGCCCATGTTGACTATTTCCTGTTGAACGAGGGTTACATCATATTTGCCTGAGTTGACACTGAGTTTACCTGCTTTCTGCGGATAGAGCAACAGGCGCTTCAGTACGGCGGTATGATAGTTCTGGCCATTGTAATGTTCAAGTTCGGCTTCGAGGTTCACCGGCAGTTCTTCGCACAGGAAGCCTTCGAATGCAGGCTGTGTGGTTACCAGGAATGAGCTGATGTCGTATTTGGTATATACTTTGATGGTGGCGATGACCGGCTCCTGTTCGTAGACTTTCGATTTTGAGAAGAATACCCGTACGAGCAGATCTGAAGCTTCTATCCGGCCGGGTGCCCGGGATGAGGGGTCGTCGGGGTGTCCGTGGCGGTTGCCCTGGCTTCCGGATGCTGCGGGGGCGCTGTCATCGGGAAGAATATTGAAATTGCTTTCGCGGGATGAGAGTTTCTTGCCTTCTACCGTGATGGTTACAGCCGGGACTGTGACGCTGCCCGGTTTGTCGGCTTTATAGACAAAAGAGTAGTCGATTGACGAACTGGATGTCATGCGGCCGTTGACAATCGACGTGTTGTACATTGTCGATGTCGACGGTCCGTAGAGCAGGGTGCAGCCGTCGAGTGTCGGTGCAGCCGGCGGATTGGCTTCGCCGTCGCTTAGGCGGAATGTCAGTGTGAAATTCCGTCCCTGTACGACAGCGCGGGGCGGAATCAGGCTGAAAGAGGGCTGCTGTGCCCCGAGCGCGAATGCTGTCAGTGCGCTTATGATGGCAAGTGTGAAACGTAGACTCCGTATCATATCTGTCTGTGTTTTAGATAAGAGATGAGATAGTGGAGAAGAGATAATGGGTTACCAGGGTTTTTCATGCTGCGGCCGGCCGGAGGGTTGTTCCTGGGCATTGACTTTCTTGCGTGTCCGGTTCTCTTTGTTCTGCATGGACTGGAGAATCTGTTGGGCGCTTCCTGTCATTTGTTGCTGTTCCTGCTGCTGTTGTTGTTCCTGTTGTTGCTGTTGATCCTGCTGCTGGTCTTGGTTCTGTTGCTGTTCCTGTTGTTGATCCTGCTTCTGATCTTGTTTGTCCTGATTTTGCTCTTGCTGTTCCTGCTCTTGTTTTTTGAGCTGTGCCAGACGCAGGTTCTCCCGGGTCTGCATGTTTTCCGGTTCGATTCTCAGCGATTTTTTGTACATGTCGATGCTGCGGTCGTAGTTCTGATCGTTGAAAGCCATATTTCCGAGATTATAGAACGCTTTGGCAGCGACTTCAGTGTCGAATTTTTTTGCCTGTTCGGCTACGCGTTGAAGAATGGAGTCGGCGGCGGCGCGAGGGTCGTTGCGTGTGCCTTTGTTGTCGTCGCTCGACAGTTCGAGCAGTGCTCGTGCTTTGTTGTAGTTCGCCCTTAATGAAAGTGGATTCACATCGAGCGCACGTTCGTAGTCCTCGAGAGCTTCGTGGTATTTTTCGCTCTCCATGGCTTTATTGCCCGAACGGATGAAGTTTCGTTCCGCTTTTGTTGATTTTTCGAAAGACGCATGGTCAGCCGCGAAGCCGTAGGGCAACGCGATTGCGGCAAAGGCTGCGATCACAAGCAGGCGTTGTATGTAGGTCTTGACTTTTGTCATGGTTTTCAGTGTTTCTCTGACTGTTCTTTGCTAAAGAAGTTTATACCCTTGAGCCAGCTGATCTTGCGGTCGAGAATGAATAGTTCGATCAGCAGTAGCAGAAATGCGATTACGGCGAAAGTGGGGAATTGTTCTGCCGATGCGCTGTAGTTAATTGTCTTGAACTCTGATTTCTGCAGTTTGTCGAGTTGTCCGATAAGGTCGTTGAGGGCGGATCCGGAGGCACCGTTCACGTAGATGCCGTCGCCTGCGGCGGCTATTTCACGTCCGAGCTGTTCGTTTATAGTTGTTATTACGGTCTGACCTTCACGATCGGTCATGTACTGTCCGCGTCGTCCGCCGGGCACGGGTATCGGTGCGCCTTTGGCTGATCCGAGTCCGACAACGTCGACCTGTATGCCGTTTTCGGCGGCAAGTCCGGCGGCTTTGACAGCTTCGCCTTCGTGGTCTTCGGCGTCGGTGATGAGTATTATTGCCTTGTGCATGTCTTCGGCCGGCGAGAATCCGTTCATCGCCATTTTTATGGCTTCGGAGATGTCGGTACCCTGATTGACAATCATCGAAGGATTGAGTTCGTTTAGGTACATTTTGGCGCTGTAGAAGTCGGATGTAAGCGGAAGCTGGACTTTAGGTTCGCCGGCATAGACTATAAGGCCTACTTTGTCGTTGTCGAGCTTGTCGACAAGTTTTTCGAGAAGCAGGCGCGCGCGGTCGAGGCGCGGAATTCCGTCGGCAGCGTCGTTGGACGATGCGAGCATGGAGTTCGACACGTCGAAAGCAATCATGATCTCGATACCAGCCGATGTGCTTTCCTGCTCTTTGGCGCCTGCACGCGGACGTGCGACGATTATTACAAGAGCTGCCAGAGCGAACATCTGCAGCACAAGTTTGATGGATGGCGTGTAGGCCGATGCGTCGGGCATCAGGGCGGCGACTGTTTCCGGGCGTCCGAAGCGGCGCAACTTGGCTCTGCGCGATGCGCGTGTCCACCAGAACAGCATTACCAGCAGTACTATAAGCCCAAGCAGGTAGAGGTGTGTCGGATATGCGAAGTCAAACATAGTCGGTTTTCTTTATTCTGTATTCCGCGCCGCCTTAGGGGATGGAGCGCAAGATGGTATATCTCAGTATAAGTTCGAGTGCGAAAAATCCGAGCGCAAGCCATGCCCACAACATATAATCGTCCTCGGTATGCGAGAAATGGCGTACGTCCATCTGTGTTTTCTCGAGCGCGTCGATTTCGGTGAACACATCACGTAGCACTTTGTTGCCTGTCGCGCGGAAATATTTTCCGCCGGTGCTGTTTGCTATTGTCTGAAGTGTGGCTTCGTCGATAACTACGGGCTGCGGAGTGAATTCGATTGCGCCGGTGATGGAATTGCGTGTCGGGTAGGGGGCTTCGCCGTTTGTTCCTACGCCTATGGTGTAGATTTTCACTCCCATTTCCTTGGCTACTTCCGAGGCGGTGACGGGTGCTACGACGCCGGTGTTGTTGCTGCCGTCTGTAAGCAGTATTATGCTCTTGCTCTTGGCCTTGCCTTCTTTGAGGCGGTTGAGCGCGGTTGCTATGCCGTCGCCTATGGCGGTTCCGTCCTCAAGCATGTTCATGTTCAGATTCTGGAGATAGCTCAGAAGCTGTGAACGGTCGACAGTCATGGGTACGCCTGTCAGACTTTCACCGGCGAAGATTACTATGCCGATGTTGTCGGCTTCACGGCCGGCGATGAATTTGGCTGCCACTTCCTTTGCAGCGCCGAAACGGTCGGGGGTGAAGTCGCGGGCAAGCATACTCGACGATACGTCCATGGCTATGACGATGTCCGTTCCCTCGGTGGAAGTCACACGCCAGCTGTCCTTGACCTGAGGGCGTGCCAGTATGATAATCACGCAGGCAAGGGTGGCCAGGCGGAGCACAAAAAGGAAATAGCGCAGATATTCCTTCGGCGAGCGCGGTAGCCGGTCGAACGCGGCTGTCGACGACAGCGACAGAGTGGCATTGGCGTTGCGCTGTTTCCATATATACCATGCTATAAGCGGTATGAATAGCAGGAACAGCCAAAGGAACGATGGATGTGCGAATTGCATCTTTTATTATTTTGTTTTTTTTGCGTCGGAATCCTTGGCGTCCTGTTCTTCTTCGGGAACCGGTACGGGTTTTGTCTGTTCAAGGAAATTGACGGCAGTGTTGTATGATTTCACATTGTCTTCGGGCATCGGGCGCACTTTGGCAAATTTGACAAAGTCGGCCATGGCAAGCACGGGACGCATCTCTTCTGCGGTCATGCGGGTGTTTTCGTTGGCACGCAGGGAGCGCACGATCTGTGTACTTGTCATTTCCATGGCGTTTATGCCGAAGCGACCGTGCAGATACTGGCGAAGAATGTCGACCAGTTCGGTATAGTATTCTTTCTCATGTCCGTTTTCCGGCAGTTTGCGAGCCTGAAGCTCGTTAAGCCTGCTGACGGCCAGATCGTAAGGCGGTATTTCGGGCTTGGCTTTCTCCGGAATGATTTTCTTGCCCATGAAGGCATAGAGTATGCCTACGGCGATAAGTCCTAAGGAAAGCAGGCCGAGAAGGACGTACGGAAGCCATGTGGGTATGTAGTCATACCAGCGTGACCGGGCCGAAACCGTGCCTTGCAGTGGATGGATTGTTTCAAGAGAGTCTACGTCGACAGGCAATACCTTAAGTGTGAGCACGTCCGAGTATGCCGTGTCGGGAAACGAGCCTACTACCATGCCGAATGGAGGTATGGAAAGTGTACCGGGGTCAAAAGCCTGTACTGTCAATGTATAGTCGATTGTGGATCGGCCTGAGGCATCCCCGAGCAGTGTATCGGCTTTGACTGATATTACATCGAGTCCTCCGTAGCGGCTGTCGGGAGCCGGCATATCGGCCACGCGGGCGGAGTCGATAAAAGTTGTGGGCAGGATGGCCTGAAGGCGCAGACTTGTAATATCGCCCATCACTACCACCGTCGAATCAACGGATGCTTTGAGCGTCACTCCAGCGGGAGCTGCTGATACGGCGGACGCCAGCAATGCCGGCGCCATAAGCGCCATGGAGAGGCGACGATAAAGGCTTTTTATGTTCAGTCTTGCTTTTTTCATACGGTCGAGCGGTTTTTGAAAAGTCCCATCAGTGCGCGCACGTAGTCCTCGTCGGTCGCCACGGACACGAAGTCCACGCGGTTGCTGCGTAACGATGTTGCCATCTGCTGCTGGCGGTCGTACCACCATTTTCCGTATGCCTTTCGTACGCGCGACGATGAAGTGTCGATCCAGCGGGTGGCGCCTGTTTCAAAGTCCTGTACGCGCATTAGTCCTACATCGGGCAGCGAGCTATCGCGTTTGTCATAGACCTGGATTGCCATGACGTCGTGTCGCGACATAGCCACAGTCAGAGGTGTGCGGTAGTCGCCACTGTCGATGAAGTCGGAAATCAGGAACATTGTGCAGCGGCGTTTCAAGGCGTCGGTGAAATAACGCACGGCAGCGGCTATGTCCGTACCCCGGCTCTGCGGAGTGAAGTCGAGCAGCTCGCGGATAAGGAAAAGGATGTGCTTGCGGCCTTTTTTCGGCGTAATGAACTTCTCGACGCGGTCGGAGAAAAACAGAGCGCCTATCTTGTCGTTGTTCTGGATGGCCGAGAACGCTATGGTTGCTGCGATTTCGGCGATCATCTGCCGTTTTTCCTCGCCGACGGCTCCGAAGTTGCGGCTGGCCGATACGTCGACAAGCAGCATCACCGTCAGTTCACGTTCTTCCTCGTAGACTTTGACATAGGGGTGGTTGTGGCGTGCGGTGACGTTCCAGTCTATGTCGCGGATATCGTCGCCGTACTGGTACTCGCGTACTTCCGCAAAAGTCATGCCTCGACCTTTGAATGCCGAATGGTATTCGCCGGCGAAGATGTTCTGCGAAAGTCCGCGCGTCTTTATTTCTATCTTGCGAACTTTTTTTATAAGTTCATTTGAGTCCATAAATCAAAGTTTGGTTGATATGGGGAGGAGAGGCTGCGGTCAGGGAACCTGTATTTTATCGAGGATATCGGTGATCACCATGTCGGTGGTGAAGTTGTTAGCCTCGGCTTCGTAAGTCAGTCCGATGCGGTGGCGGAGCACGTCGTGGCATACGGCAATCACATCTTCCGGTATTACGTAGCCGCGCTGGTGCAGGAATGCGTAGGCACGGGCGGCGCGGGCAAGCGAAATCGACGCACGGGGCGATGCACCGAAGGAAATATAGGCGTCGAGGTCGTCGAGTCCGTATTCTTTAGGTGTTCGTGTGGCAAATACTATGTCGACTATGTAGCGTTCGATTTTTTCATCGACATAGATTTCTTCGACAATTTTCTGAGCCTCGATCACCTCTTCGGGCTTGAGCACGGGCAGAACGTTCACTTTCTGTTTGCTGATGTTCTGGCGTATGATTGTGCGTTCCTCGTCTTTGCTCGGATAGCCGATCACGACTTTCATCAGGAATCGGTCGACCTGGGCTTCGGGAAGCGGATATGTGCCTTCCTGCTCGATGGGGTTCTGAGTGGCCATTACGAGGAATGGTTCGTCGAGAGGGAAAGTGTGGTCGCCTATTGTCACCTGACGTTCCTGCATGGCTTCGAGCAGGGCGCTCTGAACTTTGGCGGGAGCACGGTTGATTTCATCGGCGAGAACGAAGTTGGCGAAAATCGGGCCTTTCTTGACTTGGAACTGTTCGTTTTTCACACTGTAGATCATGGTTCCGAGAACGTCGGCCGGCAGAAGGTCAGGTGTGAACTGTACGCGGCTGTACTTGGCGTCGATAAGCTGAGAGAGAGTCTTGATGGCGAGGGTCTTTGCAAGACCGGGCACTCCTTCAAGCAGCACATGGCCGTTGGCCAGCAGGGAGATAAGCAGTGATTCGACAAGGTGTTTCTGGCCGACGATTGTCTGGTCCATTCCATGGGTCACAAGGCGGATAAAATCGCTTTTGCTTGCAACCAGCTCGTTGAGCTGGCGAATGTTGACGCTTTCGCTCATAGTTTCTGAAGATATGTTATTTTCAATTTATTTCGTGTCAGGCATAATGCGCTCGGGCATGAAAACCCATACAAAATTACTACTATAACAAGTGACACGTTAAATATGAATGTTAAATTTATCTATTTAACCTTTCACACCCCAAACTTTTAATTATTATTATGAACCACAAGGCTTGTTTGGGCAAAAAAATAAAAAGGAATGCGGCTATTTGGCAGCCGTCACTCCTTTTTGGATGATTTGTATGGATATTATTAAGTTTATTCAGCTATTACTTTGCCTGTGGCTACGGGCGCGCCGTCGACAGCCACGACGTAGATCAGCCGGCCGCGTCCGAAGCGATGCGATGGCACTTTCGTGTTTTGGCTTCCTTGTGCGACTCTGCTGCGGTAGATTGTACGGCCGTTCATGTCTATTATGCTCAGCATGCCGTCGGCTTCAAGCATGGTCCCGAAGTCGATTGTGAGCGTGTGTCCCTGCGGCAGGGGGTTGGGGTAAACGTTAGATTGCCCGACCGGCGTAAGCGCCGCCGGCTTGACTCCGCTGCTATTGTTGTCGTAGAAAGAGTATATACGATAAGTGTCTTCAGTGGTCATATTAGCATAATCCTTATCCATGACCAAAGTCTGTTTCGACTGAGGTATAATCAGGTAACTGCCATACTTCTCGGGGGCATATTCTCCGAGCAAGATGCCGTCTTCATTATAAACAAGATATGATTCCCCGTTTATGTCGGACTTTCGCCAAGTAATTTCCCATTTGTCATCGTTGTTAAACAGATTCTGAGTCGCAGCTATATCACTGCCATCGTGGTTCCTATAGAGTTCAAAAAGATCGTAAGGTTCAAAAGAACCTTGGTTGTTATTGATGACCCCGTATTTTACGGGCATGGTAAATTCTTTTACAATATTGATTCCGTCAAAAATCGTGAATTTCGTGTTGTCGCCGACGGCTTCCCATATTATAAAAAACTGCTCCCCATTTTTATCCAAGGCGTCAGCAGCCCCATAAAAAGTGGGAAATGTTTGTTTCGCAGTGATTTCTTGTGCGTGTAGCGGCGATGCGGCAGCCGATGCGCAAAGCAGGGCAATGATGAGTTTGTTTTTCATAAAGTTATGTTTTTTTCTCCTCAGCTTCAGAGGATCTTTAAAATAAAAAAGTGGCGTGAAGCTTCGCAGCTTATCCACAATCCCAAGGCTTTCGCATTGCCCGACTCACAATGGATAAGCAACGCAAGAAAGCCCACCCGATATAATCATATTAGACCATATACAGATATGGCCGTACGGATATGACTACATCATGCAGGCGTCCTCGTTGCAGGACCTTTCTGTGAGTCAAAGTTTGCGAAATTTTGAGGTAGAAAGATAAAGCGCAGAACGCCCTTGTTGAAAAAACAGCCTCAACGCGACGTCCCTCCGGACTGCTTCGCGTCGTACTCTGCAAAAGTACGAAATTTTTTGATTCGTCTTGCCTGTTTGGGAAAAAGCTCGCTTTTCAGCGGAAGCGGGCGTAGATCTCTGAGGCGAGGCGTATGGCTTCGGCTCGCGCACGCGGGGTGTCGCCCTCGGGGGCGAAGCTGCTCATCGGCGGGATTACGACGCGTGTACCCGGTTCAATGCGGTCGGGGTTGCCGAGTTTGTCGCGGTTGGCTTCGTAAATATATACCCAGTATTCCATCACGCCGCCATAATGGGCGCGCGACATGGTGGCGAGAAAGCGGTTTTTCGTCACAGTATCGTAGACGACGTTGCTTGGCTCGACTTCGATTGTGTTTTCGGTTTCATTTTCAGCCGGAGCCTCCTGAATGCTTGTTGCAGCTTTACCGGTTTCAACAGCTTCAGGCGTTATGGTATTATTTTCTGACGTTTCGTCGACTCCGGTTTCGGCATACGATGCCTCTTCAGCATCGTTTTCCGCAGTGATTTCGACTTCTTCCTCGAATACGTAATCATAGTCAGGAGCAGGCATAGGAGCTGTCAGCCATGAAATTCCATAGCCGGCGGAAAGTCCGAATATAAGACCGGCTAAAGCCCACATACCGCGACGCGGTCGGCGGCGATGCACGGCTTGTTCTCCGATGGAGTCGAAGTTATCGTCTGATTCCGCAATATAGTTATTTCCGGGAATTTGCTCTGTGTCCTGAAGCACTTCATTTTCTGTTGCCTCGACAGTGCATACGGCCACCTCTTCCGTAGTGTTGTCTTCAGCCATTATTTCTTCCGGATCGGTTTCTGTTTCGTCCTGAGGTTGAATTTCTTCTTGACTGATTTCTGCCGAGGCGCTTGTTTCGTCAGGCGATGGGCTTTCCGTGTCAGCTTCTTCAGTAAGCGTCGGTTGTTCCGTATCGCATGCCGCGAGTGCGGCTTCGTCGACACCTTCGGCAAGTTCCACCGGTTCAAACATGGCGAATGGGGCATTGATCGCTTCTGCCAGCGATTCGGCCGGAATAAAACCTACGCTTGGAGTACTGTCGGCGGCGGTGCTTCCGTCAAGGCGCCGGAATGTGCCTATGCCTTTTATATCCACTTCGTTACCGGCTACAAGCTCTGTTTCTATCAGCGCGAAAAAATCGTGTAGGAAACGGCGTGCAGTGTTCGGATCGCTTTCCGTGATTTCGGAAAGACGTGTTATAAGCTGCGAGAGGTTGACAGTGCTATTCATGGCCGAGGTGTTTTCGCAGCAGTCCGCTGGGGGTGAATTCAAGAACGATTTCCGGAGGCAGGAGAAGCCGGCGGCCGCTGGAGAGATCGGTTTCGACGGATTCGTCGTGCTTGACCGGAACAAAGTTGCCGAACGACGGTATGGCAACAGTATCGAGTTCGCCGCAGCGTTCGCGCATGATCATCGCCAGGCCTTCGGTAAGTGCGTCGACTTCCTCTGACGACATCGAAAGCTTTTCGGAAAGCTGCTTGCGGAATTGGCGTGCATCCATAATCGACAATTCAGTTCTTGGTTTCTTCGGCCACGTGGAATCGCGGACGGTGTTTGACTTCCACAAAAATTTTGCCTATATATTCTCCTATGATTCCAAGGGCTATCAACACAAGGCTGCCGAGAAACCACAGCGAGAGCATCAGCGACGACCATCCGGATATGGTCTGTCCGAGCCAGTGTGCGGTGAATACCCATATTCCAACGCCTATGTCAGCCAGCAGCATGACGAGTCCTGTGAGGAAAATCAGACGCATCGGTTTGGCGGTGAAGGATGTTATACCGTCGATCGACAGCGAAAGCATCGCTTTGAGAGGGTATTTCGATTCTCCGGCACAACGCGGCGAGCGACGATAGGTGACCGTAGTCCATTTCAAGCCGATGTGAGGCATGATGCCGCGCAGGAAAAGGTTGCTTTCGTCGTACTCCGACAGGCAGTCGAGTGCGCGTCGGTCGAGCAGGCGGAAGTCGGCGTGGTCGAATACGGTTTCAAGCCCCATGGCACGTTGAAAACGATAGAAACCGTGTGCCGTAACCCGTTTGAACCATGTGTCGCTGCTGCGATCCGAGCGTACACCATAGACGATGTCGTACCCGGCATGGTACATTTCCATCATCTCGAAGATGGTTTCCGGAGAGTCCTGAAGGTCGGCATCGAGAGAGATACTGACGTCGCAGTCGCGGCGTGCACGCATCAGTCCTGCGAGCAGGGCGTTCTGGTGTCCTCGGTTATGTGCGAGCGAAATACCTTTCACCCGCGGGTCGCTGTCATTGAATCGGCTAATTATATCCCACGTACGGTCGCGGCTGCCGTCATTGCTGCACAGCACATAGCTGTCCGCCGCCGCAAGCCCCCGCTCCGTAAGTTTCCCGAGAATATCGAGAAGTACGGGGAGGGTCATCGGAAGTACCTCTTCTTCGTTGTAGCAAGGAACAACCAGAGCCACACGTGGGGGTGCTTTTGTGATTGCGGGTTCGGACATAGGATTTATTTCAATAGTTTCGGGCTATGATCACGCGGCGAGCGGAGGGCTTGCCTGTAACCATACATACACCGGGTGTTTCATCGCCGTCGAGAGGTATGCAGCGTATGGTCGCTTTGGTGTCGGCCTTGATACGCTCCTCGGTTTCGGTGGTGCCGTCCCAGTGGCACAGGAAGAAACCTCCGTCCTCGATACGCTGTTTGAATTCGTCGTAGGAATCGCAGACGTAAGTTTTTGCCTGACGCATGGCAAGAGCCTTGTTGTAGATATTCTGCTGAATGTCTTCGAGCAGGGTGTTGATGTGATCGGCTATGCCGGCGAGAGGTGCGGATTCTTTTTCAAGCGTGTCACGGCGCATCAGTTCGACTGTGCCGTTCTCGATGTCGCGTGCTCCGATTACAAGACGAACTGGCACGCCTTTGAGTTCGTAGTCGGCGAACTTGAAGCCCGGGCGCTTGTTGTCGGCGTCGTCATACTTGACGGAGATTCCGAGTTCGTGCAGACGTTCAACTATAGGCATCACTTTTTCGGTGATGGCGGCAAGCTGTTCTGCATTCTTGAATATAGGTACGATTACAACCTGTATAGGAGCCAGATGCGGAGGCAGAACAAGGCCGTTGTCGTCGGAGTGGGTCATGATAAGCGCGCCCATCAGGCGTGTCGATACGCCCCATGAGTTTGCCCATACATATTCGGGCTGATTGTCCTTGTTGGCGAACGTCACGTCGAAAGCCTTGGCGAAGTTCTGACCCAGATTGTGAGAGGTGCCCGA
This sequence comes from uncultured Muribaculaceae bacterium, assembly GCA_910587235.1. Classification (GTDB taxonomy): domain Bacteria; phylum Bacteroidota; class Bacteroidia; order Bacteroidales; family Muribaculaceae; genus CAG-873. Next base: position 28,970 of record CAJUKD010000022.1, read on the forward strand.
TTGCAGTGCTTTGCCGTCCTGCATCATGGCTTCGATCGTGTAGGTGTTCAGTGCTCCGGCGAAACGCTCGTTGGCTGTCTTGACACCTTTCACCACCGGCATGGCCATGTATTTTTCGGCGAATTCGGCATAAAGATTGATCATCTGCACTGTGCGGGCTTCCGATTCTTCGGCTGTGGCATGGGCGCAATGGCCTTCCTGCCATAAAAATTCGGATGTGCGCAGGAACATGCGTGTGCGCATTTCCCAACGCATCACGTTGGCCCACTGGTTGCAGAGCACGGGCAGGTCGCGGTAGCTGTGGATCCAGTTCTTGTATGTTCCCCAGATGATTGTTTCTGAAGTCGGACGCACAATCAGTTCTTCTTCGAGTCTGGCCTCAGGGTCTACTACCACACCGCGTCCTTCCGGATCGTTTTTCAGTCGGTAATGGGTTACCACGGCGCATTCCTTGGCAAAGCCTTCTACGTGCTCGGCTTCGCGGCAGAGGAATGATTTTGGAATAAGAAGGGGGAAATAGGCGTTCTGGACGCCGGTTTCCTTGAACATGCGGTCGAGGGTCTGCTGCATCTTTTCCCAGATGGCATAGCCGTAGGGTTTGATGACCATACATCCGCGTACGGCCGACTGTTCGGCAAGATCAGCTTTGACAACGAGGTCGTTGTACCACTGCGAGTAGTTTTCGCTGCGTTTGGTTAAGTCTTTAAGTTCGATTGCCATTGTAGTCTGTTTCGATGTCGGGTCAGAAAGGGAATTCTTCTTCAGCGGAATTGTTGACAATCGGGGGCGGAGGTACTGCCACGCCTGCATCGAAAGGAGAGGCGGCAGGTGCTGCGGGCTGGGCTGCGGGAGTTTGTGCGATTTCGGCTTTCCATGCGCGGATGTCTGTGTACCAGCGGCCGTTGTATTCGCGGCTCTCGATGTCGAAGCTGACTGTGGCTGTCTGGCCTACGCTCAGCACTATCTTGTCGGCATTGTCGCCGAAGCAGGTGAAATGCACCTTGCGGGGATATGTTTCCTGTGTTTCAAGTACATATTCTTTCTTTTTCCATGCGTTGCCTGAGCGGGAAACGCCTGATACCTCGGGGAGAGCGGCAATGATTTTACCCGTAATTTCCATTTTTATCTTTATGTTTTTAGTGATATTCCGGTTTTTGTATAATTGTCCTACAAAGGTAAGCAAAAAATCCGTAGCGGCAACAAAAAAAGTGCGACCTGCCGCGATATGGCCGCGGCAGGTCGCATTGTGTATATAACCGTAGTTATTCTTCGGTGCTCTTTTCGGCGTATTCTTTGAGGAGTTTTTCCTGTACGTCGCCGGGCACGAGTTCGTAGGAGGCGAAACGCATGCTGAACGACGAGCGCCCGCCGGTGATCGAGCTGAGAGCCGTAGAGTAGTTCGCCATCTCTTTCAAGGGAACTTTGGCTGTGATTTTCTCAAAGCCGTTTTCCGACGACATGCCCATGATGATTGCACGGCGTCCCTGAAGGTCGCTCATTACATCGCCCATTACGTCGCCGGGCACGAGCACTTCGACGTCGTAGACAGGTTCGAGCACTTTCGGGTTCGCTTCGCGGAACGCCTGACTGAATGCGTTGCGGCCTGCGAGGCGGAACGAGATTTCATTGGAGTCGACGGGGTGCATCTTGCCGTCGTAGATACATACGCGAACGTCGCGGGCGTATGAACCTGTCAGCGGACCCTGTTCCATGCGATCCATAAGACCTTTTATAATGGCCGGAATGAATCGTGTGTCAATGGCACCGCCTACGATGCAGTTGCAGACAACGAGTTTGCCGCCCCATGCCAGAGGTATTTCCTGTGTGTCGCGAACGTTCATCTTGAATTCCTGATTGCCGAAACGATAGGTGTCGGGAGCCGGCATGTCTTCCGTGTACGGCTCCACGATCAGATGTACTTCGCCGAACTGTCCTGCGCCGCCCGACTGCTTTTTGTGGCGATAGTCGGCACGCGATGCGCGGGTGATTGTTTCGCGATAGGGAATTTTGGGTTCCTCGAATATGATGGGTAGTTTGTCGTTGTTTTCCACGCGCCATTTTAAGGTACGGAGGTGGAATTCGCCTTGGCCGGACACGATGGTCTGTTTCAGTTCCTTGGATTGCTCGATCTGCCAGGTCGGATCTTCTTCGTGCATACGTGTCAGGATGACAGACAATTTCTCGGCATCGCTTTCAGTGACGGGACGTACGGCGCGCTGATATTTCGGCGCAGGATATTTTATGAAATCGAAACTGTATTCGCAGCCTTTTTCATTGAGTGTGTTGCCTGTGCGGACATCTTTCATCTTGACGGTGGCGCCTATGTCGCCGGCGCATAGTTCGTCGACCGGAGTTTTTATCTGTCCGCATACGCAGAAAATCTGGGCGAAGCGTTCTTTGCCTCCGCGCGACACGTTCTCAAGGTCGGCGCCGGCTTTCAGTGTGCCCGACATTACCTTGAAATAGCTCACTTCGCCGATGTGCGGTTCGACGGTGGTCTTGAACACATAGAGGCTCAACGGTCCTGCGGCATCGGGCTTCACTTCGTCGCCGGCTGTGTCGACAGGTGCAGCCATGTCTTCCACAAAAGGAACGACATTGCCGAGGAATTCCATCATGCGGCGAACGCCCATGTCCTTTTCGGCACTTACGCAGAAAACAGGGTAGATCGAACGTGACTCAAGACCTTTACGTATGCCCATGCGCAGTTCGTCTTCTGTAAGATGGTCGCTCTCGAAGAATTTTTCCATCAGGCTCTCGTCGTTTTCCGCGGCGGCCTCGACAAGTATTCGGTGAAGTTCGTGGGCACGTTCCTGCTCTTCGGCGGGGATTTCTTCAATGACGGGAACTCCGCCTTCGGGTCCCCACGAATATTTCTTCATCAGAAGAACGTCGATCATGGAATTGAAGCCGGGTCCTGAGGCAAGAGGATATTGTATCGCCACCACTTTGGGGCCGAATACCTCGCGCATCTGTTCGAACACGTTCTCATAGTCGGCTTTTTCGCCGTCGAGCTGGTTGAGGGCGAACATTATAGGTTTGTTGACCGACGTTGCCGTACGGAAAATATTCTGGGTGCCTACTTCGACTCCGTATTGACCGTTGATTACGATCACACCGGTATCGGTGACGTTCAGAGCCGTGATGGCGGCGCCTACGAAGTCGTCCGCTCCGGGGCAGTCGATGACATTCAGCTTTTTGCCGAGAAATTCGGCGTAAAAAATTGTAGAGAATACTGAATAGCCGTATTCTTTTTCAACCGGGAAATAGTCGGAAACTGTATTTTTAGCGTCAATTGTGCCACGGCGTTTTATAACTCCACACTCGTAAAGCATTGCTTCGGCGAGTGTGGTTTTACCTGAGCCTTTGCTGCCAAGCAGGGCTATGTTCTTGATTTCATTGGATTTATATATCTTCATGATATTAAGGGATAAATGGTGATTTTATTTTTTTGCCGCCGATTTATCGTTTGGCGAGTGCAATTTATGAAAAAAATGCTGTAAAACTACACCTCGGTTTTATGTTTCACAACATATTGCCGACATATAGTCAGCAAGAATGGATTTTAACGATTTTTATCTGACAGCCGACTGCTCTACGACGGGAATTTTGTAATTTTGGCACTCCTTTTGCAGTATTGAAAATAAAAAGACTACAGAATACAAAAGACCACCGAAAACATGGCCAACGACAACGAAAATAAGGACTCCATCGAAGATATTGAATTTCATGGCCTTGGCATCGACATAAGCCTCGATGCCGAGGGGCGCCGTAACGCGCCCGATTGCGAGGATCTGCCGGTTATAGCTACCCGTAATCTTGTCCTCTTTCCCGGTGTGACAATCCCGATTTCCCTTGGACGCCCCAATTCATTGCTTACCGCCAAACGTGCGCATGAGGCGGCTATGCCTGTCGGCATTGTCTGTCAGATCGATGCAGACGAGGATACCCCGGCTGTCACTACGGGATTATATAAATACGGTGTGTTTGCCGATATTCTCAAGCTGATCAAACTGCCCGACGGCAACTATACCGCTGTGGTGCAGGCACGCGGCAAATTCCGCATAATGGGTCGCGGACGAGGAACATCGATGCCAGAAGCGCAGCTGACGGCGCGCGTGAAAACCATACCCGACGTCAAGGCCGACAATGAGTATGAATACGGCCTTCTTGTGGAACAGGTGCGCAAACTTTCGCATGAAATTCTCGAACAGTCCTCTGACGCGACTGTCATAGTAGAGAATCTGAAGAATATAACGGACAACGATGAATTCGTCAATTTCGCCGCTACAAACCTGCCTTTCGATCCTAAGGCGAAATGCGGGCTGCTCTCAAAATCGCAACTTGCCGACCGTGCCTACGGTCTTCTGACAGAACTGACAGGTCTGGAACAGAAACTTGACATTACGCGCAACATAATGAGTCGCGCGCGCCGGAATATGGAGGAAAACCAACGTTCGGCATTCCTTCAGCAACAGATGGATACCATACGCGAGGAACTGTACGGCGACAGTGCCGACGAAATCGACGAGCTTGTAAAGAAAGCCCGTGCGCTCGATATGCCGAAGGCCGTGATGGACACATTTATACGTGAAAGCGACAAGTTGAGGCGTTATAATCCGCAGTCGCCCGATTATTCGGTACAGTTCAGTTATCTTGAAACATTGCTCGCTCTGCCGTGGAATGTGCTTACTTCGACAAATAATAACCTGAATTCGGCACGTGACATCCTCGAATCCGACCACTACGGACTGGAAAAAGTAAAGGAGCGCATACTTGAACAGCTTGCAGTACTGATGCATAATCCGCGCGGCAAGGCACCGATTATATGTCTGGTCGGTGCTCCCGGTGTCGGCAAGACGTCGATTGGCCGCTCGCTGGCCCGTGCGCTCGGACGCAAATATGAGCGTGTGTCGCTCGGCGGCCTCCATGACGAAGCTGAAATCCGAGGACACCGACGCACATACGTTGGAGCAATGCCCGGGCGTATCATAGAAGCCATGAAGCGAGTGGGTGTTTCCAATCCCATACTCCTCCTTGACGAAATCGACAAGATAGGAGCCGACTTTAAAGGCGATCCCGCTGCCGCGTTGCTCGAGGTGCTCGACCCCGAGCAGAACTGCCGCTTCCACGACAATTATATAGATGTGGATTACGATCTCTCCCGAGTTCTCTTCATAGCCACGGCCAACACACTTTCCACACTTGCCCGTCCGCTGCTCGACCGTATGGAGATTATAGATATCAGCGGCTATGTGCTTGAAGAAAAAATGGAAATAGCCCGCCGTCATCTTTTGCCGAGAATACTCGGCGAACACAAGCTGACGGAAGCCGATCTCAGCATCACCGACGATGGTTTGTCAGCCATTATTGCCCGCTATACTTCGGAAAGCGGTGTGCGCCAGCTTGAGAAAAAGCTTTCCGCGCTGGCTCGTAAGGCCGTGATGTTCAAGATGGAGATACGCGATTTTCCTTCGCCTGTCACTCCCGACGATTTGTACGACCTGCTCGGACTTGCACCTCGCGAATCCGACAGTTATGAAGGCAATGAATTCGCCGGAGTGGTGACGGGTCTGGCATGGACAGAAGTCGGCGGCGAAATCCTGATGGCGGAATCATCGCTGTCGCCCGGCAACGGCGAACGCCTGACAATAACGGGCAATCTCGGAAATGTGATGAAAGAATCGGCCACAATAGCCTTGGAATGGGTGAAGGCTCATGCCAAAGTGCTCGGCATAGATCCTGCGCTTTTCGGAAAATACAACTTGCACATACACTTCCCCGAAGGTGCCATTCCGAAGGACGGTCCGTCGGCCGGCATAACGATTGCCACATCGATTGTTTCTACATTCTTGCAGCGGCGTGTCGCCGAACGGATTGCCATGACAGGTGAAATCACACTGCGTGGTAAAGTTCTGCCTGTAGGTGGCATACGCGAAAAAATCCTTGCCGCAAAGCGCGCGGGTATTGAAACGATAGTACTGAGCAAACGAAACAGGCGCGACATTGAGGACATACCGGCACGATATCTCGACGGAATGAACTTCCATTATGTCGACACTGTGTCCGATGTAATTGATTATGCGATAACCGATACTCCGGCGGTCGGAGCGTTAGAACTGTAATAAATCAATGGTTTATATAGCGGTGAGTTCCGGCGTTCCGTCGGGACTCACTTTTATTTTGTACCCGCATAGCATTGCCGAATCAGGAAGTGCGAGATAGAGTATAAGTCGGGTGACTGCATCGACCGGAGTATCGGCCAAGAGTTCGACTGATATTGCTCCGGAGCTTGGTGTGATGTTTTCGCCCACTATGATCCTGACACAGCCGGAATCGAGAAAATGTGAAGCGGACGCATGATTGAAAGCGTTCTCTGCTCCACAGGATATAAGTATCTCGACGGATCCCCATTTCTCGGTGATATATGCCATCGCGTTGTCCAGTGCCGTAAGATTGCCATTAGGGACTTTATGGAATTGGCCACCTGTAGACTGAGCCGCTTTCTGACCCTCTGAAAAATCATTTCCTGTAAACGCTACACGACATCCGGTCGTGCATAGAGAGCGCACTATGCCCATCGCAATGTCATCGGACGGAACATCTTCGGCTATTACAAGCACTCGTCGCGACGGAAATGGCATAAGGATATGGCCGGCCTTGGTTCCGTTAGGCGTCATACGCCTCGTATAATTTCCGGCACTGTTTCCGCGACGGTACTCTTCCATTTTCTTTTCAAGATAGTTATCGGCCATATTCACATATTTTTTTGTGCAAATTTACCAATAAACAGGGTATAAAAGCAAATATTTGATTTTGCCAGGCTGAAAGCGAACATTATTGACTTGGCAAACATTTTAAATTGTACGCATGTTTGAAAATATATGGATACATCTCAAGAAAGGACAAATATCAATTCAACACTTCTTTCGCAGCAGTCGCCCATGGCTGCGAAACTACAGTCCGACAAGCACTACTATGTATTTCTTGTAGCCTGTCTTGTGTTGCTCAGCTCTCTCGGCTCTTTTGTAAACGACATGTATACGCCTGCACTTCCGGCGATGTGCCGGTTTTTCGGATGTTCCGTATCTCTTGGGCAAATGGGGCTGACGATGGGTATGGCAGGGCTTGCATTGGGCCAGTTTATACTGGGGCCTGTCAGTGACCGCATAGGCCGACGGCCTGTGCTTGTCGCTTCTATCGTGCTCTTTATAGTATCCGCTGTGGTGAGTGTGTTTTCTCCGTCTATACATGTTTTTAACCTCTGCAGGCTTTTTCAGGGCATAGGTGCTTCGGGCGGATATTTTCTGGCACGAACGATTCCGGCCGACGTATATCAAGGCCGTGCTCTCGCCAGGCTTATGGCACTTATAGGTGCGATCAACGGTATTGCTCCGGCATCGGCGCCGGTGATAGGCGGCATTACGTCGGATGCGTTTGGATGGAAAGGCGTGTTTGTGCTATTGGCTATATTCGCTGTGTTTCTTTTGTTCGCCGCACCTGTTCTTAAAGAATCGCTTCCTGTTGCAAAGCGTGTATCCGGACCGTGGATGAAATCTTTTTCAGGTTACGGCTCTCTTTTGCGTAACCGTCCTTTAATAATCCATATATGCTTCAAGGGGACGGCTCTCGGAATGCTTTTCGCTTATATCTCGTCGTCGCCTTTTATCCTACAGAGCCATTATGGGTTGTCGCAGACTTCCTATGGTCTTGTGATCGGATTCAATGCAATATTTATGGCAGCCGGCTCAATGCTTGCGCTCAAATTCAAGCCTTTCAAAAAAGCGGCATATACGGGTGCAGTGGTAATGGCGGTCGGCGTGCTTGCTGAAGCTGTGGCGTTATACTGCATACACAGTATATTGATTTACGAAATTTTCTCAATTGTGATGCTCTTCGGACTCGGACTTATATTCACTACCGCCAATACCTTAGCTATGAACGAAGGCCGGGAAAGTGCCGGAGAAGCTTCAGCATTGCTCGGTATAAGCGGCTATGTTGTGGGAGCCGCGGTTTCGCCCATAGTCGGAATTGGCAATGTGTTGCATTCCACTGCCATCACCTATGTTCTGCTCGGAATTGTTGTGTTCGCTTTCGCTCTTGCATCCCGCAGGCTCGCTTCCGACCTGAATTGACAGGCCGGAAGAAGCCGAGGGCTGACATTGGATTAGCCGAGGATGCGGTCTATTTCTGAAATTTCTTCCGGCGAGAATGAAGTGTTGGCGGCTGCTTGCAGATTGTCGTCAAGCTGACTGACCGAGCTTGCTCCTATGATAACGGATGTTACAACGTCGTTATTTAGAATCCAGGCAAGCGACATCTGTGCGAGCGACTGCCCCCTGTCGGCGGCAATGGCATCAAGTTTCTTGATTTTTTCAACCATTTCCGGTGTAATGTCTTCGCGGTGCAGGAAAACTCCGCTTTTTGCCACGCGCGAATCAGCGGGAATACCGTTGATATAGCGGTTTGTGAGAAGACCTTGTGCCAGAGGCGAGAACGCGATAAAGCCAAGACCCTGTTCTTCCATAAAGTCGAAGTGACAGTCTTCGGGCTTGCGACAGAGCATGTTGTAGCGGTCCTGATAGATAAGGCAGCGCACATGCTGTTCCGCCATCATTTCGCATGCACGACGAGCCTCTTCTACGGGGTATTTTGACAGTCCGACATAAAGGGCTTTGCCGCGGTGAACAATGTCAATAAGCGCCTGTACGGTTTCTTCAAGGGGCGTTTCGGGACAATAGCGGTGGCTGTAGAATATATCGAAGTATTCGAGTCCGGTTCGTTTCAGGCTCTGGTCTATGCTTGCCATTATGTACTTGCGCGAACCTCCGTCGCCGTAAGGACCGTCCCACATCAGGTGGCCGGCTTTCGACGATACGATTATTTCATCGCGGTGTGTTTTAAGGCCGCGCTCCATTATTTTGCCGAAATTCGACTCGGCGCTTCCAGGAGGAGGTCCGTAGTTGTTGGCAAGGTCAAAGTGTGTCACTCCGCAGTCGAAAGCCCTGAAAGCTATTTCCTGCATGGTCGAGAAGCGGTCGGTGTCGCCGAAATTATGCCACATACCCAACGATATGACCGGCAGTTGCAAACCGCTTTTTCCACAAAATCTGTATTCCATTATAAATCTTATTTTTGATATTATAAATTTAAATCCATGCGTTCTGCCGTTCTTTTACGGCAAAAGAATCACTTAACAACCTAATGAATTCCTGCATCGAGTGTTTCCGGTAACTATCCTTGAGGGTATGCACACATCCGGTCATTTCATTGTCGGGAAGATCGAGCGGGATGGCTTTTATACCGTTTTCATTGTGTATGGAAGCTTCAGCAAGAACGGATACCAGAAAACTCTGGCGTATCAACGTAAGAAGTATGTTGACTTCGTTAAGTTCTATTCTTATGCGGAAATGGTGGTCGGGAGTGATGATATGCTCGAATGCGTTGCGAGCCTGTAAACCTTGTGACGGGAGAGCCAGATCGTAATTTTCGAGGTCCGACAGACTGATTCTGGATTTTGACGCCAATGGATGACGTGAACTTACTATTGCCGAAAGATAATTCTGGAACAAGATGTGCGATTCAACTCCGTCGACAGGTTTAGTGGGTCTGAAAGCAAGGACGAAGTCGACCTTCCGGCTCCTGAGTAGTTCCATCAGCTCAGCCATGGGCTTATAGAAAATGTTGAGTTTTATCCCGGGATACATTTTCATGAATGAAACTAGCGTTTCAGTCAATATCGGACTGAATGAATATGTAACGCCTATATTCAAGGTGCCTGCTGTCAATTTGTTGAGGTCGTCCATTCTTGTGCGGCATAATTCCGCTTCATGGAGCGTGCGGCGTGCGTATGGCAGAAGTTCCGCTCCCGCTTCCGTCAGTGCCACGTTGTGGCTGCTGCGGACAAGTAGTTGGGAGCCAAGTTCATTTTCAAGCTGTTTGATCTGTTGCGACAGAGTGCTTTGGGTGACGCACGATAATTTAGCCGCCTCGGAAAAATTCAATGTTTCGGCTACTTTGATAAAATATTTCAGCTGACGCAATTCCATTACAGTTAAATCATTTAATATGCAAAAATATTATTTATTTTTATCTTGTGGCACTAAAAGATAAATTTTTGAATATAAAAACAGGAATGCTGCCTCCTGCTACCAGGCACAAAAGCACGGCAGTGCATGTGATGGCGTTATGAGAGAACAGGTAGAAATTATGCCAGAAAACATCCTTGCTCTCGCACAGCATGCACAAGGCCAGTGCTCCGAAAGCCTTATATGCGTAAATTCCCGGAATCATGGGCAGCAGAGCTGGAAAAAGACATGCTTCCGCGGGCATACGGGCTATAGGTGAAACAAGCACTGCAAGCACTCCGGTAACAGTGGCCGCTACAATCGTAGCTGGGATGATATGGATGTCTGCCAATTCAGTACCCATAAGGGCGAAACGAAGGGCGTGGCCTGCCGCAGCCAGAAGAGCACAAAAAAAATAGGCGTGGCGCGGTGGCCTGCTTATTGCGGAAAATCCGATTGCAGCTATCGCTGCGAGTAATGCGTCATATAAAATTTTGTACAACATATTATATTATTCTTTTTTTAGAACATACCGGCATTCATCAGTAACATTCCGCAACACATGCCGGCCGAGAGGCAGGCTGTGATGACAAGAGCATCCATGAAACGGCTGAGCGCGCAGATATAATACCTGTATAGCATATCGCTGAATGAATTGAGGAAAGGGACTCCGGGAATAAGGTAAAGTACACTTGTAGCGAGTGCTATATCAGATGGACATGAATGAAATATGCTTCCGGATGCAGCTATTACTACTGATACGAACGAGCATACGAACACTGTGGCGCGTAGGTCTATGCCTAAGCTGAGCATTCGCTGTTTAATATAATAACCTGCGAGAGTTGCTATACCGGTTGTCGCCATTGCTATGCTGTCGCCTCCGAAAAGGCCGCAAAACGATGCGTTGGCTACCGAAACGAGCATCAGAACAAGCGCTTTGCTCTGGATGTCGTTGCTTACAATCTGCCTGAAATATTTTTCCGCTTCTTTGAAACCGGTTTTCCTGTCGGCGATTTCCCAACTCAGGCGGCTAAGCCTCGTATTTATATTGAACGATGTCGGTATATGGCGGACTGATACTATGCATGTGGCAGCTTTCAATGCCGGACTTATAGTGTCGGTCACGGACAGATGGATGTGACGTGGGGTGATGTACAGTTCTACGTTTTTGCCGAATGCCATGGCTATTCTCGTGAGGTTCATTTCAAGGCGTATGCATGTAGCTCCGCAGCCAAGCAGCCAAGAGGCATATTCTGACAAAAAATGGCATACTTGTTCCGATGACGGGCGTTGTTCAGTCCTCGCAGTCATAATCGTCATTTTCTGTGTTGTCGCCGGGAATAAATAGAATTTCACGTTCGGAGGCTATTCCGAATATTTTCTTTCTTTTGTGCTTGCGGCCGGTAAGATAAATTATGGTGTGTGCGAGGATTACCGCTGTCAGTATGCCTACTACGCAGCACCAGGTGATCAATGGAGTATTCATAATCGTGTCGTTAATTTTTTTTGCAAAGGAACTGCTTATGTGTGGTTCCGAGCCGTGTTTTCCATTGATTTTTTCAATAGTTGTTATAATAGAAAGAGGGTTGGCCTGTTGTTTGGGCCAACCCTCTTCTTTCAGGGACTTCGAAGCTGTATTATTTCGCGTAAAGGATATAAGAAGCTAAAGGCGCGGCAGAGCCGGTGAGAGTGCCGTCGCTTACAGTGAATACCGAGCCATGTACTCCGTCGGTGTATTTTCCGTCGGGCAGAGTAGTGGCTATTTCAAAATCGACAGGTTCTGCGCTGAAATTTATCACGGCAGCTCCGCGGTTTCCGCGGCATACCTCGACGATTTCGCCGCTGAGTGTAGTGAATGTGTTCTCAGCTTGTCCCGACATGGCTTTGCGGAACTTGTTGACAGCCACGACTTCGGGATTGAAGAACTCGTCGTTGCCTCGTGCGCCGATGCGGTTGCTGCCCCAATAGTTCTCGCGGGTGCTGCCGGCAGGACGGCTGTAGAAAAGCGGACGTCCGTTCTGGCGTGCCGTCAGGAACACCCATCCGGCACGTATCTGTTCGTCGGAAAGGCCTGCCGATTCATGAGCATTGCAGTAAGTATCGTGACTTTCAACCCATGTGACGAGTTTCGATGGATCGGCGGAATGGTGCCACTCTTCAAGTCCGGCATCCGCTGCCGACCCTTTTTCAAGAGCTTTGCGCAGAATATGGCCGTAGGCACTGGCTGTGAGATCCATATATTCGGCGTATTCTGTTTCCTTGACGTTCTTGTCTTGAAGTACTTCTCCATATATGAAAAGACTGTCGGGCATCAGAAGGCTAAGGCCTTTGACATCCTTGCGTCCTGTGGCTACGTCCCAGAAATCGTTAGTCCATCCGTTGGCTTCGGTCTTAGGATCGAGCGGATCGGACGGCAGGCCTATGTGCTTGGCTGTGTCATAGCGGAATCCGCGTGCCCCGAGGCTGATCAGATCGTTGACATAAGTCATGTAGTAATGCTGGAAGTCGGGATTTTCGGTGTTGACATCTTTCAGCCCGCCCATTTCACCTGTGGTACACTGCAGGCGGTCGTTGTAGTCGGTGATAGGGGTGAATCCGTTGGCATGGAACAGGTTCTCATGGCCGCCCACGGCATTGTCGAGCGAAGGCAATACGGCTTTGTCGTCGACAGCAGTGTGATTGGGAAGCACGTCGACAATCACGCGCACGCCGTATTTGCGGGCACTGTCGCACATAGCCTTGAAAGCGTCGCGGTCACCGATTTCATAGTTGCCTATCTTCCAGTCGGTGGGTTGGTAATAGTAGTACCATTTGCCTTTGATGCTGTCGCCTTCCCGGCTGAAGAGCGCCATGCCTCCGTCTTCACCGACATAGCATGTCTGCACTGGAGATGTCTGCACGAAATCATAGCCCGATTCAGCTATTAGTTTCATGTTTGCGGCGATGGTATCAAGATTCCATGACCAGGCGTGCAGGATTACCTCGTCCTGTGTAGGAGTGTCGGCCGGAGTCGGTTCGACTTTTGCTTTGCATCCGGCAGCGAGTACAAGAACCATGGCTCCGCCGATAAATAAGTTTTGGATTTTCATCGTTTTTTATGGTTATAAATAAGTATGATTCAGACTTTGAGGCTGTAGGGTAAAATGATGCGTAAAATTACACATTTTTTCTTATTTGGGCAAATTGGCTGATTCTCAGAGGGGTTTGAGATGGCTTGGGTACTAATCGTGTACTTTTGTGGAAGTTGACGGAAAGCCGAGGAAATCAGATTTGATATTTTTGGCTCCCGTTAAGAATTTTTAACTGCCGCAATTTGCCTGTTTTTACCTCTGCCAACTCAGGAAAGTACACCTTCTCGCAGCCCAAAAATCCGAGTTATGATGAAGTAGCCGTAACTCCAAATCGTAATTTTGCGCACAAAAATACTCATAATTTTTGAAACGAGGCAAGCTCAGACGAATAAATCTGATGTACGCTCACGGCTCTTTCATTTAAGATTTCGTTTCATTCTCGACAAATGTGTTATTTTAT